>CANPTW010000023.1 GCA_947577075.1 uncultured Oscillibacter sp. | reverse complement strand
CCAGCCGCGAACGGCAGCCGGGAGGCCTGCGAACCACGGGCTGATCCAGCGTCCCGTATAACGAAATGTGGGTTAAAAAAAGATCTATCACGCACCCCGCAGGGTACTTTGCTTATTTTATTTGAGAAACCGCGCCCCTCACTCCTCGCCGTCGAACAGCGACTCCATAAAGAGGTCGTACACCGCTTCCAGCTCCTCGTCGGAGTCCAGGGTTGAGAGGATGTCCTCGCCGTTCTCGCGGAGGACCTTTAAAATCACCAGTCCGGCGTCCGGGTCCTCCTCCTCTCCCTCAGTCTCGGCGGGGAAAAACGCCTGGTACAGCTGGCCGTTGTACTCCAGGGCGTCCATGAATTCCAGGACCAGCTCCCGGCCCTCCTCATCCGTGACGGTCAGGAAGGTGGGGCCAAAATCTTCACTCATATGGGGCCTCCTTTTTTGGGCTCAACTGTATTTTACACGGAATCTTTCATAAATGCAAGAGCATAAATAGTGAAAAAGCCGAAAAGTTGGCAGGGTTGGTCTGAGCTAGTCTGCCCAAAATCCATAAATCCATGTGAACTGGGAACTTTTTTTCGGGCAAATGCGACATTTTCAATATTGACAGGGGATGGTACAATAGAAAACGGGGGATTCCTGAAAATGTTGGAAGCCCTGCGCAAATTTGCATCAACGGTCCGCGCCCTCCGGAAAATAGGCGGGGCGGCGGGTCCTATCCCCGGAAAAGGAGGTATTCGTTACTTTGGAACAGCACGGAAGAAGAGAACCGGCGTCTTCCCGCCCGCCCCGGCGGCGGAAACCGAAACGGACCCCGGTCAGCTACGTCCTGGGCGTGTTGAAGGGCATTTTCCTCACGCTGTGGACGGTCCTGCTCGTCGGCGCATGCTCGGCGCTGATCGGCCTGCATTTCTTTAAGGAGTATATTGAGACGATTGTCACCCCTGCGGTGGAGGTCCGGGCCGAGGACTACACCATGAAGCTCAGCTCCTTCGTCTACTACCAGGACAAGGAATCCGGAGCCTGGAAGGAGTGGCAGAGCGTCCACGGCACGGAAAACCGGGTGCTGGTGGACTTTGACCAGATGCCCGATTACCTGTGGCAGGCCACCGTGGCCATCGAGGACGAGCGCTTTTTCAGCCACCAGGGCGTGGACTGGCTCCGCACCGGCAGGGCCGTCATGAACATCTTTCAGGGCGACGCCAGCATGGGCGGCTCCACCCTCACCCAGCAGGTGCTGAAAAACATGACCAAGGACAACAAGCCCTATATCAACCGGAAGGTCCGGGAAATTTTCCGGGCCCTGGAGTTTGAGAAGAACTACCGGAAAGAGGACATTCTGGAGCTCTATCTCAACACCATTTACCTGGGGCAGGGCTGTTACGGCGTGCAGACGGCGGCCCAGTTCTACTTCGATAAGGACGTCAGCCAGCTGGACCTGGCGGAGTGCGCCAGCCTGATTGCCATCACGAACAACCCCTCCATGTACGGGCCCATGTATGACATCACCATCACCCGGGAGGACGGCACCACCACCACCCCCCGGGAGGCCAACAAGAAGCGCCAGGGCTGGGTGCTGGACAAAATGGCCGAGGTCATCAACCCGGATACCGGCCTGCCCTATATTACCGAGGCCCAGCGGGACGCCGCCAAGGCGGAGGTCCTCCAGTTCTCCGACGGGGACACCTCCGCCGAGGAGATCGTGGAAAAGGCCGCCGGAAAAATCGAGATCAACTCCTGGTTTGTGGACCAGGTGATCCGGGACGTGTCGGCGGACCTGGCGGACTCCCTCCACATCAGTCTCGAGGAGGCCATGGAGCGGCTGTACAACAGCGGCTACCGCATTTACACCACCCTGGACCCGGACATTCAGGCCATCGCCGAGTCCGTCTACGAGGACCGCAGCAACCTGGACGTCACCTCCCGGAACGGCCAGCCCCTCCAGTCCGGCATCACGATCCTGGACCCCTACACCGGCAACATCGTGGCCATGGTGGGCAAGGTGGGGGAAAAGGACCGGAACCTGGGCTGGAGCTGCGCCACGGCCCGGCGGCAGGTGGGCTCCTCCATGAAGCCTCTGACGGCCTACGCTCCGGCTCTGGACGCGGGGGTCATCACCCAGGGCAGCGTCTTTGACAACTACCCCGTTCAGGAGCTGAACGGCAGCCCCTGGCCCAAAAACTCCCCCAACACCTACACCGGCTTTACCACCGTCCGCACCGGCGTTCAGAAATCCATCAACACCATCGCCGTCCAGGCCCTCCAATCCGTGGGCGTGGAGGAGGCGTACCGCTTTGCCGTGGAAAACCTGAAGCTGAACCTGGTTCCGGAGGACATGGCCGTCGGCGCCATCGGCATGGGCGGACTTACCTATGGACTGAACACCGTGGAAATGGCGGCGGCCTATGCCTGCTTTGCCAACAACGGCATTTATAACGAGCCCCGGACCTACCTCCGGGTCACCCGCCTGGACAGCGCGGGGAACGAGGTGACGGTGCTGGAAAACGAGGGCGAGACCCATGTGGCCATGAAGGAGACTACGGCCTACCTTATGACGAGCATGCTGAAAAACGCCGTGTCCGCCGGCACCGGCGGACAGGCCCGGTTCAGCGGCATGACCATCGCCGGAAAAACCGGCACCACCAACGACAACCGGGACCGCTATTTTGTGGGCTACACCCCCTATTATGTGGCCGCGGTGTGGACGGGCTATGAGGAGCCGGAAAAGATCAGCTACAACGGCAACCCCGCCATCACCATGTGGAAGAAGGTTATGGAGCCCCTCCATGCGGAGCTGCCAAACAAGGACTTTGACAACAAGCCCTCCACCGGGCTGACCACGATCAGCGTCTGCCTGGACAGCGGCATGAAGCCCACCGACGCCTGCCGCGCCGACCCGAGAGGGAACCGGACGGCCTCCTTTGAGGCGGCGGCGGGCACCGGGCCGGCGGAGGCGTGCACCGTCCACAAGATGGTATCCTACTGCACCGAGGGCCACTGCCTGGCGGGCGAATCCTGCCCCGAGGCGTCGGTGGAGCAGCGGGCCTATCTGGACTATCTCCGGGAGGACTACGGCCCCGGCATCAAGGCCGACGACGACGCCTATCTCATCAGCACGCTGGAGAAGGCGAAGGAGCCCTCGGAGGAGAATCCCACGGGAGGCTGTCCCGTCCACGAGGGCATGGCGCTGCCGCCTGAGGAAGATCCGCTGAACCCCGTTGATCCCAACGGCGAAACTACCACGACCCCCGGCACCACGGCCCCCTATGTTCCTTCCCCCGGCGAGAGCCACGAGGGCTACGGGCCCTCTCCTCAGCCGACGCCCACGCCGGAGCCCACACCGGAACCGGACCCGCCGCCGGTATCTCCCGACGAGCCGTCGGAACCCGTGACCCCGGAGCCCGACCCCAACGGAGGCGGGCTGTTCGAGGACCTGTGGGGCATCGCCCCGTAGAACTGGGGATTCGCCGAAAGGACCCTGGGGCGGCTGCCCATGGAGGGCGGCTTCCGGGCCGCCGGGGCATGCAAAGCGCGCTTCCGGCGCCCTGCTGTTGGAGAGGCGGATAACCTCCGCGGCGATTTACATGCCGGTATGCCGGAAGGGAGCTGCCTGCGGGTTCGCCCCATATGGACAGAAAACGGAGACTATCGCACCGAGATGGCGCGGCAGTCTCCGTTTTACTGCGCTTTGACCGATGATAAAGAATGCCCGGTGCCCGCTCAGGGGCAAACCCGCATGACGGCAGGCCCTCTGTGAAGCGGTTTTATCGCAGTCCGCAGAAATCATGGCGGCAAAGGAGGCGGATACGGGTGGTACAGAACAAGAATGGCGGCGCAGGCGGGCCGACGCCCGTCAAGGAGGAAGACGCAGGGGTGCGGCCGCCTGTATCCGCCGAACTGCCGTCAGGATGTTTGCGGATTGCTATAAACAATGCTCCCCAATTCCTCCACAAGAATGCCGCAGAGGATCAGCAGGCTTCCGGCGCACATGGAGGGCGTTGGTTTTTCGTGAAGCAATGCGACGGACAAGAGAGCGCAGAAGACGCCCTCCGTCGCCAAAATCAGCGTGCACTTCACCGGGGAGATGCGCTGGACAGCATAGTTCTTGATGAGGAAGCAGATCAGCGTCGGCCCGACGGCCAGATAGAGCAGCGCGCCCACCGCCTCTATCGGATAGCTGCCGCCGCGTCCCTGGATCAGCGTCATGATTCCGGTAAAAATCAACGTGGTCAGCAGCTGCAAAAAGGTGATCTGCACTGCGGGGCAGTCCTTTCCCAGCTTTGCGGCGGTAATGCTGTTCATGGCGTAGAGGAAGGCGGTCACGAGAAGGAGAAGCTCCCCCGGTCCGAAGGCGAACCCGCCCTGGACACGGTTCAGACACCACACGCCGCCCATAGCCAGCCCGGCGGCGGCGATGGAGCGCAGCCGGGGCCGGACATGGAAAAACGCCGCATAGAGGAAGGGCATCATAATAATATTTGTGGAGGTCAGGAAAGCGGCCTTTGTGGCCTCCGTCATAGAAATGCCGTACATTTCAAATGAATAAATTGCGGAGGTAATCACCCCCAGCAGAACGCCGGTGAGCCGAGCCGGCCTTGAGAACCGGCGGAGCTGCTTGTGAAACACGGCGCCCAGCAGAGCGACGCCCACCGCCATGCGGTAGAACACCGTCTCAAAGGGCAGCAGCCCGGCGTTCAAGCAGATTTTGGAGCAGACAAAGCTGCTTCCCCACATGAAGGAAGCGGCGATGAGAAGGATCGCCGCTCTCCGCGTCCCGGAACCGTCTGCATTTTGAACGGGCATTGCGCGCACCCTCCTCCCCGGAGATCTCAAACCGGCACAGACCGCGCTGACAGCGAAGGGCCTGTGCCGGTTTTCCTTAATTTTAGCGGACAGCCTCCGCCTCGTCAAGCTCGGGATAGAACGACTTTCCTTCCTTTTCCTCCTTGGTCTGCAGGAGATTGAACTGAATGGTGATGATGGTAAAGACGAACAGGAAGAAGAGATAATACCCGCGGGTCATCAGGGACAGCGGAGAGACGGAGCTCATGGTGGTGACCACCAGGAAGGCGGAGCTCAGGGGCGAGAAGCCCGGGACAATCACGTCGAAGATGTCCATCAGGGAGGCCAGGCGCTCCGGCGCAACGCCGTATTTTTTGGCGATGGGCTTGCACAGCGGGGTGCTGATGATGATGGCGATGGTGTTGTTCCCGATGAAAAAATCGATGACCGAGACAATTCCGGCGATGGCGTACTGGGCGCCCTTGCGGCTCTTGATGTTTTTGAAGAGGCCCGTCAGCCACTCCATGCCGCCCATATCTGCGGCCATGCCGCTGAGGCCCTTCATGAACAGCGCCATGAGCACCAGGGACAGCATCCCACTAATGCCGCCGGTGGCGGAGGAGGAGAGGGTCACCAGGGTCATGGACCCGGTGGCGATGCCGATGACAGCGGAGAGGACCGTGCCCGTCAGGAGGACATAGATCACGTTCATGCCCGCCACGGCGCAGACCAGGACGACCAGGTAGGGGACGACCTTGAGCAGCTGGTACTCATAAGCGCCGGAGACTTCTGCGCCGCCGCCGATGAGGCAGTAGATGACGGTCGTGATGACAGCGGCGGGCAGGGCGATCTTGAAGTTCATGCGGAATTTGTCCTTCATTTCGCAGCCCGCGCCCCGGGTGGCGGCGATGGTGGTGTCGGAGATGACAGAGAGGTTGTCTCCGAACATGCTGCCTCCGATCACGGCGGACATGGTGACGGCAGGGTCCAGCCCGGCGGCCTCGATGAAGCCCAGGGCGATGGGGGCGATGGCGGAGATGGTTCCCAGGCAGGTGCCCATGGACGTGGAGATGAACACGCAGATCAGGAACAGGCCGGCGGTGATAAAACGGGCGGGGATAAAGGACAGCGCCAGATTCACGGTGGAGTCCACCGCGCCCATGCCCTTGGTAACGCCGGAGAACATACCGGCCAGGACAAAGATCAGGCACATCAGCATGATGCCGGGATTGGCGCAGTGGGCGGCGAAGGCGTCCACCGCCTCGTTGATGCCCCGCTTGCTCATGAACAGGGCCACCAGCACGGAGATAACCAGGGCGAACTCGCGGGAAATCTGCTTGAAAGCGTCGGGGGTTCCCAGGATGGTGAAGACAATGCCGCTGCCGAAGTACACCACCAGCAGCACGATCATGGGCAGGAAGGCCAGGGGGCCGTAATTTCTCTCGTTCTCAAGGGCTTTCAGGCTGTCCTCTTTCATAGCTTTCTTCTCCTAAAAATCGTATTTGGTATTTACAGAGCGGCAAACGCCTGCTCGAAATCCTGAATGATGTCCTTCACGTCCTCCAGGCCCACGGACAGGCGGATCAGCCCGTCGCTGATTCCGGCCTTCTCCTTGTCCTCCCTGGAAACCCGGGCGTGAGTCATGCTGGCGGGGTGCTCGACGAGGGTGTCGGGGTCCCCCAGGGATACGGCGATCTGGGCCAGGCGGAGGCTGTTCAGCAGCGCTGCCCCGGCGTCGTAAGCCGAGCGGCCGTGGATGCCCTCCTTCAGCTCGAAGGCGATCATGCCGGTGTACAGCTCCTCCCGCATCTGGCGCTTTGCGAGTTCGTGCTGGGGATGGCTGGGAAGGCCCGCGTAATAGACCCGGGCAATGTAAGGGGAGGACTCCAGATACCGGGCCGTCTCCATGGCGTTGGCGCAGTGGCGGCGGACCCGCATTCCCATGGTCTTCATGCTGCGGATGACAAGATAGGCGTTGAAGGGGGCCAGGGGCGTGCCGCAGAACCGGGTCATGGCGCCGTTGCGGACCTTGTCCATGTCCGCCTTGGACCCGGCGGCCACGCCGCCGATCACGTCCCCGTGGCCGTTGTAGTATTTCGTCAGGGAGTGGACCACGATGTCCGCTCCCAGCTCCAGGGCGAAGAGGATGGGGGGCGGGGTGAAGGTGCTGTCCACCACCATTTTCAGCCCGTGGGCCCTGGCGATCTTGGACATGGCGGCCACATCGGTGACGGTCATCAGGGGATTTGCCACCGTCTCAAAGTACAGCATCCTCGTGTTGGGGCGGACCGCCGCCTCCACCTCCTCCGGCTTCGTCGTGTCCACAAAGGTCACGTCGATGCCGAACTGGGCCAGGTTGGTCCCCATGATGTGGTTCGTGCCGCCGTAGACGCACCGGCCGCAGACCACATGGTCCCCGGTCCGCAGGAAGGCCACCATGACGCAGCCGATGGCCCCCAGGCCGGAGGCGGTGGAAACGGCGGCCTCCGCGCCCTCCACGGCGGCAATTTTTTCCTCCAGGACAAAATTGGTGGGGTTGCCGGAGCGGGAGTAGTAGCAGCCGGGGATCTCCCGCATGATTTTTTTCTGCCCCTCCTCCACGGTGTCATAGCAGAAGGTGGAGGTCTGGTAGATGGGGGTCGCCAGGGCGCCCCAGTCGCTGTCCCGGCGCTGCCCCGCGTGGATGAAGGCGGTGTCAAAGCCCGCGCCGGCGAGGTCAAATCCTTCCATGTGTCTGTCCGTCCTTTCCATTGTTTCAGATATTCAGGTATCCCAGGTAACGCTTGTTCCGTATCTCGTTTGGCCGTTCCGCCAGCAAATCGCCGACGTCATAGGGCTCGTGGTCCTCCGGGAGTCCGTAGACGTCCGGGAAGGGAACGTCCTCCGGGCGGCGGACGGGCGTCTCGGTTTTGCCGGATACGTCCTGCCAGTCGCATTCGATCGCGTACATATCCATTCCGGCGACGCCCTTGGGGTTCTTGCAGTCCACCCGGCGGGTCTTGCGGAACAGCGCCTGGAGCGCCGCGGCGCATGCCTCCGGCTCCCGCTCCGGGTCCAGGTAACGGGCCCTGCCGAAGGCCATGACGGAGCGGTAGTCGTGGACGTGGCCCTTATAGGGCCGGTCCGGGAAGTTCCGCCAGGCGGCAAAGGAGCAGCACACCACGGGCTCCGATTCCAGCAGCATCCGGGTGTAGCCCTCTTTGGCGGTGTGAATGAAAATCGAAAGCCGCCGGTCGTCCGCCGCCCAGCCGTAGCACATGGGAACGACATAAGCGGTCTGTTTGTCCTGAAATCCAATATGTACGATATCGCACAGGTCCAGAATCGCGGTAATCACCGCGTGGTCGTAGACGAGCTGCTCATAGCGAAGCAAGCAAAATTCCTCCCCTCTGATTAGGGTCTGCTTGAAACATGCCAAAACACCCAATCGGCGGATATTTTTCCGCGGATGCTGCGTTGAGTTTCCTTGAAATTTGCCAGGATTCCCGGGGAAAACCGCCTCGCCCGGCGAAAAAATCTCCCGCCGCCGGGCATTTCGCCATGTTTCAAACAGCCCCTAGCACAAAAAGCGCTGCCGTTTTAACGATGTGCACAAAAAAGAATGTACACCTTCCGCTTCTTTAGGAAAAGTGTACATTCTTTTTTCGCTTGATTCAATGCAATATCTTTGGCATTTTCCAAACCATTTTTCCAAACGGGGAGGATATTTCAATCCCCGCCCATGATTTTACAAAAGTTCGTCCAACCGCGCGGCAATGGACGCCAACTGTTCCCGGATATCCCGGACGGCCTGCCGGTCCACGGTCCGGCTGTCCGTCCTTTCAAAACAGGGACTGTATCGCGCCAGGGCCTCCTCCGCCTCCGGCAGCGGCCGGGGAAGGTACTTGTCCGAGCCCCGCATGGCCCGGAGCTCCGGATTCTGCCGCAGGGCCTGCCGGTATTCCTGGGGCGTCCGCCCGCAGTATTTCTTCATGCTGGAGGAAAACGCCTTGGCGTCTGTAAAGCCGTGGTCCAGCGCAATGTCCACGACGGAACGGTCCTGTCTCCCAAGAGTTTCCAGGGCATGGCGGAGGCGGACGCGGGTGATGTAGTCGTTAAACAGGATGCCGGTGCTTTTCTTGAAGAGGGTGGAGAGGTAGGTCCGGTTGTACTGCACATGGGCGGCCACCTGCTCCAGGGTGAGCTTCTGCTCAAAATTGGCCTCGATATAGTCCATGGCCCGCTGCAGGGCCTCCTGCTCCTTGCCCTTGCCGGCTTTCGGGGCGGTGACCTGCGTGGAAAAACGGAGCATCAGTTCGGACAGCAGGAGGGACACATATTGAAGGGACAGGCGTTGGACGGCGGGCTGTTCCTGAAGCGCGTTGAAAAAGGACTGTACCAGGAAGAACCGCAGCCGCGAAAACAAGGCTTCCTCCCCCATCCCGGGGGAGGAGACGCAGTCGATCTGCAGGGTGCTCAGCTCTGCGGCGAGCCGTTCCCGGAAGAAATCGGCGGATACCTCGCAGATCAGGACCAGGCTGCCCAGCTCCCGGAGGAAGGTGGAATGTCCGCAGTTTGAGTTGATCAGCAGCAAATCGTCCTGCTCCAGCAGATATTTTTTCCCGTCGGCGAAGACCTCCGCGCCTCCCTTCAGGACCAGCATCAGTTCCAGCGGACCGTGCCAGCAGAATTGATAGCTGCCGCCGCCCAGCAGATAATGCTCCAGCATAGGCAGCCGGTTTTCCGTCACAATTGCGTGATACCATTTTTCCATATCAGCGCCTCCTGCCTGAAAGAAGTCCGTTTCTCACGGCCGCAGGTTTAGTATAGCGGACCCGTCTGCTTATAGCAATTCCCTCTTTTGGGAAAATGCCCGGGAAAACCCTGAATATTTCCCCTGCCTCCCTGCGTCTGCCTGCTATTCCCGCAAAACTGCAAAATATTTGGATTGCGGAGAGCGCCGTTTTTTTATATGGTCTTAATAGACGCATGAGAAACGGTTCGCCTGCGCGAAACACATTGCGCAGGCGGCGTTTGCCCAAGTCATCCGCTGGGAGGTTTGAGATGGAGCGGCTCGGTTTTTTATACGACACGACGCGATGCGTCGGGTGCAAGGCGTGCCAGATCGCCTGTAAGGAGCAGAACAAGCTGGGGGCCGGGGAATTCTTCCGGCGGGTGGAAACCCTGACGGAAGGCGGCTCCCCGGTTCATTTTTCCGCGGCCTGCAACCACTGTGAAAATCCCGCCTGTGCGGCGGTTTGCCCCACGGGGGCCATGTACATCGCCGAAGACGGCACGGTTCAACATGATGACGGGAAGTGCGTCGGCTGTGGGCGCTGCGTCCACCATTGCCCCTACGGCGCGCCGTCGCTGAACAAGAGGACGGGGTACGCCCAAAAATGCGACGGCTGTGCCCGGCGGCGGAAGGAGGGACTGGACCCGGCCTGTGCGGCGGCCTGTCCCACCCGCGCCTTGCGCTTCGGTCCCCTCAGCCGGGCGGACGCGGACATGGTTTCCAGCGGCGGCCTGTCCTTCCTGCCTCCGGCCTCCCTCACGGGGCCGTCCCTGCGGCTCCGCCGTAAGGCGGGCGGCGTCAAGGCGGAAGCCGCGGCCCCTCCGGCGCCCCGGGAGGAGGCCCCTCCGGCCTTCCGCCGGGATACAGAGCAGAAATTCCTGATCCTGGGCGGCGGCGTGGCGGCGGTCTCCGCCGCCCGGGCTATCCGGGCCAGGAACGCCTCCGCCTCCATCCGGATCGTCAGCGGGGAGGACCGGATTCCCTACTGCCGCCCCATGCTCTCCAAGGGGCTGCTGATCGGCTTTTCCGAGGACCGCTACCCCGTCGCAGGCCGGGAATGGCTGGAGGAAAACCGAATCCGCCTGACCCTGGGGCGGACGGTGGAGTCCCTGGACCCCGCCGCCAGGACGGCCGCGCTGGACGACGGGACGGTCCTGCCCTATGACAAGTGCGTGTATGCGCTGGGTTCCCGGTGCTTCCTTCCGCCCATCACCGGGAGGAGCCTGCCGGGCGTGTTTACCCTTCGTTCCGACACGGACCTCCGGGCCATCCGCCGCCGGATGCTGTCGGCGTCCCGTGCCGTGGTGGTCGGCGGCGGCATCACCGGGCTGGAGATCGCCTGGGAAATGAAAAAGGCGGGGCTCCGGGTGACGGTGCTGGACCTGGCTCCGGTGCTGATGGGCCGGCTGCTGGACCGGCGCAGCGCGGAGGCGCTCCGGCGGCGCATTGAGGACGCCGGAATCCCGGTGGCGACAGGCGTCCGGATCAAGGCCCTGGAGGGCGGGAGCGGAGGGGTTGCCTCCGTGGCGCTGGAGGACGGGCGGAGCTTCCCGGCGGAGCTGGTGCTGCTCTCCACCGGGTTCCGGGCAAATACCGCCGTGGCGGAGCAGGCCGGACTGAGCGCGGGCCGGGCGGTCGCCGTCACAGAGGCGATGGAAACCAGCGACCCGGATATCTACGCCTGCGGCGACTGCACGGACCGCAGCCTCTCCACTTGGATGCAGAGCGTCCGGCAGGGGGAAGTGGCCGGGGCCAACGCCGCCGGGGACCGTCTTGTATTTCAACCGGAACCGGAACCGGCCATGGTCCACACGGCGGACACCTCGCTGCTTTCCATCGGGGATATGGGCAAGGACCCGGAGGGAAATTACCACTTGGTTTATGGCTCTGCGGACAGCCCGAAGGGCCGGTTCTACATCAACCCGAAAACCGTTTTCCGGCAGGAGACGTTTTATTCCCTCTGCTTCCGGGACGGCGAACTGGCCGGAGCCACGCTGATCGGGGACCTGAGCGAAATGCTGTTCATCCAGGAGGCCGTCCGGCGGCACAGCCGGGAATCGGAATTCCTGGAGGAGCTGCTGAGAAAGGGGATCGAAATTCATGCGGATTGATATCGTGCGCGATTGGCTGCGGTATAGCTGGACCGCACGCTTTTTCTCCAATTTTGACGGCTGGCGGGAAATGGCGACGGCCTGCCCTCTTTTCTCCACCGCCTGGACGGCAATGCTCTCCGAGGGGGACGGCGTCTCTCTCCGGCAGGAGTACGACGACCTTCTGAAAGGCACCGACGCCGGTATTTACATCCCCCTCTGGGCCTCCGTCTGCAAGTTTGAGGACGGCAGCCTCCTGGACGAGACTACGCTGAAGGTCGTACAGTTCTATCACAAATGGGGATACGCCCCGGTGGACATGGACGGCAATCCCCCGGACTACGTCGGCCAGCAGGCCCGCTTCCTGGCCTATCTCCTGGCCTGCGCCGCCGGAGAGGAGGCGCGGGGCGGGGACCCGGCCCCCTGTCTGGAGGCGGCGGAGGAGTTTACGACGCTGTACGTTCTGGACACGGTCCGGGTGGTTTCCCGGGGCCTCCGGCAAAACAGCCGGAGCGCGGTTTTCCGCGCCGCGGCGGATTCCCTGGTGCGGCTGGTCCAGGGAGAAGGAGAAGAGCCCCTGGCCGACAACCCGCCGGAGCGTCTTCGGGAGCTGCTGGAGTGCTTCGGCGCGTTCCGGACCGGCCGTCTCCCCGCCATCCCCGACGGGGCGTCTAGGGTGGTCCGCACCGGGGGCCGGAACAACTGCGGCGGAAAATGCTCCATCCACGCCACGGTCCAGGACGGATGCATCACCGGCGTGGAGACCGGCTGTGACATCGGCGCGCCGGAGCTTCGGGCCTGCGTCCGGGGCCGGGGCTATCGGAAGACCTATTTCTCCGGCCGGCGGCTGCGCTACCCCATGAAGCGGATCGGGGAGCGGGGAGAGGGGCGCTTCCAGCGCGTCACCTGGGAGGAAGCGGCGGACCTCATCGCCTCGGAGTGGAAGCGCATCACCGCCGCCTACGGTCCCGGTTCCCGCTACGTCAACTACGGCCTGGGGGTCAACGCCGTCATCCGGCCCGACATGCTGGTAAAGCGGCTTCTAAACATGGACGGCGGCTACCTGGGCTTCTATGGCTCCTACAGCTTCGCCTGCGCGCAGTTTGTCACCCCGTATATCTACGGCGACGCCTTCAGCGGCAGCAGTGTGGAGGACCTTCTCAACACGAAGCTGCTGATCCTCTGGGCCCACAATCCCGCCGAGACGGTTTACTCCCCCCAGGGGAACTATTTCATCGCCCAGGCCAAGGAGCGGGGGACCAAAGTAATCGTCATCGATCCCCGGGAGAGCGACACCGTGGCGGCGATTGCCGACCAGTGGGTGCCCATCCGGCCCTCCACCGACGGGGCGCTGGCGGCGGCCATGGCCTATGTCATCTGGTCCGAGGGCCTGCAGGACCAGCGTTTTATGGATACCTACTGCCAGGGCTTCGATGCCGCTCATATGCCGGAGGGCGTTCCCCGGGAGCTGAATTTCTACAACTACCTCTTTGGCCGTCTGGACGGCGTGCGGAAGGACCCCGCCTGGGCGGAGGAAATCACCGGGGTCCCGGCGGCTACCATCGCGGCCCTGGCCCGGGAATACGCCGCTGCGAAGCCCGCCTGCATCCTGCCGGGGCTGGGGAACCAGCGCATCGGCAACGGGGAGCAGACGGTCCGGGCCATGGCGATGCTGGCCTGCCTCACCGGCAACGTGGGTATCCCCGGCGGCGGCGCGGCGGGCATGGGCTTTGGCCGGGAGGAGGCCCCGCCGGTGTTCCCCATGGGGCAGAGCGCGTATCCCGGCGTGATCTCCTGCTTCCTCTGGACCAAGGCCATTGAGGAGGGGGAGAGCATGACCCGCCGGGAGGACGGCGTCCAGGGGATGGAGCGGCTGGAGAGCAGCGTAAAACTGATGTTCAACCTGGGAAGCAACACCTTAATCAACCAGCACGCGGACATCAACAACTCCATCCGCATCCTGAAAGATACCTCCAAGCTGGAGTTCCTGGTCTGCTCCGACGTGTTCATGACCCCCAGCGCCAGGTTCGCCGACCTGCTGCTCCCCGCCCCCTCCTTTCTGGAGGACGACGACATAGCCGCCCCCTGGCGGCTGGGCCACTATCTGCTGCGGAACAACAAGGCGGTGGAGCCCCTGTTCGGCTGCCGGACGGAATACGACTGGCTGTCCGACGTGGCAAAGCGCCTGGGCCTGTGGGAGGCCTGGTCCGAGGGCCGGGAAACCCAGGGCGAGTGGCTGGAGCACCTGTATAACGAGCTCCGGGCCAGAACGCCGGAGCTGCCGGACTACGAGACGTTCAGCAAAAACGGCGGCTATACCTACCGGAACGCCAAGCCCTATATCGCCTACGCCGACCAGATCCGGGACCCGGAGCAGTTCAAATTCGCCACGCCCTCCGGAAAGATCGAGATTTTCTCCAAGCGGCTGTACGACCTGGGCAGCCCCGGGGAAATTCCCGCCATCCCCTCCTACGTCCCCTGCCCGGAGGGCCCCGCCGACAAGCTGCGGGAGGTCTTCCCCCTTCAGCTCATCGGCTGGCACACCAAGCGCCGCTGCCACTCCATCCACGACAGCAACCCCTGGATGGAGGAGGTGGAGCCCCAGCGAATGTGGATGCACCCCGATGACGCGGCCGCCAGGGGCATCTCCACCGGCGACATCGCGGAGGTCTATAACGACAGGGGCCGTCTGCGGATCCCGGTCCTTGTCACCACCCGAATCATCCAGGGCGTGGCGGCAATCCCCGAGGGAGCCTGGTACACCCCCGGCGGGGACGGCGTGGACGAGCGGGGCTCCATCAACGTTCTGACCTCCACCCGTCCCACGCCCCTGGCCAAGGGCAACCCCCAGCACACGAATCTGGTGGAGGTCCGGCGGGCCTGAGCGCCCCAACAACTGCATATCCGCTCCGAGCAAAAATGCCTAACGCCTCCGGGCCATGGCATTGCGCCTGGGTCCCGGCTCACGCCGGGGCCCGCAGGGCGGCGGGGGAAACCCCTTCGCCTTCCGTTTTGAAAAGGAGATTCGTTGACGCGGCACGCGGCCGCGTCCGGTCGTTTTGTCAAAACGGGCGGGCGCGGCTGCGCTTTCGTTTTTGGAACGTCATGCGGGCCGCGTACCGTCCTGAACGAGGAAGGAGAACGCGCATGAAACCCTATTCTCTGCGGACCTGGATCTTTCTGGCCCTGTGCTGTGACCTGGGCCTGTTTGCCAAGCGCATGGTGAATCCCTTTGCGAACCTGATTACCGGCGCCCTTCATATTCCCGGCGGGATTAGTACCGGGTTCTCCCTGATGTTCCTGGCGACGGCGGCGGCGCTGACCCAGGGCAGATTCTGCGGCGCGGCGATGGGGGCCGTTCAGAGCGCCCTGGCTCTGAGTCTGGGAATGGTGGGCAGCATGGGGGCGCTGTCGCCCGTTGGGTATATTGCGCCCGGCCTTGTCATCGACCTGGTGTTTATGGCCACGAAGGACCGGCCCCTTTCCCGGGGGGAGCGCGTCGTCCTGGCCAATACCCTCGCATCCCCCGCCGCCGCTCTGGCGGCCAACTGCATCGTTTTCCACCTCAGCGGCGTGGTGCTGCTCTTATATCTGAGCATTGCGGCCGCCTCCGGCGCTTTCTGCGGCGTGCTGGCGGCAAGACTGGCGTCCCGGCTCGCGCCCGTCATAAAAATGGGACCCGGCTTCGAGGGTTCCGCTGGGAAAGGGGTATCCATATGAAAAAGCGTTCGCGTATTTTTGTGCTGATCGCCGCCTTGGCGGCACTGACCGCCGCCGCTGCCGCCGTCCGGCTTGCCGTTTGGGAGGGCGTTTCCGAGGGTGTGCTGCGGATAGAGAGCTCCGGCACAACGACGGACGTCGTGTTCTCCGAGCTGGAGCTGGGCGAGGTGAAAGGGACCGTCATCAACGGGAAAGGCGAGGAGAAGTCCGTCGACGCCCGGGGAGTTTCGCTGTCCGGTCTTCTGGATCAATGCCAAATCACGGGGTTTGCCGAGGTGACGGTTGAGGCGGACGACGCCTATTCCGCCGCGGTGGCCGCGGAGGAAATCGCCGTCCCGGAAAAGGTCTATCTGATCGCCCAGGAGGACGGCGGGGTCAAAATGGTGGTGTTCGGGGACTCCAACAGCAAGCGGAGCGTCTCGAACGTCGTATGCTTAAAAGTCCGATGATCCCGTTTTACAGCAAGCGGAATCAGGTGTACCCGGTTCTGCGGCAGGGAAGGGCTGCGGTGGAAAAGCACTTTGCCGCCATGGAAGACTGGGAACGGGAGACTTCCCTGTATAAATCCCTCTCGGGCAAACTCTCCCTCGTGCCGGTCCTCCATACGGAACCCGGCCTTCTGGTTACGGAGTACATCCCGCTGCCCACATTGCCGGAGGTCCTGGAGGCGCAAGAACAGGCGGGCTTTTCCCCGGAGCCCTGGCGGGCGCTGGCGGCGTGGCTGAGACGGTGCTTCCGCCTCTGCGGACAGCTTCCCTCCGACGGGGATCTGCGGAATTTCCTGTGGGACGCTTCCGGAAACCGCGTGGCGGGCCTGGACCTGGAGGGCTTCCGTCCCTTGACGCTGGAACAGAGCGGAGCATCTATTGCCGCCATGATACAGTCCTACGACCCGGCGGACACTGCGGTCAAACGGAGGGCGGCCGCGGTCCTGGCCGGAGAGCTCCGGATACCGGACGCCGCGCCGGCAGAGGCACGGCGGCGGCTTGCGGAATTCCGGCGGGAGCAAAAAGGGCCCCTTTTCAGCGGCATTGTGCTGGCGGGGGGCGCTTCCCGCCGGATGGGGACCGGCAAGGCGGCGCTGCCGCTGGAGGGGAAATCCCTGCTGGCCTGGCAGGTGGAAAAGCTCCGGGCGCTTGGGATTCAAGATATCCTGCTCTCCGGCAAAGACTGCCCCGCATTGCCTGGAACCAGGGTCGTGCCGGACGAGCTGCCGGACCGGGGGCCGTTGGGGGGATTGTACTCCTGCTTCCGCGCCGCAGAGCATCCCCGCTGCCTGGTCCTCAGCGTGGATACGCCGCTGGTTCCCGCCGCCGCCTTGGACAAGCTTAGCCGGCTGCATACAAAGGGGATGACCTGCCTGCGGCGTGCCGGGAAACCGGAGCCCTTAATTGCCGTCTACGACACGGCCCTGGAAAAATCCATCCATTCTCTGATAAAAGAGGGCGGCGCGGCTGTCCGCGCGCTGGAGCGGCCGGCTTCCTGCACCTATTTTGATTATCTTGGGCCGCCGGAATACCTGCTCAACTGCAACACGCCGCAGCAGTTCGCACAGGCCCGGCAGCTGGCTGCATGCTGCGCGCGCCGCCAAATTCCGCTGCAATAAGACCGGGGGCGGCGGCCCTTTCGGATGCCGGAGGGGCCGCTATGCTCCTGCCGCCCCGGGATTGCGAATCCTTTTTGACGTTCTCAACTCCGCCGTTGGACGCTCCCGATTTCACGCGGCCTATTGCATGTTCAGCGCTGCTGTGCTATAATAAAATTGTAACGCATGCTGTTTCTTATTTGCTTGAAACGAGGTGAGATCATGGACGGCAGCAGCAGTCGAAATAGGGGCATGGCGTTCCGATTCTCTTGGAATTTCCCCGGCTGCGCGCCGCGGTGGTTCTATGCCTTGTTTGAAAAAAGTCAAAACGCCCAATCAGCGAATCTTTTTCCGCCACTCTGCGTTATAGTCAACGCAGTTGAAAAGAAGCATACACTTCTTTTCAATCGGCGGGCTATTGGCCCGCCGGGGCGCAAAGCGCCTGTGCGTTTCCTATGAAGCCAAGCACCGTATGGAAAAGAATCCTTTGGACTCTTTTCAACTGTGCTGACTATAAATTTTCTTGCCGTGCGACAGCCCGCCTGCGAAAATTTGCTTTGATGGGCACAAAAATCGCTCGCTGTTGGACATTTTGCCTATTTTCAAACAGGGCCTAGAGTCTGTTTTAAAACCGTCAAAACGTCGTCTCGGGGCGTCTTTTCCCGCCAGGACTGCGTTGATTTGACTTGAAATCCGTCAGGATTCCCGCGTCAAATCGCCTTGCCTGGCAGAAAAATCCGCCCCAATCCGGCATTCCGCCGGTTTTAAAACAGACTCTAGGCGTTTTTTGCTGCGTCCGGATTGGAATGCCATTGTCCGTGTTTCCTCGCGAAGGGCGAGGCGGCCGGTAAGGGACAGTGGTATTTTTATGCCCTTTTTTGCCGTTCCGCCTTTTCGCAGATATGCAAAGGAGGTACGGAGCAATGAATGAGAAGATGGTTTTTAAGCGCGAAGCTCCGGGTGCCGCGCAGCGCCCGGACTACAGGGCGGAGATCGCCGCGCTCCTTCAAAGCACCCTGACGCCGAAGCCCCTGAAGGAGCGCATTCTCTCTTATCACGAGAACGACGTTGCGGCGGCCCTGGAGCTCCTGAGCCGGGAGGAACGGAAGCGGCTCTACGGCATTCTGGACGCCGCGTCCCTGGCCGGGGTCTTGGCATACTCCGGGCGGCTGGAGGAGTACATCGAAGAGCTGTCCGTCCGCAAGCAGGTGGATATTCTCTCCTTGCTGGAGGCCGCCACGGCGGCGGAGTGCCTCCAGCAGATGGAAAGGGGACGCCGGAACACGCTGACGGAGCTGATGGAAAGGGAGACGCGGGAGGAAATCCTGCTGCTCAGCTCCTTCGACGAGGACGAGATCGGCAGCAAGATGTCCACCAATTTCATCTCCATCCCCGCGGGCAGCACGGTCCGCCAGGCCATGCGGGCCCTCATCGACCAGGCGGAGGTGCACGACAATATTTCCACCCTCTATGTGGTGGGGGAGGACGAGGTCCTGGTGGGAGCCATTGAGCTGAAAAAGCTCATCATCGCCCGGGAGCACACCGCCCTGGAGGACATCACCCGGACCTCCTATCCCTATGTCTATGCCGGGGAGCCGGTGGACGAGTGCCTGGAGCGCATCAAGGAGTATTCCGAGGATTCCATTCCCGTGCTGGACAGGGAGAGCCGCCTCCGGGGCGTGCTGACTTCCCAGGAACTGGCGCGCCTTTTGGACGACGTTCTGGGAGACGATTACGCCAAGCTGGCGGGCCTCTCGGCGGAGGAAGACCTGCAGGAGCCTCTGAGAAGGAGCATCGCAAAGCGCCTGCCCTGGCTGGTGGTTCTGCTGGGGCTGGGGCTGGCGGTGTCCGGCGTGGTGGGACTGTTCGAGCCTGTGGTGGCCCGGTTGGCCATCGTCGTCAGCTTCCAGTCCCTGATCCTGGATATGTCCGGTAATGTGGGCACCCAGTCTCTGGCCGTGACGATCCGCGTTTTGATGGACGAGCAGGTGGGCAGGGGGCAGAAGCGCTTCCTGGTCCGCAAGGAGGCCCGGGTGGGCCTTGTGAACGGCCTGATTCTGGGCGGACTGTCCACGGTGCTTGTGGGGGCCTATCTGGTCGTATTCAAGGGGAAAGCGCCGGCCTTTGCCTTTTCCATATCCCTGTGCACAGGGCTGGCCCTGGTGGCGTCCGTCCTTCTCTCCAGCCTCTGCGGGACGGTGATTCCGATTCTTTTCAAACGCCTGAACGTGGACCCCGCCGTGGCCTCCGGCCCGCTGATTACCACGGTGAACGACCTCATCGCGGTTGTTTCCTTCTATGGCCTGGTCTGGATATTTTTGATCAACCTCCTGCATTTTTAAAACGATGAAGCGTCAGCCCCGACTTCCTGCCTGTCGGGGCTGACGCTTCCGATTATCGGATAAACTGGATGTTTCCGTCCACCCGCCCTCCGATGCCGGCGATGGCGCAGCTGTCGGAGAACTGCCAGTAGTCCGGCTGGTAATAGAAGGTGGGACACAGCTTTTCCGAGGTTTCCCGCTTGTACTCGGGGTACCAGCAAAGATACGGGGCGATGGCCCCCTGGTCGTACTTCACATAGCCGACATAGGACCCGGCGTAAATCATGGGCGTATAGCCCGCCTCCTGGATGCGCCGGCAGAAGGCAATGGCGCAGGCGGTGGCCATTTCCGGCGCGGTGCCGTAGACCCGGTAGCTGGCGTCATGCATTTCCCAGTCGTAGGCCACAGGGCCGTTGATATGCAGGCCCTGGAGACGCTGAATGACAAAATCCGCTTCCTCTATGGCCTCCTCCACGGTAATGGCCTGGGCGAAGAAGTAGACCCCGGCCTCGATTCCGGCGTCCATGGCGCCCTGGATGTTCTGGCGGTAGAAGGCGTCCTCGGCAAGCTTGCCGGAGGAATAGCCCCGGAGGCCGATGCGGATCATGGCGAAGTCCACGCCGTCGTTCCGGACAGCCTGCCAGTCGATAGTCTCGTTTTCGCTGGCCCGGTTCTGATAAGCGGAGACGTCGATGCCGAAACGGGTGCGGAAGGCGGAACCGTTGTAGACTAAACGGTCCCCCGACCAGGAGAAGTCCCCGGGAAGGAGCCGGTTCTGCTCCGTGCCGGCATAGACGGGAATCTGCCGGCCGTCGTACTCAATGGTCTGCCCGGTGATGAGGCCGGGGGTGTAGACTTCACTGGGCTGGATGCCGGGAACAGGGGGCTGCTCCGACTCGGGGGGCACTGTAGGAGCGCCGGGGTCCGAGGCCGGAGGCACCACGACAATGCCCCAGTCGAAATCGTCGCCGGAGTCCGGCGTGCCGGTCTCCGCCGGTGCGGGAGGCTGCTCCGGCGCGGCGGGCAGCTCCGCCGGAATGTTGGTAATTTGCGGCGTGACGGAGCTGAAATTGCGGATATCCCCGCCGACGGTCACATTGTTCAGCGTGACATCCCCGGCGACGCCGGGGGCGATGAGGAGGTCCCCGGAGATCGTCATGTCGGACAGCGCCGCGCCTCCGGCGGCGTTGAGGAGGAGACTGCCCTCCACGCTGATGGAGTAGTCTCCGCTGTTCTGGATCAGCACCTGGATCATGTTGTTCAGCAGGTTCACCAGCTCCGCCCGGGTCAGGGGCTCCGTGGGGCGGAAGCTGCCCTCCGCTGCGTCGGTGATCCAGCCCCGGCCGGTGAGCTCCGCGATGTAGGGCCGGGCATAACCCGCGATCTGCGCCTCGTCGTGGTAGGACAGGGCGTTGTCCGTTCCCCCCAGCTGGAAGGCCCGGGCCACCATGGTCATGGCCTGCTGGCGGGTGATGCTGTCCCCCGGCAGGGCCCTGCCCTCGCTGCCCAAGTACACCCCGGCGGCGTTGAGCTTTAAAATCGAGTTCTCCCAGCGGCTTTCCGCGGTGTCGGAAAAGGTTCCGGCGGGGGAGGCGGTTTGGAACTGGAGGAAGCGGTCCAGAATTCCGGCAAAGGCCCCCCGGGTGATGGAGTCGTCGGGCCGGAAGGACCCGTCTTCATACCCCTGGAGCACACCGTATTCCTGGCTCCATTTGTTGACGGCGGCTTCCGCCCAATGGCCGTTGGTATCCGTGAAGGCCATGGCGGGGGTGAGGAGCAGGGCCCCGGCCAAGAGGCCGGAGAGGAGGCGCTTGGGCAGTCGAATTTGGCGCATGGCAGTTTCCTTTCGTCATATTTTGTCGAAGTCCAGAGGAAAAAAGCGCCGCCGCCCGTCGGGGCCGCGGCATAGGGTCCTCGCTGACAGTTGCTTATTATATAGGAAATCCGCCTCCCGGTCAATATTTTGGGGCGGATTTCCAAAAATAACATCCGCTTGCGCTTTTTCAAAAATCTGATACAATATTCAAGGAAGGGGGAATCCATATGGCCTTTGATTTTAAAAAGGAGTTCAAGGAGTTCTATCTGCCCAAGGGCAGGCCGGAGATCGTGACGGTTCCAAAAATGAACTATATCGCCGTGCGGGGAGAGGGGGACCCCAACCAGGAGGGCGGGGCCTATCAGCGGGCCATGGCCGTGCTGTACGTCGTGGCCTACACGCTGAAAATGAGCTATAAGAGCGATTACCACATCGAGGGCTTCTTCGAGTACGTGGTCCCGCCCCTGGAGGGCTTCTGGCGGCAGGAGGGGAAGGAGGGCTTTGACTACAAAGACAAGTCCGCTTTTCTCTGGACCTCCCTCATCCGCCTGCCGGACTTCGTAACGCCGGCGGATTTCGCCTGGGCGGTGGAAACCGCCTCCCGGAAAAAGAAGCTGGACTGCTCCGCCGCAGAGTTTTTGACGGTGGAGGAGGGCCTCTGCGTCCAGATCATGCACCTGGGCTCCTTTGACTCCGAGCCGGGGTCGGTGGCGAAGATGGACGCGTTTTTACAGGAGCAGGGCTATGCCAATGACCTGAGCGAGTCCCGGCAGCACCATGAGATTTATCTGACCGACGCCAGGCGGGTCCCGCCGGAGAAGTGGAAGACGGTCATTCGCCATCCAATTAAAAAGGCATAAAGAGAACCTCCCCGCCGCAGGACGGGGAGGTTCCCTCTTATTGGTATTCAAACTTGATCCGCAGCCGCCTCCGGGGCCGGAGGGGCTTTTCCGGCTCCTCCCGGGCGATGGAGTCCCCTCGGAACACCGACAGGGCCAGGCCGATGAGGGCCATGTCAAGGACAGTCTGGAAATTCCCCACCACCAGGGGCAGGCTGGCGGAGAAGAGCACAAAGCCGAAGTTCAGCGCCGCGCTGAAGAGGGTCTGGAGCCCCAGCGTCAAGGTTACCGCCAGCACCACGAAGCGGCCCGGCAGATAGCTCTGCCGCAGGCCCTTTATCAGAAGCCAGAGGAACAGACCCTCCAGCGCCGCCAGCAGGACCAGCAGGGGGACCCAGCCCCAATGCACCGCCACGGACACGGGGAGCAGGTCGCTGCTGTAGTCAAAGGGCAGCTTGCCGCCGAAAATGTTGGTATTGTCCGTATAGACCCGGACCCGGACGCCGGCCTGGATGGCGGCGCCAAAAGACTCGTGATGCCGCAGGGGTGGAACGTCCTTCCAGAACATATGGAGCATCCAGCCCATAAAGCCCTTGTTCTGCGGGTCCAGCTCATGGCTGAGGGCAATTTTCAATCTTCCGAGAAAAGAGTGGAGATAGCCCTGAGAGAGCAGCCAGGCCAGCAGGACGGCCGGGACCGCCAGGACCGCCGCCAGACCCTTCTTCCGGCCCACGCCGAAAAAGTCCCGCCCCGCCGCGTAAAGCGTCACCGCCAATCCGGAGAACAGCAGGATGAACAGGGCCGAGCTGCTGGGGATGAGGCAGCAGACCGCCGCCAGAGGGACGCCGCCCAAGATGGT
Organism: uncultured Oscillibacter sp.; assembly: GCA_947577075.1. Taxonomy (GTDB): domain Bacteria; phylum Bacillota; class Clostridia; order Oscillospirales; family Oscillospiraceae; genus Oscillibacter. The sequence continues at coordinate 16,944 of CANPTW010000023.1, read as the reverse complement.
AAGTAGAACCCCTTTCCAGCCCTTGCCTCGGAAGCTATAGAGCCAAAGGGCATAGGCCAGAGGATAGAGTACCACTGTGAGGGTGAAGAGATAAGAGGGGTATAGATGAGGATACAAATAGGGGTGGATCGTATTGAGCAGAGCCGGTACTATCAGCGACCCTATGTACACGGTCCGGGCGTGCCGGACCAGCCGGGACACGTCCAGAAAGTACATCCCCAGCAGCGCCGCCGTACCCAGGCCCAGAGAAACCAGGGCCTTTTCCAGCGCAGCGTTAAGGCCGGTGTTGGGCCCCTCGCTGACGTCGCGGAAGGCCACCCGCAGAACCACCCCGATGACCGCCAGGGCGATGGTCATCCCCAGCAGTCCCCACTGGGGCCGGGGGCGGTGCACCCGGTCCAGCTCCGTTCCAATCGTTACCGGGTCCCCCATGTCCTCCACGGCCAGCCGCTCCGCCTCCTCCGCCGGCTTGCCCTCCTTGAGGAGGTCGTCCCGCTGGTCCTCCAGGTGCCGCTCCAGCTCCTGAATCAGCACGGGCCGGGCCCGCTTCCAGCGGATCTGCTCCTGCACCGCTTCCAGGTAGGCGGCGATGGTCTTACGCTCCGGCAGGGCACGCGCCCCCTTTCAGCACCCGGCCCACGGCCCGGGCGTAGGCGTTCCAGGACGTCTCCTTCTCCCGGAGGGCGTCCCGGCCCTGCTTCGTCAGGTGGTAGTAGCGCCGGGTTTTGCCGGACTCCGCCGTTTGCTCATAGGCGGCCACCAGGCCCTTTTCCTCCAGGCTGTGGAGCAGGGGATAGAGGGTCCCCGCCTTGAGGCGGAAGGCGTCCTCGCTCCGCCGCCGCAGCTCCGCGATCATCTGGTAGCCGTACAGGTCCCCGTCCTCCAGCAGCTTCAGCACCAGCAGGGACATGCTGCCGCTGACCAGGCTCTTTTCCAGTTCCATACAGCGCCTCCTCATAGATAGATTATCGATATATCAGCATCTGCATTATATATCGGGAATCTATCTATGTCAAGGGGGAGAAATGGAAACTTTTTGTGGCTTCTTCCTAAATCCGGCAATGTGTGGTTGACGAAATGCCCAGAAAGGCGGTATAATAACCTGATTTATTATAAAGAGAACGGGGAGGACCGGATATGTGGATTGCGGACCGCTGGGAGGATTATGAGCTGCTGGACTGCGGCGGCGGAGAGCGCCTGGAGCGCTGGGACCGCCAGGTCCTGGTCCGCCCGGACCCCCAGGCCATCTGGGAAACTCCCCGGGAGCATCCCGCCTGGCGGAAGGCCGGGGGGCGCTATCTCCGCTCCTCCACCGGCGGGGGACATTGGGAAAAAAAGGCCCTGCCGGAGAGCTGGAAGATCCGCTACCGGGACCTGACCTTCCAGGTGAAGCCCATGAACTTCAAGCACACGGGCCTCTTCCCCGAGCAGGCGGTGAACTGGGATTTCTGCGCAGAGAAGATCCGAAACGCCGGGCGGCCCGTCCGGGTGCTGAACCTCTTCGCCTACACCGGCGGGGCCACGGCGGCCTGCGCCGGGGCGGGGGCCAGTGTCTGCCACGTGGACGCCGCCAAGGGCATGGTGGCCTGGGCCCGGGAGAACGCGAAGCTCTCCGGCCTGGGGGAGGCCCCTATCCGCTGGATTGTGGACGACTGCGCCAAATTCGTGGAGCGGGAGATCCGCCGGGGGAAAACCTATGACGCCATTATCATGGACCCACCCAGCTATGGCCGGGGCCCCGGCGGCGAGGTCTGGAAGCTGGAGGAGAATCTGTATCCCTTTGTAAAGCTCTGCGCCGGGGTGCTGTCGGACAGGCCCCTCTTTGTGCTGATCAACTCCTACACCACGGGCCTGGCCCCGTCGGTGCTGGGCTATCTTTTGAACCTCCTGGTAAAGGAGAAATACGGCGGGAAGTGTACCTGGGACGAGCTGGGCCTTCCTGTGACGCAGACCGGCCTTGCCCTGCCCTGCGGGGCCACGGGAAGGTGGTTCGGCGAGTAATGGGGCGGACGGCGGCTTATCTGCTGGCGATTGCCTGGGGTGCGGGTCCGGCGCTGGCGGCCTTTTTCTGCCTGGTTCCCTGGCGAATAAGGCGGCTGAGAAGGAGAGGATATTCCAGCTCCCCCCGCCGGGAGGGGGCAATGGCCCTGTTCTGGATGTTCTGCGGCGGCATGGCCATATTGACGCTGGCGCCCCGCTGGGTGGTCTGGTCCCTGGTGGACCTCTTCCGCGGATACAGATGGAATGTGGGCGACTATCCGTTTTTTGAACCGGGCGTGGTCAATTTGAGGCTCTTCCAGACCTTCCGGTTCAGCCCGTACTTTTTGGTGGGGAACATTGTGATGTTTGTCCCCTTTGGATTCCTTCCCGCCCTGCTCTGGCGGGGCTGTACCTGGAGAAGGGCCCTGCTGGCAGGGCTTTGCCTCACCGGCCTGATTGAGAGCTGCCAGCTATGTGTGGGCCGGGCCTTCGACATTAACGATATTCTTTTGAATGTCCTGGGCGTCCTCTGGGGCTATGGGCTCTGGCGGCTTGCACAGCGGCTGGCCCCCGGACAGACGGAGAAATTTCATGTGCGCTTCAGCGAGGAACAGCAATGAGTGAAATGATTCAAACCGAAAGCCTCCGCTTCGCCTACCCGGCGGATGAGGGGCGGAAGCCCGTCTACGCCCTCCGGGGTGTGGATATCGCCATTGAAAAGGGCAGCTTCGTGGTGATCCTGGGCCACAACGGCTCCGGAAAGTCGACGCTGGCCAAGACCTTCAACGCGGTCCTGCTCCCCGCCGGGGGGAAGGTCTGGGTGGAGGGCATGGACACCCTGGACCAGAACCTGCTTCTCGCCGTCCGCCAGCGGGTGGGCATGGTCTTTCAGAACCCGGACAACCAGATTGTTGCCAATGTGGTGGAGGAGGACGTGGCCTTCGCCCCGGAGAACCTGGGCGTGCCCCCGGAGGAAATCCGCCGCCGGGTGGACGACGCCCTGAAGGCCGTGGGCATGGACGAGTTTGTCACCCACGCGCCCCATCTCCTCTCCGGGGGGCAGAAACAGCGCATCGCCATCGCCGGAGTCATCGCCATGGAGCCCGCCTGCATCGTCCTGGACGAGGCCACCGCCATGCTGGACCCCATGGGGCGGCGGGAGGTGCTGTCCACGGTGCACCGCCTGAACCGGGAAAAGGGCGTTACGGTGGTTCTCATCACCCACCACATGAACGAGGCGGAGGACGCGGACCGCGTTCTCGTCATGCACGACGGCCGGGTGGACCTGGACGGGACGCCGGAGGAGGTGTTCAGCCAGGTGGCGCGCCTGCGGCACCTGGGCCTGACGGTGCCGGACACCGTGGACCTGCTGGACCGCCTCCGGCAGGCGGGCTGGGACGTGCCCCTGGACGCGCTGGGGGCGGAGGACTGCGCCGCCGCCGTCGCCGGGGCGCTGAAGAAGGGATAGGGGGACCGGACTTGCCGATTTTGGAGATAAAAAACCTGACCCATACCTATGGCGTCGGGACGCCCTTCCGGCGCAGCGCGGTGGAGGACGTCAGCTTTGCCGTGGAGCAGGGGGAATTCCTGGGGCTGATCGGTCACACCGGCTCCGGGAAGTCCACCTTGATTCAGCACTTCAACGGCCTCCTGCGGCCCACCGGCGGGCAGGTTCTGCTGGAGGGAAAGGACATCTGGGCCGAGCCGAAGAAGATCCGGGCCATCCGCTTCCAGGTGGGACTGGTGTTCCAGTACCCGGAGTACCAGCTTTTTGAGGAGACGGTGTATAAGGATATTTCCTTCGGCCCCAAAAACCAGGGAAAAACCGGGGACGCGCTGGACCACGCCGTCCGGGAGGCCGCCCGCCTGGTGGGCCTCCGGGACGAGCAGCTGGAAAAATCCCCCTTCGAGCTCTCCGGCGGGCAAAAACGCCGGGTGGCCCTGGCGGGAGTGCTGGCCATGGAGCCCAAGGTCCTGGTGCTGGACGAGCCCACGGCGGGCCTGGACCCGGCGGGCAGGGAAAACCTGATGGCGAATATCCGGGAGTACCACCGGAACAAGGGAACCACCGTCATCCTGGTCAGCCACAGCATGGACGAGATTGCCCGGAACGCGGACCGCGTGCTGGTGCTGAAAGCCGCCCGTATTTTGATGAGCGGAACTCCGGCGGAGGTTTTTGCCCGGGCGGAGGAGCTCCTCTCCGCCGGGCTGGACGTGCCCCAGATCACCCGGGTGGCCATGGCCCTCCGGAACCGGGGAGTTCCCATCGATCCCGCCGTCTACACCGTGGAGGCCCTGGAAAAACAGCTCCTGGCCCTCAAGAGGGGAGGGGCCCCATGCTGAAAGACATCACCCTGGGCCAGTATTTTCCGGGAAACACCCCCGCCCACAAGCTGGACCCCCGGACCAAGATTCTGCTGGTGGTCCTGTATATCACGGCCCTGTTTACCGCCGGGAGCTTCCTTGCGTACGGCCTGATGGCCCTGGTGCTGGCGGTCTGCGTCCGCATCTCGAAGGTGGGATTGAAGGCCCTGGTGAAGGGCCTGAAGCCGGTGCTGTTCATCATTATTTTTACCGGCGCTCTGAATCTCTTCTTCACCCCTGGGGAGGGAATCCTCTGGGCCTGGGGGCCCTTCCACGTCACGGAGACGGGCCTTCGGAACGCCGCCTTCATGGTGCTGCGCATCATGCTCCTCATCATGGGAACCTTCCTCATGACCTATACCACCAGCCCCATCAGCCTCACCGACGGCCTGGAACGGCTGCTGGGCGGCCTGAAGCGCTTTCATGTCCCGGTCCATGAGCTGACCATGATCATGTCCATCGCCCTGCGGTTCATCCCAACCCTGATCGAGGAGACGGATAAGATCATGTCCGCCCAGAAGGCCCGGGGAGCGGACTTTGAGAGCGGGAACCTGATGGAGAAGGCGAGGGCCCTGGTGCCCATTCTGGTGCCCTTGTTTATCAGCGCCTTCCGCCGGGCGGACGAGCTGGCCACGGCCATGGAGTGCCGCTGCTACCACGGCGGGGAGGGGCGGACGAAGCTCCATGTCTTGCAGTACGAGCGCCGGGACTATATCGCCCTGGCCCTGGGGGTTTTGATCCTGGCAGGGGTGATCGCCCTGCGGGCCTTCGGGCTGTGAGGAAAGGAGCGTTCAATGGAACAGAAAAGGCGGGATTGGGGAAAGGCTGCGGCGGTCCTATGCGTGCTTCTGCTGGGGCTGAACCTCTGGCAGGGGAAACGGCTGGAAGAACTGGAACACCGGATATCCGACGCGCAGATTGCCATTATGGACGATATCCGCTCTATGGAGTCCGCGGTTTATACCCAATTGCAGGAGATGGACAGGCTGGTCCAAAACTGGAATTATACCCCCTCCGTGAATATGGAGAAGCGGTGTTTGGAGCTTGCGGTTTCCGCCGTGCTGAAGGAGTGGCGGGAGGACACCGGCGCCGAGCTTTTGTGGACCGGGGACGGCGGCACGGTGGGGGAGGGTTCCGCGCTCCTTACCAGCGACGGAAAGGGCGCCTTTACCGGAGTGCTTGAGATTCCCCTGAACAGGGGGCGGCTGGAGTTTGCCCTGGATCTGGTGACGCGGGACGGCGGGGATGAACGCCGGGAGAACCTGGGCGGCGTGTACGACACGGGGGAGCTGCTGCCGGTCCGGTGCAATTCCCAGGGAGGGCGGCCCCAGGCGGAGTATCTGAAGGGCGTCTTTACCGTGTATGAGTGCGGCGCGGAGCTGCATACGAAAAATTACGCTGCCCGCGCTTTCGAGACAGAGGACCATGTGTTCCGCCTCCGGCGAAATTACGAGATCGCGGCGGAGCAGGCGGCGGAGGCGGGGGACCGCTTGGACGGCTATTTTTGTGGGAAGCTGACCGCGGAGGCTCAGCCCGGGGACCGGATGGCTTTGACCTTCTTCTGCCGGGACGAAAACGGCCTGGGCTATGAGTTCCTGCTCCACGACTGGATCACCGTGGAGGAACGGGACGTCGCGCCGGGCGGCTACCACTGGGAGGACTGGCCCAAGCTCACCTGGGACTAAAGAACAAGGAGGTCGCTATGGACGGGAAGAAAAACCGGATGCAGGTTCTGACGCTGGTTCTCTGCGTGGCGCTGCTGGGGCTGAACCTCTGGCAGCTCCGCCAGATTTCGGACCTGCGGGGACAGCTTGGAAGCGTCGAGACCAATTTGCAGATGGAGACGCGGCGGCTGGACGAGCGGGTCCAGGCCGTCCAGCGGACGGTGACAGAAGCGGACAAGCTGGTCCAGGATTGGGAACTGCACGCTGTGGACGTGGACCCGGCGTCCCGCTGCCTGCGGGCGGAGGTGTCCCTTCGGTTGAAGGAGTGGCGGGAGGACACCCAGGTCCGCCTGACGGCGGTCCAGGGGACAAATACCCGCCAAGCGGCGATGACCGGCGAGGCGGGGCAGTACTCCGGCACGGTGGAAATCCCCGTGAACAGCCAGGGGGTCCGGCTGCTGGCCGGCGTGAGCGCCGGCGGGCTCCGGAAGGAAGAGGACCTGTTCGGCTGGGACAGCGCCTCGATGCTCCTGCCGGTGCAGTGCGGCGGCTGGGGCATCGGCGGACCAAGCTACGCCCGGAACGCGGACAAGACCGGCACGCTGACGGTCAGCCTCTGCGAGGCGGAACTGGAGGGCTTTGAAGGGACCGGCCTTCCCCAGCTCTTTGGCCAGGTGTTCCGCCTCCGGCGGAACGGGGACGTGGCGGCGGAGAAGACGGCCATGTACGGGGAGACCATCGGCCAGTATACCTGTGAGGAGCTGTCTGCGTCGGCCTCGATTGGAGACGAGTTCATCCTGACCTTCTTCTGCCGGGACGAGTCGGGCCTTGGCTATGAGTTTTTCCTGAACGGCTGGAGCATCGACGATAACGGCCTCGGGGAGCGTCTCGCCCCGGAGGCGGACTGGCCCAAGGTCACCTGGGATTAAATGAAGGAGGCGGCGCATGCGGAACATCGCCTTAAAACTCACCTATAACGGCGCCGCCTACCACGGCTGGCAGGTGCAGAAGAACGCCGTCTCCGTCTGCGAGACCCTGCAAAAGGCCATCGGCAAGGTCTGCGGCGGCCCCGTCCACCTGACGGGCTGCGGCCGGACGGACGCCGGGGTCCATGCGGAGCGGTATGTGGCCAACTTCCGCACGGACAGCCGGATTCCCGTTGACCGCCTGCCCTACGCCATCAACACCCACACCCCGGAGGACATTGCCGTCCGGGAGGCGGTGGAGGTCCCGGAGGATTTCAACGCCATCGGCTCCTGCATCAAAAAAGAGTATACCTACCGTATCTACAATTCCCGCTTCAAGAATCCCTTCTATGTAAACCGGGCCTACTTTTACCCAAAGCGCCTGGACGAGGACTTTTTGAACCGGGCGGCCCATATGTTTGTGGGGACCCACGATTTCCGGGCCGTCCGCTCCGTGGGCACGGAGACGAGGACCACGGTCCGCACGATCTATTGGTGCGACGTGACCCGGAACGGGGACCTTTTGGAGCTCCGGGTTTGTGCCGACGGCTTTTTGTACAACATGGTCCGGGCCATCACGGGAACGGTGCTTTACGCCGCCGAGGGCAAGTTCGCCCCGGAGGACATCCCCGCCATTCTGGAGAGCGGGGACCGGACCCTGGCGGGGCCCACCGTGCCCCCCGGCGGGCTGTACCTGACAAGAATCTGGTATGAGGACGGAAGGCTGAATGAGTGAGAAACGCGTGGACAACTCCAAAGAGGGGCGGCATCCTGTCCGCAGCTTTCTGAGCTTTGCCCTGATGCTGGCGGCGGTGCTGCTGGTGGTGCTCTTCGCCGCCTACCGGGACGGCACCGGCTTCGACATCCTCCGCCGTTACCTCCACTACGGCCGGTCGGAGCAGGCGGGGGGCGAGGTGGTGTACCACTACGACGCCGCCTCCAAAAACCGCTTTGCCCTTCTGGGTGAGAGCCTGGTGGTGCTGTCGGATGCGTCGCTGCGTCTTTTCAACGCCGCGGGGGAAGAGGTCTGGTCCGCGGCGGTGACCATGGCGTCCCCCGCCCTTGTCACCGGAGGCGGCAGAGCCGCGGCCTATGACGTGGGGGGAACGGCGCTGTACGTTCTGGACCAGACGGGCCTCTTGCTGGAGCTCACCGCCGATGAGGAGGAACCCTACATAGCGGCCTCCCTGAACAAGGACGGCCGGCTGGCGGTGACGGCCCAGAAGCGGGGGTACAAGGGCAGCGTCCGGGTATACGGTCAGGACCTGGATGAGATTCCGGACTTTGAGTTTCAGTCCTCCCAGCGCTTTGTCCTGGACGGGTATGTCCTGGGGGACTGTCTGGCCGCGGTGACGCTGGGGCAGGAGAACGGCGTTTTTGTCAGCAACATAGTCCTCTATGAAATGCCGGGGGAAGAACCGGAGGCAAATTACAGCATCTCCGGCGGCCTGGTGGCCGCCATCGGGGAGCAGGAGGGGCGCTTCGTCACGGTTTCGGACACGGCTTTGACCTATGCGGATACGAAAGGCGTGATTTCCGGGACGTATGCGTACAGCGGTTCCTACCTCCGGGAGTACGACCTGGGGGGGACGGGCTTTGCGGCCCTGCTGCTGAACCGCTACCGCTCCGGCAGCGTGGGGCGGCTGGTCACCGTGGACAAGGACGGCGAGGTGCTGGGCTCCCTGGACGTTCGGGAGGAAGTGCTGAGCATTTCCGCCTCCGGCCGGTATCTGGCGGTGCTCTACGCCGGGCGGCTGGCGGTTTACAATCAGGATCTCCAGCCCTACGCCACCCTCCAGGGCACGGGGGACGCCAAGGAGGCGCTGATGCGCCCGGACGGCTCCGTTTTACTGCTGTCCTCCGGCTCCGCCAGCCTGTTTTTGCCTTGAATGTGAAAAAAATAGGGGTGTGTTCACAAAACGTTTACAGGAGAAGAGGTAGGAAAGTTTGACGACACCTGTTATAATAGATGCCATCGCCATTGCGGTGCTTGCGGGCTTCGGGATTCTGGGGGCCTGGAAGGGGCTGCTGCGTACCCTGGCGGGGCTGCTGGTGCTGGCGCTGTCCCTGGCGGGAGCGGGGATTGTCGCCTCGGCCCTGTCGGCCCCGGCGGCGAAGCTCATTGCCCCCGTTATTGAAAAGCGGATCGAGGCCCGCTTGGACGAGGCCATTCAAGAGCAGTTTCCCGGAGAGGTCCCGGGAACGGGCCCTTCCCCGGAGGACGGGTTGTCCGTGGCGGATATGCTGGGCCTGCTGGGCGTGGACCAGGCCCTCTGGGATACGCTGGCATTTCGGGCGGCGGACGCCGCCCAAAGCACCGGGGCCCGTCTGGTGACCGCCGTCGTTGAGAGCGTGGCCCGGTCCATGCTGTACGGCGTGCTGTACATGATTTCCTTCGTCCTGCTGACCCTCGCCCTGCACCTGCTGGTGCGGATGCTGGACGCGGTTTTAAAGCTGCCGGGCCTCCACGGGCTGAACGCCGTGGGCGGCGGCCTGGTGGGCCTGGCGGAGGGCGCGCTGCTGCTGTTTTTGGCGGTGTGGGTCCTGCGCCTGGTGGGAGTTTCCTTCGAGGCGGAGGAGAGCGGCCGGATTTTCCGGTTTTTCACCACCCACACGCCTCTGGACGCCCTGAAATTCCTGGGAGCGTAAAAGCACCCGTGCATACGGCCGCCGGTATTCGCGGAAGCGCCGCGCCTGTCCGGCTTCACATGTAAAACGGATGCGTGCTGTTCACGCCGGCGGGCCGGTGCCCGCCGCTTGAAAACGGGAGTGTTTCCCGTTTCAGATCCGCTGACGATATCAAACAATAGCGCCGGGAGGGCGCGTGGAGGTTTAAGAGGTATGCAGCCGACACTTTGCTCAAAATGCAAGAAAAATGTCGCCGTGGTCTTCATTTCCAAGCTGGACGGCGAAAAAACCATCAACGAGGGCCTGTGCCTGAAGTGCGCCAAGGAGCTGGGGCTTCCCCAGGTGGACGACATGATGAAGCGCATGGGCATCTCCGACGAGGACCTGGAGACTCTGAACAGCGAAATGATGCAGGCCATGAACGGCGTGGAGAACATCGAGGACCTGCCCGGCGGCGAGGAAGGCGAGGAGGAGGAAGAGGGCAAAACCGCCACCTTTCCCTTCCTGAACCGCCTGTTCTCCGGCGGCGAGTCCTCCAAGGAGAGCGCCGAGGAGGGCCGAAGCGAACGCCGGGAAAAGAAGGAGCCCGCCAAAAACACCAAGCGGAAATACCTGGAGAATTACTGCATCTCCCTGACCCAGAAGGCCAAGGAGGGCAAGCTGGACCCGGTCATCGGACGGGCGGAGGAGATCGAGCGGGTGGTTCAGATTCTGAACCGGCGGCAGAAAAACAACCCCTGCCTCATCGGCGAACCCGGCGTGGGCAAGACCGCCATCGCCGAGGGCCTGTCCCAGCGCATCGCGGAGGGCGACGTGCCCTTCAAGCTCCGGGAGAAGGAGGTCTACCTCCTGGATCTGACGGCCCTGGTGGCCGGTACCCAGTTCCGGGGCCAGTTTGAGAGCCGGATGAAGGGCCTCATCGACGAGGTGAAGCGCCTGGGAAACATTATCCTGATGATCGACGAGGTCCACAACCTGGTGGGGGCCGGAGACGCCGAGGGCAGCATGAACGCCGCCAATATCCTGAAGCCCGCCCTGAGCCGGGGGGAGATTCAGGTTATCGGCGCGACGACCTTTAACGAATACCGCAAGCACATCGAAAAGGACTCCGCCCTGGAGCGGCGCTTCCAGCCGGTGACGGTGAACGAGCCCTCGGTGGAGGACTCCATCAAGATTTTGAAGGGCCTGGCCCCCAAGTACGAGGAGTTTCACGGCGTGAAGCTGACGGAGGGCATCCTCCGCCAGGCGGTGCTTCTCAGCGAACGCTACATCACCGACCGCTTCCTGCCGGACAAGGCCATCGACTTGATTGACGAGGCCAGCTCGGATTTGAACCTGAAAGACCCGGACATCTCCCGGCGGATGCAGATCCGGAGGGAAATGGACGATTACGCCAAGGAACGGACCATGCTGGAGGAAAAGGAGGAGAAGTCCGAAGAGGACTATGCCCGCATGGCGGAACTGAAAAGCCGGGACCTCCAGCTCTCCACGGAGCTTGGCTCCATTGACGAGAAGGGTGCCCCCCAGCTGACCATGGAGAATCTGGCCCACGTCATCGAGCTTTGGACCAAGATTTCCGCCTCCCGCATCCGGGAGCAGGAGTTCCAGCGCCTCAGCCAGCTGGAAGAGCGGCTGAAGGACCATATCATCGGCCAGGACGAGGCCATCGCCGCCGTCTCCGCCGCCGTCCGCCGGAACCGGGTGGGCATCTCCCCCAAGCACAAGCCGGTCAGCTTCATCTTTGTGGGCTCCACCGGCGTCGGGAAGACGGAGCTGGTGAAGCAGCTGGCCACGGACCTCTTCAACACCCCCGACGCCCTGATCCGCCTGGATATGTCGGAATTTATGGAGAAGCACTCTGTTTCCCGGATTGTGGGCTCGCCCCCGGGATATGTGGGCTATGACGAGGCGGGGCAGCTGACGGAGAAGATCCGCCGGAAGCCCTATGCCGTCATCCTCTTCGACGAGATTGAGAAGGCCCATCCCGACGTGCTGAACGTCCTGCTCCAGATTCTGGACGACGGTGAAATCACCGACGCCCACGGCCGGAAGGTAAATTTTGAAAACACCATCATCGTCATGACCTCCAACGCCGGAAGCGCCACGAAGGAGGGCACCGTGGGCTTTGACCGGAGCTTCAGCCAGCAGGACAGTGAGAAGGCCATGAAGGCCCTCCAGCAGTTCCTGCGGCCGGAGTTCATCAACCGGGTGGACGCGGTCATCACCTTCAACCGCCTTTCCGAGGAGAACTTCCGGGCCATTGCCCGGATCATGCTGGATGAGCTGCGGGACTCCCTGAAGGAAAAGGGCATTGCCTTTACCTATGACGCCACCCTGGTGGATTTCCTGACCCAGAAATCCTATTCCCGGACCTACGGGGCCCGGAACCTCCGGCGGACTATCCAGAAGGAACTGGAGGACCCCATGGCCACCAAGATTATCAACAGCTATGAGGAACCCATCATCGGCATCAATGCCGCCGCCGAAAACGAGCGGGTTTGCCTCAGCACGCTCTAAATTCCTGCCGCCGATTGGTGCAGCTTTTGATTTCGACAAGCCGGGGACTTTCCGCCGCCCGGCGGGAAAGGAAGGTCCCCCATGCTGTTTCGAAAAGACATCGATCCCCGCTGCGCTTACTGCAAGCGGGGGCAGCAGCTGAACGAACGGGAGGTGGCCTGCGTCAAGCGGGGCGTGGTGCCGGTGGAGCACGCCTGCCGCGCCTTCCGCTACGACCCGTTGAAGCGCGTTCCGCCCCGTCCGGCGGCGCTGGACACCAAGCGGCTCAGCGAGGAGGATTTTTCCCTCTAAGCCCGCGTTTATGACGGTTCCGCCCCGGCGAAGCAGTTCGCCGGGGCGGCTTCACAGAGATTGAAAAGGAGGCTTTTCCATGGAACTGCGGCAGATTACGGCAGTCTATTTCAGCCCTACCGGCGTGACGGATAAGGTGGTGCGCACCCTGGCGGAGGCCCTGGCGGAGGAGCTGGGTCTGCCCCTGACCTGCCGGAGCTTCACCCGGCCGGGGGAGCGAAGGGAGGTTTTGCGCTTCAGCGGCGAGGAGCTGGCCGTCGTGGGCACGCCGACCTATGCCGGGCGGGTGCCCAACAAGCTTGCGCCGGACCTCCGGGACAAGCTCCGGGGGGAGGGGACCCCGGCGGTGGCGGCGGTGACCTTCGGCAACCGGGCCTATGACAATTCCCTGGCGGAGCTCTGCGCCCTGCTGGAGGAAACGGGCTTCCTCACCCTGGCGGCGGGAGCCTTTCCGGGCCGCCACGCCTTTACCGACGCCCTGGGCGAGGGCCGCCCTGACTGGGACGATAAGCGGGCCGTCCGGGAATTTGCCGGGCGGATTGCCGGAAAAATCCGGGTTCTGGAGGAGGCTCCGCCGCCGGTGGAGGTCCCGGGAGATCCGGAGGCGCCCTATTACATACCCAAGGGCCTGGACGGGGAGCCGGCGAAGTTCCTGAAAGCCAAGCCCCGGACGGACCTGGGCAAGTGCTGTAACTGCGGCGTCTGCGCCCGAGCCTGTCCCATGGGCGCCATCAACCCGGAGAACGTGGCGGAGGTGCCGGGAACCTGCATCAAGTGCCAATCCTGCGTGCGGAAGTGTACCCACCGCGCCAAGTATTTTGACGATCCGGCGTTTCGTTCCCATGTGGCCATGCTGGAGCGGAATTTTCCGGAACCGAAGAAAATCGAAACCTTTCTGTGAGCGCTGCCGCAAAAAGACCGGGGACTGCCGTCCCCGGTCTTTTTGGTTCGCCTGAAGGAAAGGGGCTCGTCGCTTCCCGGCGGGCCCGGGTTTTAAAGGCTTGAGAAACGCGCCGCCTGTAGGCGGACGCGCGGGATTTATGCGGCGGTCCGCATTTCCTGCCAATACTCGCCGATCATCCGGATATTTTCCTCAAGGGATTTGCCGCCGTCATAAAGCGGGTCCCCGGTCCAGAACTCCAGGTCGTCCCTGAATTCCGCGCCGGGCCCGCCGGAGCGGAATTCGCCGCTCTCCGTGGTCAGGAGCAGCTCGCTGTCCTCCAGGAAGCCGCGGACCGTTTCCAGAAACGCGGCGATGGCCCCGGGGTCAAACTGCGCATGAACGGGACTGCCGAAGTTGACGTCAAATTCCACGCTTCCCTCCCGGAGGATCTGCTCCTCTCCGGTTTCGCCCAGGGAAAAGAGCTGATAGGCGTACGTGGCAAGGCCCTGGTACATAACGGGCTCATAGCGGAGCAGATAGTCCGCTCCGTCCACCCGGCAGGCGAAATAGGAGCCCCAGCCGGGGTGGGCCACATGCCGGGACCGGCTCCAGTAGAGGCGGTTGTCCGGGGTTCGGACCCGGAGCTCGTACCAGCCGGTCCGGTGCTGCGCTTCGTCCCCATAGACCTCCACCAGCTCTGCGATTTCCGGCTCCCCGTCGTGGTCGAAGTCATAGCTTCCCGGAAGGGGTTCGCGGCTCTCCTCCCAAACGGTTCCTTGGAGGCTTCCGTCCCGGGTTACGACGGCGCAGGTGTAAAAGCGCTGCTCTCCGGCGTCCCCGCCCCGGCCAATCGTCAGGTCCAGGCTGCCTTTCGACTGCCACGCGCCCCAGGGCTCACCGTAAGGGAGAGCGGTGTATTCCGGAATCGGGCTCCCGTCCGGCAGGGCAAAGTCCCAGCTGGTCCAGCCCGCCGTCTCAACAACGGTGACGGAGCACCAGGTCCGCGCTTCCCGGGCCAGGGCGGCAAAGCCCCCCTCCGGAGACCAGAGAATGGACTGGGTATAGGCCCCGTCTCCCTCCCAAAGGACCTCGCCGGTTTCCGCGTCGGTGATCTGCACCTTCTCCGCCGGGTAAAGCCCCCCCGAGGCAATCCCCTCGCGGTGGCCCTCCACCCGGGCCAGGAAGCGTCCGTCCGGGGAACGGGCCTCCCCCTCCAGAAGAGCGGGCCGGATGGGGTCCCCCTCAGCCGGGAGCTCCGGCTCCATGGGAGTTTCCAACTCTTCCGGCGCGGCTTCTTCCGGCGGCGCCTCTTCCTCCGCCTGTCCGCAGGCCGCCAGCGCCAGCAGCAGCGCCAGGATGATTGGAAGCTTCCGCAGGCTCCTCTTCATGGGTTCCACTCCTTTTCGGTTTGTATGGTACCAGGTAGTACCAGGTACCAGCAAGCAGTATAGAGCGCCGGGCGCTTCCCGCACAACTTCAAAGCGGTTACACTTCTTTACAATCCGGTAACACCCCGCCGCCTCCCATTTGGAGAAGCCGAAAACCGGCGTCCTCCGTTTTTCAGCCGGGAAGCCGCCGCGCGCATGGGGCTTTGCGGACCCTCAGACCCGAAAAAGGGGCCCGCTTTTTTTCAACTTCGTTGACGATACCACTTGTGCTTTCCCAGGAAATCGTTTATAATAGCGCTTAAGTGCTGGTTCAGCCGGGGGCGGAAGCCGCCCCTTGACAATACCGGGAAAGAAAGGACGTTCTCATGATCCAATTCAAGTCTGAACAAGGTGAGATCTCCGTCTCGAGCGCCGTGTTCTCCAACATCACGGGCATGGCCGCCACCAACTGCTTCGGCGTCAAGGGCATGGCCTTCCGCTCCATGACCGACGGCCTGGTCCACCTGCTGCGCCGGGAGGCTATGAGCAAGGGCGTCAGCATCTCGTATCACGAAGACGACTCCATCTCCATCGAGCTCCACATCATTGTGGAAAACGGCGTCAATCTCCCTGCGGTCTGCCGGTCCATCATGAACGAGGTCCGCTATGTGGTGGAGAAGAACACCGGCGTCACGGTTCGGGCCGTGGACGTCTGCGTGGACTCCATGACCCTGTGAGGGAGGAACAGATCGAATGAATGAACAGATTACCGGCGGGCTTTTCAAGCGGATGATCCTTCACGGCGCCGCCGCCATCACCGCGCAAAAGCAGGCCATCAACGACCTGAACGTGTTCCCCGTCCCCGACGGAGACACGGGCACCAACATGTCCATGACCATTGGGGCCGCCGTGACGGAACTGAAAAAGACCGAGCCCGCGGCGCTGGACCAGGCGGTGTCCATCACCGCTTCCGCTCTTCTCCGGGGCGCCCGGGGGAACTCCGGCGTTATCCTCTCCCTGCTGTTCCGGGGCCTTTCCAAGGGGTTGAAGGGCCATGAGACGGCCGACGCCGCCGTCTTCGCCGCCGCCATGCAGGAGGGGGTTTCCTCCGCCTACAAGGCGGTCATGAAGCCCGCCGAGGGCACCGTTCTCACCGTGTCCCGCCTGGCCGCCAAGCGGGCGGCGGAGTGCGCCGAGGAGGAGCGGGACTTTGAAAAGGTGCTGGAGGCCGCGATTCAGGAGGGGCACAGCGCCCTGGCGCAGACCATCGAGATGAACCCGGTGCTGAAAAAGGCCGGGGTTGTGGACGCGGGCGGCAAGGGGTATCTGCTGATTCTGGAAGGCATGCTGGCGGAGCTCCGGGGAGAGCCCATGCCGGAGCTGGGGGAGGAAGAGCCCAAAAAGGCCAAGGCCGACTTTGAGGTCTTCTCCACCGAGGAGATCACCTTTGCCTTCGATACGGTGTTCATCGTCCGGAAGAACGATCCCAATGTGGACCTGGAGCCCTTCCGGGCCTACCTCAACAGCATCGGCGACAGCCTGGTCATCGGGGAAGACGACGAGGCGTTCAAGGTCCATGTCCATACCAATATCCCCGGCAGCGCCCTGACGGAGGGCCAGAAGTACGGCACCCTGGAGCTGGCGAAGATTGAGAACATGCGGACCCAGTACGAGGACGTAGCCGCCGGGAAAAAGGCCCAGAGCGTGGACGACCTGGAAATGGAAGAGACGGCGCCGGAGGCCGCCGGAACCGCGGAGGGCGGGCACGTCGTGGCCGCGCCGGAGAAGAAGTACGGCTTCCTCTCCGTCTGCGCAGGGGACGGCCTGGCCGCCGTGTTTCAGGACCTGGGCGTGGACGGCGTGGTCTCCGGCGGGCAGACCATGAACCCCTCTACGGAGAGCATCCTGGAGGGGGTGGATCAGATCCCCGCCGAGACGGTATTCGTCCTGCCCAACAACGGAAATATCATCATGGCCGCCCAGCAGTGCGCGGCCCTGACGGAAAAAAACGTGGTGGTCATTCCCACCAAGACAGTGCCCCAGGGCATCACCGCCATGATGAACGTGGACTTTGAGGCCCCGGACGCCGAGACTCTGGCGGGGGCCATGACGGAATCCCTCTCCGGCGTCACCACTGCGCAGATTACCTATGCGGCCCGGGATTCGGATTTTGACGGGTTTGACATCAAGGAGGGGGACTACCTGGCCCTGGAGGAGGGGAAGCTCTTCGGCACCGACGGGTCCCTCCACAGTCTCCTGGAGAAGCTGGCGGCGGACGCGGCGGA
>CANPTW010000022.1 GCA_947577075.1 uncultured Oscillibacter sp. | reverse complement strand
GCTCCACGAACTCGTCGGTGACGCCCTTTTCATAGGACTTTTTCACCGCGTCCACAGGGTCCGGGTTGTTGATGGGGCTCTCTCCGTAGACCATGGCGTCATAGGCCTGCTCCACCCGGTCCCAGCGTTTGTCCCGGTCCATGGCGTAGTAGCGGCCCATGACCGTGGCGATCTTGCCCACGCCGATCTCCTGGCACTTGGCCACGGTTTGGGCGACAAAGCCCGCGCCGGAGGTGGGGGACACGTCCCGCCCGTCCAGGAAGGCGTGGATATAGACCCGGGTGAGGCCCTTGTCCTTGGCCATCTTCAGCAGCGCAAAAAGATGCGTCAGGTGGGAGTGCACGCCGCCGTCGGAGAGAAGCCCGAAAAGATGAAGGGCAGACCCCTTCTCGATGCAGGCGTCCATGGCGTGGAGATAGGCGGGATTCCGGAAGAAGCTTCCGTCCTCAATGGCTCTGGTAATCCGGGGCAGGTCCTGGAAGACCACCCGGCCGCCGCCGATGTTGGTGTGTCCCACCTCGCTGTTGCCCATCTGCCCGTCGGGCAGGCCCACGTCCAGCCCGGAGGCGGAGAGGGTCGTGTGGGCAAACTCCTGGAAAAATCCGTTCAGGCGGGGGGTCCGGGCGGTTTTGACGGCGTTCCCCGTTTCTCCGCCGCCGGTGCCGAAGCCGTCCATAATGATCAAAGTGGTCGGTGTCTTGTTCATAAAAAATCTCCTTCCCCCATCAAGCCAGACATAGGGCCCAACAAGGAATTTCCTCCCCCGGATTCTGAGTGCGCGCGCATTCAGGATTCGGGCAGGGAGGGGAACCGGGGAACCGCGGGTTCCCGTTTTTCCGCCTCGGGCGGAAAAGAATTTCCATCATTTTCGTGACGGCACGCGTCTCGCGAAAATTCCCCGGCCCCGGCGGCCGATGCCGCCGGAGGGGGGATTCTCAAGGGGGGACAAAGTCCCCCCTGCAACGCGCACAGGCGCGTCATTCCTGATTTGCCGCGTTGATGATTTCCACGAACTGATCGGGCTTCAGGGCCGCTCCGCCGATGAGGCCGCCGTCAATGTCGGGCTGGGCCAGCAGCTCGGCGGCGTTCTTGGCGTTCATGGAACCGCCGTACTGGATGGTGACGCTCCGGGCCACCCGGGCGCCGTACAGGGAGCGGATGGTGGCGCGGATGTTGGAGCAGACCTCGCCGGCCTGCTCGGCGGTGGCGGTCTTGCCGGTGCCGATGGCCCAGATGGGCTCATAGGCGATGATGCAGCGGCGCAGCTTGTCGGCGGGCACGCCGTAGAGGGCGCTCTTCACCTGGAGGGCGATCCACTCGCTGGTGATGCCGGTCTCCCGCTGCTCCAGGCTCTCGCCCACGCAGATGATGGGATTCATGCCGGCGTTCAGCACGGCATGGACTTTTTTGTTGACGGTGACGTCGGTTTCCCCAAAGTACTGGCGGCGCTCGCTGTGGCCGATGATGACGTACTTGACGGCCAGATCCTTCAGCATGTCGGCGGAGATCTCCCCGGTGTAGGCGCCCTTTTCCTCAAAGTAAACATTTTCGGCGCCCACGGAGATGCGCAGGTCCTTGAATGCCTTGGCGGCGGTGGAGATGTTGCAGGCGGGGACGCAGATCAGGGTTTCGCACCACTTGGCGCGGGGCATGATCTTGCGGATATCCTCGGCAAACTTCTTGGTTTCGGTGGCGGTCATGTTCATTTTCCAGTTGCCGGCAATGACAGTTTTGCGGTATCTGCGATTCATGATCTTCAAAACTCCTTTTTATTTATGTTTTCGTGATGGCGGGCAGAGGCCCGCGGGAGTGCGAAAGCAACAATCAATTATTATATAGCGGAAACAGGGGGAAATGTCAAGGGTGCGGAGGACTTTTCCCGAACTTTTTCCCCGGAAGAGGGCCCGGATTTACCGCTGGGCGGCCCGGCGCTCCGCTTCTTCCCGCCTTCGGCCCGGTTTCCGCCGGGGGGTTGCCGGAGGGAAGGGGAGAAGCTCAGGCGTCCAGAAGGCAGGCCACGCCGGGAAGCTCCTTCCCCTCCAAGAACTCCAGGGAAGCGCCGCCGCCGGTGGAGATGTGGCTCATCTTGTCGGCATAGCCCAGCTGCTCCACCGCCGCCGCGCTGTCGCCGCCGCCGATGACCGTAATGGCGGAGGTTTTGCTCAGGGCTTCGGCCATGGCCTCGGTGCCCTTGGCGAAGGCGGGGAACTCAAACACGCCCATGGGGCCGTTCCAGATCACGGTGCCCGCGTCGGCCACGGCGGCGCAGTAAAGCTTCACGGTCTCGGGACCGATGTCCAGGCCCTGCCAGCCGTCGGGAATCTCGCCGGCCTTCACCACCTGGCTCTTGGCGTCGGGAGCGAAGCCGTCCCCGCAGACCGTGTCCACGGGCAAAAGGAACTTCACGCCCTTGGCCTGGGCCTTGGCGATCATCTCCTTGGAGTAATCCAGCCAGTCGGCCTCCAGAAGGCTGTCGCCCACCTTGCCCCCCTGGGCGGCGGAGAAGGTGTAGGACATGCCGCCTCCGATGATGATGGTGTCGGCAATTTCCAGCAGGTTGTTGATGACGCCGATCTTGGAGGACACCTTGGACCCGCCCAGGATGGCCACCAGGGGCCGCTTGGGATTGGCCAGGGCGCCGCCGATGAAGTCCAGCTCCTTCTGGATCAGGAAGCCGGAGACGGCGGGCAGATAGTCGGCCACGCCCGCGGTGGAGGCGTGGGCCCGGTGCACCGCGCCGAAGGCGTCGGACACGTAGACCTCCGCCATGGAGGCCATGGCCTTGGCCAGCTCCGGATCGTTTTTTGTCTCGCCCTTTTCAAAGCGGGTGTTCTCCAGCAGCAGGATCTCGCCGGGCTTCAGGGCGGCGGCCTTGGCCCTGGCGTCCTCGCCCACCACGTCGGCGGCCATGACGACGTCCTTGCCCAGCAGCTCGCCCAGGCGCTTGGCCACGGGAGCCAGGCTCAGTTTCGCCAGGGATTTCTTCCACTTCTCCTCGGTGAGGGAGGCGGGGTCCTTGCCCTTCTCGGTCTGCTTCTTGACCCACTTGTCAAAGCTGGCCTCCGGCTTGCCCAGGTGGGAGCAGGCGATGACGGCGGCGCCCTGTTCCAGCAGATACCGGATGGTGGGCAGGGCGGCGACAATGCGCTTGTCACTGGTAATCGCGCCGGTTTCCTTGTCCTGGGGGACGTTGAAGTCGCAGCGCAGCAGGACTTTCTTCCCGGAGACATCAAGGTCCTTGACGGTCTTCTTGTTGTAATTCATGTCGGAACTCCTCCAAAAAGTTAGTATTTTATTTACGGCGCAGGCGCGCCGGGTTAAACGGGATCAAGCGGGGCCATTTCGCCCGCGCCCAGCAGGCCGGGGAACCCGGTCTGCCGCAGGGCCTCGTAGACGCAGACCGCCGCGGTGTTGCTCAGGTTCAGGCTCCGGGCCTCGCTGACCATAGGGAGCCGGATGCAGCGCTCCCGGAACCGCTCCCGGAAGGACAGGGGGAGCCCGGCGGTCTCCTTGCCGAAGAAGAGCCAGCTGTCCGGGGTGAACCGGGCCTCCGTATAGGGCCGGGGCGCCTTGGTCGTGGTGAGCCAGAGGTCTTCGGCGGCCTCGGGATGGCGGCGGAACAGCTCCTCCAGGCCGCCGTAGTCAAAAACCCGGACCAGGTGCCAGTAATCCAGCCCGGCCCGCTTCACCGCCCGGTCGGAGATGTCGAAGCCCAAAGGACGCACCAAGTGGAGGGAGGACCCAGTGGCGGCGCAGGTGCGGGCAATGTTTCCGCAGTTCTGGGGAATTTCCGGTTCCACCAGCACGATGTGCAGCATAGGGCGTGGCCTCCGCTTTCTCTTAGAATAGTGTTATTGTAATCCATTACCTGAACAAATTCAACTACATTCTAAGAAAAAGTTGCATTTTTATGAAAATGCTGCCGGCCGGGGGGAGCGCCCGCCGGTTTCGGGCGTGGCGGAGGCGCCTCTTTTTGGGAGAAACGCACCCGATGGCCGCCGGGTTTCGGCCGCGCGGCGGCGCCTGGAAGGCCCGCGGAAACCGGCACCCGGGGCCTGGGCGGATGAAAAAATTCTGCAAAATGCCGAAAAATATGACAGGATCCTTGGGTTTTCCGCGGCGTTTTCATAAGCTCTGACAAAAACAGACAAGAAACGTAAAAAGATTTGGAAAAAATTCTAGAAACAAATTGGGGAAAACCACTAGCTTTTCCCCAAAAGTTTGATATAATGAAAATGCGTTTAGTAAAAATGTGCAAAGGAGGGGGAAGGTATGAGTCGCTTGAAGCGGGCCGTTTTTATTTTTGAAGAGGACGCCGCCCTCCCGGAGGGCGTCAAACCGCTGATGCTGGAAGCTGTGCTGTCTTGCCCCATTCTGACTTGGGTGGGGAATCAATTGCGGGCTGACGGTGTTCAGCGGTTTTTCGCTGTGTGCGGCCCCCGCTTTGCGGAGGAGGCGCGGACCCTTCTGCCGCCGGATGCCGCGGTTTCGGAGCAGTGGGCGGACCTGGCGGCCTTCCTGGATACGGAGGAACCGGTGCTGGTGCTTCCCAGGGCGGCGTTTCCCATGGCGGAGGCCGGACCGGGCTTTGCCTATGCCGCGGCGGGCCGCGAGCTGGCGGACGCCTGGCGGGAAAGGATGACCAACAACGTCCAGGGGGCGGAGCTGGTTTCCGGCTGGCTGCCGGTGTACGGCCCGGATACCGTTGCGGAGATCGAAGCGCTGCTGCTGCGGCGGGGCGTAAGCGCCCCGGCGGGAAATGGGCGGGCGTGACGGGAAGGGCGATCCTGCCTTGATTAGAGCATGTTTCCATAAGCCCAAACACACGTCTTTCCGGCAAATGTTTGCCTTGCATCCGGCAAACATTTCCTCGGAAATCCCCACAGTTGGTTTATGGGAACAGACCCTGGCGTGCGCCATGCTTCCCCGGGTCCCGCCCGGGAAAGAGCGGGGACCGGCGGCCCGGCAGGGGCTGCATGGAGATCGGCTTCAAATCCGATGCGCGGCTGTGCGGCATTGGACAAAAAATAAAATGACCGGCGGCCCGGTCATGGAAAGAGAGCGTTTTGGATATGATTTCACACGGGAAAGATATCAAGGTGTTTTCCGGCAACGCGAACCTGAAACTGGCGAGGGAGATCTGCGCGCAGATGGGCACGAAGCTGGGAGAGGCCGAGGTTGGCGCCTTCTCCGACGGCGAGGTGTTTGTCTCCCTGTATGAGACCGTCCGGGGCAGCGACGTTTTCGTGGTCCAGCCCACCTGCGGCCCGGTCAACAACAATCTGATGGAGCTGCTGATCATCATTGACGCGCTGAAGCGGGCCTCCGCGGGGCGCATCACCGCCGTCATCCCTTACTACGGCTACGCCCGGCAGGACCGGAAGGCCAAGGCCCGGGACCCCATCACCGCCAAGCTGGTGGCCAATATGATCACCGCCGCCGGAGCGGACCGGGTGCTGACCATGGACCTCCACGCCGCCCAGATCCAGGGCTTTTTCGACATCCCCGTGGACAACCTGGCGGGGAACCCCATCTTCGTGGACTACTACGCCAAGAAGTTCGGCGGCAGCTGCGAGAACATGGTGGTGGTGTCCCCGGACGTGGGCTCCGTCTCCCGGGCCCGGGCCTTCGCCCAGAAGCTGCACATGCAGCTGGCCATCGTGGACAAGCGCCGCCAGCGGGCCAACCAGTGCGAGGTCATGAATGTCATCGGCGACGTAGAGGGCCGGGACTGCATCCTCTTTGACGATCTGGTGGACACCGGCGGGTCCCTCTGCAACGCCGCCCAGGCCCTTATGGACAACGGGGCCCACAGCGTTCACGCCTGCGCCTCTCACGGCGTGCTCTCCGGCCCGGCCATTGACCGGATCAATGCCAGCCCCATTCAGGAGCTGGCCCTGCTGGATACCATTCCGGCCATCAAGTCCGGCCTGAGCGACAAGATCAAGTACCTGTCCGTGGCCCCCATGTTCTGCGAGGCCATTGAGCGGATTTATCAGGAGGTTTCCATCTCCAAGCTCTTCCGCTGAGGCGGGGACCATCCATAAGAGCCTGCCTCCCGCCCCGGCGTGGGGCGGATGGCGGGGGAAGCTGCGGAACAGGATCAAAGACATACAAGGCGGGGAAGTTTCACTTCCCCGCCCAAGTGGGTTGTCCGGAAGAGACGAATTTTGAGTTTGTTGGAGAAAGGCGAAAGGGATCATGCTGATTGGAAACAAGGGCTCCTCCTCTGTGGAGTGGCTGATCGCGGGGCTGGGGAATCCCGGCCGGAAGTATGAAAACACCCGGCACAACATCGGCTTTCGCACCGTGGAGCTGCTGGCGGAGCAGGAGGGCGTAAAGCTGAACAAGGTGAAGTTCAAATCCGCATATAATCTGATGGAGTTCGCCGGGGCCCGGTGCCTGGTGATGAAGCCCCAGACCTATATGAACCTCTCCGGCGAAGCGGTGCGGGAGGCGGCGCAGTTCTATAAAATACCGCCGGACCGCGTGCTGGTGATTTACGACGACGTGTCCCTCCCCGTGGGGAAGCTGCGGGTCCGGCCCAGCGGCTCCGCCGGGGGGCACAACGGGATCAAGAATATCATCGCCCACCTGGGGACCCAGGACTTTCCCCGGATCAAGATCGGCGCCGGGGCCCCCGGGGAGGAGGGGGACATGATCGAGTGGGTGATCGGCGTCCCCTCCCAAAAGGAGCGGGAGGCGCTGCTGGAGGTTTTCGGGCGGGCCGTCGAGGCGGCGGCGTGCGTCATCGAGCACGGCTGCCAGAAGGCCATGAATGATTTTAACTGACTCCAAAGGGATTTGCCATGAAGCATTTGTTGGAAAAACTGATGACCCTTCCCGAGGCGGGGGAGCTTCTCCGCCGCATAGAGGGGGGCGGCTGCCCCGTGGCGGTAACGGGCCTGCAGCCGGTGCAGCGGGCCTGCCTGGGGGCGGCGGCCGCCCAGGCGGCGGGCCGTCCGGCGGTATTCCTCTGCGGCGACGAGGGGGAGGCCCGCCAGCTGGCCGGGGATCTGGAGGCCCTGACGGGCCTTCCGCCGGTGACGCTGTTCGCCCGGGAGTGGCAGCTCCGCCCGGGGGCGGTGGCCTCCCGGGACTGGGAGCGGGGCCGGCTTGCGGCGCTGTATGCCATGGCCCGGGGGACGCCCCGGGCGGTGGTGGCCACCGCCGACGCGCTGATGGCCCGGACGCTGCCCCCCGAG
Source organism: uncultured Oscillibacter sp. (assembly GCA_947577075.1). Classification (GTDB taxonomy): domain Bacteria; phylum Bacillota; class Clostridia; order Oscillospirales; family Oscillospiraceae; genus Oscillibacter. The sequence continues at coordinate 35,359 of CANPTW010000022.1, read as the reverse complement.
CTGCTGAAGGACCTGGCCCTCACCCTGCGGGTGGGGGAGCGGAAGGACCTGAAGGAGCTTTCGGACCGGCTCCTCGCCGCCGGATACGCCCGCTGCCAGCAGGTGGAGGGCGTGGGGCAGTTTGCCCTCCGGGGCGGCATTCTGGACGTGTTTTCGCCCCTGATGGACCAGCCGGTCCGCTGCGAGTTCTTTGACGATGAGATCGACTCCATGGGCTTCTTCGATCCGGGCACCCAGCGGCGGACGGTGAATGTGGACGCCGCGCTGCTGCTTCCCGCCGCCGAGGTGCTGCCCCGGCTGGCGGAGGGGGGGCTGGAGGGGCTGAGCGGGAAGCTGCTGGCCCTGGCGGGGAAGCTGGAGAAAAGGGATCCCGGCTCTGCCGCCGCCGCCCGCCTTCGGGAGGACGGAGAGCGGCTGAAAGGCGGCTCCCTTCCCGAGGGCCTGGACCGCTATCTGGCCGCCGTTTACCCCAAGGCTGCCGCCGGCGTGCATTACCTGCCTGCGGACGCCGTGGTGTTCCTCTGCGAGGCAGGGCGGGTGGACGAGCGGGTGAAGGGCGCCCTGCTCCAGAACCGGCAGGACCTGGAGGCCCTGATGGAGGCGGGAATTCTGGCGGGGGATTATGCCAAGCTGCTCCTCTCCGCCGAGGAGCTCTACGCCGCCCTGGAGGCGTTCCCCGTCGTCATGGCGAACGCCCTGCCCACCTCCCGCTATCCCTTCCCCCCCCGGGGTCTGCTCAGCGTCAACGCCCGGCAGCTCAGCTCTTACGGCGGCAGCCTGGAAACCGCCGTTTCCGACCTGGAGCAGTACCGGACGGGCGGCAGCGCCGTGCTTCTCCTCTGCGGCGGGGAGACCCGGGCGAAAAACCTCCACAGCCTTCTTGCGGAGCGGGGGATTCCCGCCGCTTTGGATGCGAAGGGAACCGCCATGCCGGCTCCCGGGGAGATTCGGATTGCGGTGGGGGCCCTCTCCGCCGGATGCGAGTGGCCCGCGCTGAAGCTGGCGGTGCTGACCGAGGGCCAGCTGACGGCCCCGGTCCGGAAGCGGGTCCGGCAGAAAAAGGACTCCAACCGGCAGAAGATTCAGTCCTATACCGATTTGAAGCCCGGCGATCTGGTGGTCCACACCCACCACGGCGTGGGCCGCTTTGCGGGCATTCAGCGGATGCCGGTGGACGGCGTGGAGAAGGATTATATCAAAATTGACTACGCCGGGGGGGACTGCCTCTACGTCCCCGCCACGGCGCTGGACCTGGTGAGCAAGTATATCGGCGGCGGGGAGGACGGAGAGAGCCGCCAGAAGCTGAACAAGCTGGGGGGCACGGAGTGGGCCAAGCAGAAGACCCGGGCCAAAAAGGCCGTCAAGGACCTGGCCAAGGGGCTGACGAAGCTCTATGCCGAGCGGCAGCGCCGCCCCGGCTATGCCTTTTCCCCGGATTCCCCCTGGCAGCGGGAATTTGAGGAGGCGTTCCCCTACGCGGAGACCGACGACCAGCTCCGGGCGGTGGCGGAGATCAAGCGGGACATGGAGCGCCCCAGGCCCATGGACCGCCTCCTCTGCGGCGACGTGGGCTACGGCAAGACGGAGGTGGCCCTCCGGGCGGTGATGAAGTGCGTGCTGGACGGGAAGCAGGCCGCCATCCTGGTGCCCACCACCGTCCTGGCCCAGCAGCACTACGCCACGGCTCTGGGCCGCTTCCGGGACTTCCCGGTGAAGATTGAGGTCCTCTCCCGCTTCACGCCCCCCAAGGACCAGAAGCGCATTCTGGAGGCGGCGAAGGGGGGCCGGGTGGACCTCCTCATCGGCACCCACAAGCTGCTGCAAAAGGGCATGGAGTTCAAGGACCTGGGCCTTCTTATCATCGACGAGGAGCAGCGCTTCGGCGTCAGCCACAAGGAGCGCCTGAAGGAGATGAGCCGCCAGGTGGACGTGCTGACCCTCTCCGCCACGCCCATTCCCCGGACGCTGAACATGGCCCTGTCGGGCCTGCGGGACATGTCCACCATCGAGGAGCCCCCGGCGGACCGCCAGCCGGTTCAGACCTATGTGCTGGAGCACGACTGGGCCATCCTGGAGGACGCCATGCGGAAGGAGCTCAGCCGGGGCGGGCAGATTTATTACCTTCACAACCGGGTGGAGAGCATCGACCTCACCGCCTCCCGCATCCAGAAGATGCTGGGGCCGGAGGTCCATGTGGTCACCGGACATGGCAAGATGTCCGAACAGGAGCTGTCCTCCGTCATGCGGGCCATGGTGGACGGGGAGGCGGACGTGCTGGTGTGCACCACCATCATCGAGACGGGAATTGATATCTCCAATGTCAACACCCTGATCATTGAGGACGCGGACAAAATGGGCCTGGCCCAGCTCCACCAGATCCGGGGCCGCATTGGGCGAAGCGCCCGGCGGGCCTACGCCTACCTGACCTTCCGGAAGGGGAAGGTCCTCCAGGAAGTTGCCGCCAAGCGCCTCTCGGCCATACGGGAGTACGTGGAGTTCGGCTCCGGCTTCCGCATCGCCATGCGGGACCTGGAAATCCGGGGGGCGGGGAACCTCCTGGGTCCGGAGCAGTCCGGATATCTTTTGAGCGTGGGCTATGATCTCTATTTAAAGCTTTTGGAGGAGGCCGTCCTGGAGGAGCGGGGAGAGGAGAGGCGGATCGAAACGGAATGCTCCGCCGACCTGACCGTCAACGCCAACATCCCGGAGCGCTATGTGCCCTCTCCGGAGCAGCGGATGGACCTCTACCGCCGCATTGCGGCCATCCGGTCCAACGACGACGCGTCGGACCTGCTGGACGAGCTGCTGGACCGCTATGGGGAGGCCCCCAAGCCGGTGCTGGCCCTGCTGGATGTGGCCCTGCTCCGGGCGGCGGCGGCGGGAGCGGGAGTGTCGGACGTCACCCAGAAACGGGATGTTCTCCGGTTTCAGCTGGCGGTTTTCCGCCCCGAGGCGGTGGTGAAGGTCTGCGGCCTCAACAAGTACCGCCAGCGGCTCACCGTGGCCGCCGGGGAGGACCCGGCCCTGACGCTGAAGCTGAAGCCCGGGGCCGACGCGCTGGAAAGCGCCATGGAGCTGGTGGAGGACTTGAAGCTGGCCGTCCAGGAATGAAAAGAAGCCCCGGCGCGCCGAGAAAACGCGCCGGGAGGAATCCGCCCGAAATGCTCCGCTTCCAAGACGGGGGACGGTCCCATGGCTCACTCTCCCATTACCTGGAAAACGATGTCCCGCACCCGGTTCCGGGTGTCGCACTCCACCAGGGTCAGGTTCTGCCAGGGGCCCACGGTGATTTTCCCGTCCACAAAGGGCACGGTGATGAAAGGGGACAGCAGCGCCGCCTTGATGTGGGAAGAGCCGTTGTCGTCATGCCAGGTTTCGTGGTGCCGGTAGGGCACGACGCGGCCATGCTCATCCAGGTAGGGGGAGAACACGTCCAGCGCCGCCTTTAAATCGTGGTTTACCATCCCCGGCTCGAACTCCAGGGTGGTCAGTCCCGCCACGCCGCCGGTGGTGAAGCCCGTAACCGTTCCGGCAGAGATGCCGTGCTGCCTGCATGCCTCCGTCACCGCGTGCTGAAAATCCTCCGTCACGTCGATCATGCCCATATGGGCCCGGGTCTGATAGGTTTTTTGTTCCGTATAGACTGCCATTGCTTGGCCTCCTTCTTGAGAGCGTATCCGCAAATTATGCGCGCACAGCCGGCTTGCGGGTGCTGTGTCACATTTCGCCGACGTTCCTTGGCGGGCGCGCCGGCCCGCCTGGGAAACCGCCGCTTGGGACGCAAAATCCGACGGCGCGGCGAATTTGCGGAGCGGCCCTTGGTTTTCTGTATTGTAACATGGTTCGGGCCGTGGTACAATCTTTTTCATCAGCGGGAGAGGAGGCGGGATCTATGGGACCCGGCGTCATCACCGTGGATCTCCACGGAAAGAATACCTACCAGGCCAAGGCGGCGGTGGACGCCCTGCTCCGCCGGGCCGGAGGGGGGACCTACCGCCTCCGGGTGATCCATGGCTGTCACAGGGGCTCCGCCCTGCGGGACTTTATCCGGGAGACCTATGCCGCGCACCCCAAGGTCCGGCGGCTGGCCTTCTCCCCCGACGGCGGGGCCACGGAGCTGATTTTGCGGGAGTATGTATGACAGGAGGCGGGCCATGCGCGCTGCGTTGATTCAAATGCCGGTGGGGACGGACAAGGGGGCGAATCTGGCAGCCGCCGCCCGGAGGCTCCGGGAGGCCGGAGCCCGGGGAGCGGACATTGCCGTCCTGCCGGAGATGTTCTGCTGCCCCTATGACAACGCCTGTTTTCGGTCCTACGGAGAGGCCGACGGCGGGGAGGCCCAGACGGCGCTGTCCGCCCTGGCGGCGGAGCTGGGGCTGTATATCGTGGGCGGGTCCCTCCCGGAGCTGGAGGGGGAGAGGGTCTATAACACCGGCTATGTCTTCGGGCGGCGGGGGGAGCTCCTTGCCAAGCACCGGAAAGCCCACCTCTTTGACATCTGCGTGGAGGGGGGGGCAGAGCTTCCGGGAGTCGGACGTCCTTTCCCCGGGAAATGCCGTCACCACCTTTGAGACGGAGTTTGGAACCATGGGCCTTTGCATCTGCTTTGACCTCCGCTTTGAGGAGCTGGCCCGGTGCATGTGCCTCCGGGGCGCCAAGTGCCTGTTTGTCCCCGCCGCCTTCAACATGACCACCGGCCCCGCCCACTGGGAGCTGCTCTTCCGGCAGCGGGCGGTGGACAACCAGTGCTTCACCCTGGGCGTCTCCCCCGCCAGGGACGAGGGGGCCTCTTACACGGCCTATGGGAACTCCATTGCCGTGGACCCCTGGGGAACCGTCCTCTGCCGGGCCGGGGCGGAGGAGGCGGTGCTCTACGCGGAACTGGATCTGACCCGGGTGGACGCCGTCCGGCGGCAGCTGCCCATTCTCTCCGCCCGCCGGACGGACCTGTATGAGGTGCGGGAGAGATGAGCGGCCCGGTTTTTGCCGCCTTTTGGGAAATCGTCCGCCGGATTCCCCCCGGGAAGGTGGCCACTTACGGGCAGATTGCCCGCCTGGCGGGGAAGCCCCGCTGCGCCCGGGCGGTGGGCTATTCCATGGCGGCCTGCCGGGACCCCTCCGTCCCCTGCCACCGGGTGGTGGACCGCCTGGGGGGAACCAAGGCCTCCTTTGACGTTCACGCCCCCGGGACCCAGCGGGCCCTGCTGGAGGCGGAGGGCGTGCCCTTCCGGCCCGACGGCACGGTGGATCTGGAGCGGTGCCGGTGGGTCCCCTGAGGGCGGAGGAAGCCGCCGCTTGCCGGCAGGAGTTATGAAAACGCGTGAAGGCTTTATGCCTTCACGCGCCATACTGCCCCAAAACGCTGAAATCCGATTTGCCGGGAAGGAAGGGTGTGCGCGGGAAACCCAGGAAGGGTTTCCTGCGCTTTTTCAATCCTTCGATTTCAGAACTTTTTAAAGGTCTGAAATCGTAAGCAGCTTGCCGAAAACACATTTTCGGCAAGCTGACGCGTGAAGGCTTTATGCCTTCACGCGCCGTACTGCCTCAAAACGCTGAAATCTGATTTGCCGGGAAGGAAGGGTGTGCGCGGGAAACCCAGGAAGGGTTTCCTGCGCTTTTTCAATCCTTCGATTTCAGAACTTTTTAAAGGTCTGAAATCGTAAGCAGCTTGCCGAAACACGTTTTCGGCAAGCTGACGCGTGAAGGCTTCATGCCTTCACGCGTTTGCTTCCGCGGAAATGTCCCGGGTGGCGTAAGCGTTCAGCTCCATGCCCGCCGTGCGGCCCGCCAGGAACTCATAATAGCCCTGGGCGGCGATCATCGCCCCGTTGTCCCCGCAGAGGCGGAGAGGCGGCAGGTACAGCGCGCACCCCGCCTCCCGGCAGGCCCGCTCCAGGTCGGCCCGGATAATGGAATTCGCCGCCACGCCTCCGGCGGCCACAATGGTCTTCCGTCCCGCCAGCCTTGCCGCCTCCATGGTCCGGGGGACCAGCGTGTCGCTGACCGCCTGGGCAAAATCCCGGGCCAGGGCGGCCCGGTCCAGGGGCCGGCCCACCTGCTCCGCGTGATGGGCCAGATTCACCACCGCCGTCTTCAGGCCGGAGAAGCTCATGTCCAGGGGGGCGCCGTCCACCTGGGCGTGGGGCAGCTTGTACACGCCCCCCGCCGACTGCCGGGCCAGCTCGTCCAGGGGCTTCCCTCCGGGGTAGGGGAGGCCCAGCACCCGGGCCGCCTTGTCGAAGCACTCCCCCGCCGCGTCGTCCCGGGTGCCCCCCAGGATCTTCATGTCGGTGTAGCCCGCCACGTCGATGAGGAGGGTGTTCCCCCCGGAGATGGCCAGAGCCAGGAAGGGGGGCTCCAGCGAGGGGAAGGCCAGGTAATTGGCGGCGATATGGCCCCGGATATGGTGGACCGGGATCAGGGGAACCCCAAGGCCCAGAGCCGCAGACTTGGCAAAGCTCAGTCCCACCAGCACCGCGCCGATGAGCCCCGGCGCATAGGTCACCGCCACGGCGTCGATGTCGGAGTGGCGGCAGTTCGCGTCCGCCAGGGCTTTTTCCGTCAGGGCGGCAATGGCCTCCACATGCTTTCGGGAGGCGATTTCCGGCACCACGCCGCCGTACAGCGCGTGGGTTTCCACTTGAGAGGCGATGGCGTCGGACAGCACGGTCCGCCCGTCCTCCACCACGGCAACGGCCGTCTCGTCACAGGAGGACTCAAAGCCTAAAATTTTCATGCAGTTCACTCCCCAAAGGTGTTTTCTCCCGGCGCAGAGCGCCGCGGGAACGCGCTCCGCGTTCCCGCTTTTTTCATGGGAACGGGTCAGTCTTCGTTCCAGGGAACCTGGGAGAGCGGCTCTGCCCCCGGGTCCCGGGGGATGCGGACGTAGCGGTCGTAGACCTCCCTGGGGAAACGGTTTTGGTAGATAAACCGGTTTTCCTCCATCAGCGCCGCGTCCGGCAGGGGCTCCGGCCACAGGTACAGGGTCTTGTAATGGGCCCCGAAGACGTCCGTATCGTATCCGGCGGTCCGCAGTCCGTTCCGGGCGTAAAAGCCCAGCCGCCGCTCCGCCATCGCCGGGTCCGGAGCGTGGACGGGGGCTTCGCTCTCCACCAGGATCACGGTGTCCGGCTCCGCCCGGCGGAGCTCCGCCAGCATGCGGGCCCCCGTTCCGCCGTTCCGCCGCCCCGCCGCGACGCAGAGATAGTCCAGCAGCGCCCAGCCGGGGCGGCCCAGCCACAAAAAGCACTCCCCCGCGATTTCCTCCCCGTCAAAGAGGCACCAGGGGCGGTAGCAGCCCTCCCGGCACATGGCCTGGATGTTTTTCAGGGGCTTGAGCTCCGACGGGGGGAAGGAGGGCTTCAAATCCCGCTCGTAAACCATTGCCACTTGTTCCGGTGAGGCCAGTTTCAGTTCCGTCATGCCTTCTCCTTTTCTCCGGAGAGGTCCAGGGTCATGATGACCGCGTCCTCTCTGGGATGCTCATAGTAGTTTTTCCGCCGGCCCACGCCCCGGAAGCCCCGGCTCCCGTAAAGGGCAATGGCGGCGTAGTTGGAGGCCCGGACCTCTAGGGTCAAAAAGGCCAGCCGGTTTCCCCTGGCGAAGTCCAGAAAGACCTGGAGGAGCTGCCCCGCCACACCCTTGCGGCGGCAGTCCGGCCGGACGGCCACGTTCAGGATGTAGCCCTCGTCCAGCACCACCTGGAGCCCCGCGTAGCCCGCTACGGCCCCCTGGCTGTCCAGAGCCACCAGGAAGGCCGCCAGGTCGTTTTCCAGCTCCTCCTTCAGCATGTTCCGGGACCAGGGATCCGGGAAGCAGACCCGTTCCAGCTCCGCGATTTCGTCCAGATGATCTCCGTTCATGGGGACAATCCGGACCTTCATGTTGGTTTCCATCCCGTTAAACTCCTTTCCCTATCCGCGCCGCCCGTCCGGGGCCAGCAGGCTCCGGGCTCCGGGCCGGTTGTCCCGCAGGAGGTCCGAAAGGCCCAGGGCCAGCCGCTCCATGATCTCCCGGTCCCCGGAAGCGGCGAAAAAGTACCGTTCCTCACAGGCGTACTCCACAAAAGGCCCGTCGCAGGGCTGGTATTTCCGCAGGTACTCCCGGACCAGCCGCTCCCAGTCCCGGCCCGTGCCCTGAAGCCCCGACAGAAGGAACAGGTCCTGATGGAAGCGCCCCGTCTCCAGCCCCAGGCAGAAGCGCTCCCCGTCCTCGGACCAGATGAAGGGGGCGATGTCCTCCCGGAACCAGGTCACGGGGTCCGCCAGGGGCGTCCGGTTCGGGTCCGCCCAGGGCCGGGAGGCCGGGAAGCGCCGCTCCAGGCCCCGAGGGCCCCGTTGGTGAAAATAATCCAGTTCCGGCTTTAAAAGCGGGATCAGCCAGTAGAAGCGCACCGCCAGGTTCCCCGGCATGGCGGCGGGCCCGATTTCCGGCAGACCGGGAAATTCGTCGTCCGGAATGGCTCCGGCAAAGCCCGCGCTGAGAAGAGAGATTCCCCGGTACACGGAACCGTAACCCACAAATCCCTCTGTGATCAGGAATCGCCGCGCCGCGTCCCGGAGGACCCGGCAGGGCCGGCGGTCCCCCGCGTCCCAGTCCGGGGGCAGGGCCATCGCCAATTCCACCCGCAGGGGGGCAATCTGATATCCCCCGGCTTCCAGCGCACAGGCCCCGGCCCCCACGGTGGCGGCCTTCCAGAAGGGCAGGCCCTCTGTGGGCGGGATGAGGGCCACGTCGATATCCGGCACGTCTCCCGGCCCGTTCAAGTCCCGGTCCGCGATGGGGCCCAGGACCTGTTCCAGGCGGGCTTCGACCCGCTCCCGTTCCTCCGGGGCGTACCGGGCGGCCCGGTACGCCTCCAGGCGGCGCGCGGCGGCCGCCGCCCGGTCCGCTTCCCGGGCGGCTTCCGCTTTCTCCCGGCGCAGGCGGTTCCGGCGCTCGGTCCACCGCGTCCGCCCGAACACCCATAGGGCCGAGAGGCCGAAGATTCCGGCGAAGAAGGGGAGCGCGCCGCCGAATTCCTCCAGCAGCATATAGCAAAGGAGCAGCAGAAGCAGGCCGATACAGAGCCGCTTTTTCCACGCGGAACGCTTCGGCATGGACGCTTCCTCCTTTCCTTCTCCGCATGGGCCGGATTTGCCGGCGGGCCGGGCTTGTGGAAACAGGCCCTATGCTTCCTCCCGGCTGTACAGGGCGATACCCAGCAGAATCACCCCGCCGCCCAGGATCACCGGAAGCCCCGGCCGCTCTCCAAAGAGCAGCCGCCCCCACACGGCGGCCAGCACCGGTTCCAGCAGATGCGCCGTGGAGACGAAGGCCGGGGAGAGGTACTTCAGGCCCCAGCTGAACACGCTGTGGCCCAGAAGGGTGCAGAACACCGCCATGCCCAGGCCCGCCAGCAGATTGACGGGGCCCCAGCCGGTAAGGGACCACCCTCCCGCCAGGGCGGCGGCCAGAACCGTCCCCGCCGCCGAGAGATAGGCCAACGACGTATAGACAGTGGTGGAAAGAGTCCTTCGGCAGGCGGCCCCCAGCAGGGTGTAGACCGCCATGCAGACCGCTCCCGCCAGGGCAAACAGGTTTCCCCGGAGGGCGCCCGCTCCGGCGGAAGCGCCCGCCAGGGCCACCGCCGCGCTGCCCCCGAAGGCCAGCAGCACCGCCGTCCAGGCCCGTCCGCCGAGGCCCTTCCGCAGGATCAGCGCCGAGGCCAGGGCTACAAAGAGGACCTCCGTATCCACCAGCACCACCGCCGCGGCGATGGAAGTCCAGCGGAGGGACTCGAAGTAACAGGAGAAGTGAACCCCCAGGAAGGCCCCGCTGAGGAGGCTTAGGCAGAGCTCCCTCCGCCGGAGGGCCCGGAACTCCGTCCGCCGGGCCGCCGCCAGGGGGGCCAGCAGCAGGAGCGAAAAGGCCATGCGGTAAAAGACCAGCACCAGGGACGGGGCCGTGGCCCACCGGACGAACACGGCGGAGAGGGACACCCCCGCCACGCCCAAAAGGACGGTCAGCCGTTTCACGCCATCGCCTCCAGCCGTTCCGCCGCCTCGCCGGGCGTCAGAAGGGACACGTCCAGCTTCTCCGTATGCAGCGCGCCGTACAGCGGCAGATAGGCGAGGCTCCGTTCCAGGGCGTCCCCCTTCCGCCGCCCGGCCCGGATATCCGCCCCGATCCGGAGGGACAGGGCCTCCGGCGAGGCCAGCAGGGAGACGGCCCGGACCTGACAGCCCCGGGTGTCCAGGCGGGAGAGGAGCTCGTCCAGAATGTCCTGCCGGTGGAGCACCCAGCAGAAGATCCCATAGTCATAGGCGGAGCAGCGGAGGAAGCTGTTCAGCAGAAAGCAGATATTCTCCGTCACCATGGCCTTTGTCTCCTCCGTCACCTGGAAGGGATGGGCGTCCCAGCACCAGTCGCCGTCCAGGAAGACGCTGCGCTCCAGCCGCTTCTGGAGCGCCCGGCAGACGGCGGTTTTCCCCACGCCCATGGGGCCGCCGACGAGGTAGAGACGCTTCATGCCGCCTCCCTCCGGTATCCCAGGTGGATGCCGATATGTCCGATCCCCAGAATCGCGGCCCCCGGCAGCATCCACCAGGCCCGGCCGTAGATTCCCAGCAGAAGAAACGCCGCCACCGGCAGCGCGGCTCCCGCCACGGGGACCCCCAGGAGGCTGGCGGTGAAGTCCGCCATGCTCCGGGAGCTGCGGAAGTAGCGGGCCCACCAGATTTCATAAAGGACCATCAGCGCCGCCGCCCCCGCCAGCCACCAGCACCAGCCGGACCAGGGCCTCCATGCGATGCCCCGGCACAGCAGGGCCCCGCCGGCGACCCAGACCTGTCCGATCCGCTCCAGCAGGGTCAGGCGGCGGTCCTCATGGCTCGGGTCGTAATCCCGGGGCTTCCGGCGGGCCCAGAGGAGGTTCGGCGCCGCCAGCCCCAGCAGAAACAGCGCCCCCAGCCAGGAAAATCCGAGGTATTCCGTCATCCCTTCGCCTCCAGCCAGTTCCTTCCCCAGTGGGCCTCCGCCGTCAGGGGGACGCGGAGGCGCACCACATGCTCCATCTCCTCTTCCAGCAGCCTTGCCACGGCCTCCGCTTCCGCCTCGGGGCACTCGACAATCAGCTCGTCGTGGACCTGGAGCACCAGCCGGGCGGCGGGTCTCTCCGCCCGGAGGCGCTTCCACACCGCCACCATGGCCAGCTTCATCACGTCCGCCGCCGTGCCCTGGATGGGCATGTTCAGCGCCACCCGCTCGCCGAAGGACCGCATGTTTTTGTTGGAGCTGGCCAGCTCCGGCAGGTCCCGGCGGCGGTGGAAGAGGGTTTCCACATAGCCCGTCTCCCGGGCCCTGCGGACCACCTCCTCCATATAGCGCCGCACGCCGGGAAAGGCGGCGAAGTAGCCGTCCATATATTCCCTGGCCTCGGCGACGGTGACGCCCAGGTCCTGGCTGAGGGAAAAGGCGGAGATGCCGTAAACAATGCCGAAGTTCACGGCCTTGGCCTTCCGGCGCATTTCATGGGTGACGTGTTCCCGGTCGGTGTGGAAGACCTTCGCCGCCGTCTCGGCGTGGAAATCGCCTCCCGCCAGGAAAGCTGCCTGCATGGCCTCGTCCCCGGCGATGTGGGCCAGGATGCGCAGCTCAATCTGGGAGTAGTCCGCGTCCACCAGGACGCAGCCCTCCTCCGCCGTGAACATCCGGCGGAACTCGCTGCCCAGGTCCGTCCTTGTGGGGATGTTCTGGAGGTTCGGCTCCGTGGAGCTGAGGCGGCCCGTGGCGGTGACGGTCATCTGGAAGCTGGTTCGGACCCGCCCGTCGGAGTCGATGGCCTTTAAAAGGCCGTCGGCGTAGGTGGATTTCAGCTTGGCGAACTGGCGGTACTCCAGCACGGCGTTGACGATGGGGTGCTGCCAGCGGAGCTTTTCCAGCACGTCGGCGTTGGTGGACCAGCCGGTCTTGGTCTTCTTCCCGTGGGGGAGGCCCAGGCGCTCGAAGAGGACTTCCCCCAGCTGCTTGGGGGAGTTGATGTTGAACGGCCCCCCGGCCATCTCGCAGACGGCCGCCTCCTGCCGGGCGATCCGGGCGGACAGGCTCTCGCCAAAGTCCCGCAGGGCCCGGGCGTCCGCCCGGCAGCCCGTTCGCTCCATCTCCGCCAGCACCCGGCAGAGGGGAAGCTCGGCGGACTGGAACAGCCCCCACTGGTTCCGCTCCCGGAGTCTGGGGGCGAGAGCGCCGTACAGGGCGTCCACCGCCGCCGTATAGCGGTCCAGGGAGGCGGCGGCCTCCCCGTCTCCCAGGAGGGAGAAGGCGTCCGGTTCCAGATAGAGGGGCTTGGGAAGCTCCTCGTTGAAGTAGGAGACGAAGAGGCGCGGAAGGTCATAGCTCCCCGCCGTGGCGTCCAGCAGATAGGCCCCCAGGGCGGTGTCAAAGACAAAGCCCTCCGCCGGGAGGCCGTTTTCCAGCAAAGAGCGGGTCAGGTCCTTGACGTTGTGGGAAACCTTCCGGACCTTTTCCGAGAAGAGGGCGGACAGCAGGCCGTTCCAGTCCCCCCGGTACTGTTCGAAAAACAGCTCCGCCATCAGGGCGCCGCCCTCTCCCGTCTCGCAGAAGACGCCGGCGGCGGAGCAGTCCGGCCGGGCCAGCAGGGACACATGGTCCGCCCGGCTCCAAAGGTCCAGCAGCTCCGCCCCCCGCCGGGGGGACTCCACCCGCTCCACCGTGACGGCGGCGGTGCTCCGGGCCGCCGGAACCGGGGCGGCCTCGGCGCCCAGGGAGAATTTTTCCATAAGCTTGCTGAACTCCAGCTTCAGGAACAGGGGATAGGCCCCCGGCCCGGGGGCCCTGCGCAGGTTGTCCTCCGGCCGAAAGTCCAGGGGCGCGCCGGTGTCGATGGTGGCCAGCCAGTAGGAATGCCGGGCGGACTCCTCTCCCTCCGTCAGCTTTTTCACGACGCCGGGCTTGGCGGGGGTGTCCGGCGCGGTCACGATTTCAGGCATGTGGGCATAGAGATGGTCGATGGAGCCATACATTTGAACCAGCCCCATGGCGGTCTTTTCCCCCACGCCCTTCACGCCGGGGATGTTGTCCGAGCTGTCTCCCATCAGGGCCTTCAGGTCGATCATGTGAATGGGGGCGAAGCCGTATTCCTCCCGGAAGGCGGCCTCGGTCATGTCCCTCGTCGTGGTCTGGCCCATGCGGGTGGAAACCAGCTTCACCTTTGTGCGTTCGTCAATGAGCTGGAGGCTGTCCTTGTCCCCGGTGACCACCACGCATTCCCAGCCCGCCGCCTCGCATTTCCGGGAGATGGTGCCCAGCAGGTCGTCGGCCTCCCAGCCCTCCAGCTCATAGCGGGGGATGTTCAGGGCGTCCAGCACCTCCTTCAGGACCGGGATCTGCATCCGCAGCTCCTCCGGCATGGGCTTTCGGGTGGCCTTGTAAGCGGCGTCCGCCTTGTGGCGGAAGGTGGGGGCGTGGAGGTCGAAGGTGACGCACACCGCGTCCGGGACCTCCTCCCCCTCCAGACGGAGGAGGGTGGTCAAAAAGCCGTAAACGGCATGGGTGTAAAGACCCTCCCGGGTGGAGAGAGGGCGGATGCCGTAGTAGGCCCGGTTGATGATGCTGTTTCCATCGATGACCATGAGCTTCATGTGGAAAATCCTCCAGTTCCAGGCAAAATTACGATAGCCTGCTCATTATACCACGTTCAGAATCAATTCACAACAGCGGAAGCACCGGGATTTTCCCGTTTCCGGTTTGTTACTTTTTGTTCTGGTTTTGTGATTTTTTCCAAAAGTGGAACTGTCATACTGTTTCTAAGCATTTGATACAAGGAAAGGAGCTTCGCCTATGCGCCGATTTTTTGCCTTTGCCTGGGTGCTGGCCTGTTTGGCGGCCCTTGCCGCCTGCGGCGGGGAAACGGGCGGCGAAACCGTCGCAGACCCGGAGAACCCGCCGCCCTATCCGCCTTTTACCGACGAGAACGCAACGCTCCAATGCGTTGACGGACTGTATATCGCCCTGCCGATGAAATACGGGGATCTTCTCCTGGTGGACACTGAGTTTCCCGGAGCCGGGGAGAGCTGGAAGCCGCTGCTCTCCGTCTACGAAAAGGCCTCCTATGAGGCCGCCATGGAGGAGTACGGCGGCGGGGGCGGCTTCCTCTTCGGCTTCCTGGTGATGGACCAGGCGGCCTTTGAGCAGCATATCAGCGCCGACGGTTCCGGCATCGACGTCTTCGCGACGGACGGGGAACGGTATTACGCCTATACCTATGCCACGGACGTGCAGTTTTTCCGCCCGGGCGGGGCGATTGACTCGAAGAGCGAGGACTGGAAGACCTGGGAGAAGCTCAACGCGCTGGGCCCCCTGGTAAAGGAGGATTTCCTCACCCGGAACGGCCTTCAGTCCTTCAGCGTTCAGGATTTTACGGACCAGCTGGACGCCGGGGACGGGAGTCATGTGATCATGAAGTACTATCCCTATTTCCGCGAGGACGGGGACGTCCGGATCTATGATACGCTCCTTCTTCACCAGCCCGCCCGGCAGGGAGAGGGCGGCATCTGGGCCGTGGACCAGTGGCTGGACGGGTATGGAAACCAGTACCTCTACTTCCCCGACAGCGGCAAGCCCGCCGCCGAGCACTACGCGGATCTCCAGGAGCAGTGCGACGCCGGGGAACACCCGGAGCTGCGGACCCCCGCCGGAGCGGCGGCGGCCTTCGCAAAGGATTTCTTCGGGCATGAGACTCTGGAGGGCAGCTTTGAGGAGAGCCGGGAAGTGGACTACGCCTATATGGAGATGAACCGGCGCCTGCAGAGCATGGTCCAGGACGTGATGTATCGGGAGGCGGAGGGGCTGGAGCTGCTGGAGTGCCTGGGGGCCGCCTCGGCCGACAACTGGGGCGTGCTGGGCCGGCATATGTACGGCTCCGATTGGTTTGAACCGCTGATGGAGGCGGTGGAGAGCGCCGCCGTGGGCGAGGAGCAGCAGGCCCGGGACCGGGCGGTGATGTCCTTCTTCCTGGCCACGCGGGACGCCCGGACGGATTTCGGCACGCCGCTGGGCGGCGTCCTGCGGGCCCAGCAGGAGGCGGACCCGGATGCCTTCCGCTCCGCGGCGGCGGAGCTTTCGGAAGAAGAGAGAGACGCGCTTCTCCGAGGCTCCGGCCTGACGGGGCTGGGGGATGAGTGAACGGGACCCGGGGAAGGGGGGGGAACCCTGTTCCGGCCCGGGACTCCGTCTTTCCGCGATTCCGGTATTGTCAAACCCTCCGGCGCTAAGCCGGAGGGTTTAATATAGTCAGCACAGTTAAACAGAATCCCCTGGCTTCTGTTCAGCGCGGCGCTGAATGACAGCGCCGCAAGCCGCATGAGCGGCGTTTTGCGCCCGGCGTTCAGGCGCCTGCCGGTTACGGCTCCCCGCGCTTCTTTCCCACAAAGGATTCCCGGTATTTCCGGGGCGCCATCCCCACATGCCGGGAAAACTGGAGGTTGAAATAATTCTGCGTCTCAAAGCCCACCCGCTCCGCGATCTGGGCCATGGGCAGGTCCGTGGAAATCAGGAGGTTCTGAGCTTCGCCGATGCGGCGGCGGAGCAGGTACTGCGTGGGGGAATAGCCGCTGGCCTCCTTGAAGACGTGGGAGAGGTAATAGGGGCTGACGTGGAGCGCCCGCCCCATGTCCTGGAGGGTCAGCGGCTCGCTGAAATGCCCGTCGATATACGCCTGGACCTGCCGTCCCAGGGCCTTGGGCTCCGTCTCGGCCCGGTCCCGCCGGGGCGCGTCTCCGGTAAACTGGAAGATGCGGCTCAGAAGCGCCAGCATCAGGTGATGGCACAACGTCTCGCAGCCCGCCCGGTCCTCCAGCAGGCTGCGGTACATCATGTCATAGAGCAGCCGGAGGTCCTCCAGCTCCTCTCCCACACGGAAAAGAGCCGGAGCGCCGTCGTCAACCAGGGCGTTTTCCCGCAGACCCGGCAGGCGCAGCCCGGCGATGCCCGCGCAGTAGGCGGAAATGGCGTTATCCGGGCTGGAAAGCTCGTCATGGACTACGCCGCTGTTGTAGAGGAGCAGGTCTCCGGCCTTCACATCGTAAAAGGACTCTCCCACCAGGAAGCGCCCCTCGCCCCCGCAGATCAGCAGAATTTCCGCCAGGTCCCGGTGGGCGTGAAGAATACTGTGATAAGCCCGGTCCGAGGGAAGGGTGCGGCTGACATACGCCAGCCGGGGCGCGGACTCCGGGGGGAAGAGGGGCCGCGCCTCCCGTTTCACAAAGCACAAAATCCGTTCGTCCGACATTGGGACCTCCTTTCCAGGGCCTGTTCCCATCAGCCCAAACGCACGTCCTTTCGGCAGATTTTGCCGCCTGCGGCGTAAAAAGTGTTTGCCGAGCCTCCGGCAAAAATCTGCTTGAGGATCTGCACGTTTGGTTTATGAGCACAGGACCTAAAAGCGCAAGATGTTGTAAAACCGGCGGCGGGGCCTGCGCCGGACCGGGCGGTTCCCGGGGAAAACCCGGCAAGATATTGAATGTCTTTCCCCCGGGAGCGTGGTATCATGATTCCAACGTCAAGAAAGAAGGAGGTGCCCCACATGCTGTACACGCTGTTTTCCATCGTGGTACTGGGCGGTGCCGTTTGCCTGACCCGCTGATTCCAAAGACCGCCCAGGCGGCTCCCGGTTCTCCGGGGGCCGCTTTTCCGCGCCCTTAGGGCCTGTTCCCATCAGCCCAAACGCACGTCTTTCCGGCAAATTTTGTGGTCTGCGGCGTTAAAAATGTTTGCCGGGCGGCCGCCCGCCCGCAAATGGTTTCCTTGCATCCGGCAAACATTTCCTCGGAAATTCCCACAGTTGGTTTATGGGAAGACACCCTCTAGTAGCCCCGCGTCCGGTCCACCAGACCGTTCAGCGGCCGCCCCCCGGCGTAGTTCTCCAGATCCTCGCAGAACATCTCCACATTGCGCTCACAGGTATAGCCCAGGGTCATGTTTCCGGAGACGTGGGGGGTAAGAATCAGGTTCCTTGCGCTCCACAAGGGGTGGTCCTTCGGCAGGGGCTCCGGGTCCATGACGTCCAGCGCCGCCCCGCCGAGGCGCCCGGCGTTCAGTGCCTCGGCCAGGGCCTCCTGCTCGACGGCGGTTCCCCGGCCCACGTTGACGACATAGCTCCCGGCGGGCAGCAGGGCGATGCGCGCCCGGTTCAGGATATGGACCGTCTCCGCCGTGCCGGGAAGGGCCATTATGAGATTCTGCGTCCGGGGAAGGACCTCGTCCAGGGCGGAGATGGGAAGGACCTCGTCGAAGACGGCTTCCCGGGCGGCGCCGCTCCGGCTGAGGCCGGTTACCCGGGCGGCGCCCATGCCCCGCAGGCGCTCCGCCACGTTGACGCCGATGTTGCCCAGCCCCAGGATGGTGAAGGCGTTGTCCCGGATGGAACGGATGGGCAGCTGGTTGTTCCAGCCCCGGTTCCGGACGATCTCCTCATACTCCGGCATCCGCCGCAGGAGCATCAGCAGCACCATGATCACATGCTCGGCAATGGTGACGCCATAGCAGCTGGTATTGGTCAGCAGGCAGTCCGGGTTGGCAAACAGGGACGGGTCCTTGCAATAGGGGTCCACCCCGGCGTAGGAGCAGCAGTACCACCGAAGGGCCGCAGGGGCGGCCCGGAGGAGCTCCGGGTCGTGGGCATAGAGAATCTCGCAGTCCTGAAGGCAGGCCCTGGCCTCCTCAAACTGACCCGGGCCATAGAAATGGGGCGTGAAGCCCAGCTTCTCCGCCGTCTCGCGGATGCGGGCCCTGTGGGCCTCCGTCAGGAACTCCTGGTATACGCAGATGTTTCTCATGGCAGATCGTCTCCTTGTTGTTGATGGGCCAGCAGGGCCTCGGCGCAGCGCATGCCGTCGGCGGCGGCGGAGAGAATGCCCCCGGCGTAGCCCGCCCCCTCGCCGCAGGGGTACAGTCCCCGGATTCCGGACCGGCCGTCCGGCCCCCGGGGGATGCGGACGGGGGAGGAGCTGCGGCTCTCCACGGCGGTGAGCACCGCGTCGGGGCTGTCATAGCCCCGGAGCTTCCGCCCCAGGATGGGCAGCGCCTCTTCCAGCGCCGCCGAGACAAAGGGGGGGAGGCACTCATGCAGATCCGTCCAGGTCACGCCGGGGCGGTAGCTGGGCAGCACCCTCCCCGGCCCCAGGGAGGGCCGGCGGGCCAGGAAATCCTCTACCCGCTGGGCGGGGGCCCGGTAGCCGCCCCCGCCCAGGGCGTAGGCCGCGGCCTCCAGCTTCCGCTGGAACGCAACCCCCGCCAGGGGGCCGGCCCCGCCGAAGTCCTCCGGCGTGACGCCGACCAGCAGGGCTCCGTTGATGTTTTCCCGGTCCCGGGCGAACTCGCTCATGCCGTTGGTGGCCACGCCGTCCCGCTCCGACGCGGCGGCCACCACCTCTCCGCCGGGGCAGACGCAGAAGGAAAAGACCCCCCGCCCGGCCGGCAGATGGCAGGACAGCTTGTAGGTGGAGGCGGGGAGGCCCGGATGCCCGGCGTACTGCCGGTACTGGGCGGCGTCGCAGTCGGATTGGCGGTGCTCAATCCGAACCCCCACGGCGAAGGGCTTGGCTTCCATGGGCACGCCCCGGGCGAGGAGCATTTCAAAGGTGTCCCTGGCGGAGTGCCCGGGGCAGAGGATTACCCCGCCGCAGGGAATCCGGACCGCGCCCCCCGGGCCCGCAGTCTCCACGGCGGTCAGCGCCCCGCCTTCGATTCGAAGGTCCGTCAGCCGGGTTCCGAAGCGGATATCCGCTCCCAGGGCGGCCAGCTTCCGGCGGAGGTTTTGGAGGACGGTAAAGAGATAATCCGTCCCCACATGGGGCTTGGCGTCGATGAGGATGTCCTCCGGCGCGCCGCAGGCGGTCAGCTGTTCCAGGATGAACCGATGCCGGGGGTCCCGGGTGCCGGTGTTCAGCTTCCCGTCGGAAAAGGCCCCGGCGCCTCCCTCGCCAAACTGGACGTTGGACTCCGGGTTCAGATCACCGGAGGCCCAGAAGCGCCTTACGTCCGCCCGGCGCTCCTCCACAGGGCGGCCCCGCTCCAGCAGAATGGGCCGCTGGCCCGCTCCGGCCAGAACCAGGGCGGCAAAGAGGCCCGCCGGGCCCGCCCCCACCACAACGGGAGGCAGGGCGGGCGGCGGAAGAGGGGAGGGAAGGCGGTAAACCGGCGCCGGTTCCAGCCGGCTGACCTTGCGGCTCCGGCAGCGCCGGAGGACGGCGGCTTCGTTCTCCGCGGATACCGCCAGGGTGTAGGCCAGGCTGACGCCCTCCCTGGCGTCCACACTGCGGCGGAGGACCCGCACGGAGCGGACGTCCGCCGCCCGAATCCGCAGCAGCCGGGCGGCCTCGGCGGTCAGCTCCGCCGCCCCGCCGCCCGGGGGGAGACGAACGCCCTCAAGCTTTAACATAGGCGGCCTCCTTTCAAAACGGAAGATGGCCACAGTATACCATACTTTCCCCCGGAAAGAAACGCGGCGTTCAGATTTTTGGGCAAAAAGAATTTTCGGAAAAATTTGAAAACCCTCTTGACAAAGCACGTTTTTTCAGTATAATGAAATCTGTTCTACGGCAGTACAGCGGGTTTGTGTAAAGGTAGCACAGCAGACTCTGACTCTGTATGTGAGGGTTCGAATCCTTCACCCGCTGCCAAGAGAACGCCCCGGAATCGTTAAGGTTCCGGGGTTTTTCTTTGCCTTTTTCCAAAAAACAGCGTCAAAAAGTTGCGGGGTTGTCTCCCCCGCTGGCGCTATACCCCTTCGTTTACCCCTTACAGGTCCAAAGGGACTTTATGTAAGCCTCCATCCGTACGGCGCTGTCCTCCTTCATCTTCTCCGAAACGTGCCCGTAAACGTCCAGAGTAAAGGCGGCGGTGGCGTGGCCGAGATTGTCTTGGACCGTTTTTAGATCGTCCCCGTTCTGGAGGGACAAGACCGCAAATGTGTGCCCTTATGGCATAATAAGGACAAATCGGAAAACCCTTGCGTTGCAAGGAGTTGACTGGTTTGTCCTTATTCTTTTTCCACTAAAAACGGCCTCTGACCAGGGTCTACGGGAGGGGGTGAAAAACCAGGGCTGCACTTAAAGGACAAATTTTTTAGACCGTCAAGGAGGTTAAAAATGGGAGCTTGGGGTATCACCATGAGAGAAAGCGACGGCGGGTTGGACCTGCTGAGGACAATCGTAGAGGAACATCTGAAAAAGGTGGAGTTCTCCACCTTCAGTGTGGCAGAGGCCATTGAGATAGTAAAAGCGGATGGTCTGGAGGAAATCAGAAAGGCAAATCGGGGTACTTCAGCGGCTGACCTGATCTTCTACATCAGCGAAAATTTCCCCCGGCTTTTTACCGAGGGGGCACTCTTGATCGCGGAGTGTCTGGCCGACTACTACCGTACTGGAGAACTGACCGTTATCGAGTACGTTGGTAAGAACTATAATCCGGTTGAGCATCACATCAAAGAATTTACCGTTACGGATGCTGATCTGCGGCTTCTTCTGGAAGAACTTCGGAAGGTACAGGTCCCGAAGCATGAGATGTATCAATCCTGGTTTGAGGATAGCGACCGCGAAAAGTGGCTGGCGCATATCCAATCCGTCCAGCGGAGCCTAGAGGAACATTATGAGAGGGCGGGGCTATGACACAGGATAAAATCTCCGTCCGCAGATGGAAGGAAATGTTTCAGGCAAGGGCTTTTCACCAGGATAGCCTTTACATTCCAACGCAAGCAGGGTGGGACGATTTTTACGATCCCTTGAACAATAAGGGACTACAAAATCTCTGCAAACTTGTAATGAGTGTTACCCACTCGTTCATATTGGATAATTACCGCATTTACTTTTTGCATCATACCCCTGGCGTCGGCCCAATGTTTGGTTGCGCTTATTTTGACCTGCTTTCGGAGGATTGGAGTAAAAAAGCATTTTTTGTTGCGCTGGACAGTCCTCACGAGCGAAAGAAATGGGCGCTGATGACGAGAAGATATGGAGACGGCGCGCCGGAATTTGAAAGCGGCAATATTCGGGCCATGTCCCGGTATATCAACAACATGGCCTATGAATTGGAGAAGGACATCCAACCCGCGTTCATTGCGGAAAAACAGGCAGTTGAACTATATGCCATATTCCATGGGGAACCCGTTATGGGTACTTATGTCTATCGGGAAGGTGAACATCGTTTCAGCTATACATCTTTTCAAGATCAACGCAAGCGATCTGTTATGGCAGTAGCCAACCTGAAAATGGCCCCTCCCGGTTTTGTGCCGGAACAAGCAGAGCAGATCAAAGGAATATACGTTTACTGTCCTGACAATATTGAAAATGAACAAGCACCTTAAAAAGTGATAAGCCCACCCGCAACTGACTAACCATCAGTTGCGGGTGGGCTTTTTTGCGTTTACGGACAAATCAACAAGCGGCAAGAGCATGAGCGTCCCGGTGACTACCAACAGTCACCGGGGCGCTTTTTTTGTTTTTCCGCACATTTCAAAGGAGGCAATCACCATGCCGTCAAACTTGAACCTGGACTACTACTACGGCAATGAAGCGGACCAGTACAGCTTTTACCGTATCCCCAAGACCCTGCTGACCGACCCCCGCTACAAAAGCGTTTCCATTGAGGCCAAGGTCCTCTACGGCCTTCTGCTGGACCGTATGAGCCTGTCGGTCAAAAATAACTGGATGGACATTGAGAAGCGCATCTACATCTACTTCACGCTGGAAAATGTCATGTGCATGATGGACTGCGGCCACAACAAGGCCGTCAGGCTGTTCGCGGAACTGGACGGCACCGGCCTGATCGAGCGTGTCAAACAGGGCCAGGGACGGCCCACGCGGATCTACGTCAAAAACTTCATCCTGCCGCCGCTCCCCGATCCTGCGCCGGAACCGGAGAAGCCCCAACCCCCGGAGGACGGTCAGACTTCCTCTTTTGGGAAGTCTGCGCCCACCCAGGAAGTCTTGGATTCCCAAACGGGGAAGTCTGCATTTCCCGAAACGGGCAGTCTTGACTTCCCCAAAGGGGCCACTAATAAGACTGAGAAAAACAAAACTGAACTGAACGATACTGACCTATCCATCCTTCCCCCTACCCCCGCGCCGTCTGCCCGTGCCAGACCCAAGGGGCGCATGAGGATGGATGAGATGGATAGGTACAGAGAACTGATTCAAGAAAATATCGACTATGACCTGCTCCTGACCGAGCATCCCTATGATGAAGAAACGCTGGAGGGCTATGTGGAGCTTATGGTGGAGGTCTGCTGTTCCCGGCGTGACTTCATCCGCATCGCCGGGGAGGAAATGCCCACCGGCGTAGTTAAAAGCCGGTTCCTGAAGCTGAACCATGAGCATATCGCCTACGTTCTGGACAGTTTGAGCCAGAACACCACGCTGGTGAAGAACATCAAAGCATATACCTTGGCAGCGCTCTACAACGCGCCCACAACCATCAGCCAGTATTACGCGTCCCTGGTCAGCCATGATCTGGCCCAGGATGCCGCTGGAATATAAAACCGGACAAACGAAGGAGGAAATTTCTGTATGGCAAACGAGATCGACATTCTGGTGGTGGAACCCGGCAAGGCTCCCTATCCGTCGAGGGTTGAGGACACGCTGGATGCCTTTCAGCGGATTGTGGGTGGACCCATTGAGGCCGGGTGCTACCTGCCCCAGCGGGTGATGCTGGTCTGCAACGGTGAAGGGAAGAACATGGGCCTGATGCCCAACCGGGAGAACTCCACGGACAGCGGGGACTTTATCGCCGGGACCTTCCTGCTGTGCAGCTTCGAGGGGGAACACTTCACCTCCCTGACCCCCGCCCAGCAGCGGGAATTTGAAGCCTACTTCGCCACGTCCGGCCCGGAGGGAGGCGATAAGGATTGACCCACCGACACCTGCTCCGCCGCCTGCGGGTCCCGCCCTAGTACATAGCGATTCCCCGAAAAATTCCAAAACTGAAAGGAGGACGCATGAGCATCAAATTTCCCAACATAAAGCATTTCTTTTCCCTGTTTCTGGCGGCGGTGATGATGGTCACTCTGCTGGCTGTCAACGCTCACGCCGCCAGCGCCAACAAGATCACTGACTACGGGGACGCCTACGGCCATTGGGCCTATGAAGCCCTGACCTGGGCGGTGGACAACGGCGTGATGGTGGGCACGTCCGGGGACAAGCTGAACCCGGACGGCTACCTCACCCGCGTACAGATGGCCGCTATGATCGACCGGCTTTTCGGTACTTACAAGAGCGCCGATATTTCCCGCTACACGGACGTTCCCCGTGGGAGCTGGCACTATGACTACATTGCCCAGGCGGTCCACATGGGGACCTTCGCCGGGTATTCCAGCAGCCGCATGGGGCCGGAGAACAACATCACCCGCGAACAGGCCATTGTGGTGCTGGCCCGAACAATCTGCCTGCCCTCTGCCGGTAACTCCGCCCTTGCCCGGTTCCCGGACCGGAACCAGGTAGGCGCATGGGCGGCGGACAGCGTTGCTGCCATGGTAGAGCGCGGCTATGTCAGCGGCTACAACGATGGCCGCTTGAACCCCAAGGGCCAGATCACCCGTGCGGAGATGGCACAGATCATGTGCAACATCTTCCAGAGCGTCCACGATTCCGGCGACCTCACCGGGACCTACCGGGACACCGTTCTGGTCCGGGGCGCGGTGAATATCAAGGACGCTATGTTTGAGAGCGACCTGATCCTCGCCAACGGCCTGGGGGAGAAAGCCCTGGACCTCAACAATATCACCGTCAAGGGGCGGCTGGTGGTGTGGGGCGGCTCCACCGTCAGCATCAGCGGCAAATCCACTGTGGCGGGGGTAGTCACGCCCCGGAATGACGGCCCGGTGCAGGTGGTCTTTGACGCTGCGGCGGCGGAGCTGTCCGAAAAGGGCTGCTCCATCGTCTACCCCAGCGGCATGGACAAGGGCAACAAGGTCCTGTTCACCGACAAGGCCGACAAGCCCACAATCGCCTTTGACCTTCCGGCGTATCGGTATGTGGGGGATTCCATTTCCGTGAAAACCACCCTCACCGGCGCGGAGGCCGTCGCCTGGGAGTTGACCCGCGATGGGAAATCCGTTTCTATGCCGGATGGCTTCACCAAGGATGGCGGTATCTGCTACTTCATAGAGGCCGGGCGGTATGTGCTGCGCGGCACCGTGGAGAACAGCGGCGGCAAAGCCTACTGCGAGAAAACTGTGGAGGTCCTGCCCATCGGGGACATTGCCTTTTCCCTGCCGGAGTACGGCTACACCGACCGGGCGGAGGATGTGAAGCTGCTGACCAAGAACGACCTGACCGGCTCTGTGGTCTGGACGCTGACCCGTGACGGGAACAGCGTTCCTATGGCGGAAGGTTTCACCAAAGACGGCGGCACCCTGGCGCTGACCGAGACGGGCAAGTACACCCTGACGGCTACCCTCACGGACGCTGCCGGGAAGCAGTACACCGCCAGCCAGACCATCACCATTCTTCCAGTGATTGTCCCTACTGTGACCGCCAGCGCGGACAAGGTGCATAACGGCGAGGCGGCGGAGATCGGCCTGACGGTGGAGGGCGGCAAGCCTGATTCCATCCGCTGGGCGCTGACCCATGATGGAAAGGATGTTGCTGTGTCTCTCACAAACCAGGGTGGCACACTGACCTTTGACGGCGCTGGGGACTATGCCCTGACAGCTATCGTCAAGGATTCCCAGAGCCGGGAGTTTTCTTCCGAGCCTGTGGCAATCAAGGTCATCCCCAACCTGACCCTCTCCCTGACCGCTGATACCGATAAACTCCATGGGGACGAAGCGGCGGCAATCAGCCTGACCGTGGAGCATGGCACACCCTCGACTGTTGCATGGGCCTTGACCCGTGACGGCGAGGGTGTTCCTGTTTCGCTGGACGATAACGGCGGTACGCTGGCCTTGACGGGGCCGGGGCCTACGTCCTGACCGCCACTGTCACGGATGAGCTGGGGAAAGAGTACACCGCTGACCTGCCTTTGGAGGTCTGCCCGGTGATCGTCCTGACCCTGGACGCGCCGGAGACGGCCCATATCAACCAGCCCGCCGCCGTCAGCCTCTCCGGGACTGACCTGGACGTAGCTTGGGAAGTGACCTCCGAGGACAGTGCTGTGGTTCAGAACGCCCTGACCAACAGCGGCGGCGAGATCACCTTCCCCTCTGCTGGTAACTACACCGTGACCGCCAGCGTCACGGACCACCTGGGCCGGACGTTCAGCGCCAGCGCCGCCATCAGCGTATGAGACACCATGGGCCTGTCCTTCCAGCTCCCGGAGTTCGCCCACCCGGATGAGACGGTGAAGGTGAAAATGACCTCCGAGAATGTTGGGGACAGCAAAATTGCGTGGTCCCTGACCGTGGACGGCCAGCCCGTTTCCCTTCCTGCCGGTATCAGCGGGACCCTGGACAACGCCGGGGGCAGCGTGAAGTTCAACCGGACCGAAACCAACACCCTAACTGCCTCCGTGACGGACGGCCTGGGTCGTGCCTTTATCTATGAGCAGACCATTGAGGTCTATCCCGTCCTCTCCCTGAAGCTGACGGCGGATGCCGCTACCCATACGGACGAACAGATCAACGTCAGTCTGAGCAAAGATACGGATTTGCCCGTGACCTGGAAGATTACCCCCTCCAATGACCCCGGCACTCCCGCCGCCTACTCCGGCGACCTGACGGACAACGGCGGAACCATCCAGATCACCAGCGCCGGAGCCTATGACATTTCCGCCAGCGTAACAGACCCCACCGGGCGGGTATTCGCCGCTCCTGCCGTTTCCGTCATGGTCTACCCCGTGGCTGGCCTGGACTTCACCCTCCCCGCCGCCGCGTGGACGGACAGCAGCACCCCCGTGGACCTTCTGACCTCCGATTTGCAAGGCCAGGACGTGACTTGGGCGCTGACCAAGGACGGCGCGGCGGTTTCCCTGACCGGCTCCATGCTGGGCGACCTGGGGAACCTGGGCGGCAAGGTCCGGTTCCCCGAAGTGGGGACCTACACCCTGACCGCCTCCGCCGTGGATGCGCTGGGGCGGGAGTATTCCTGTTCACAGACCATCCGCATTTACCCCGTTGTCGGCCTGACCGTTTCCACCAGCGATATGAGCCACACCGATACTGCGGAGGATGTGCGGCTGACCACTAAAAGCCTGGGCAGTAATGAAGTGGTCTGGACGGTGCTGCGGGACAGCAAGGAGATCATGCCGCCCTTTGACCTGACCGCCAAGGGCGGACACGGCTTCTTCACGGAACCCGGCCTTTACACCTTCACCGCCAGCGTGACGGATGAGCTGGGCAGGGTAACAACCGCTACGGCCTCCATCCAGATTTACCCCGTGGGCGTGTCCGGCTTCTATCTGCCGAAGATGTTCCACACGGATTCTCTGGTCACTCTGGTGACTGGCTTTGAGGAATTGGGCGAGAATCCCCTGCGCTGGTCCCTGACCCGGAACGGTGAGAATGTCCCCGTGGCCGACTATGTGACCGGGGAGCTGACTGCTGACGGCGGGAAAGTCCAGTTCAAGCAGGCGGGCGAGTACAAGCTGAAAGCCAGCTTCAAGGACGCCGGGGGCCGCTCCTACTCCTATGAGCAGTCCTTCACCGTCTATCCCATCCCCGTGATCGCCTGGACCATGCCCAGCTACGCACACACGGACAACACCGTTACTGTGGACGTGGAATCCAAGAATATCACGGCGGATGCCTCCATCCAGTGGCACATTGACGACACCTACGGCCTCCGTCAGAATTGGGGGACCTACGTTGCCGGGACCCTCGGCGCTGTCCCCGGCGATATTCGCATCAAACACGCCGGAGTGTTCACCCTGGGCTGTGAGATCACCGACCCCACCGGGCGGGTGTTCTCCTTTGACGGCCCCAGCATCGAAGTCCTGGCAGATCAGGAATTGCAGGTGGACATCATCGAGAAGCAGGTCTACACCGGCGAGACGGTGCAGGTGCGGACCCTGGGCAACAACATTGAACTGCCTGTGGAGTGGTCTTTGGAGAAGGACGGCAAGCCCGCTGACCTCTCTACCTACGTCACCGGGGACCTGAACAACCTGGGCGGCGCTGTCCAGTTCACCCAGGGCGGCACGTTCCGGCTCATCGGCACTCTCCGGGACGGCCTGGGGCGGACCTTCACCGCCAGCGACACCATCACCGTCCTGCCGGTAGGCTCCCTCCAATTCTCCATAGCGGAGATGGAGTATGTGGGCAACCGCGTCCCTGTGGTCATGGATAAACTCTTTAACCCGGACGGGGCCACCATCACATGGTCCGCGCAGAAGGATGGAGTGGCCTGCATTATTGACCTTTCCACCCTGGACAATGACGGCGGCACCGTGATCTTCCCCGAACCCGGCGAGTACACCCTGACCGCCACCCTCCGGGACAGCAATGGCAAGACCGCCACCGCCAGCCAGAGCATTACCATCATCTTCAAGGCCGCGCTGACCGTCACCGCCCCCGATTCCATCCATATCGGCACCAAGTTCCCCGTGGGCATCAGCGGAGCGGGCAGTCTGCCCGTGAGCTGGGGCGTGAAGCTGGGCGGCAGGCCCGTCACCCTGGACAGCAACACCGGCTTCCTCTCCAATGACGGCGGTATGCTGGCTTTGTTCAGCGAGGGAACCTACACCATCACCGCCACTGTGCGGGATGATGCGGGCAACCTGACCAGCGGCTTTGCCAATATTACCGTGACCAATACCGCCCCAATCATTGAGAGCTTTACCGCCAACGCCACCCGGAACATGAAGGATGGCCGTTTCTACGCCGATCTCAACGCTGTGGCCTCCGACCCGGACGGGGACGCTGTGCATCTGGAATGGAGCAGCGAGTACCAGCAGGACGGCTATTACGAAGTCGGTACACACACCATCCGCGTCCGTGCTGTGGATGAGTGGGGCGCGGCCTCCGCCTGGGAGAGCCGGACGATTGAGTTTATCAACAATGCTCCGGTAATCACCAGCTTCACCGCCAGCGTGACCCGGCAGACCAGCGGCAGCAATTTCTTTGCCAACGTCTCCGCCACTGGCAGCGACCCGGACGGCGATACCGTGACCCTGGAATGGGGCGGGGACTACAATTCCTCCGGCTGGTATTCCCGGAACGGCAGTCATACCATCCGTGTCCGGGCGGTGGATTCCTACGGTGCGGCCTCTCCCTGGCAGGAAAAGACCATTGAATTTGTCAATCAGGCCCCCAGCAAGCCGGTGATCTCCCGGAACCCCGCCAACGGCGTGGTGCGGCCCAGCCAAGCGGTGACGATCACCGCCAGCTCCACCGACCCGGAAGGGGACGCTATTACTTATGAATGGGACGGCAGGGACAAGGAAACCACCACCTACGGCTACGGCAAGCATCTGGTGAAGTGCCGTGCGGTGGACGCCTATGGCGCGGCTTCTCCCTGGTCCGCTATCGTGTTCTTTGTGGCGGATGATGTGGGCGGCGGCATGACCCTGACCTCCGCCAACTCCTTCATTGAGGAAACCGGCATCAGCTTCAATGACGATGGGGAGACGATCTATGGCTACATCACCGAGTACACCTTTGATGTGCCGCCCGTCAGCGGTCACAATGGCAGCGACTACGGCAAGATTGAGGCGTACAACATTTTGACCGGACAATGGGACCAGATCGCATACAAGGAAACCAACAACGGCGTGACCCTCTCCGGTCAGCTCCCCACTGGAACCTATACGCAGATGCGGTTCTATTACTACACGAACCACAACTGTATGTATAACAAGAGCAACATCACCTACTCCATCGTATTTGATTTTTAAGAAAAGGAGATTTGCCTATGCGAAAAACAAAAACCGCCCGTTTCATGGGCTGGCTGCTGGCCTTCTGCATGATCGCGGCCCTGCTGCCCGCCCAGGCGTTCGCCGCCACAAAGAACGATGACCCGGCCACATGGCCCGCGCCGGATTCCATCTATACGGCCCCGGATAAGAACCCGGTCTATCTCATGGTGGACTTCACCGATGAGGACAACGGCGGCATTGCCGCCTCCCACCTCTGCGCCTCCGGCGCGGCCCTGACAGCGGATATTGTCAAGGCCACCGCCACCACCGGCGGTCATGTGAAGTACACCTGCGACACCTGCGGGAGCTGGGCGCAGATCAACGTCCCCGCCCTGACTTTAAGCGCGTTTACTCTGGACCCCGCCTACCAGACCCACATGACCACTGGCGTGGAGTTCAGCGGCAGCGCCTACACGGTGGTCTATAACGTGGCCCCGGCGTTCCACCGCTATGTCGGCACCACGCTGGACAACCATGTTTCCGTCACCGCGACTGGCTCCTATGGCATCATCATCACCGTGGACAGCGCCATCTATGACAATGTGGAGCTGACCACGGCGGAGCGGCTGCTGGTGCTGCCCAAGGCTATCCCCTGGACGGCTGACTTTGACAGCAAGATTTATGACGGGAACAGCCTGCTGGACGGCAAGACCGTCACCTATCTGGATGTGAACGGTGCTTCTGTCCCCGCCGCCCTCTCCGCCTGCAATGTGAAGGTGGAGAATGGGGAGCTGACGGTGGACACCGCTTCTCCCGTCACCCGGCCCGTGGCTGCTGGCCCCTACGCCATCGGCGCGACTATCACGGACAACAACTATGTCTGGCAGACCGAGGACGGGAAGTACAACACCGTTTACACCCTGGCCTGGATTTTCCCCGCTACCAACACCATCTATGTGGGTGATACGGTTCAGGCGGTGAAGCTGACCACCGGCAACAACGTGTACGCCTCCCCCTACACCTGGACCATTGATCCCAGCTATGCCGGGTTCAATTCCAGCAAGCCGGGGACTACCGAGGTCCAGGCGGTCATTACCAAGGGCGGCGCGTCCTTTGGCCGCGTGACTATCCCCGTGACCGTCATTCCCCGGCCCATTCTGAGCATTGAGGAAGTGGTGCGGACGGCTCCCATGGGGACGGCGTTCAATAAGCTGGGCCTGCCCTCCACCGTCTCCGTTGTGGCCGAGGGCGGCACGGGCAACGCCCAGACCGTCACCGGCGTTCCCGTCACTTGGAGCAGCACCGGCTATGACCCCTACGCCCTGACGCAGACCGTCAAGGGGACGCTGAACCTCTCCAAGTTCCCCCAGCTTTCCAGCAACAACATTCCCGCTGTCACCGCCACGGTCAACCTGACCTACGGCACGGTGGAGGCCCCCACCATCAGCGACTACACCAAGACCTATGATGGGCAGTCCACCCCTCTACCCATGCCCGGACTGCCGGACGGCATCAAGTCTGTCACCGTGGCCTACAAGGGGACAGCCAATAACGGACGGCCTTACAGCAGTTCCGCCGCCCCGGTGAACGCCGGCAGCTACACCGCCGCCGTCTCCTTTGTCATGGAGCAGGGCTATCCCCAGCTCTCCGGCGTGACCGTCAGCTATACCATTGAAAAGGCGGCGCAGACCTGCCCCGCCCCCACGCTGGCGGCGGCAGCTACAAACTCCCTGACGCTGAACGCGGTGGAGAACGCCGAGTACAGTATGGACGGGAAGGTCTGGCAGGACAGCCCCGTGTTCAAAAACCTGGACGCTGGCACCGGCTACACCCTCTATCAGCGGCTGAAAGCCACCGAGGACGGCAACTATGACGCTTCTCCCGCCGTCTCCGCGCAGTTCTCCACCGAGTTCACCACTGTGAACCCCGGAGATCTGTCCGCCGTGCTTCAGCCGCAGACCTATCCCTATACCGGCAGTCCCATTGCCTATCAGGTCCCGGCCATTTCCCATGTTACCAAGTCCACCGTGACCTATACCGTGGACGGCCAGACCACCACCGCCGCTCCCACCAACGCGGGGACCTACCCCGTGACCGTCAGCTTCACCATGCAGGCGGGAACGGCGCAGTTGGACCCAGTGACTTCCACGCTGACCATTACCAAGGTGGAGCAGAACGCCCCCGCCGCTCCCCGCGCCAGCAATACCGCCACCAATTCCATCACCGTCACCGCCATTCCTGGGGCGGTGTTTTCTATTGACGGCGGCGAGACGTGGCAGGCCAGCACTATTTTTGAGGGCCTGACCCCCGACACGGCCTATACCATTCAGGCGAAATATCCGGGAGATCGCAACCATGAGGAAAGCCCGACTTCCTCCGCCATCATCCGCACCACCCGGCAGAACGCCTCCGCTGGTACGGTCCAGTCTGCCGTCTATACCTATGACGGTACACCGAAGTCCCTTGTGGCGGACGTTCCCGCCGGATGCACCGAAGTGGTCCAGACCTTCACCGGGACCAATGGGACCTCCTACGGCCCCACCACCGAGCCGCCCACCAATCCCGGCGTTTACAATGTGAAGGTCAGCTACACCATGCAGAGCGGATATGAGGAATTGCAGCCGCAGTACGCCACCCTGACCATCAACAAGGCTACTCCCGCCAAGCCCCTGGCCCCTGTGGTCACTGGCGTGACGGATTCCTCCATCACCATTGAAGTGGTGGACGGCATGGCCTATTCCATTGACGGCGGCGTAACGTGGCAGACCACCGGCACCTTCACCGGCCTGACCCGCGACACCACCTATGAGATCAAGGTCAAGGCGGTGGAGACGGCCTGTTACAAGGAGTTGGAGGGTCCCTCCACCATGCAGGCCACCGAGAAAACCACCGTCACCTTTGAGCGGTTCGCGGATCAGACGGTGGAGTACACCGGCCACGCGCAGACCTATACGCTGCCGAAGTCCAACCCCGGCATCGCCTCCATGACCATCACCGGCTATGACGGCATTGCTACCCCGCCTGTCACCGTGGGCGATTATGTGGTCAACATTGACTTTGTGGCGGCAGAGGGGTATAAGCTGCCCGAAACCCTGCCCGCCCCGGTGCTGCATATCACCCGCGCCTCCGGCGAGGCCGGGACTGTCCGGCCCGTGCTGAAGGATGAGACTGTCACCTACACCGGCGCCCCCCAGCGTTACCACGGGGCGGACGGCATTGAGGGCATTTCCTCCGTTGCCCTGACCTACACCGGCGCGGACGGCGTGGAGAGTACCACCGCCCCCACCAACGCCGGAGCTTACCATGTGACCGCTATTTTCTCCCCGGACGCTAATCACACCCTGGCCCCCGGCAGTTATACCGCCACCCTAACCATCCGCAAGGCGGGGCAGGACACCCCCATGGCCTCTTTGGAGAGCAGCAGCGCCCATGCGCTGACCGTCTCCGCCATTCCCGGCGCGGAGTACAGTATTGACGGCGGCAAAACGTGGCAGAGCGGCAATACCTTCAGCGGACTGGAAGCAGACAAGAATTACACAATCCTGGTCCGTATGGCCGAGGACGAAAATCATACCGCTTCCGGCACCCGGCCCGTCTCCGGCAGGACCACCGATCAACCCGTGGACATTCTGGATGCGGATATGCCCGCCTATGACACCATTTACAATGGCAACCGCCAGTCCTACCCCTACACGGATTTGCTCACCAGCATGGAGGGCATCAGGAGCGTCAGCGTTATGTACGTTGGCACCCTCGCCAGCGGAAAGCCCTATGAGACTTCCGAGGCCCCTGTGGATGCCGGAACCTATAAGGTCCGCTTCTATCTGGTGGCCGAGGGCGGCTACGATCTGAGCGCCGAACAGGTCTATGCGGATATGACCATCTCCAAGGCCCCGCAGACCATGCCCGCCGCTCCCACCATTGCCCGCCGCACAACCACCACTATCGCGCTGAACCCGATTCCCGGCGCGGAGTACAGCATTGACGGCGGCGAGACTTGGCAGGACAGCCCCAAGTTTACCGGCCTGACCCCCGACACCGCCTACACCTTCGCCCAGCGGATGAAGGAGACAGACAACCTCACCGCCTCCGACAGCCAGAACGTGGAGGGCCGGACCGTGGCCGACACGGGGCTGAACTATGAGATCGACTACCGGAAGGAGATCATCACCTTTGACCCCGATGTGGTGGAGGCCGGGAAGGACTACACCCTGGCCGATGATCTGCCCTCTGGCGGCGAGATCATCCCCGGCACGACCATCTATGTCCGTCTGGTGGATGATGGCGCTGGCAACCCCGGCCCCGTGGTCATGGAAGTTCTGCCGGAGCGTCCCGCCGCCCCGGACGTGAAGGTGAACCCCTTTGATTTCACCATGAACACCACCACCGGCATGGAGTATTCCGATGACGGCGGCGAAACCTGGAAGCCCTGCACCGATAACCAGAATGTAGAGGACCGCCAGGGCGAGACGCTGCTGGTGCGAATTGCCGCTACGGACGATTCCTTTAAGAGCGACCCTACCACCGTGACCGTCCCCGTCCGGGGCGAGGCTCCCGCGCTGACCATTGGCAACGCTGCCGAGCGCATGGACAGCACCGCCGCTATGGAGTATTCCAGGGACAGCGGCAAGACCTGGATCGCCTGCCTGGACAACATGGACCTGTCTGACCTGACCAACGCCACCCTTCTGGTGCGCTTCGCCTGTGACGGAACGAACCCCGCCAGCAACCACGCCACCCTGACCGTCCCCAGCCGGAACGCCGCCCCCACCGCCGACATTGACTGGCTGGCGGAGCGGCTGACCGTCTCCGGCACCGCGCCGGAGTACCGGACGGAAAATGGCTGGACTGACATTCCCGCCAATGGGCTGGAGCTGTCCAGCTTCTATGGCAAGGAGCTGGCAGTCCGGGAGAAATACGATGCTGACCATTTCGCCAGCCTCCCCGTGCTGGTGAAGGCCCCGCAGAAGGGCGCGAAACCCGATCTGACCATTGACCGGGACAAGCAGACGGTGAACACCACCGCTGGCATGGAGTACAGCACGGATGGCGGCAAAACCTGGACCAAGTGTGACCCGGATATGGACGTTTCCAATCTGACCGGCCAGACCATCCTCGTCCGGGAGGCGGCAACCGAGGACAAGTTTGCCAGCGACCCGACCGAGCTGCGTATCCCCAACCAGACGGAGAATCCCGTGGTGGAGTTGGACACCGCCACCGAGACGGTGAACACCACCACGGATATGGACTACTCCACCGATGGCGGCAAGACCTGGAACCCCTGCACCAAGCCTCTGGACGTGTCCGGCCTGACCGGGCAGACCATCCTCATCCGCAACCACGGGGACGATGATTCTTTCCCCAGCAGCGGCGTGACCGTGACCATTCCCGCCCGCCGCGAGGCCCCCAAGGTGGAAGTGGACAGCAGGGCGCAGACTGTCGGCTCCGATAAGGGCGTGGAGTTCTCCACGGACGGCGGGAAAACCTGGACCGCCCTCTCCAAGCCGCTGAACACCGCCGACCACCTGGGCCAGACCATCCTTTTCCGGTTCCCCGCCTCTAAAGAGGATTTTGCCAGCCGGACCGTCACCGTGGTGATCTCCAACCACCCCGGCGCTCCCATTCTGGTCTTTGACCCCGACAATGAGACGCTGAACACCACGCCGGATATGGAGTATTCCACGGACGGCGGCAAGACCTGGAAGCCCTGTCCCAACCCTCTGGATGTGTCCGATTGGGCCGGAAAGGATATTCTCATCCGCTACCCCGGCAAAGGTGACGGCCTCCCCAGCGAGGCGATCACCGTGAAGATTCCCGCCCGCCGCAAGGCTCCCGAAGTGGGCCACACGGATGAAACCCGGCAGGGCCGGAATGACGGTACGCTCACCAAGACAGATAAGACCATGGAATACCGGCTCCTGCCTGACGGCAAGTGGACCGCTATCTCCGGCGATACGGTGAAGGGGCTGGCCCCCGGCACCTATGAGGTCCGCTACGCCGCCACGTCCTCCGAGATGGCGTCCCAGGTCCAGAAGGTCACGATTGCCAAGGGCGGGAACACTGGCGGCATTGGTGATCTGACCGGCTCCAAGCTCTCCCTGCTGAACCGAAAGGACCATATCGCCTATATTGCCGGACGCACTACCACCCAGGCCGCGCCCAACGCCGACATCACCCGCGCCGAAGTTGCCGCCATCCTCTACCGGCTGCTGACCCCGGAGGCCAAAGCCGCCTATGGCACCAATATCAACCGCTTCAAGGATGTGCCCGCCGGAGCGTGGTACGGCACCGCCGTCTCCACCCTCTGCAACATGGGCGTTATCACCGGCTACCAGGACGGCACCTTTGGCCCCCAGCGCAATATCACCCGTGCGGAGCTGGCGACCATCCTCGCCCGGTTCTGTGATACCAGCGGCAGCGCCGCCGTTCCGGATCGCTTCACCGACATTTCCCATAGCTGGGCGCGGAAATATATCAATCTGGCGGCGGAGGCCGGTCTGGTCTACGGCTACACGGACGGTACATTCCGGCCCGATCAGAACATCACCCGTGCGGAAACCATTGTGATGGTCAACCG
>CANPTW010000021.1 GCA_947577075.1 uncultured Oscillibacter sp. | reverse complement strand
CCCCCTCCAGGAGCTGGCGGCCCAGGGTGCCCTCCCCCTGGAAGCCCACGAAGAGGACGGTGCACTCCGGACGCCAGAGGTTGTGCTTCAGGTGGTGCCGGATGCGGCCCGCGTCGCACATGCCGGAGGCGGAGATGATCACCTTGGGGGTCCGGTCCTCGTTGAGGGCCTTGGACTCCTCGCTGGACTCCGTGGCGTGGAGGTTGGGGAAGCGGAACATGTTCTTGCCCTTCCGGACCAGCCACACGGCGTCGTGGTCCATGTAGCCCCGCAGGTCCCCGTCGAAGATGGACGTAGCCTTCTTCGCCAGGGGGGAGTCGATGTACACCGGGAAGTCCGGGCAGGAATGCACCATGTGCTGCTCCTTGATCTCCCTGATGAAGTAGAGGAGCTCCTGAGTCCGGCCCACGGCGAAGGAGGGGATAATGACGTTGCCCCCCCGGGCCATGGTCTCGTCGATGATCCGGGCCAGCTCGTCGGTATAGCCCCAGCTCTCCGGGTGGTTCCGGTCGCCGTAGGTGGACTCCATCACCACGTAGTCCGCCCCGGCCAGCTGCACCGGATCCCGGATGACGGGCTGGTTGATGTTGCCGATGTCCCCGGAAAAGACGATGCTCTTTTTCACCCCGTTTTCCCGCAGGTCCATAGCCACGAAGGCGGAGCCCAGCAGGTGCCCCGCGTCGGTAAACTCGATGTCCACGCCCTCGCAGAGGTTGATGAGCTCGCCGTACTCACAGACGACTAAATAGTCCTTGACCCGCTCCGCGTCCTCCACGGTGTAGAGGGGCTCGGTCCGGGGGGCGCCGGAGCGCTCGCCCTTGCGGTTCTTCCACTCCGCGTCCTGCTCCTGAATGTGGGCGGAGTCCAGCAGCATGATCTCCAGCAGC
Organism: uncultured Oscillibacter sp.; assembly: GCA_947577075.1. Taxonomy (GTDB): domain Bacteria; phylum Bacillota; class Clostridia; order Oscillospirales; family Oscillospiraceae; genus Oscillibacter. The sequence continues at coordinate 43,298 of CANPTW010000021.1, read as the reverse complement.
TGGGCGGTGAGGCGGGTGGTGAGGATGCGGCCCTGGAAGCCCTGCTTGATGAGCATGGGAATCCGGCCGGAGTGGTCGATGTGGGCGTGGGTCACCAGGACATAGTCAATGGTGTTGGCGGCGAAGGGGAATTCGCCGTTGGAAACCTCGTCCCGGCCCTGCTGGAGCCCGCAGTCAATGAGGATGCGGGTGTCGTTGATCTCCAGACAGTGGCAGCTCCCGGTGACGCATTGATCCGCGCCGTAAAAGCTGAGCTTCATAATGGAGGCCCTCCTTATCTCTTAGTAAAAATCATTGTAACATGTTTTGACGGAATATACAAGGAACAATCCGCCGATTTTGCCTGGTTTAGAGAAAATGTCCATGCCTGCCCGCCGGGGCGGGAGGGCCTGCGGGGAGCGGGCAGGGGGAGAGGCCGCCGGGGCGCCCCGGCGGTTTTCAGGCGGGACCGCGGCGGTTTTGTGAACTTTTTTGATAGATTTCCAATTTCCTTTGCATTCCAGGGAAAACTGTGGTAAGCTATGCTTGTTTTCCTATGGGATTTTTTACGTCCCCCGCGCCGGGGGGCGGAACAATAGAAAGGAAGTTTCAAACAATCATGGGTCTGATGCAGAAGATTTTTGGCGACTACAGCTCCCGGGAGCTGAAATCCATTTACCCCATCGCGGACAGGATCGAGGCCATGGCCGACGAGTACAAGGCCATGAGCGACGCCCAGCTCCAGGCGAAAACCCAGGAGTTCAAGGACCGCCTGGCCGCCGGAGAGACCCTGGACGACATTCTGCCCGAGGCCTTCGCCACCGCCCGGGAGGCGTCGGACCGGGTGCTGGGCCTCCGGCCCTACCGGGTGCAGCTGGTGGGCGGCATCGTCCTCCACCAGGGGCGCATCGCCGAGATGAAGACCGGCGAGGGCAAGACATTGGTCGCCACCCTCCCCGCCTACCTCAACGCCCTGGCGGGGAAGGGGGTCCACATCGTCACGGTCAACGACTACCTGGCCAAGCGCGACTCGGAGTGGATGGGCAAGGTCCACCGCTTCCTGGGGCTCAAGGTGGGCCTCATCGTCCACGGCCTGACCTCCAAGCAGCGCCAGGAGGCCTATGCCGCCGACATCACCTATGGAACCAACAACGAAATGGGCTTCGACTACCTCCGGGACAACATGTGCATCTACTCCCAGGAGCTGGTCCAGCGGGGCCACTCCTTCGCCATCGTGGACGAGGTGGACTCCATCCTCATCGACGAGGCCCGGACCCCCCTCATCATCTCCGGCCAGGGGGAGAAGTCCACCCAGATGTACGACCTGACGGAGATGTTCGTGGCGAAGCTCAAAAAGCAGGTGGTGGTCCAGGTGGACAACAAGGAAGAGGAGGCCGCGGACATCGACGCGGACTATGTGGTGGACGAAAAGGCCAAAACCGCCACCCTCACCGCCCGGGGCATCGCCAAGGCGGAGGAGTACTTCCACGTGGAAAACCTCTCCGACCCCTCCAACTCCACGGTGAGCCACCATATCAACCAGGCCCTGAAGGCCCACGGCACCATGAAGCGGGACATCGACTATGTGGTGAAGGACGGGGAAGTCATCATCGTGGACGAGTTCACCGGCCGCCTGATGTTCGGCCGCCGGTACTCCAACGGCCTCCACCAGGCCATTGAGGCCAAGGAGCATGTGAACGTCAACAGCGAAAACCGGACCCTGGCCACCATCACCTTCCAGAACTACTTCCGGCTTTATGACAAGCTCTCCGGCATGACCGGAACGGCCATGACGGAGCAGGAGGAGTTCGGGACCATCTACAACCTGGACATCATCGAAATCCCCACCAACCGGCCCAACCAGCGGGACGACCACCACGATGTGGTCTACAAGACCGAGGCCGGGAAGTTCCGGGCCGTGATCCAGCAGATCAAGGAGTGCCATGAGAAGGGCCAGCCCGTCCTGGTGGGCACGGTGTCCATCGAGAAGAACGAGCTCCTCTCCAAGCTCCTGGCCCGGGAGGGCATCAAGCACAACCTGCTGAACGCCAAGAACCACGAAAAAGAGGCGGAGATCGTGGCCCAGGCGGGCAAGCTGGGGGCCGTCACCGTGGCCACCAACATGGCGGGCCGCGGCACCGATATCATGCTGGGGGGCAACGCCGAATACCTCGCCAAGGCGGACCTGACAAAAGCGGGCTATTCCGAGGAGGTCATCGTGGACGCCACGGGCTACGCCGACACGGACAACCAGGAGATTCTGGAGGCCCGGAAGCTGTTCGCGGAAAAATTGGCCCAGCACAAGGCGGAGATCGCCAGCGAGGCGGACCAGGTCCGGGAGGCCGGAGGCCTCTTCATCATCGGCACGGAGCGCCACGAGTCCCGCCGGATCGACAACCAGCTCCGGGGCCGGGCGGGCCGCCAGGGGGACCCCGGCGAGACGCGGTTCTATATCTCCCTGGAGGACGATTTGATGCGCCTCTTCGGCGGGGACCGGATCACCAACATGATGGACCGGTTCGACCTGGACGAGGACACGCCCATTGAGAACAAAATGCTGACCCGCGCCATCGAGAACGCCCAGACCACCGTGGAGTCCCGGAACTTCCAGTCCCGGAAATCCGTGCTGGAGTACGACGACGTGATGAACAAGCAGCGGGAGCTGATCTACAGCCAGCGCCGCCAGGTCCTGGACGGCATGGACATCAAGGACACGGTGCTGAACATGATGCACACCTCCATCGCGAACCACGTCAGCCTGGCCTTCGGCGAGAAGCAGCACCTGGACGCCGCCGGATACCGGGAGATGCTCCGGGGGCTGGAGGGCATGTACTTCGCCAAGGGGGCGGTGAGCGTCCCCGAGGCCGAGGTGCCGCAAAAGAGCCAGGAGGACTTTGGCGGGGCGTTCATTGACGCCGCCCAGCGCTTCTATGAGAACAAGGAGGCGGAGATTACGCCCGCCATCATGCGGGAGCTGGAGCGGGTCATTATGCTCCGGGTGGTGGACGAGTACTGGATGGACCACATCGACGCCATGGACGATTTGAAGCAGGGCATCCGGCTCCAGTCCTACGGCAACAATAACCCGGTGGACGTGTACAAGCGGGAGTCCCTGGACATGTTTGAGGAGATGATCGCCGCCATCCAGGACGAGACTGTCCGGCGGCTGTACTCCGTGCGCCTGCGCAAGGACGAGGAGGTCAAGCGGGAGCGGGTCGCGAAAGGCATGGTGGAAAACGTGGGCGGCGACGGCACCAAGCCCAAGAAGCAGCCCGCCCGGGTGGTGAAGATCGGGCGGAACGACCCCTGCCCCTGCGGCAGCGGGCTGAAGTGGAAGAAGTGCACTTGTCCGGAATACCATCAGAACTGATGGGCCTGTTCGCGCCCTTGCGGGCGGGGCGGGCTTGGATGCCAGCGATGGCTGGTGCAATGCACCAGCCATCATCATGGCTGCTGCCCCCCGCCCGTCAGGGCGAGTATCAGCCCTCCCTTTCAGGGGAAGAGAAAAGGAGGTTCCCATGCCCTTTGAAACCCATGAACAAAACGGCCTGGTGTGGTTCACCGCGCCCAATTTCCGCGGCGTCCGCCACGGCTTCTCCACCCGCCTGGGCGGGGTTTCCCCCGCCCCCTGGGACAGCCTGAACCTCCGCCCCGGCATGGGGGACGGCCGGGACGCCATGCTGGAAAATTACCGCCGCTTCTGCGCCGCCATCGGCGCGGATCTGGAGCGGACCGTCCTTTCCCGGCAGGTCCATGAGACGGCGGTCCGGGTTTGTACGGAAGAGGACGCCGGAAAGGGCCTCTTCCGGGAGCGGGACTATGACAGCGCCGACGCCCTGGTCACGGACGTGCCGGGGCTGACGCTGTTCGTCTTCTCCGCCGACTGCGGGACGGTGCTTCTCCGGGACCCGGACACCGGGGCCGTGGGGGCGGCTCACGCCGGGTGGCGGGGCTGCGCCGGGGGCATTGTGGAGAAGACCGTCCGGGAGCTGGAGCGCCTTTACGGCTCCCGGCCGGAGCGCCTGCAGGCCGCCCTGGGGCCCTGCATCGGGCAGTGCTGCTTTGAAAGCGACGAGGACGTCCCCGCCGCCATGCGGGCGGCCCTGGGCGAAGAGGCGGAGCCCTGTCTTGAAAAGCGGGGCCCGAAGTGGCATGTGGACCTGGAGGGCTTGAACCGCCAATGGCTGCTGCGGGCCGGGGTCCTGCCGGAGCACATCGAGGCTTCCGGCCTCTGCACCGCCTGCCGCCGGGACCTCTTCTGGTCCCACCGGAAGATGGGAGAGGCCCGGGGAGTCCAGTGCGGGGCCGTTGCCGCGGGAAGGTGAGGGGCCGGCGAATGCCGGTTACAGGTTTGAAACGTGTGAAACGGGGAGTCAGGGATTGCGGGTTCGATCCCTGATTCCTTGTCCGTTGAGGTGACGTATGAAAAAACGCTTGCGCGCGCTGGCGGCGCTGCTTCTGCCCCTTTTGCTTCTGGCCGGCTGCTGGCAGGAGGAGCCGCCGGAGGAGATCGACGGGACCGGCGGCATGCTGCTTCCGCCGGAGGAGGAGCCGGCAGAGGAGAAGGGAACCGCCCTGCCGGAGCGCTTTGCCCTGCCCTATATGCCGGGGCAGAGCCTGGACCCTGTGGACTGCGCCGACGGGATGCAGCAGGTGGCGGCCTCCCTGCTCTGCGAGGGGCTGTTCCGCCTGGATGAACGCTTTGAGCCCCAGCTGTGCCTGTGTGCGGGCTACACCCGCGACGAGACCGCCGTCCGCTACACCTTTTCCCTCCGGGAGGGGGTGCAGTTCTCCGACGGCTCGCCCCTGACGGGGCGGGACGTAAAGGCCTCGCTGGACCGGGCCCGGGAGTCCGCCCGCTACGGCAGCCGCCTCTCCGGAATCGCCTCCGTCGGCGCCAGGGGAAACGAGGTAACCGTCGTTTTAAACCGCCCCAACACCGGCCTTCCCGCGCTGCTGGATATTCCCATTGTGAAGGCCGGGGTCCAGGACGCCGCCGCGCCCGTCGGCACCGGGCCCTACTTCTACGCGGAGGAGGAAACCGGAGCCTACCTCATTGCGAACCAAGCCTGGTGGAGGGGGGAGAGCCAGCCCGTGGAGCGGATCTCCCTGGTGGAGGCGGCGGACCCCGCCGCCATGCTCTACCGCTTTTCCTCTCACGAGGTGCAGCTCATCACGGCGGACCTCACCGGCGTGCTGGCGGTGAGCACCACCGGCAGCGTGGACTGCGTGGACGCGGAAACCACCGTGCTGCAGTATGTGGGCTGCAACGCCTCCCGGGCGCCGCTGGACAGTCCCGCCCTCCGGCGGGCGCTGTCGGCGGGAATCGACCGGGCCAACGTGGCCGGCGCGTTTCTCTCGGGCCACGGGACCGCCGCCGGCTTCCCGGTGTCCCCGGCCGCGTCCCTCTATCCCGCGGACCTGGAGGAGGAGAATTCTCTGGACGCCTTTGCCGCCGCCCTGGCCGCCAGCGGCTATGTGCCCGAGAGGCCCCTGACTCTGCTGGTCAATGAGGAGAACAGCTTCAAACGGGCCATTGCCGGGTATCTGGCGGAGAGCTGGACCGCCGGGGGCCTGCCGGTGGAGGTCCGGGTCCTGCCCTGGGAGGAATATGCCGCCGCCCTGGAGGCCGGGGACTTCGACTTGTATTATGGGGAGGTCCGGCTTGCCGCCGACTGGAACCTGAGCAGTCTGCTGGAGCCCGGCGGAGCGCTGAATTACGGGCGCTGGTCCAATCCCGAGACCAGCCGCCTGCTGGCGGAGTTTGCCGGAGCGGAGGACCGGAGGGCGGCTATGCGGGCCCTCTGCACCCATCTCAAGGGGCAGATGCCCATTCTGCCGGTGTGCTTCAAATCCGTCTCCGTCCTGACCGAGGCAGAGGTGGTGGAGGGTCTGGCACCCACGGCGGCGGAGCCCTTCTATGCCCTGGGGCGGTGCGTGATTCATCTTGAAGGGGCCTAGCGGGTGCCTTCCAATTCCCAAAACCCCGTCTTGGGACGTCTTTTTCCGCCATGCTGCGCTGCTTCGGCTTGAAATCCGTCAGGATTCCTGCGCCGAAGCGCCTTGCCTGACGAAAAAATCAGCCCCCATCCGGTATTCCGGGAATTGGAAGACCCCCCAGAGCCTGTTTGAAGACACCCCCTAGGCACCCCTCCAAACATGGATTTGCAGCCCCCGGCCCCTCCGGCGGCCTCCTGCCGGGGGCTGCAGGCGGACAGGAAAAAGCCGCCGTGCCCACGGGCACGGCGGCTTAAAACGCGTCGCTTAGTAATAGCGCTTCTTGTTCTTGCGAGCGGCCTCAGACTTCTTGCGCCGCTTCACGCTGGGACTCTCGTAATGCTCCCGCTTCCGGACCTCGGCCAGAACGCCGGCCTTGGCGCAGCTGCGCTTAAAACGCTTCAGTGCGCTGTCGATGGATTCATTTTCCTTCACATGGATCTCAGACATCTATATTTTCCCTCCCTCCGAGGTATCCGGCTACTTCCAGGATACTTTAAGGGCCATATCACATGGCGTTAACATGGCTATTATACAGATTCCGCCCAAACTTGTCAAGAGCATTTCGAAATTCTCTGTTTCCTCTAATCTGCCCCGAAGCGGCGGGAAAAATCCCGGTAAATCCAGCCCCGAAACCGCCGCATATCCCGCTGATACCGGCGTTTTTGGCAAAAATGACGAAGAATTTTGCCGCGGCCGGGGGAGAAGGGGCAAAAATTTCTATTGACAAACCGCCGGAAATCCTGTATCTTAAAGCCCAACGGAACATGTGCAAACGCGATGACAGGGAGAAAATTCTTTCCAGACACGCTTCAGAGAGCCGCCGGATGCTGCGAGGCGGCGCGGAGGGGAGGAATGTCACTGGCCCTCGAGCGGCTCCGCTGAGATCGGTTTTCCGGTTTAGGCGGGGACGGCCGGCCTCGTTATTGGCCGAAGCCTTGTTAGAGGCTGTGAGGGCCGTTGGGCAACCGGCGGCTAAACCAGGGTGGTACCGCGTGTTGATCGACACGCCCCTGACTCGAAGGAGTCGGGGGCGTTTTCTTGTCCCCTGACCCAGCCGACGCCATATTTTGCAAGGAGGACGCCGCTATGAAACCCGGATTTGAAAAGTACATTCCCTTCCAGCCCCAGCCCATTCGGGCCCGAACCTGGCCGGACCGGAGGATTACCAGGGCCCCGGTCTGGTGCTCCGTAGACCTGCGGGACGGCAACCAGGCGCTGATCGACCCCATGAACCTGGCGGAAAAGCTGGAGTATTTCCACACGCTGGTGGATATCGGCGTCAAGGAGATTGAGATCGGCTTCCCCTCCGCCAGCGAGACGGAGTATGAGATCTGCCGGGAGCTGATCGAGGGGGGGCACATCCCCGACGACGTGACGATCCAAGTGCTGGTCCAGGCCCGGGAGCATCTCATCCGGAAGACCTTTGAGGCCATCCGGGGCGCAAAGAACGTGATTCTCCATTTCTACAACTCCACCTCCACCCTCCAGCGCAAGGTGGTCTTCCACATGGACTGCGCGGGCATCACCAAAATCGCCACCGACGCCGCCGACCTGATCTATGAGATGAGCCAGCCCGTCATCGCCGAGGGCATGAACCTGCGCTACGAGTACTCCCCCGAGTCCTTCATGGGCACGGAGATGGACTACGCCGTGGAGATTTGCCAGGCGGTGCTGGACCACCTTCACGCTACCCCGGAGAAGAAGGTCATCCTGAACCTCCCCACCACGGTGGAGAACTGCATGCCCAACCAGTTTGCCGACATGCTGGAGTACTTCTGCCGGAAGATCCCCGGCCGGGACCGGGCCATCATCTCCCTCCATCCCCACAATGACCGGGGCTGCGGCGTGGCCACCACGGAGATGGGCCTGCTGGCCGGAGCCGACCGGGTGGAGGCCACCTTGTTTGGCAACGGGGAGCGCACGGGAAACGTGGACATGGTGACCCTGGCCATGAACATGTACACCCAGGGCGTGGACCCGGGGCTGGACTTCTCCAACATCAACAAAATTAAAGAGATGTTTGAGCGGTGCACCAAGATGCCCGTGGGGGACCGCCAGCCCTATGCGGGCAAGCTGGTTTTCACGGCCTTTTCCGGCAGCCACCAGGACGCCATCAACAAGGGCGTGCAGTATATGAAGAGCTCCGGCACGGAGTATTGGGAGATTCCCTATCTCCCCATCGACCCCGCCGACGTGGGCCGGGAGTACGAGCCCATCATCCGCATCAACTCCCAGTCCGGCAAGGGCGGCGCGGCCTATATCATGGAGCACGACTTCGGCTTTGACCTGCCCAAGTCCATGCAGCCGGAGTTCGGCCACATCGTCCAGGTGGAGACGGACAAGGTGGGCAAGGAGGTCGCCCCGGAGCGGATCAACGAGCTGTTCCACCAGGAGTATGTGGACATCCGCCAGCCCTACCGGCTCATCAAGCACGCCTTCCGGGAGACTGTGGACGCCGAGGGCCACTCCCACGTGGCCTTCCAGGGGACGCTCCGCCACACGGACACGGTCTTCGAGGTCTCCGGCGAGGGCAACGGCCCCATCGACGCCTTCTTCAACGCCATCCAGGGGGAGAAAATCGACCGCTTCACCTTCCTGGACTACGCCTCCCACGCCATCACCGACGGCTCCGACTCCCAGGGCGTGGCCTATATCCTGCTCCAGGACCGGCGCACCGGCAAGCAGTACTGGGGCGTGGGCCTCAGCCACAACATCAACCTGGCGCCCCTCCGGGCCATCCTGTCCGCCATCAACCGGGCCAAGCGGGCATAGGCGCCCGCCGGACCGCGCTGCGGCGGAACCCCGGCGGGAAAAGGGCGGAGCCCCCAGCCGGATACAGCGGATATACATGAATCAATAAGGAGCGTGACAACAAATGGGAATGACCATGACGCAGAAGATCCTGGCCAAGCACGCGGGGCTTCCGTCCGTCCGGGCGGGACAGCTTATTCAGGCCAAGCTGGACCTGGTGCTGGGCAACGACATCACCACCCCCGTGGCGGTCAACGAGTTCGAGGCGGCGGGCTTCGACCGGGTCTTTGACAAGAGCAAAATCGCCCTGGTGATGGACCACTTCGCCCCCAACAAGGACATCAAGGCCGCCGCCCAGTGCAAGCAGTGCCGTGCCTTCGCCCGGCGGTTTGACATCGACAACTACTTCGACGTGGGGGAGATGGGCATCGAGCACGCCCTGCTCCCGGAAAAGGGCCTGGTGGCCCCCGGCGAGGCCGTCATCGGCGCGGACTCCCACACCTGCACCTACGGCGCCCTGGGGGCCTTCTCCACCGGCGTGGGGTCCACGGACATGGGCGCCGCCATGGCGGCGGGGCAGACCTGGTTCAAGGTGCCCTCCGCCATCAAGGTGAACCTCACCGGGAAGCTCCGGCCCTTCGTCTCCGGCAAGGACGTGATTCTGACCCTCATCGGCATGATCGGCGTGGACGGGGCCCGGTATCAGTCCCTGGAGTTCGCCGGGCCGGGCGTTGGGGAGCTCTCCATCTACGACCGGCTGACCATCTCCAACATGGCCATCGAGGCCGGGGCGAAAAACGGCATCTTCCCCGTGGACGACGTGACCCGGGCCTATGTCTCGGAGCGGGTCAGCCGCCCCTGGACCGCCTATGAAGCGGACCCGGACGCGGAGTATGAGCGCGTCGTGGAAATCGACCTGAGCCGGGTGGACTGCACCGTGGCCTATCCCCACCTCCCCGAGAACGCCCACAGCGCCCGGGAGGGGAAGGACATTAAAATCGACCAGATCGTCATCGGCTCCTGCACCAACGGCCAGCTCCCCGACCTGGAGGCCGCCGCCGCCATTCTGAAGGGGAAGCATTTGGCGAAGGACGTCCGGGGCATCGTGATTCCCGCCACCATGAACATCTATCGGGAGTGCATGAAGCGCGGGCTGACCGACATCTTCCTGGATGCGGGCTGCATCGTCTCCACCCCCACCTGCGGGCCCTGCCTGGGGGGGTATATGGGCATCCTGGCCGCCGGGGAGCGCTGCGTCTCCACCACGAACCGGAACTTCGTGGGCCGCATGGGTCACGTGGACAGCGAGGTGTATCTGGCCTCTCCCGCCGTGGCCGCGGCGTCCGGCATTGCCGGGCATATCGCTCATCCTGAGGAGGTTTGAACATGAACGTACAGGGAACCGTCCATAAATACGGGGATCATGTGGACACGGACGTCATCATCCCCGCCCGCTACCTGAACACCCCGGACCACAAGGAGCTGGCCGCCCACTGCATGGAGGACATCGACCAGGACTTTATCCACAAGGTAAAGGCCGGGGACGTCATGGTGGCCGGGGTCAACTTCGGCTGCGGCTCCTCCCGGGAGCACGCCCCCATCGCCATCAAGGCCAGCGGGGTCAGCTGCGTCATCGCGGCCACCTTCGCCCGGATCTTCTACCGGAACGCCATCAACATCGGCCTGGCTATTCTGGAGTGCCCCGCGGCAAGCGCCGGCATCTCCGACGGGGACCAGGTGGCGGTGGACTTCGACACCGGCGTCATCACCAACCTCACCAAAAACGAGCGCTACCAGGCGGAGCCCTTTCCCCCCTTTATCAAGGACATGATGGAGAAGGGCGGGCTCATGGCCTCCCTGAAGGCCGGAAAGGCGGACGTATGAACAAGACCATCGCCGTCATCCGGGGCGACGGCATCGGCCCCGAGATTGTAGGAGAGGCCATCGGCGTGCTGGACGCCGTGGCGGAAAAATTCGGCCATACCTTTACCTACGAGGAAGCCCCCATGGGCGGCTGCGCCATCGACGCCTTCGGCGTGCCCCTGCCGGACTCCAGCCTGGAGATCTGCCTGAATTCCGACAGCGTGCTGCTGGGGGCGGTGGGGGGTCCCAAGTGGGACGCGCAGCCCTCCGCCAACCGGCCGGAGCGGGGCTTGTTAAAACTCCGCTCCGCCATGGGCTTGTATACCAACGTCCGGCCCGCCCGGATGTTCTCCGACCTCTCCGCCGCCTGCCCCCTCCGGGCGGACATCGCGGCCAGGGGCATCGACTTCGTGGTGGTCCGGGAGCTCATCGGCGGCATGTACTTCGGCGAGCACACCACCTCTGAGGCGGACGGGGAGCTGAAGGCCGTGGACGTCTGCTCCTACAGTGAGCACGAGGTCCGCCGGGTGGCCCGGGTGGCCTTCGACATGGCCCGGAAGCGCCGGGGACGGGTCACCTCCATCGACAAGGCCAACGTGCTGGACACCTCCCGCCTGTGGCGGAAGACCGTGGAGGAGGTGGCGAAAGAGTATCCGGACGTGGAGCTCCTCCACATGTACGTGGACAACGCCGCCATGCAGCTCGTCCGGGACCCCAGCCAGTTTGACGTCATCGTGACGGAGAACCTCTTCGGGGACATCCTCTCCGACGAGGCCAGCCAGATCACCGGGTCCATCGGCATGATCCCGTCCTCCAGCATGGGGGAGGGGACAAGGGGATTGTACGAGCCCATCCACGGCTCCGCCCCGGACATCGCCGGGCAGAACAAGGCCAACCCCATCGGGACGATTCTGGCGGCGGCCATGATGCTGCGCTACAGCTTCGACATGAGCGCTGAGGCCGACGCGGTGGAGGCCGCCGTGGACCGGACGCTGAAAGCGGGCTTCCGCTGCGGGGATATCCTGAACGAGGGCGGGAAGCTCCTGGGCTGCCGGGAGATGGGCGCGGAGATCCGGGCCCGGATCTGAGGGCGCGCCCGGCTGCCCCGGCATGAGGCCGGGGGTAGAATTCGAAAGCGCTGTCCGGCGGCGGCAAGCCGCCGGGCAGCGCTGATTTGCGCCGCCCGCTCCGGGGCTCGCGGGACTCCCGGGCCTTCGCCGCAAAATGCGGTTGCCCTTTTGGGAAAAAGGGAGTATGATATCCGGGTACGGCATTTTGGGAAAAACAGGCGGCGCACCCGGGCGTCCGCAGACAGCGGACGCCTGCCCGGCGGAGCGGGAACTGGGGGCTTTGCCGGAGTGCGCCGGCATATAGGAGGAACCTCATGAGCATACCCTTTGACGCCCACTGCTGGGCGGAAATCGATCTGGACGCCCTGGCGCACAACTTCCGGCTGATCCGGCGGCGGGCGGGCGCCGCCGTCTGCGCGGTGGTGAAGGCGGACGCCTACGGCCACGGCGACCGCATGGCGGCCCGGACCCTGGCGGCGGAGGGGGCGGCGTGGTTTGCCGTCTCCTCCCTGGCGGAGGCCCGGCACCTGCGCCGCAGCGGCATTGCGCAGCCCATCCTGATCCTGGGCATGACCCGGCCGGAGTGCGCCGCCCTTCTGGCGGAGGAGGGGATCACCCAGGCGGTTTACAGCCCGGAGTACGCCGAAGCCCTGGCGGCGGCGGCGGAGTCCGCCGGCGTTACGGTGAAGGGGCACCTGAAAATCGACACCGGAATGGGCCGCATCGGCTTCGGGGCCCGGCGGGATCTGGAAACCGCCGTGTCCGGGCTGCTGGCGTGCCGGAAGCGGAAGGGACTCTCCATTACCGGCGCCTTCCAGCACTTCTCCGCGGCGGATTCCCTGGCGGAGGAGGACCGCCGCTATACCGAGGAGCAGTACGCGCTTTTCCGCCGGGTGGTGGAGCGCCTGGAGGCGGCGGGGCCGCTGGAGACGGTTCACTGCGCGAACTCCGCCGGATTGGCGGCCCACCCGGAGTGGAGCTGCGACATGGTGCGGGCGGGAATCATTCTCTACGGCCAGGATCCCAGCGCCGAGGTGACCTTCCCCGGCCTCCGGCCCGTCATGACGCTGAAGACGGTGGTCAGCCAGGTGAAGGACCTGGCCCCCGGGGACTGCGTGGGCTATGGCCGGACCTATACGGCGGACCGGGCCCTTCGGGCGGCGACCCTCTGCTGCGGCTATGCCGACGGCTATCCCCGGGCCCTCTCCAGCCTGGGCACGGTTTCCATCCACGGTAAACCCGCCCCGGTGATCGGCCGGGTGAGCATGGACCAGCTCACGGTGGACGTCTCCGCCGTTCCGGAGGCCGCCGCCGGGGACGAGGCGGTGGTCCTCGGACCCGCTCCGGCGGACGGCTTTGCCCGGGCGGCTTCGAAGGCGGGAACCATCTCCTATGAGCTCCTCTGCGCCGTGGCCCGCCGGGTGCCCCGGGTGTACCTCCGGGGCGGCGAGGCCGTGGAGGTCCTGGACTACCTGGACAGGGAGTAAAGAAATGGGCTTGACGCCCCGGCCTTTCCATGCTATAGTCAGCACAGCTGAAAAGAATTTCCTGGATTCGTTTCAACCGCGTTGACGGTATCATCCTTTTCAGCCCGTCCCCGGGAAGCGTTTTCTGACCGGAGGACCTGACTTCTTATCGGTCGATCTGGCGGCAAGGTGGTTTCCGCGCCGTAAGAGGAGAGAGCGGGACACGGAGAATTTGCCTCCGGGTCCGGTCGTGCTGTTACGGCCCCTCTGCCAGTCGGCGGAGGGGCTTTTACTTTTCGCAAAAGGAGGGAAGCTATGATGGAAACCCGCGTCGCCGTCCTGGCGGTCATCGTCCGGGAGGCGGACTCCGTGGCGGCGCTGAACGCCCTGCTGCACCAGTATGAGGGCGCCGTCATCGGCCGGATGGGGGTGCCCTGCCGGGAGCGGGGCATCCGGCTCATCAGCGTGGCCCTGGACGCCCCGGCGGACGTGATTTCCGCCCTGTCCGGAAAGATCGGCCGCCTGCCCGGCGTGACGGCCAAGACCGTCTACGCGCCGGAGAAGGCATAACCCCTTTGGGAAAACGGGCCGGGCAACGCCCGGCCCTGCAAGACACATCACGGGAGGAATCGACTATGAAAACCCTGAAGACCCTGGCCCTTGCCCTGGCCCTGCTGCTGGCCCTTTCCGCCTGCGGCGCCATCCGCAGCGACGACGGCCCCACCCAGGCGGCGGGGGGCTCCGCCCCGGCGGAGGAGCCCGCGGAACAGCCCCCCCAGGAGGAGGCCCGGCCGGAGGAGGAGCCTGTTGAAGCGGCTGCGCTCCGGGTGGGCGCACTGAAGGGGCCAACCGCCATGGGCCTGATCCGCATGATCTCCGACGACGGGGTCAACCGCTATACCCTGGCGGGCTCCGCCGACGAGCTGACCCCCAAGCTCATCAAGGGGGAGCTGGACATCGCCTGCGTCCCCGCCAACCTGGCGGCGGTGCTCTACAACAAGACCGAGGGCCAGGTGGTCACCCTGGCCGTCAACACCCTTGGAGTCCTCTACATCGTGGAGAACGGCGGGGAGACGGTCCGGTCCATGGCGGACCTGAAGGGCAGGACCCTCGTGGCCGCCGGGAAGGGCTCCACGCCGGAGTTCGGCCTCCGCTATCTCCTGGAGCAAAGCGGCCTGGACCCGGACCGGGACGTGACCGTCGATTGGAAATCCGAGCACGCCGAGTGCGTCGCCGCCCTGGCGGCGGGAACGGCGGACCTCGCCCTGCTGCCCCAGCCCTTCGTCACCGTGGCCCAGGGGAAGCTGGAAAAGCTCCGGGTGGCCCTGGACCTGACGGCGGAGTGGGACGCCCTGGACAACGGCTCCGCCATGATTACCGGCGTGGCTGTGGCCCGGCGGGACCTGGTGGAGGAGCGCCCGGAGCTGGTGGACGCGTTTTTGAGGGAATACGCCGCTTCCGTGGACTGGGTGAATGCCAACCCCAAGGAAGCCGGGGAGCTTATCGCGGCCAACGGCATTATTGAAAGTCCGGCCATCGCGGAAAAGGCCCTGCCCCACTGCAACATCGTCTGCCTCACCGGCCAGGAGATGTTCGAAAAGCTCTCCGGCTACCTCCAGGTGCTGGCGGAGACAGCTCCGGAGTCCGTGGGCGGTGCGCTGCCCCGGGACGACTTCTACTATGTCCCCTAAGCTCCGCCCCTGGTCCGTGGCCCTCTGGCTCCTGGCTTGGCAGGGGGGGAGCATGGCCCTGGCGGCGGCGTATCCCCACGGGGCGCTGCTGCTGGCCTCGCCCATTCAGGCGGCGCTGCGCCTTCTGGAGCTGCTGCCCTCCCCGGCCTTCTGGCAGGCGGCGGGGAACTCCTCGGCCCGCATCTTCGGGGGCTTCCTGCTCTCCTGCGCCCTGGCGGTGCTGCTGGCGGCTCTGGCGGCGGGGCGGCCCCGGCTCCGGGAGCTGCTGGTCCCGCCGGTGGCGGTGGTAAAGGCGGTGCCCGTGGCCTCCTTCATCATCCTGGCCCTGGTGTGGCTGGACGCCCGGTCCCTGTCCCTCTTCATCTCCGGGCTGGTGGTGTTTCCCCCGGTGTACCTCAACGTCCTGGAGGGGCTCCGGCAGACGGACCCCAAGCTCCTGGAGCTGGCCCGGGTGTACCGGATTCCCCTCCGGCGGCGGCTCTGGGGGATCTACCTGCCCCAGGTCCTGCCCTACTTCCGCTCCGCGGCCTCCCTGGCCCTGGGCCTCTGCTGGAAGGCGGGGGCGGCGGCGGAGGTCATCGGCCTCCCGCCGGGAACCGTGGGCGAGCGGCTGTATAACGCGAAAATCTACCTCCAGACCCCGGACCTCTTCGCCTGGACCGCCGTGATCCTGATTCTGTCGGCGGCCTTCGAGCGGCTGTTCCTGGCGGTGGTGGACGGCTTGGCAGGAAGGGTGGGAGCATGATGGAGATCCGCGTGGAAGGGCTCTGCAAGTCCTATAACGGCAAGCCCGTGCTGACCGGCCTGACCGCCGTCTTCCGGCCGGGAATCACCTGCGTCTCCGCCCCCTCCGGGACGGGGAAGACCACCCTGCTCCGCCTTCTGCTGGGCCTGGAGCGCCCCGACGGGGGGACCCTGTGCGGCGCGGACTGCCGCTGGGCCGCCGTGTTCCAGGAGGACCGGCTGCTGGAGCAGCTGCCCGCCGGGGCCAACCTCCGCTTCGCCCTGGGGGAGGTCCCCGGGGAGGCCGCGGCCCTGCTGGCCCGCCTGGGGCTGGAGCTTTCGGACCCTGAGCCCCTCCGGACCTGGTCCGGGGGGATGAAGCGCCGCCTGGCCCTGGCCCGGGCCCTGCTGGCCCCGTGGGAGGCCCTGGCCCTGGACGAGCCCTTCACCGGCCTGGACGGGGAGAACCGGGCCCGGTGCCTGGCGCTGATCCGGGAGAGGGCGGCGGGAAGGCCCGTGGTGCTGGCCACCCATGACCGGACCGGGCTGGAGGACGCGCCGCTGGTGCGGCTGGGGAGGGAATAGGGGAAAGGCTCCGCCGGATCGGCGGAGTTTTTTCCTGTTTTTGTTGGAAATGCTATTGAAAAGCGGGAAACTTTGCCGTAGAATAAACCCCGGATAAACCGTCTTTTGGTTAGGAGGGACGCCATGCGCGTGATCACGGGCACCGCCGGAGGCCGCCGCCTGCTGGAGCTGGAGGGGCTGGAGACCCGCCCCACCACCGACCGGGTGAAGGAGGGGGTGTTCAGCGCCCTGCAGTTTGACATTGAGGGGCGGCGGGTGCTGGACCTGTTTGCCGGCACCGGGCAGATGGGCATTGAGTGCCTGAGCCGGGGAGCCGCCTTCGCCGTCTTTGTGGACCGGCGGAAGGACGCCGCCGGCCTGGTGGAGAAAAATCTGGCCCTGACGGCTCTCCGGGACCGGGCCCGGGTGGTCAACGGGGACTCCCTGGAATTCCTGAAGGGGACCGGCGAGCGCTTCGACCTGGTGTTTCTGGACCCGCCCTATGCCTCCGGCCTGCTGGAAGAGGTCCTGGAGCGGATCACCATGCCGGGATTTGACATTCTTAATCCTTATGGTATAATCGTAGCGGAACACCCGGCGGACCGCCGTCCGGCCGTCCCGGCGGGGTGCCGCCTGCGGAAGACCTACCGCTACGGCAAGATCGCCGTCACCCTCTTCCTCCGGGAGGGAAACGAATAGAACGAGGAAACCGCTCATGAAAACAGCCATCTGCTCCGGCAGCTTTGATCCCGTCACCCTGGGCCATCTGGATGTAATCCGCCGGGCCGCCGGATGCTTTGACCGGGTCTGGGTCTGCGTCAGCCCCAACGCCGAAAAGAAAAACCAGATGTTCACCCCGGAACAGAAGCTCCAACTGGTCCGGGCCGCGGTTCAGGACCTGCCCAATGTGGAGGCCGAGCTTTGGCCCGGGCTGCTGGCGGACTACGCCAGGGAGCACGGGGCCTGCGCCATTGTCCGGGGCGTGCGCAGCGTGACGGACTTCGACAACGAGTACCAAATGGCGCTGATCAACCGCGGGCTGTGCCCGGGGCTGGAGACGATGCTCCTGCCCGCCAGCGCGCCCTATCAGCATTTCAGCTCCTCCATGGCCCGGGAGATGATCCGCTACGGCCAGCCGCTGGAGAAGTATCTGCCCGCATCCATTCTCCCGCTGGTGGAGGAAATGACAAAGAAAGAGGGAGGTTTCAACCATGGCCAATGATATCAACCGCCTGATCGACATGATCTATGAGCGGATCGAGGACGCCAAGGCCCCCGCGCTGAAGCCCAGCATGAGCATTGTGGACCGGGATGAGCTTTTGGACCTTCTGGACGAGCTCCGGGCCCAGCTTCCGGCGGAGATCAAGCGGGCGCAGGAGCTGCTGACCGCCCGGGAAAAATTTGTGGAGGAGGCCAAGCGGGACGTGGAGCGCATGATGCGCCAGGCGGAGCTGGAGGCCAAGACCAAGATCTCCGAGAGCGAGGTCATGTACGCCGCCCGGGAGAAGGCCCGGCAGATCGTCACCCGGGCGGAGGAGCGTTCCCGCCAGCTCTACCAGGTGGCCAACAGCTATGCCGAGGACGCCCTGGCCCGGACGGAGGAGGCGGTGCAGGCCGCATTGGACGAGGTGAAGCAGTCCCGGGTCCGCTTCCGGACCACGTCCGCCGCCAAAATGCAGGAGCAAAAGCAGAAGCTGGAGCAGAAAAAGGAAGACGATAATGGTTAAGTTTACATAAAAGCCGAAAAAATTTGTGCAAAACGCCGGGCCCTTTGTTGGAACAAATGGGAGCGGCGCAAGATGTGGAGAGAAAAGCAGAGAAAGAGCGTCCCCGTCGCAAGATGTTGCGCCGAGGGGCGCTTTCTTTTGCGCAAAATTTGGGGCGGAAAAAGTAGAACGACTGTTTTATTTTCAAGTATTTGGACGAAAAAATGAGCATTTCAAAGAAAAACGGCTGTTTTCCGTCGAAAAAAAATCCTTGCTTTTCAGGAGGTATTTTCGTATACTAAATAGCATAGGTGGGGAGAAGTGGGTAATAGAGGCAGATAAGTGGAGCTTTCCCCCACTCCATCCCATAAAAGGGGGAAAGGGGGCGGCTCCATGGCAAGGCTGCTGGGCAAGTCGAATAACAGCGTTGACGCCAAGGGCCGCCTGGTCATTCCCTCCGCCATGCGGGAGGCCCTGGGCGACACATTTTACATCACCATCGGCGCCGAGCACTGCCTGACCATCTATCCCCAGGCCAAGTGGGAGCAGATGTCCGACGAGATGGACGAGCTGCCCTATACCGAGGCCAGGGCGTTGACCCTGCTGTATGCCAACGCCGTCCAGTGCGAACCGGACGGCCAGGGCCGCGTGCTGATTCCCGCCACGTTGCGGAAATACGCGGGGCTTAAGAAGACCTGCACCATCGTGGGCCTGAACACCTTTGCCGAAATTTGGGACGAGGAGACCTGGACGGAGCGGGAACAGAGGATGCTGGACGAAGAGGACATGGCCGCGGCCATGGACGCTCTGGCCCGCGCCCGGCGGAACCGGGGGTGAGGGCTTGACGGAGTTTACACATAAGCCCGTGCTGCTGGAGGCGTGCATCGAGGCGCTGCGCATCCGCCCGGAGGGAACGTATGTGGACGGCACCCTGGGCCGGGGCGGACACTCCCGGGAGATTGCCAAGCGCCTGACCACCGGCCGCCTGATCTGCATCGACCGGGACATGGCGGCCATCGAGGCGGCGCGGGAGCGCCTGGCCCCCTGGATGGACCGGGTGACGCTGGTGCACCGCAACTTCTCGGAGCTTGCCGAGGTCCTGGCGGATGAAGACGGCGTGGACGGGCTGCTGTTTGACCTGGGCGTCTCCTCCCCCCAGCTGGACGACGCCTCCAGAGGCTTTTCCTATAAAAAAGACGCCCCGCTGGACATGCGGATGGACCGTACGGCCCCGCTGACGGCGCGGGAAGTGGTCAACGCCTGGAGCTGTGAAGAGCTCCGGCGCATTTTATTCGACTTTGGGGAGGAGCGCTATGCCCCCGCCATTGCCAGGGCCATTGTCCGGGCCCGGGAGCGGCGCCCCATTGAGACGACCTGGGAGCTGGTGGACGTTGTCAAATCCGCCATGCCTCCGGCGGCGCTGCGGGAGAAGCAGCATCCCGCCAAGCGGAGCTTTCAGGCCATACGCATCGCCGTCAACGGCGAGCTGGACGCGCTGCCCCCCATGCTGCGGGCGGCGGTGGACAAGCTCCGCCCCGGCGGGCGGCTGGCGGTGATTACCTTCCACTCGCTGGAGGACCGGATTGTCAAGCGGACGCTGCGGGAGCTGGCCCAGGGCTGCACCTGCCCGCCGGGGTTCCCGGTCTGCGTCTGCGGGAAAAAGCCGCTGGTGCGGCTGGACAAGCCGGTGACGCCTCCGGCGGCGGAGGTGGAGGAGAACCCCCGGGCCAGAAGCGCCCGGCTCCGCACGGCGGAGAAGCTGGCTCCCGTTTCCGTCTGAAGGGCGGATACGGACAGGCCCCCGGCCTGGCATGATTAACGATTGAGAGGAGGCGTCTCTATGGCGGCGGCGGTGCGGGACACGCGGTATCGCGGAAGGCAGGCGGTGAACGGCAGCCTGGCCTATGATCTGGACTACGCGGTCCGGGAGCGGGAACTGCGCCACGCGGGCGAGGCCCGAAAGGCGCGGGAGAAGACCAAGGCGAAGGTCCACGCCGCGCCCCGGGTCCTGGTCCGGGAACGGCAGTACGTCTCCCCCCTGACGGTGCTGAGCGTGGCGGCGGTCATGGGACTGGCGCTGCTGGTGCTGATGAACTATGTGCAGCTGACCCTGCTGTCCTCGGAGACGGTAAAGCTCCAGAGCCAGCTGGAGGAGCTGGAAGCGGAGAACGTGAACCTCACCGCCCAATACCATCAGATGTTCGACATGGCCTCGGTCAAGGACGCCGCGGAGGCCGCCGGCATGGCCAAGCCCAGCGGGACGCAGATGGAGCATCTGGACCTCTCCTCGGGGGACTCCGCCGTCGCCTACCGGCAGAAGGAGCCGGGGCTGTTCAGCCGCATCCTCTCCTCGCTTCACGGGGGGGTTTACGCGGTGGTGGAATATTTTGACTGACCGCGGCTTATAATCAAACAGCCTGAAGGGGCCCCTTCCGCACCCGGCGGCCCTGGCGGCGCTTCGGCCCCGGCATGAGGCGGGAGCAGGAAGAGAGGTCTTCTTGCTCCCTTGTTTCGTACCATTCCCATTTGCTGATTAGGAGGCAGACGCATGGCGAACCGTTCCCCCAAAATTCCGGCCCTTCACCGCAAGAGCGAGTCCGCCCGCCGGGCCAATCAGATCATCCGCGGGCGGACGCTGCTGATGATGCTGGTGCTGGGCCTGGGCACCTTTTTGCTGCTGTTCTGGAAGCTCTACGACCTCCAGATCAACCGGCATGAGGAGATGCAGGCCCGGGCGGTGAGCCAGCAGACCCGGGAAAGCGAGGTCACCGCCTCCAGGGGGACCATCTACGACAAAAACCACAACATCCTGGCCAGCTCCACCACGGCGGAAACCGTGTTCATGAGCCCCCTGCTGATCGACCAGTTTGTCAAGAACCAGGAGAAGGAGCAGGAGGAGGCCGCCCTCCGGGCCCTGGAAAAGGGGGAGAGCTATACCCGCCGGCCCATCCGGGACCAGAGCTACATCGCCCGGGGCCTGGCCCGCATCCTGGAGATCGACCAGGAGAAAATCGAGCGGGAGATGGCGAAAACGAATTTCGAGTACGTCATCCTGCGGAAGAAGACGGAAAAGGAGATGGCCGACGAGGTCCGGAAATTCATCAACGGCCAGATCGACGAGGAGGGGAACGAGATTCCCGAGGACCAGCGGCGCTCCGTCAGCGGCGTCTTTCTGGAGCCGGACTCCAAGCGGTACTACCCCTATAACGCCATGGCCGCCAACGTCCTGGGCTTTGTCAATGCCGACAACGTGGGCGGCGTGGGCCTGGAGTCCAAGTACGACGGGGACCTGTCCGGCACGGCCGGCATGACCATCTCGGCCAAGAACAACCGGGGCCAGCCCCTGCTGTTCCAGTACGAGCAGTACTTCGACGCGGAGAACGGCAGCGACCTGGTGCTGACCCTGGACATCAACGTCCAGATTGCCCTGGAAAAGGGCATCGAGAGCATGCTCAGCAAATTTGACGCCGCCAGCGGGGGCACCGGAATCGTCATGGATGTGAACTCCGGGGCGATCCTGGGCATGGCCTCGTACCCCAACTACGATTCCAACCAGTCCGGCGTCCTCTATGACGCCAAGCTGAACGCCAAGCTGGAAAGGCAGCTGACGGAGCTGGAGGCAAAGCGGGAGAGCTACAAAACGGAGGAGGAGTACGAGGAGGCCGTCGGCAAGCTCAAGACCGACACCCTTCACAGCCAGTGGCGGAACAAGTGCATCGACTCCACCTATGAGCCCGGCTCCACCTTCAAGCCCATCACCCTGGCGGCGGCGCTGGAGGAGGGGGTCGTCAATATGAACTCCACCTTCGACTGCTCCGGCTCCGTCATGGTCAAGGGCTGGGATAAGCCCTTCAATTGCTCCCGGGCGGCCCCGGGACACGGACACCAGATCCTGAAGGAGGCGGTGGGAAACTCCTGCAACCCCGCCTTTATCCGGATCGGCCAGGCTCTGGGTACCAGCAAATTTTATGAGTATTTAAAGTCCTTCGGCCTGATGGAAAAGACCAACGTGGACATGATCGGCGAGGTCCAGGGCATCTTTGCCAATGAGAAGAGCTTCAATTCCAACCTGGTTTCCCTGGCCTCCTACTCCTTCGGCCAGACCTTCAACGTCACCCCCCTGGAGCTTATCCGGGCCCAGGCGGCCTGTGTGAACGGCGGGTATCTCTACGAGCCCTATATCGTGGAGCAGGTTCTGGACGGGGAGGGCGGCATCCTCCGCCAGCATGAAACCAAGTGCATCCGGCAGGTCATCAGCGAGGAGACCTCCGCCAAGGTCCGGGAGTGTCTGGAATACGTGGTGGCCTCCGGCACCGGGCGGAACGGCCAGGTAACGGGCTACCGCATCGGCGGCAAAACCGGCACCGCGGACAAAACCGGAACGAAGACCCCCGCCAACCCCAAGGGCGACATCGTGGTGTCCTTCATGTGCTTTGCCCCGGCGGACGATCCCCAATATATCATGCTCATCACCATGGACACCCCCAGCCGTACCACGGGGACCTTTCCCTCCGGCGGCAACATGGTGGCCCCCACGGCCAGCCAGATTATGAGCGAGATCCTGCCCGTCCTGGGCGTGGAGCCGGACTACACCGCCGCCCAGCTGGCGGGAGCCGACGCCGCCGTGCCCAACGTGGTGGGCCAGGATCTGGAGACTGCCAAGGCGAGGCTGGAGAACGCGGGCTTTGCCTTCCGCACCGTGGGCAGCGGGACCGAGGTCACCGCCCAGACCCCCGAGGGCGGCGCGGTGGTGCCGAACAACGCCTCCATCGTCCTGTATCTGGGCGAGGAGAAGAACGACTCCCTCCGGGCCGTGCCCAATGTAGTGGGCCTGACCGCCGCGGAGGCCAACCAGCGGCTGACCAACGCGGGGCTGATCATGCGGGTGGCGGGCACCACCAGCACGGAGTCCGGCAACGTCCGGGCCATTTCCCAGGACCGGGAGGAGGGCGCGGAGCTGGCCCCCGGCAGCGTGGTCACCGTCCGCTTTGGAGACAGCTCGGTGCGGGACTAACCTCCTCCGGGAGAGGCGGCGGGACGGGGCGCGCCTGCGCGGACTCCGAAAATCCGGCGCCGGGACCGGCGCGGCGGAGGCAGCGGTCGTGCGAGAGCAGGTTTTGCCTGTTTTTTGACAGGATACGCCGTATACATTGCGTTTTATCCGGTTTACAATATTCCTGAACGTTTTGTACGGGATGGAGGTTTTACAAGTATGAAGCTCAAGGAACTGCTGGCGGGGCTGGAGATCCTCTCCGCCGCCGTGGATATGGAGACGGAGATTGGGGACGTGTGCTACGACTCCCGCCAGGCGAAGCCCGGGGTCCTCTTTGTGGCGCTGAGCGGCTACACGGTGGACGGGCACAAATTCATTCCCCAGGCCGTGGCCGCCGGAGCGGCGGCGGTGCTCTGCCAGGTCCCGCCGGAGGGGGAGGGAATCCCCTATGTGCAGGTGGCGGATTCCCGCCGGGCGCTGGCGGTGGCGGGGACCAACTTCTTCGGCCATCCGGCGGAGGCCATGACCATGGTGGGCGTCACCGGGACCAACGGGAAGACCACCACCACCTATCTGCTGAAGGCCGTTTTGGAGGCCAGGGGCGAAAAGGTGGGCTTGATCGGCACCAACCAGAATATGATTGGAGAAGAGGTGCTGCCCACGGAGCGGACGACGCCGGAGTCCTTCGAGCTTCAAAAGCTCTTTGCCCGGATGCGGGCGGCGGGCTGCACCCACGTGGTGATGGAAGTATCCTCCCACGCCCTGTTTCTGGACCGGGTCTATGGCGTGGACTACAAGGTGGGCGTGTTCACCAACCTGACCCAGGACCACCTGGATTTCCACAAAACCATGGAGGCTTACTGCGACGCCAAGGCCATCCTGTTCCAAAACTGCGGGACCGGCGTCGTCAACGCCGCCGACCCCTGGACGCCCCGCCTCTTAGAGCATGCGAGCTGTAAAGTGCTCTCTTTTACCAGCACCGGCACGGCAGACCTCCGGGCGGAGAACATCACTCTGACGGCGGACCACGTGGCCTTTACCGCCGTATACAAGGAGGAGCGGGTCCCCGTCCGGGTGAACATTCCCGGACATTTCATGGTGGATAACGCCCTGGATGTGCTGGGGGCAGCCCTGGCCCTGGGGATCCCCCTGGAGGAGAGCGCCGCCGTCCTGGCCCGGGTGCCCCATGTGAAGGGCCGGGTGGAGGTGGTGCCCACGCCGGGAAAGGCGTACACCGTGCTGATCGACTATGCCCACAGCCCCGACAGCCTGGAGAATGTCCTGACCACCGTCCGGGGCTTTGCCAAGGGCCGGACCGTGGCCCTCTTCGGCTGCGGCGGGGACCGGGATAAGGCCAAGCGCCCCAAGATGGGCCGGGCCGCCGCGGAGAATGCGGACTTCCTGGTGGTTACCACCGACAACCCCCGGACGGAACGCCCGGCGGACATCATCGCCGACATCCTGCCGGGGCTGGCGGGGACCGGGACCCCCTATGAGGTCATCGAGGACCGGGTGGAGGCCATCCGCTGGGCGCTGGACCACGCGGAGGCGGGGGACGTGGTGGTCCTCTGCGGCAAGGGGCACGAAACCTACCAGGAGGTAGGCCACGAAAAGCGCCACATGGACGAGCGGGAGATCGTCGCGGACTATCTGCGCAAGTGAAAAAATCTGCCCGGCGGGACCGGGCGGAGGAGAGGGAGAAATATGATCGTTACGCTGCTGCTGGCCGCCGGCGTCAGCTTCCTGCTGACGCTGGTGCTGGGAAAATTCGTCATCGCGGAGCTGCGGAAGCTGAAGGCGGGACAGGAAATCCGGAAGGAGGGGCCCGCCTGGCACGCCGGAAAGGCGGGAACGCCCACCATGGGCGGCATCATGTTCATCGTCGGTTCCGGCGTCGTGGCGTTTCTCATGGGGTGGGAGGCCATGCTGCGGGGGGAGTTTGCCCACCTCTATGTCTACCTGTTCGCCCTGATTTTCGGCCTGATCGGCTTTGTGGACGACTACCGCAAGGTCCGCCAGCACCAGAACGAGGGCCTGACGGCCAAGCAGAAGTTCATCCTCCAGCTGGCGGCGGCGGTGCTGTTCCTCAGCCTGATGCGCTACGAGGGGTTGCTGACCAACGCGCTGTATATTCCCTTTGTCAACGCCACCTGGGAGATCAATTGGATTTTGTACCTGGCGTTTGCCGCTTTTGTCATCGTGGGCTGCGTCAACGCGGTGAATCTCACGGACGGCATCGACGGGCAGTCCTCCAGCGTCACCTTTGTGGTGATGGTTTTCTTCACCGCCGCCGCGGCCAAGTGGGGGCTGATGCCCCTGGCGTTGTTTCCCGCCGCCCTGGCGGGGGGACTGGCGGCCTTCTTCTGCTATAACCACCACCCCGCCAAGGTTTTCATGGGGGACACCGGAAGCCTGTTCATGGGCGGCGCGGTGGCGGCCCTGGCCTTTGCCATGGATATGCCCCTGATTTTGGTCCTGGTCGGCATCATCTACATTCTGGAAACCCTGTCCGACATCATCCAGGTGGTCTACTTCAAGGCCACCCACGGCAAGCGGTTTTTCAAGATGGCGCCCCTGCATCATCACCTGGAGCTCTCCGGCTGGAGCGAGGCGAAGCTGGTGACGGTGTTTTCCGGAGTGACCGTTCTGTTCTGCGTCCTGGCGTGGCTTGGCATCCAGGGGCGGTATTGAGAGGCTGTACCGGCAGGCGTCGGCACGGCTTTCTGAAAAAGCGCCGCCCGGCGGGGCGGGAGCCCGGCAGACTGCCGGACCCCGGAGCGGGGGGAAGGCGTGATTTGCGGGCCGTTTGGGAACCCCGGGCCGGGAGGGCCGGGCGCTCTGCGGCTGTGAATGCAGGTGCTTGATAAACAAGAAACGAGAGGGGGAGGAATATGGCGGAGCGCGGCAGTTCGGCGGCCCGGAGGGACCCGCCCAGGCGGGAGCCCCAGCGCCGTCCGGAGCCACAGCGGAGACCGGCCCAGCAGCGGCGGAAGCCCGTCCAGGCCCAGAGCCGGCGGCCCGCCCCGGCGCGGCCCCGGCAGAGCGTGGTCATCCCCTTTCCCATGCCGGAGCGGCAGCCGGTGAAGCGGCCCCGCCGCCGTCCCTTAAGCCGGGAGGAGGCCCAGCGCCGCCAGGAGGCGCGCCTCCGCCAGCAGGCGCTGGAGGAGGAGGGCAGAGAGCTGGCCAAAGGGCCCATCGACCTGCCCTTCTGCTTGCTGGTCCTGCTGCTGATGGCCATTGGCCTGGTGATGCTGCTGTCCGCCAGCTTCCCCTCCGCGTACTACAATACCAAAAACAACGACCCCACCTACTGGTTTGTCCGCCAGGGCATTTTCGCCGTCATGGGCATCGCCGGAATGCTGTTCATCGGCAAGATCAACTACCGGCGCTTCCGGGGTGTGGCGAAGACCCTGCTGTATGTGTCCATTTTCCTGCTCATCTTCGTGGCGATTCCCGGCAACCCGTTCGCCGTCACGGTGAAAGGCGCTACCCGGTGGATCGGCGTGGGGGAGCTGTTCAGCTTCCAGCCCTCGGAGATTGCCAAGATGGCCGTTGTCATCTACTTTTCCGACAGCATTTCCAAGAAGAAGGACCTCATGCGTTCCTTCCGGTACGGCGTCCTGCCCTACGCCGCCCTGCTGATTGTCACGGCGGGCCTGGTGGCCATCGAGCCCCACCTCTCCGGCGCCATTCTGATCCTGGGCGTGGGCGCGGCGCTGATGCTGGTGGGGGGAATCAACTGGGCCTGGGTCCTGGGGGCCTTGGGCGGCGCGGCGGCCATGCTGTACTTCGCGCTGTTTGTGGTGGGCTACAACACCTCCCGCATTCAGTTCTGGCTGAACCCCTGGGCGGACGCCCAGGGCAAGGGCTACCAGCTCTCCCAAAGCCTGATTACCATCGGCTCCGGCGGCCTTCTGGGCGTGGGCCTGGGAAAGAGCCGCCAGAAGTTTCTGTTCCTCCCGGAGGAGCACAACGACTTCATTTTCGCCATCATCTGCGAGGAGCTGGGCCTCATCGGGGCCACGATCATCATGCTGCTCTTCGCGGCGCTGATCCTCCGGGGCTATTGGATCGCCCTCCATGCCCGGGACCGCTTCGGCAGTTTGATGGTTATCGGCGTGATCACGCTGATCGCCATGCAGACCTTCCTGAACATCGGCGTGGTGACGGGGCTGCTGCCCACCACCGGCATCTCGCTGCCCTTCTTCAGCTACGGGGGGACGGCCCTGTCCATCCAGCTGGCGGAGATGGGGGTTGTGCTGTCGGTGTCCAGGCAGATGAAGCCCACGAGGGCGGGATAAGATTAAAGAGGGGACTTCGTCCCCCCTTTCCCCGCAAGGGGGGACGCCGCATCCGTAAGGCGGCAGAGCCGCCAACGGCTGCGCAGCAGATTCCCCCCACCGGCCTGCGGACTGGTGAGCGCGCCCAGGGCGCGCGGGTCAAGGTATTTTTGTGATGCCGCAGCGTTACGAAACCATGCCGGCGGCATGGTTTTGGCGGAGGCCCCAGCGGCTATGCCGCGAGGAGACGCACCGTCGTGTCGCCGCAAACATGATTGGAAGGGAGGTGTTGGAAATGCCAAGACCGCTACAGCGGGTCATCTTCACCTGCGGCGGGACGGCGGGGCATGTGAACCCGGCCATCGCCCTGGCGCAGCTGGCCCTGGAGAAGGAGCCCCAGGCGCAGATCCTGTTTGTGGGCGCGGAGCGGGGACTGGAAAAGGACCTGGTGCCCAAGGCGGGCTATGCGTTTAAAACCGTTCACATCTCCAGCTTTCACCGCTCCTTCAAGCCCGCGGAGATCCGGCACAACCTCATCTCCGTGGGGAATCTCATCCGGGCTCCCGGGGAGGCCCGGGCCATCCTCCGGGCCTTCCGGCCCGACGCGGTGGTGGGCACCGGGGGGTACGCCAGCTACCCGCTGGTGAAGGCCGCGGCGAAAATGGGGATTCCCACAGCGGTTCACGAGTCCAACGCGGTCCCCGGCCTGACGACGCAGATGCTGGAGACTTACGCGGACCGGATCATGGTGGGGTTTGAGTCCTGCCGGAGGCATTACCGCCGCCCGGAGAAGGTGGTCGTCACCGGAACGCCGGTGCGGAACGATTTTTTTTCCATGACCAAGGCCCAGGCCAAAAAGACCCTGGGCGTGGACGACGGCAGGCCCCTGGTCGTCTCCTTCTGGGGTTCCCTGGGGGCCGCGGGCATGAACCGCCGGATGGCGGACTTCCTGGCCCTGGAGGCGGCGAAGCAGCCCTTTCACCACATCCACGGAGCGGGGAAGCAGGGCTGCCCCATGATCCTGGAGGCCCTGGGGGAAAAGGGCGTGAATCTGGGCTGCTGCCCGGCCTTGCAGCTGCGGGAGTACATCTATGACATGGCGCCCGTCATGCGGGCGGCGGACCTGGTGATCTGCCGGGCCGGGGCCTCCACCATCAGCGAGCTGACGGCCCTGGGGACCCCCGCGCTGATGGTGCCCTCCCCCTATGTCACCAACAACCACCAGGAGAAGAACGCCCGGGCCCTGGAGGAGGCCGGGGGCGCGGCGGTCCTGACGGAGGCGGAGTGCTCCGGCCAGACCCTTTTCCAGACGGCGTGCGCCATCCTCCACGACGGGGCCCGCCTCCGGGAAATGGAGGCGGCCATGGCCTCCCTGGGAATCCGGGACGCGGCGGAGCGCATCTACCGGACGGTGCTGGAGATCCGAAAGTAACCAGAAGTCCCCTTTGCCCATAGGATGGAGCGTTATACCATTCTTGGAGCGGAGGGACGGAAATGAGCCAGTTGATCGTGAAAGGCGGCAGCCGCCTGCGGGGCGAGGCCAGCATCCAGGGGGCGAAAAACAGCATCCTGCCCATTCTGGCGGCCGCGCTGCTGACGGGGGACCAGGTGGAGCTGCGGGGCTGCCCCCGCCTGCGGGATGTGGACGCCTCAATCCATATTCTGCGGGATCTGGGCTGCGGAACCCGCTGGGAGGGGGAAAACACCCTCCTGGTAGACGCCCGGAGCCTGGACGGCTGCGCAGTCTCGGACACGCTGATGAGGGAAATGCGGTCCTCCGCCATGTTCCTGGGGGCGATTCTGGCCCGGTGCGGCCGGGCGGAGCTGAGTTATCCCGGCGGCTGTGAGCTGGGCCCCCGGCCCATCGACCTCCACCTCTCGGGCCTGCGGGACCTGGGGGCGGAGATTGACGACGCGGGCGGCGTGCTGCACTGCAGGGCCCGCCGCCTGCAAGGATGCGAGATCGTGCTGAGCCTCCCCTCCGTGGGCGCCACGGAGAACCTGATGCTGGCGGCCTGCGGCGCCCGGGGGGTCACAAGCATTGCCAACGCCGCCAGGGAGCCCGAGATCGTGGACCTCCAGAACTTTCTCAACGCCTGCGGGGCCAGGGTTTCCGGCGCGGGGACGTCCACCGTGTCCGTAGAGGGCGGGCGGCCGCTCCACGGCTGTACTTACACCGTCATGCCGGACCGGATTGTGGCGGCGACCTACCTCTGCGCGGCGGCTTCCGCGGGGGGCGGAATTTACCTGCGAGGGGCGAAGGAGGAGCATCTTTCCACCGTGACCGCCGTCCTGCGGGAGGCGGGCTGCTCCATCCTCTCCGACCGGGGCGGCATCGCCTGCACCCGTGAGCGCGGCCTCTCGGCGGTCCGCCCGGTGCGGACGGCGCCGTATCCCGGCTTTCCCACCGACGCCCAGGCCATTTTGATGGCGGCGCTGCTGAAGAGCCGGGGCGCCACCGTGTTCGAGGAAAATATGTTTGCCAGCCGGTACCGCCATGTGGATGAGCTGACCCGCATGGGGGCCGACATCCGGGTTTCCGGACGGGCGGCGGTGGTGTCCGGCGTGAAGAGCCTCCGGGGCGCGCCGGTGCGCTGCACGGATCTGCGGGGCGGGGCGGCCCTGTGCGTGGCGGCCCTGGCCGCGGAGGGGGAGACACGGATTTCCGAAATCGGTCACATTGACCGGGGATATGAGGATATTGCAAGGGACCTCCGGGCCCTGGGGGCCGAGATCGGCCGGAACCCGGAGTGAACGACAGACGGAGCGGCGGCTTCCCGTCCTTGCGGAAGCCGCCTGAAGATAGAAGTGGAGCGCAGCCATGGCAAGACGGAGACATTCGAAGCGGCGGGGAAGGGGGAGCTTTGGGTTCCTCTATAAGCTGCTGTCCGTTTTGCTGATCTGCGCCGCCATCATCGGGGCCATGACGCTGTTTTTCCGGGTGGAGGAGATTGTCGTCACCGGGCAGAGGCGTTATACGGCGGAGGAGATCCGGGAGGCCTCCGGGGTGGAGCCCGGGTCCAATATGTATCTTTTGAACAAGTATGACATTGTGCGGGCCATCACCGGCGCGCTCCCCTATATCGAGGATATCCGGGTGAACCGGAAGCTGCCGGACACCCTGCTCATTGAGGTCCACGAGAGCGGGCGGCCCTTTGCCCTGGTTCAGGACGGCAGCGCCTGGCTCATCAGCGCCGGGGGAAAGATTGTGGAGCAGCTGCCGGAGGGACAGGCGGCCGGATACGGCCGAATCTCCGGCTGTGAGCTTCTGGCGCCCTCGGTGGGGACGTCCCTCGCCCTGGCCACGGAGTACGCGGCCCAGCAGAGCAGCCTTCTGGCCCTGCTGGAGGCGCTGGACGAGGCGGGGCTGACGGAGAACGTGGACGGCATCCGCCTGGACGACCTGGCCTGTCTGAATATGGACTATATCGGCCGCTTTACGGTGCGGATGGCCTACGGCGCGGATTACGGGTGGGAGCTGAAGAAGCTGGCCAAGACGCTGGAAAGCGAAAAGATCCAGAGCAACATGACCGGCACCATCGATCTCCGGCTGGAGAGCGACCGGGTGTTCATCATTCCGAACGAACGCTGAGTGGAGGTTGGGTCAGGATTTTTTGAGAATTTGCGTCGAAAGTGAAACAGGCACTTGACCGGAGCGAAAAAGTGGCTTACAATAGATAAAAGGCTCCATCGGCGCAGGATATTGAAAAAACGCCTCCGGGCTCCCCGGCGGGGGAAGGCGGCCGGCCCATGGAATTTTCAGGAAGACTTCTTACCCGTCTCAGGGCGGAGGACGGTGAATGTTTGCGCCCGCCGCGGTTTTCGCGGCGGAGGCGTTCGCACAAATGATAGCAGGAGGCAGCACTATGGCATTTGGTTTGGAAAGCAGTCCCGATACCGTTGTCAACATCAAGGTGATCGGCGTCGGCGGCGCTGGAAATAACGTGGTGAACCGCATGGTCAGCTCGGGAACAAAGGGCGTGGACTTTGTGGCCGTGAACACGGACAAGCAGGCGCTGAACGTCTCCAGCGCCGCGTATAAGATCCAGATTGGCGAAAAGCTGACCCACGGACAGGGCGCGGGCTCGGACCCGGAGGTGGGCCGCAAGTCCGCCGAGGAGAGCCGCAACCAGATTGCCAAGGCCCTGGAGGAGACGGACATGGTCTTCATCACCGCCGGCATGGGCGGCGGCACCGGCACCGGGGCGGCCCCCATTGTGGCGGAGCTGGCCAAGGAGCTGGACATCCTCACCGTGGGCGTGGTGACGAAGCCCTTCGGCTTCGAGGGGCGCCGCCGGATGCAGCAGGCGGAGGGCGGCATCGAGGAGCTCCGGACCAAGGTGGATTCCCTGGTCATCATCCCCAACGAGCGCCTCAAGCATGCCACGGACCAGAAGATCACCTTTGCCAACGCCTTTGAAATCGCGGACGACGTGCTGCGCCAGGCGGTGCAGTCCATCTCGGACCTGATCCGGGACACGGGCTTTATCAATCTGGACTTTGCCGACGTGACCGCCATCATGAAGGACGCGGGCCTTGCCCACATGGGCGTGGGCCGGGCCGCCGGAAAGGGCAAGGCGGAGGAGGCCGCCAAGCTGGCCATCTCCAGCCCCCTGCTGGAGACCAGCATCAACGGCGCCCGGGGCATCCTGATCAACGTGGCCGGATCGCCCGACATCGGCCTGGAGGAGATCGAGCAGGCCGCCGGCCTGGTGCAGGCCTCCGTCCACCCGGACGCCAACACCATCTTCGGCGCCACCTTTGACGAGACGCTGGACGACGAGATCCGGGTCACCGTGATTGCCACCGGCTTTGACAAGGCTCCGGGCCAGCTGCCCAACAAGATGGCCGGAGAGGATGCCGGAACGGGGGAAGAGGCCAAGACGGAGGAGCCGGCGCCCCTGACCGAGGAGGATGTGCCCAAGCCGGAGGTCCCCGAGGACGACCCCTTTGAGGACATTTTCAAGATTTTCAACAAGCGGGACTGACGCCGTTTCCCCGGAGAGGCGGAGGCGGGCAAAAAATTTCCATAAGAAAAATGAGGAAGGCCCTGGAGATGTTTGTCTCCGGGGTCTTTTTCATGCCTTGCGCCGCCGGAACAGGGAAGTGCCGCCATGGCGGCGCTGCCGCTTTTTGCTTGTGCTGAATTCCCGGTTTCGGCAAATGATATAGTCGGCGCAGGTGAAAAGAAGCAAACGGCGCCCTTTTTCAACCGGCGGACCGCGGGTTTGCCGGGGCGCGGAGCGCCTGTGCGCTTCCTTATAAGGCCGGGTGCGGAAAACCGCTTGGGCGGTTCGCGGCGCCGGGCCGAAGAGGAGGAGCCTTTTCAGCTGTGCCGGCTGTCGTCAGGCCGGAAGCGGCGTTTGACACGAAAAGAAGTCTGCCGAAAGCGCATTGGAGACGGGAAGGAAACCGGCGTGAAAGAGGGCCCGGAAGGGGCGCTTCTTTCCCCGGCCGCAGGTTTTTCAGAACGAGAAGAGCTTGTCCGGCCTGCCGAAAAGCTCCTTTTGGCAGGCCGGAAAGGGGTGATTTTTTTGTATGGACCTTCAAAATTCGCGAAGCGGGCGCTGGGCGCCGGGGCGGCGCTGGCGCTTGCGTTTTTGCTGTGCGCCGGGGGAAGCGTGACGGTAAGGGCGGCAGAGCCCCGAATGCTGGTCCCGGTGGGCCACACGGTGGGCATCAAGCTGTTTTCCCGGGGCGTTGTAGTGGTGAAGCTGACGGAAGGGGGAACGCCCGCCAAGGAGTGCGGCCTACGCACCGGGGACGTCATTATCAAATGCGGCGGCGACGCCGTGACCTCCACGGAGCAGTTTCAGTCCCTGCTGCAAAGGAGCGGCGGGACTGCCTCGGACCTCCAGATCAGCCGGGACGGGGACAATATGACCCTGTCGGTGGAACCCTCCCGGAACGATCAGGGCGTTTACTGCATCGGCGCCTGGGTTCGGGACAGCATGGCGGGAATCGGCACCATGACCTGGTATGATCCCGCCACCGGCGTCTTCGGAGCTCTGGGCCACGGCGTGACGGACACGGACACGGCGCTGCTGATGCCCTTCTCCAACGGTTCCATTCTGCCCTCCACCGTGAAGGCGGTAAAGCGGGGCGAGGCGGGAGCCGCCGGAGAGCTGCGGGGAGATTTTGACCTGACCCGGGACCTGGGGCCGCTGTACGCCAATACCAGCAGCGGCATTTTCGGCCGGCTGGAAGCGGCTCCCACAGAAGCGGAGGCGGTTCCGACAGGCACGGCGCTGCCGGGCCCCGCCGTCGTCCGGGCCAACGTCCGGGGGGACGAGGTCAGGGAGTACGCGATTGAAATCCTGCGGGTGGCCTCCGGCTCGGCGGACGGACGGGATTTGATTCTCTCCGTTACGGACCCGGCGCTGTTGGAAGCCACCGGAGGCATCGTGCAGGGAATGTCGGGTAGTCCGATTCTGCAAAATGGCCAAATTGTGGGAGCCGTGACCCATGTCCTCCTCAACGACCCGACCAAAGGGTATGGAATTTTGATTGAAACTATGCTGGAAGCGGCCGGGGACTGCGAAAGTTAACAGCGCAAACAAGTTTTAAGCAGCGAAAGCACCCACTTGGGAGGTTGTCCATAAGTGGGTGCTTTCTTTTTGGGCGAGCATACATGCGGCCGGATTCAGGCCGGTTTGAAAGCAGGCGCTGGAGGGTGTCTTCCGATTAAAGCTGGGCAAAGAGGGAACGGCAGAAAAATGGGAGCATGAAACGATATGGATGCGTTAAGAAGCCGAGCCAATCGGCGCCGGCACGCACTTGACGGGAAGTTGTTTGCCCGGACTGCGTCAAAAACCCTTGAAATCCGCCGGGATTCCTGCGCGTTCCTTCCTTGCCGGGGGGCCGCCCGCCCAAAAAATTTGTCTTAACCGGCGAAAAAATCTCTCACCATTGGGTATTCCGACAATTTTCAGACAGGACCTACGTCCCGCTCCGGGCGGCCGAAATTCTGAAATCCTCCCGCTCCGGCGGCCTGGCGATGGGTTACCAGGTCGGGCCCCGCATGATGACCTCCCGGGCCTCCTCCAAGGTCAGCCCTTCCGTATCATAATGCCCCTGGCAGCCCACCTTATATTCTCCGATAACGTTTCCCTCGGAGTCATACAGGGGGATTTTGTACTCATGGGGGCACGCCTCCTTCGACAGTCCCCGCAGGGCCTCGCCGCCCTTTTGCAGCTCAGATTCGCGGATGTACCCCGCCGGACGGCCCTCCGGCGGATAAGCGGCCAGATGCTCCAGGTCCGGCCAGTAGCCCACATACTCTGCCAACAGGACGTTTCCATAGCTCTCTCCCTTGCTGTTTTTAGGGTAGTCCCCGTTCACCAGAGCAGCCAGCTGCTTCTCCTTCGCGGGCAGGTCGCTGATAGTCTCCTCGTTTCCCACCTTATACTCGCAACGGAGTTCCCCGTTTTTGTCCCTGTACATCTTGTCGTTGCCCCGGTATGACTCCGGGTCGTCGTCCGGCAGGATCGTGCCGCCCCGGCTCTTGATGAGCTCCGGATCGCCCCGGCGGGCGTTTTCAGGCACCGTTTTCGGCGTGCGGAGGTCGATGACATTCTCATCGGCGGCAGGCTGGGTTTCGGGCGCCGGCTTGGCGGGCTGCTGCCCTAAAAGCACGGTCTTGGTGGCGGAGTCATAGCCGATCTCCGTGCCCAGCAGCTCGCTGATGGTGCGGATGGGCAGATAGTTGGTCTTCCCGCCCGCCGCGTCGGTGTAGAGAATGGAGCCGGGGACCTTCTGCCCGTTGGCGGCGGTGATATCCTGTCCCGCCGTGATTTTCGGCGCGCCGTCCAGGGAGACGTTGGCGAAGTTGTAGCTCACCTTGCCCGAGGCCGCCAGGGCGGTGGTCAGGCAGAGGGACAGGGCCAGGGCGGCAATAAAGCCTCCGGCAAAGGATGCGATGCGTTTTTTCATGGTGATGACCTTCCTTTCGTTTTTCCGGCGGGAGGGGGAACGCCCTCCCGCCCCGTTCTATCTGGTAAACGGAGGGGGAGGGCTTCGCATTACATGATTTTCAAAAATTTTGAAAATATTTTTTTACTCGTCCATACGCTCCAGCTCGCTCAGCTCCACCCGGATTCCGGCGATGTCCACCGCCGTCACCGTGGCGGGGTCGATGGGATAGGGGTAGTTCCGGCTTATGGCGTCGCTGCCCCCGCTGTATCCCGAACTTGTGAGGTCCACGTAGTTCCCGTCCTCCGTCCAGAGGCCCCGCACGCTCTCGCCAGACACGAGGAAGGTATCCTCCATCATTCTTCGGAGTTTGCTCTCCTGCTCCGGGGTCAGGGTCTCGCCGGGCTTGGGCAGCAGCGGCTCCGTCGGGTCGTCAAAGAATGCGGTCAGCTCTAGGGCGGAGAGCTTAAACCCCGTGAAGTGGAGGGGGACGTCCATGACCGTCACTCGGACGTCGGCCCCCTCGTAGCTGATAGGCAGGATGGGTTCCTCCAGGGTAAAGGTCAGGTCAAAGGGCCCCTCGAGAAAGACCGTGCCCGGCCCGGGGTTCTGGGCGTATCCGTTTTCGTCGAGAATGCTCTCGCCCTTTCCGTCCGCATAGGTGGCGAGATTTTCCAGGTGCAGGGTCAGCTCCGGCCGCTTCGTCTCCGTGAACCAGCGGGAAATCAGCATCGCGTTGATCTGGAAGGTGAGGACGTTCCCCTCCCGTTCGCCGGCGTGCGTAATCCCCAGCATAATCATCCCCATTTCCAGCCTGTCCTGGAGGTCCGCCACCTGCTGCTCCGGAGACGGGGCCTCGCCGGTAAAGGCGTAGTGTTCCTTCAGCATGCCTCTCGCATACTCCTCCGACTGGTCGTCCCGCAGCAGCAGGCGGCAGTCTCCCCCGTAGATGGGGGTGTACTGCCGGACCTCCTCCGGAATGTCGGGGCTCTCGATGGCAAAGGACAGCCACACGTCGCTCCCGTCCCACACGGCGGCGTGGAGGGTCACCGTGGCGTCTCCCACGGTTTGGCTCTGTTCAATGGCCGTGCCCGTGCGATTCAGCACCTCCTCGGACACCTCCGGGGCCTTCGGGTCCACCCCCAGCCGGGGGAACCACTGGGAGAACTGCCCCGTGACCACGGCGTAGGCGCAGGCGGAGAGGAGCAGCAGCGCCGCCACAATGGCAATCAGCCGCCAGTCCAGCCGCCTTCGGCCCCCGGACCGCCGCCGCGCCCAGCCCTGGGGGTCCGCCAGCACCCGCATCCGCTCCCGGAGATACCCGGGGGAGAAGTCCGGCTCCCGGGCCTCCACGCTTTGAAGGGCCCGTTCATACTGCGCCAGGTTCGCGTCCATCAGCGCCCGGCGCAAGAGGCCGTCAAACTGCGTCATAGGTATATCCCTCCTTTTCCAGGCGTTCTCTCAGCATGGCCCGGCCCCGCATCACCCGGACGCCCACGGTGGACTCCTTGAGGCCCAGCCGACGGGCGATCTCCTGGTTGGGCTCCTCTTCCACGAGTTTGAGCTCCAGAATCCGCCGGTAATTCTCCGGCAGGGAGCGGATGAGGGAGACGAGGTAGTCGTACTCCTCCTGGCGCTCGTCCTGGGCGGGCGGGTCCCAGTCCTCGGGGAAGGCGACGGTTTTCCGCTCCGAGCGAAGGACGTCCAGAGCGCAGTTTTTGGCCACTGTGACCACGTAGCCCTCCGTCTCCCGCCAGGGCAAGGCGGACACCCGATCCCAGTTCTGCACCAGCTTGAGCCAGGTTTGCTGGGCGGCGTCCTCCGCCTTGTCCGGGTTTCCCAGGATGCGGAGGGCCACCGCGTAGATTTTTTTCTCGTGAGCCTCAAAGAGCCGCGTGAACCGCCGCTGGTCCTGTTCAGTCTCCAGCATGGCGAGGCAGATTGCAAGCATAAACGCTCGCCTCCTTTGTGTTGAATTGGCGCCGATTCACTCAGTAAACGGCGGGGAGGGGGGATGTATTACACATCGGGAAAAAGTTTTTAGGCCCTGCTTGCAAATAGGCAAAATGCCCAACGGCGAGAGACTTTTTTGCCGAACAAGGCAGATTTTCGCAGGCGGGCCGCCTATCTGCAAGAAACGCCGGAGCCTGTTTTAAAACCTGAGAAATGCCGGATTCGGACGGATTTTTTGCCAGGCAAGGCGGATTTGACGCAGGAATCCTGACGGATTTCAAGTCAAATCAACGCAGTCCCGGCGGAAAAGACGCCCCAAGACGGCGTCCTGACGGTTTTCAAACAGACTCTAGAGGGTGTCTTCCAATTCCCGGCGTGACGGACCGGGGGAGATTTTTTCGCCAGGCAAGGCGCTTTGGCGCGGGAATCCTGACGGATTTCAAGCCGAAGCAACGCGGCATGGCGGAAAAAGATGCCGCCGGTCCGCGTTTCGGGAGTTTGAAGACACCCTCTAGCGCAGGGCAGCGGAAAAGGGTCCGCCGTTTGGGCGCTTTGACATTCTTCAAACAGGGCCCAATTTTGCCGCACAGAAAATTTTTAACATACAACGGCGGAAAGGGCAAGGAGCATTTGCACCATATCCTCGGGCGGGGAAAGCGCCGGGGCAGGCTTACCGCCGTCCGCATTCGCCGGGCGCAGCCCCGGCACTCCCTCCCCTGAAGGGGGAGAGGAGAAGGGCGCGCAGGGCGGCGAAACGGCACAGAATGGCGGGTCAGCCTGCGTGCCGCCCCCGATTGGTACAGCTTCTTAAAAAGAGAGCGGCGCCCGCACGCCTGAGCGGTTCGGATTTTTCCCTCGGCCGCCGGATGACCGGCGCCGTTTGCGTCCTTCACCATTGACATTTCCGCCCTGTTTCGCCATAATGTTCTCGATAAAACCCACCCGCACGGAAAGGAGGCGCTCAGGATGAAAGCAACCGGCGAACTGGAGCAGGAGATCCGGGAAGCGGATTCTCCCGCGTCCCTGTCGGCGGACGAATTCCGCCTGCCGCCGCTGCCGGAATACCTCCGGGGCCTGCTGGCGGAGCGGGGCGTAAGCGTTGGGGACATCGTGGTCCGCTGCGGCCTGGACCGGAGCTATGCCTACCAGCTTTTCAACGGCACCCGCCGCCCTACCCGAAACTTTCTGCTTCTGCTCTCCCTGGCCCTGGGCCTGGAGGAGCCGGAGGCCCAGCGGCTTTTGAAAATTGCGGGCCGCCCGCCCCTCTACGCCAGGGACCGCCGGGATGCGGCGGCGCTCTATGCCTTAAGCCGCGGCCTGTCCCCGGAAAAGGCGGACGCCCTCCTCCGGGACTTGGGCCAGGAGGGCCTGTTTTGACCGGCGCGCCCCTGGAGGGCCTGCCGGAGCGGCTCTCCCTGGCCTATGAGGCGGAGCTCTGCCTCTCCTCCCGGGAGGGGCGGAGCGTCTGGCGGATGCGCCGCCGGGCCGACGGGGAGCCCTTCGTCCTGAAGCTCTCCCTGGAGGGGACGGAGGACCTGGCGGAGGAATTTCGGCTCCTGAACCGCCTGGCCCGGCAGCTGCCCGGCGCGGTTCCCGCCCCCGTGGACTATTTCCGGGAGGACGGGACGGACTACCTCCTCCGGTCCTATCTGCCCGGCGAGACCCTGGAGCAGTTCCGCCGCCGGACCGGCGGCTGCGGGGCCAAGCGCTGCGCGGAGATCGGCCGAAAGCTCTGCGCCCTGCTGGGGGCGCTCCACGGCCTGGACCCGCCCATTATCCACCGGGACGTCAAGCCGGAAAACGTCATCCTTCTCCCGGACGGCGGCGTGGGGCTCATCGACTTTGGCATCGCCCGGCGGTACAAGCCGGAGCGGGACCAGGACACCCGCCATTTGGGCACCCGGTCCACCGCCGCGCCGGAGCAGTACGGCTACGCCCAGACGGACTGCCGGACGGACCTCTTCGGCCTGGGCATGACGCTGATCTGGCTGCTGACGGGAGAGTACGACCCCGGCAGCCTGGACTGCGCCGCCCAGGTTCCCCTCCATCTGCGGAGGACACTGAAAAAGGCCGCGGCCTTCGCGCCGGAGGACCGGTATCCGGACGCCGCCTCCTTCTCGGCGGCGCTGTCCCACCGGGGGAGCCGGGGGAAATGGCTGCTCCTGGCGGCGTTTCCGCTCCTGCTGGCGGCGGCCCTCTGGACCCGGGGCACGGGGAGCCGGGAGGTGTCCTTTGCCTCCCAGAGCCTGGAGCTGGCGGTGCGGGCGGAGCTGGACCGGCCCTCCGGCCCCATCGCTTACCGGGACCTGGAAAAGGTCGAGCGGCTGGCGGTGGTGGGGGCGGTTCCCTTCTCCCGGGAAGAGG
This sequence comes from uncultured Oscillibacter sp., assembly GCA_947577075.1. Lineage (GTDB taxonomy): Bacteria > Bacillota > Clostridia > Oscillospirales > Oscillospiraceae > Oscillibacter. The sequence goes on along the minus strand of CANPTW010000021.1, from coordinate 3,984 downwards.
CCTTCGATTACCGCATCGCCTGTTACATCGGCCGGGACTATCAGGGCGACGCGCCCTGGGGGGACCTCTCGGACCTCTCCCTGCTCTCCCGGATGCCCAACCTGCGGGAGCTGTACCTCTGCCGCCAGGAGATCGAGGACCTGTCGCCCCTGGAGGGGCTGCCCCTCGCCGCCCTGGCCCTGTGCGAAAACCGGATTTCCGACCTCACTCCCCTGGCGGGCATGACGGGGCTGGAGTCCCTGTACCTGGGCGGCAACCCCGTCGCCGACTGCGGGGCGCTCTCCGGCCTCACCGGGCTGCGGCTTTTGAACCTGGACGGCTCCGTTACCGGCCCCGCCGCCCCGGAAAACCTGGGCTTCCTAAACGGGCTGGCCCTCCGGGAATTGAGCCTGGGGCGCACCCTCCCCCGGGACGGGGACTGGTCGCCCCTGGCCGTCCAGACGGGTCTGGAAACCCTCAGCCTCTGGGAGCCGCCAAGGGCGGCGCTGGACGCCGCCGCCTCCCTGGGCCGCCTCCGGGTGCTGAAAATCGGGAACATCACCTGCCCGGACCTGACGCCCCTCTCCGGCCTGGAGCGGCTGGAGGTCCTGAGCGTCTACTCCGGCCTGGAGCGGCTGGACGGAATCGGGGGGATGAGGCGCCTGCTCACCCTGTCGCTGGGGAAGAGCGAGGTGTCGGACCTGACGCCCCTCCAAGAGCTGGAGAACCTGAACTGGCTGCACCTGACGGAGGTCCCCATCGGGGACTTTTCCCTCCTGGCGGAGCTGCCCGCCCTGGACGTTGTCCTGGTGGACGGGGACCGGATGGAGGCCGTGGAGGCCGCCTGCCCCGGGCACGGCTTCCGGCTGGAGCGGAATGACTGACAATTTCATACGGAAAGTGTGCAGACCTGCACACCAAAAGGGACCGAAGCTGTGATACACTCAGCTTCGGTCCCTTTCTTCAAGAGAGGGTTGTGAGCTCCAGGACCCGGTCTATGACCTCCCGGACCACCTGGAACTGCTCCGGGGGAAGCTGGCGCAGGCGGACGGCGATGGACTCCACTTCATTGTTCCCCAAATCGCCGCCCATCAGAAGCGTGTCGCTGGGCACCGAGAGGATCTGACACATCCTCCTGAGCACCGTCAGCGATACGCCCGCCAGCCCCCGCTCCACGCAGGAGACATTCTGGGGCGAAATGCCCACCAGCTCGGCGAAGCGCTCCTGGGTCAGCCCGGCGGCCTCCCGGGCCCGGCGGACCCTGCGCCCCACCTCAATGTTGATTTCCTTTTTTTCCCGCAACGCCGCATCACCTCCCGTCCCTAGTTTATCCAATGCAGGGCTTGACGAAAACAATACCTTGCATTATAATAGATAAATGCAATGCATGAATTTGGCAGCACATTACACAGGAGAAATGGAGGAACAAGCATGAAGCAAACGAGAAAATGGCTGGCGGCTCTGCTGTCGGCGGTGCTGATCCTGGGCGCTGTGCCCATGGCGGCCCTGGCGGCGGAGGACCCCTGGGACGGAGCGGCAGAAGTGGAGGACTTCCAAGCCTTTAAAGCCGCCCTGGACGACGGCGGCGTCGAGAAGATCAAGATTACCGGAACCGTCACGGTCCCGGAATCTGCGGGCACGCCGGAAGCTCCCCTGAAAGCGGACAAGCCCATTCAGGTGACCGAGCGGGGCAGGCTGCTGCTGGACCCCGGCGCGGCCATGACCAGCGACGTGGCCATGGGACAGTTCGGCTATGAGGACGCCGAGAATACCTGGGACCTCATCGCATACGGCATGGCGGCGTTCCTGATGGACGGAAATGACCACCGCCTGCTTCTGGGCTCCCTGCCGGAGGACGTGGGCGAAGCCATAGACGGCATGACGCTGGCGGTGCTCAACGGCGACGTGACCGTGGAGAGCTCTGCGGAAGTGCGCATGCTGTACGTCATGAACGACGGGACGCTGACCATTGGCAAGGGCGCCCAGCTGACCGTCACCGGCCTGATCCACGTCGCAACGATCAACGACTTCGGAGAGCTCTGGGCGGATGAAAGCGTAGTCTGGGATATCGAGGACTGCGACTACAACGCCCCCCGGGTGGTGGCCTGCTGGAACGAGGAACGCTCGGAATACAGCACCAATTTCGCCATGACGCCGTATGACGAATACGAGATCGAAAAGTTCGTGGTCTACGACTACAAGAACGGGCGCTGGGACTATTTCGATGTGCCCCAGGCCGGCTTCAAATTGGAGTCTCCCCTGTCTTACGGAGAGCTGGAGGGCCACGGCCAGCCGGTTCTGACCGCCAAGGGCGCCCAGTGGGGAGGGTCCTACAAGATTTCCTATGAGGATTACATCCCCCTGCGGGTGTTCATCCAGCTGCCGGAGCTGGGCTGCTACAGCGCCCCCGGCGCCGCGACGGAGAACATCCTCACGGGCAGCGTGAAATGCTCCCCCCTGTCCTCCGGCGAGTTTTACGTGTGCGTCAGCCCGGACGCCTGGTTTATGAAAGAGGGCTATACGGTCTCCGACCTCACCGTCCGGTGCGTCCGGTATCGTGAGGACGGGGAAGAGGTGCTGAAGAATCCCCCCATTGCAGCCCAGAAGATCCGGGAGGGCGTCTGGAAGCTTACGGCCGGCGGCTGTGACTTCAACGTCGAGACGGAGGTGACCGTGACCAGCCGGGACGGGACCGATTCCTTTGAGATCGGCACGGGCATTTACCTCGAGCCGGCGCAGCTTCTGCTTTGCGGCGGCGCGCCCCTGGACGGAACGGACAACGGCTGGGGCATCCCCTGGAAGGACGCCTACAAGTCCACCCTCCGGGATACCCTCTCCCTGAAGACCGGAGACAGCAAGGATGTGCGCCTGTACCTGCTGGTGTACCAGGGGGAGGCGGAGGGCAATAAGCCCGCCGGGTGGTACTGCGAGCCCGTACACGTCAACCAGATCCGGACCGAGGGCGGCGTAACCGTCGCCCAGGGAAGCGAGGACGACGACCTTGTCATCCGCGTCACCGCCGGGTCCACGGGGACGCATAAGGTGATCCGGCTGCAGGAGGAGGAAGTCCGGCCGGGCGAATGGGAGTGCGCTCCCGGCACCACCCAGGGCGAGCCCCTGACGGTGACCGTCTCCTCCTCCGGCAGCTCCGGCGGCGGAAGCTCCTCCGGCGGAAGCTCCTCCGGCGGAAGCTCCTCCGGCAAGCCCGCCGGGAATTCCAGCTACGATATTTCCGTGCCCTCCGGCGTCACGGGCGGAACGGTGTCCGTCCAGCCCCGGAACGCCAAGCAGGGAGAAACCGTGACCATTACCGTCCGCCCCGAGGACGGCTATGAGCTGAAGACCCTGACGGCCACCACGGCGTCGGGACGGAAAGTTGAGACTACCGACGCCGGGGACGGCCAGTATACGTTTACCATGCCCGGCTCCAAGGTGACGGTGCGGGCCTCCTTCACCAAAGCTCAGGCGGAGACTCCGGCCGGGAGCTTCGCGGATGTGGCGTCCGGCGCGTACTACTACGACGCGGTCCAGTGGGCCGTGGGGAAGGGCATCACCGGCGGCACCGCCGCGGGCAGGTTCAGCCCCGACGCGCCCTGCACCCGGGCCCAGATTGTGACATTCCTGTGGAGGGCGGCGGGCTCTCCGGCCCCCTCCGGCGGGAAAACGCCCTTCAAGGATGTGGCGTCCGGCGCGTACTACTGCGATGCGGTCCAGTGGGCCGTGGAGCAGGGCATCACCGGCGGGACCTCGGCGGAGACCTTCGGCCCTGAAGCCGTTGTGACCCGGGGTCAGACGGCGGCGTTCCTCTACCGGGCGGCGGGTTCTCCCGCGGCGGGCGGCGCGGCTTCCTTTACGGACGTGCCCTCCGGCGCGTATTACGCCCAGGCGGTCCGGTGGGCCGCGGAACAGGACATCACCGGCGGCACCGGAGACGGGCGGTTCAGTCCCGGCGCGCCCTGCACCCGGGCGCAGATCGTGACGTTCCTGTACCGGAGCCAGAAGGGC
>CANPTW010000020.1 GCA_947577075.1 uncultured Oscillibacter sp. | reverse complement strand
AGCAGCGGCTGATGACCAACGCCTACTATCCCTTCGACCTGGAGAGCGAGGAAGCTATTTATCGGAAGTGCTTCTAAGGGAGTTTTGAACGTTATGGATGCTTCTGTACAAGAATTGCTGGATCTGGAGTGGCGGCTGTTTGACGCCGCTCCCCAGGCGGGGCAGCGGTCGGCACAGTTTGAAGACCGGGAACAGTTTATCATTACCCGCTCTGCTCAGTTAGCCGCATGGTCTCCCGAATTGCTGAAAAGCTGGCGGGAGGATCTACGATCTGCCCAGGCAGAGGGTCGCAATCCCATCAATGAAAAGTACATCTACATGCTGGAACGGGTGGACCCGGAGCAATACGCCGCGCTAAAATCAGACCTTCCAGAGGCGAGTCTGGAAAAACTGTGGCTGGTCGATTGGATATGTCAGGCACAGGTCGTCTGGCAGGAGGCCCTTCAAAAGAAATATCCGAGAATTACGCAAAATAGCCGGGCAATTCACAGAAGTGCCGATAATCAAGACAGCGTTTCCTTCGAGACGTTTGTACGCAGTGAGTTAATGACTTATTCTGTATGCACACTGCGTTTGTATGCCCGGAAAGTAGAAAAGGCCCAAAAAGCTGGCGAAAACCTTTGCGAGACCATACTGGAAAATACAGTTCGCCAACTTGGATTTGACTCTCTTGAAACAGCAAATAGCAACATGATACGAGCAGACCAAACATAAGAGTTAACTGCTATTTAACTACACAGTTTTATCGATCTCGGGAAAACCGATGGAAGTAGTGCGTATGCAGAATTTCATCGGTTTTCCTTTTATTAAAATTTATGGACTGTTCAGCGACTCCTTTTGACATTCCTCCAAATTCGTGATAGTGTTGCTGTTGCAAAGGCCCAACAAAATCACGAAAACGGAGGAAACGGCTATGAAAAGGAAAAGAAAAACGCTTCGAACATTGGCAATCAGTTTCCTTGCAGCGGCGCTGTTGGTGGGGCCAGCCCAGGCGGCAGAGTCGGGAATCCGAGTAGGTAGCTATAAGGGCAATACCCTAGAGGTGGGCGAACGGAGCCTCCTCATGATCGGCCCCGCCGGAGCGGAGTACACGGTGAGCTCCAGCAACCCGGAGGCCGTTGCCATCGAGCGGGTCCTGACCTATTGGGTGGCCGTCGCCAAGGCGGAGGGTACGGCGGAAATTACCGTCACTGATGAAGCCGGAATCAGCGGCAGCCTGACACTGACAGTCGGCTCCGCCACCAAGGGGACCGCCGAACCCGCCTTCAAGGAAGTCCTGGACCTCTCCGCAAACATGGACATCCGCATGGAAATGGTGCGCTTCATCAACGAGGTGCGCCGGGAGAACGGTATCGCGGAGTTGCCCATGGACGAATCCCTCATGAATGCCGCCCAGGACGTCTCCAGCCAGTGTGTCAAGGAGCACAGGCCCTATGACCACATGGCTCTCATCCGCTACGGCTGGCCTCACGGCGGACTCTACAACCTGACGGTATTCACCGCTTACGGCTGCCCGGATATTGCCCGGCAGGCAATCATTTACTGGATAGAATCGCCCGAACATTATGCGACTATGCTGCTGGAGGAGGCGTCCCACGTCGGAACCGGCGTCACCTTCAAAAACGGGAAAGCTTACTGCTACATGGTCGTAGGCGATCCCACTGGGCATAATCCATACGAATGAGCGGCTGGAACAGCGACACAGCGGGGACCGGAATAACATCTGGTCCCTGCTTTTTCATAGGCCCTGCAAATGAAGAAAATACCCGTCGAAAATTTTTCTTGACAAGTATTTCCACCGATGTTATGCTGTACATTACAGCAAGGCATTTGGAAATAGAAAAATTCAACTGATTTTACTCGTTTTATTCTAACAGGCTTTCTCGAAAGAGATTGGATATTATGAACAGGTTTACGCTGTACCCGAAGGGCATATATGCTCTTCGGGTAAAAGTACATGACCGTCCAATCGGATACTTTTACGGGGAAGCCTGCCATAACTTCAATTTGAACGAGCGGGCCAAGGAAAGAAACACGACACAGCGCCGAGCAGGGTTGCCTGTCAGGAACCGGGTTGGATAGAACGGCAAACTTACGGCGGAGGCTCACAAAAATAAACTGAAGGAGATGGTACTCTGAAAAACACAAAAACCACATACAGCAGCTCTGAACGGACGCCCGTCGTCCTGCCGGAGATGGAACACCTGCTCCCGCCTCTCAGCGTGGAGCAGTTTTCTTCTTTGGAGAGCGACATCCTGGGAAACGGCTGTTACGCGCCCATCATCGTCAACGAGGCCATGATCGTCATTGACGGGCACAATCGCTTTCGTATCTGCGAAAAACACGACTTGCCCTACAAAATGCTGGTGTTCTCGTTTGCCGATTTGCTGGAAGCCAAGCAATGGGCGCTGGATACACAGAAGGGTCGACGCAACTTGGACAAGTGGGAATTAGGCAAGATTGCGCTGAAACTCAAACCGGAAATCGAGGCCAGGGCGAGGGCAAATATGGCCGCAGGGGGCGGTGATCATAAAAGTGAAAGTGCGAAATCGGGTTTGATGATTTCACCAAACCCGATTTTTCCTGTGAATACCAGGAAAGAAGCGGCCCAGGCCGTTGGAATTGGAGAACAGACTATGGGCAGGATCACACAGCTGGCGGAGACTGCACCCCAGGCCCTGAAAGACGCGTTGGACAGGAAGGACGTGTCCATCAACCAGGGCTGGAAAATCCTGAAAGCAGTCCAGCATCTGCCGCCGGAGGAGCAGGAATCCGCTGCCGCCGAAATGCTGTCGGCTGTGCGGGAAATAGACCAACTGGATGCTGAAGCGGAGCGCAGAGGGAAAATCGCGGGGCTGTTCTGCAAGGCATATGAAAGGGCAGTTCTGCTGACGCCTACATTGGAAAATGTTCGCATCTGGGTGGAAAATACCCGCATGAGGCCGGATGAGATTGAGGATTCTGTAAAAGAATCCTATGAACTGGCTCAGGCATTTCAAACTATTGGCGATTTGCTCAAAGATGAGATTTTAGGCGCAAATCAGCAGACAGGTGCGTGTTCTGATGGAAACTGAGCGCAGTGGGCAAAAGCGCCGCCTTCATATCGTCTTATCGCTGGATAATCCCAGGCATCGAGAGACATGGCAAATTCTCTCTCAGGAAAAGAACAAGACCAGTGCTATCTGTGAGGCGGTCTGCGGCTATCATAAACGGAAAGATTTGAAGGATACTCTGCGTGAGGTTCTCCAGGAAGAATTAAAGCATGTGTCGGTTCCGCAGGATGTTATGGATGATGAAAGGCAGGATCTTGCTATGGATGCCGGTGTCCTTGATTTTCTCCAAGCACTGCAAAATGAATAGCGCTCTTAAACAGTCCGGTGTGTATGTTCATACGCATTGGGCCTTTTTCTTTGGGAAGACCATGTGTACATTCATACACATCTGGCATTCGTTCCTGTGCGTCGATTTATCTGGATATGGTCTGGCAACCTCGATATAATGTGGTCCACTACACAACAGGAGGAATCGCAAAATGAACGTGAGAATTTCCTTTGACAATGCCGCAGTGGCGCTAAGAGGCCACACGCTGGAGGATGTGCATCAGACGATAAAAAGTCTGTTTGCTGTCCACGGTCTTCCCTGCGTCTCTGACGGAGACGTCCTCGTCTTTACGGACAAAGGCCACGGCGATGATTTTGCCATCATGTGGGACATCATCCTGTCCCTGCTGCGGGCGGATTGGTTCATGGACTGCGCCGCCTCCTGCGTCTGGCAGGACGAGGCTGGAGAGGAAGATATACTCGCCCAGGCTGGGAAGGTACGGAACACCATGCGGCAATAATTTGCTAAGAGACACACTCTCGTCCCCCAAAATTTCAATCACCCTACCTCTTGGAAAAGGCCCCGCTTCGGCGGGGCCAACGCTCTCGCCGCTCCCGGCGGCGAGAGCGTTGCAAGCATAGCATTTTGATGTCAAAACGCCATTTGCAGGGGGACTCCCCTGACCCCGATGCCGCCTGCGGGCGGTATTTTTTATCAGTGGGTTTGTCAACAGACCCGCATTGCCAAAAGCGGAAAGGAAGGAAAACCATGAAAAGACAATTACACCGCACCTGCGTTCGTATGAGCGCCAGGGAATATGAGCTCTTAAAGGAAAAGAGCGCAGCTGCCGGGCTGTCCGCCAACGCATGGCTGATGACGCAGATGGAAACCAACCGCCCCGTCCTGCACCGCGAGGAGGAAACTTGGGGGGTCATTCGCTTCATGGATGAGGCGGGCCGGGAAATCAACGCCATTGCCCGCGATTTCAACAGCGGTTATGGCTCAGCGGAACAGCTCTGTAAGACTGTTCGCCTTTTAGGCAATGTGTACGAGCGAATCTATGCGCTGAGAAAGAAGGGATACCTCCATGCGGCCTAATCGAAAAACTCGCAAAGTCAGAAGGCCCACGCGGGACAACAGCAGGAACCTTTCCGTCCGCATGACGGAGGAGCAGTACCAGCGGCTTCAACGGTACATGACAATGACCAGACTGTACAGTACGGCCTATTTTTGCCGTCTGATTCGGGAAGACAATTTCAAGGGCCGCTCACCAAACCTAAACCACGCTTTGCACGCCAGCGTCAATAAAATCTATTCCAATGTACAGCAGATTCTCCGCCACCAGAAGGCTGGCGAATTGGACGGCAGGGCCGTTTCCCAAATGCGTTTTTTGGCAGACAAGCTCTGTGAGGAAACCTATCTGCTCTCCAGACAGGAATAGCCTCTCTCCGGCCCATTGCGGGCCTGTGTGGGTTTTTTGCCTTCGGGGTGCCATCCCGGCCCCGCCTATGGCGGAAAGCCAGCGTGGGCGGCGTGCCGCCCGAAACAAACCCTCGCAAAATAATAATCGAATATGTTCATACAGGATAAAACTTTGTAATTGATAAATATAATTGGCCAATCTGTCGTGAAAGGAGGGCCCGATCATAGACAAGCCAAACGATAACCAGCAAATCAGAATGGAACGTATCCAAGTTTCTTACGGCAGAACAATCCGAGTGGTATCCGTGTTTTCGAAGAACGGACGCTGCTCACCGGAAGAAAAACTGAAAACTCTCATTGACCTGGAAATCCAGCAGCAAAAGCTGTGCGCGTAATCCCGGCGCTGTCTGGGAAAAACGCTGGATATCCGGGCCGTTTTGGAGTATAGTCATGTCGCAATGCTCTGAACGGTTTGACCAACAAAGGAGGGTAAGATGACAACGTCAAACCAAAAGAAAACCGCTCTGTACTGCCGTCTTAGCCAGGACGACAATACGGAAAACGAGTCAAACAGTATTCAAAATCAAAAAATGATCCTGCAGCGATTCGCCGCCGAGCGCCGTTTCCCGAACCCGTGCTTCTATGTGGACGACGGATACTCAGGGGCCAGCTTTCAAAGACCCAGCTTTCAGCAGATGATGGCCGACATGGAAAACGGCGAAATTGGGATTATCATTACGAAAGATCTCTCTCGTCTGGGTCGAAACCAGCTTCACACTGGGCTGTACATTGAGGAACGCTTTCCCATGTTCGGCGTCCGCTACATCGCCATCAATGACAATGTGGACACCGACAGCAGCGAAACCAACGAGCTGATGCCGTTCAAAAATTTGTTCAACGAATGGTATGTTCGGGACTCCAGCCGTAAGGTGCGGGCTGTTTTCAAGGCAAAAGCTGAACGAGGGGAACGCCTTGGGACCAGGGCTCCCTATGGCTACAAAAAGGACGAGAATGACAGCAAAAAGCTGGTTGTGGACGAGGAAGCCGCCGCAATCGTGCGCCGAATCTTTGCCATGTGCGCCGCTGGCAGCGGGCCGAGTCAGATCGCCCGCAAGCTGAGGGAGGAACAAATCCTCTGCCCCACAACTTACGCCTATCAGAAGTTCGGGATTAACCACACGGCTCTAAATACGGAGAAGCCCTTTCACTGGACCAGCAGCACAGTTGCCAGTATGCTGGAGAACGAACTGTACCGAGGCAAAACCATCAACATGAAATACAGCACAAAATCCTACAAGGATAAGCGGCATGTTGAGCATCCCAAAGAGGAATGCTTGGTATTCGAGGGGACCCACCCCGCGCTGGTCACACAGGAGGTCTGGGACATCGTTCAGCGTGTGCGGCAGAACAAACGCCGCCCCACCAAGATGAACGAGCAGAACAAGTATTCCGGACTGGTGGTGTGCGCCGACTGCGGGGCCACCATGGTGCTGCATCGGGCGCATACGATGAAGCCCACCTGGAATAACTTCACCTGCCGCACTTACAAGAAGGAAGGCTCGGAGGTTTGCACCGCCCACTACATCCGGGAGTGTGTGCTGGACGAGGTAGTCTTGGAGGACCTGCGGCGGGTGACGGCAATGGCCAGGGAACATACCAGGGAGTTTGCGGAGTACATCGGCAGCAGGCAATCGGCTGAGATTCAACGGGAGATTCGCAGGCTGGAACGGGAATTGACCGCCATGCGGAAGCGCAGCAACGAACTGGATGCCATCTTCAAGAAGCTGTACGAGGATCGGGTTCTCGGCCATATTTCGGTGGAGCAGTTTCAGACGTTGTCCGGCGGCTACACGGAGGAACAGAAGAAGCTGGCCTCAGAAATCCCAGCGAAGGAAGCTGCTATCCAGAAGCTGCAAGATACGGTTTCCAGCACCGACGGCTTCATCGCCAAGGCTAAGCGGTACACGGACATCACAGAGCTGACGCCGGAACTGCTGCGGCTGTTCATTCAGAAGATCGTGGTGCATGAGAAAAGCACCAAATGGTCGAAAAAGGCGATGCAGACCATTGAAATCCATTACAGCGACATCGGCTTTATTGGCGGGGACATTCCGCAGGACGAGAAAAGCCCCCGGCAGGAAATCTCAGCGTGATCCCTGCCGGGGCGCTTCCCCAAATCGTAGATACCCCTGTTAAGGGGAGGCCGAAGCATTTCTATGTGTACACAGTCGCCGGTGCGGCGAAGTTCCTCCGAATCTATTACGCCAGGGCCAAGGAATATCTGCTTGCATTGGAAGCGGAACGCCAGACTGCTGCGTAAGCCTGGCGACAAATTGCTTTTCTTATGATTCAATTACATTACATGGAACTTGGCCAACGGGAGCTGTCCCTGTTGGCCTGGTTTTCGTGTCCGCTTTTTAATTGATAATTCTGTTAAAAAATTTTTCGGAAAAATGCCTTTTGGGGCTTGACATTTATTTGCAGGTTTGCGGTCCTGCCGCCTGGGGGCGGCGAGGTCTTGCCCCGCCTTCGGCGGGGCCGTTTTCAAGCGAAACAGCGGATTGGAATGGCGCGGGCGGGGCCCGCGTCTTCACAGGGGATTCCTTCACCGCTCCGGCCCCGAGCGTGGCTGCCGGAGCTTCAGATCGTAGTGGTCCACAATTACGCCCCGCAGGTCCAGGACGGATTTGTCCGGCACTTCCGCCGTATAGCGGGCGTAGTCGTTATGAAAAAATTTGCATAACAACTACTCCAGATAATATTTTCAAATTTCAGATTTCGTACATCACTGTCACGAAGGCCTAGACGGATAACGATAAGCAAAACTGCATAATCGCGTTTACCAATCGGGTTTCCTCGATCCACAACAGCCAACAGCCTTTCAATTGCATCATCTGTCCACGTTTCTGGAATCTTGTCTTGACGAACCAACTTCATTGTTGGGACATGTTTGGACAACTCAATATTTATGATGCCTGACAAATACATTGCATCAAAGAATTGGCGGAGTAATAGAACTATGCCTGCACCTGTTTTCTGAGATAGACCGGTAAGCGTAATTAAATAGTTATGAATAGACTCGGCTGTAATGTCCTCTGGCCGCGTAATTCCAATGCTATGAAGATACTCGAAATAGGCATTCAACTTCTTTTTTCGTCGGAATAGTGTATCATCTACAAGGTTTCCTTTGGTAAAGGAAACCTTTACCAAACCGGCGACCTCGCCTACTGGCGCGAGGATGGAAATATCGTCTATGTAGGCCGGAACGACTTCCAGGTAAAAATCCGGGGTCTGCGCATTGAACTGGGTGAGATTGAAAATGCGCTCCAAGCGGTGGAGGGTATTTCCCAGGCCGCGGTTGTTGTGCGGAAAAATGAAACCGGCCGTCAGTTCATCTGCGCTTTCTACACGGGACAGGAAACGGACGGCAGGACCTTCCGCGCCGCAATTGGGAAAAAACTGCCCCAATATATGCTGCCTCACAGTTTTACACATTTGGAATCCATGCCTCTCACAAGCAGCGGAAAAGTGAACCGCAGGGCCCTGCCGGAAGTGGATTTGAATAACATTTCCAGCACGGTGGAATATGAGGCCCCAATTGGCGAGCTGGAGAAGCGTCTTGCCGCCCTTATGGAGGAAACGCTGGATTATTCGCCCATCGGCAGAAACGATGATTTCTTTGACCTGGGCGGCGACAGTCTGAGAGCGATTGAATTTGTCACGAAAGCTCATGGCGAAGGGATTTATTTCGCTTTGCAGAATGTGTTCAACTACCCCACGGTGGAATCTCTCTGCAATTATTTGCAGAAGTATCCCAAGAAGGATGAGATTTTCACATCAGAGCAATTCCAAAAGTATACGCCCATATTGGAGCGCAACACATGGGACCCTGCTTTTGTTCCGGAGAAGAATAATCTTGGAACGGTGCTGTTGACTGGTGGAACAGGCTTTTTGGGGGCGCACATTCTGGACGCACTAATGAACCATGGCGTTAAAAGGGTATACTGCCTGGTTCGCGGCGGTGAAGACAGGCTGCGGCAGCGTCTGCAATACTATTTTGGGGAGCGGTATACCAAAGAATTAGGAAGTAAAATTATTCCTATCTCAGGTGATTTGGAGCGCAGCAATATTGCGGAAGGCTTGTCGGAGCAGGTAGACTATGTAATTCATGCCGCGGCGTCTGTAAAGCATTATGGTTCCTGGCAGTATTTCAAGAGCGCAAATATTGACGCAGCTCAGAATATGATTACCTACGCCAAAAGGGTCCATGCGAAGCTGATCCATGTTTCCACGATCAGCGTATCCGGCAACAGTATGGCCGACCAGTTCGACGGGTATATTTCCGAAGAAGAAAAGCATTTCAGCGAAAGCTCACTCTACATCGGCCAGCCTTTGGACAACGTATATGTCAGAAGTAAATTCGAGGCCGAGACCCTGGTGCTGGATGCAATACGGGATGGACTACAGGTAAATATCGTCCGCATGGGCAATTTGACAAACCGTAAATCTGACTTAAAATTCCAGCCAAACTACGCCGAAAACGCATTCCTGAAACGGGTCAAGGCCGTGTTGGAGTTGGGATGTGTTCCGGACTACCTGATGTCGACCTATGCGGAATTTTCGCCGGTGGACGCTGCCGCCGAGGCGATCGTAAGAATAGCGGAGCATATGAACGACAGATACACCGTCTTTCATATCAACTCAAACAAGGAATTGCTCTTGGACAGAATGCTGGATTATTTGGAACAGGCGGGCCGTTCTTTAAAGATCGTAAGCGGAGAAGAATTTGCAAAGCTCATCCGCAGCACCATAAATTCGCAGCAATCTCATATTTTCGAGGCGCTTTTAAACGACTTGGATCAGAATGACCAAATCCAGTATGATTCCAACATTCGAATTGAAAATAGCCTTACGGTTCAGTATCTACAGAGGCTTGGGTTTGAGTGGCCGGAAATCGATTCCGCATACATAGAGGGCTACCTGCGATATTTTACCCGGCTTGGCTACTTTGGAGGGGAAAGATATGATGCGAAATAAGGATTACCCTCTGTACGAGCTGGAAGAATACGAAAGCCTCAGCCAAATGGTATGCGAAAAGGCTCGGACGTGCCCGGATAAAGTAGCGTTTCAGTACATGCGAGGCAAGAAGGTTCAGAGTATTACATACCGCAAGTATTTGGAGGATGTTTTAGCTGCTGGCAAGTACCTTTCGGAGCATTTTGACCGTAGGAGCCATATTGCGATTCTGGGCGAAAACTCCTATCCATGGCTCGTGGTATTCATGGCGGCAGTGATGAGCGGCAATGTCGCGGTGCTGTTGGACAAGGAACTGGATACCGCTGGCCTTCAGGATTTGTTGACTCGAAGCAATTCGCAAGTGTGCGTTTATTCTGAATCCTATAGCGATGTCGCAAAAGAATTGGATGAGAATCTCACGGTGGAATTTCTTCTGATGGAGGTCTTGTTACAGGCGCAAGGCATCGGGAATGTAGATTACACGATTCTGGATGAATGGCGCTCCGTCAATAAGAAAGACTTGGCCGCACTGTTCTACACCTCCGGAACCAGCGGCAAAAGTAAGGGGGTAATGCTCAGTCAGGAAAATATCATGGAGGACATCAATTTTGCTTGTAAGAATTTCTTCCTTAGCGGAGGTACACCGGCGGTTTTGCCGTTTCACCATGCTTTTGGATTGCTGACAGCGGTGTTTGCTCCCTTCAATTATGAGCATACAGTATTCATCAATTCCAGCTTGAAACATATAAAGCGGGACTTGCTGGAGGCCAAACCGCAAATGATGATGCTGGTGCCGCTGTTTGTAGAGTCTTTCTATAAAACCATCTGGCAGACGGCAAAGAAACAACGGGCAGAGTGGAAACTTCATCTTGGGATTGCATTCAGTAACTTTTTGCTTCGATTGGGTGTTGATATTCGGAAAACACTGTTTCGTGCTGTGTTATCTGCTTTTGGCGGCAGGTTGGAATATATCATTTGCGGGGGCGCACCACTCCAAGAGAAATATGTTCAAGTGTTTCGGTCGATGGGCATTGAAGTGCTGAACGGATACGGCATTACCGAGTGCTCTCCGGTTGTGGCCACGAACCGAAACTTCTATCATCGGGACGGTAGTGTGGGACAGATTTTGAAAGGGAGCAGGGTCCGGATTCAAAATGGCGAGATTCAGATTCACGGAAAAAATGTTATGTTAGGATACTACCAGGATGGGCAGGCCACAGAGGATGCGTTTGAGGAAGGTTGGTTCAAGACAGGCGACCTGGGGTATATCGATGAGGATGGTTTTCTCTATATAACCGGGCGGGCAAAAAATCTGATCATTCTGTCAAACGGCGAAAATGTATCTCCTGAAGAGCTGGAAAACCTGCTGCTGGATTATGAATTGGTCAAGGAAGTATTGGTCTATGCCGAAAATGAATCCATTACAGCGGAGATTTACCCTGACCCGGAGAGCAGTTTTGATGATATCCAGAAAGGGCTCCAAGATATTTTGGATTCCTGCAACCGAAGATTGCCCGTTTACAAGAGAATTCAAAGGTTAAAAATTCGTCAGGAGGAATTTCCGAAAACGACAACGAAGAAAATCAAAAGATGGTAGGTGCAATGATATGCTGGAAAAAGTGAAGGAAATCATACAAAATTACACCGAGCTTCCCGCCGGTGAGATTACATTGGAAACCGATTTGGTCAAGGACCTGGATTTAAATTCGCTGGATGTGGTAAATATCGTGGTGACATTTGAGGATGAATTCGATATTGAGATCCCAGACCGGGTAATCAGCAGCTTGACAAAGGTGGTGGACATTGTAAAATATTTAGAGGAACATGTATAAGCTGTATCTCTTTGACGAATATGAGAAAGTAACCGAGGAATTTCTTGTTCGCGCCCTACGGCTGCTTCCTGAAAATCGACGCGCCCGTGCGCTTACGGTATCGCAGAACGATTGACAGATGGAACTGTGTCATTACATATTTGATACTTCAGTACGGTTTGAGGGAATGCTTTGGTATCACGTCTTTTGGGCTCGCGTTTGTAAGGTATGGGAAACCGTATCTTCCTGAGTACCCGGATGTTCACTTCAATATCGGCCATTGTGACGCGGGATGCGCCGTTGCGGTGGCGGATTGTCAGGTCGGGATGGATATACAGGATGTACGGCCTTTTTCCTGGGATGTAGCCAGGCGGGTTTGAAATGCGCAGGAACTGATCGAATTAGAGCGGTGCGTAAATCGGGATAGGCTGTTTTCTGAGATGCGGGCGATGAAAGAGAGCTATGGCAAAATGACAGGTTACGGGATCAGGTAGGGAATCAACGAGTTTGAATCTGTTTCAATGCCCCAATAATTCTCAGGGGGGAAACTGTTGTCAATCTAAAAATGAAAGGGAGAAATAGATATGGAAAACACAAATGGGGAATTCACTAATGAGCGCCTTACTCGTTCAAAAGCAGAGGAACTCCTGAATACAATGTGTGCACAAGAACAGTTTTATTCTATTGCGGTATTTGATATTTTAGGATTTTCAAATTATGTGGAGAAAAATGGAAATCAGGCAGTATTGGACTTATATAACAAATTGCTTACCCTGGTCTATAAGCCTGATGACGAAAAATATGTCCCCGTTCGTTTAACTGATGACTGGAAATATAACGTATACCTGGCAAACTCGAATGGGTATGTGCGTGCATGCCATTTTAGTGACACAATTATTATTTATGTGAACTACCTTGTTCATGGAGAGCCATATTTACTTGCGACTCGGCACTATGAACCATACCCATTGCTATTGGGAAAAAATGGAGAATTGTGTTGTGCGGAGTTTTACATTCAACATCCTATATATTTGTCATTTTTACAAACCTGTATGGATTTCTTTATTTACGCGACCATGCTAGGTATTCCTTTGCGTGGATGTATTTCTTCTGGTTTTGCAACGATGGATTCAAATAAGTCAATTTATTTTGGAAAACCTTTAGTTGAAGCTGCAAGAGGTGAGCCAGCGCGAAAAATGTTGGGTATCTCATTTGGTAGAAGCTTCAACAATCATCATCCAGTATATAATGATTATTTTATTCCTTATTGGAGTTATATAAAAGAAGATAAGTCAAGATTTCTTAGTCCAATGGTACTAGATTGGCCAAGATGCCTTAGGAATTCCTTAAATTTTAAAAAGGATCATTTCTACGAGTGGATAAAAAAGATGAATATTGATCCGGACTATTCGGAATACTATAATAACACAATTCGTTTTTTCGATTTCTCAAGTGAGCATACAAATTGGCCTGAAGAGATTAACAGAGATGGGATTGAAGACATTCTTGATTATTATCAAAAGACTAAAATTTGGTATGAATCTGTTACATAATAAATTCCAACCTGTATTTGTATAATAAAAAACAGTATCTAGCTCTGGAACCTCCAATTAGATACGTCTGCGGCACTTTGCGGATTCTTCCGCTACGATTGTGTTAGGCCTTATTGAGATAAACACAATTTTTCCTGTGATATCTCGCCTTATTGTGGCGAAAAACTCCGTACGAATCGCTCTTGCCAATTAAGCCAGATGTTCCTTAAATTAATTTCTATCTGTGCGAGCTTGTTTTTTTAAATAGATTTTATAATTCTCATTGCTTTTTCAATAGTTCTACGAGAGAATTTATGGAAAAACGCAAAAACTTAGAAGCTGAATCAATAGGCGAAGTACGCAAATTGGCAATAAAATCTTTCGCTTGACAAGGAAGGAAAGCGCAGGAATCCTGACGGCTTCAAGCTTTCCTGATGCAGTTCAAGCAGAGAATTTTCCTTCAAGATGCGTACTTCGCCTATTGATACAGCCTCTTAGATATTTCTGTAATTATCACAGTTGGACCCACCATGGCATTCAGAATACTCCCTTGTACCTTACCTTTATTTTTAAAGCATTTACCTTGATTGCCGGAAAGCACACAGATTGAGTGACGGCGGGTAGTTGTAGTTGGTGTGAAAAACCGCAGAGACAATATTTTACATTGTATTAAGGAGCGAGAAGGTAAATATGCTACAAGGTAAATATACCCTTGACAAATCGCTTCTCAAAAATCCATGTTAGAGGACTATGCCCGCCGGAATGGTTTTCCGAATCCTACCCACTTCACGGACGATGGTATCTCTGGAACCCGCTTCGACCGCCCCGGCTTCACCGCCATGATGGAGGAAGTCGAGGCCGGGAACGTGGAGGCGATCATCGTCAAGGACATGAGCCGCCTGGGGCGGGACTATCTCAAAGTCGGTCAGATCATGGAAATCCTTCGTCAGCGCGGTGTCCGCCTCATTGCCATCAATGACGGCGTGGACAGCCAGAACGGGGAAAATGACTTCACCCCGTTTCTGAACCTTGTGTAGGGGAAAAAGATGCAGGTAAAAAACAAGAACTTTATAAGCGAAAAAGCAAGAAAATATTTTGATTTATAAAGCATGATAGAATTTTGGGAAGCGATTGGAATAAATTTCCTCCTTCTTTCAAAAATAACGATGGCGGAGATGCAAAATCGCCATTTTTTAATTGGGAGTGAAATCACTATCACCCTCCCAGGTCAGGGAGGGATTTACCGTCGCAATGAGCTGGAGGCGGCTCTGTAGGAACCGTTTACGGCATATCATGCAAGGCTGGCGGAAGAAGAAAAGGAGAGCAAGGCGGCTGGATAATCGAAAGCACCGGACATAACCAGACGGTGCGAAGAACGCCCCAGGCACATGCCTGGGGGCGTTTGGTTTCCGCACAGCGGCGCCATTTCCCGCCATTGTTGCTTATGCTTCATCTGTTCAGCGTTCTTCGGTGGTCTTGGTAATAGCTTTATCAATGCTTTCCGGCTATACTGTCGTTACAACAAACGGGAAGGAGAACGACAGCATGGCACAAACTCGAAACTTGTGTGCTCAGCTCCCCCTAGACCTCCACGCAAAGGTCTGCGAGGCCAGAGAACAGTCGGGACTGACCACCGCGCAGTACATCACCAGCCTGCTCACGGAATATTACGCTATGAAAGAAAATGGAGGAAAAAAAGTCATGATGAATGGAAAAACCAGAACCCTCGCCTTCCAGATCGACGAGGAACTCTTCCAGCGGATCAAGGCCCACCTGGAGCGGGAGACTCAGCGGACCGGCAGGAAGTACATCCAGCGGGAGTTCGTGCTGGGCCTGATCGAGGAGGCCCTGAACGAGGCCGAGCAGCGGGCCGCCGAGGAGGCCGGACAGGCCGCCGCCACTGAGGCCAGCGCTGGCCCCGGTGAGCCCTCCGAGTCCGAGGAGGAGGCCCTGCCCCCGGAGAAGCCCTGAACCGCCACAGCGGCCCCGTGTGGCCCCGGTGAAGCCCCCGGCGATCCAACGCAGGATCGCCGGGGGCCTTTTTCGTTTCCAGCAGCTCAGACGCTGAAATTCAGCTGACGGTAGTAGCCGTCATAAATCCGGGAGATGGGCTTGTCCGCGACGGCAGGCCGGTCCGGGCCGTAAAAGCGTGTGGCGCGCCCCTTCTCCCGCACGGTGCAGATGGCCAGAGCGCTGAGCGTGTCCGGCGTCTCCGGTGTGGAGAAGACGGTGAAGTGGTCCCACGCATCCTCATTGATCTCCCGCACAGGCGTATTCGTCTGCAAATAAATCGCCGCGCCGATCAATCCCCACGGCAGCATACCCCCGTTTGCGTCTCCGCTCAGGTCATACACGCCTTGCAGCACCTCCGGGGTAAAATGGTGGGCGACGAAGGAAAACGTATGGTACAGGTCCTCCTTCAGCTCAATCCAGAAGCTGTTGGCAAAATCCAGCAGATTGCTGTTGGCTTCTTCACTGGTGGAGGGAATGAGCGCGTTTATGTGGATGAGAAATTCCTGATCGCTCATACAGTCCTCCACTAATTGCGCCAATTCCGGCGGAGGCGCGTGGAGTTTTCTGGCAAATTCTTCTTGGTTCATAAGGTGCACCTCTGCTTTCTCTTGGGGCTGCGGCGTTTGCGCTGTCAAGGCTGAACTTCCACAAAATCGCCGCTTCTTTTTCTACGGGTTTGTCATTGCTTTTCCTGCCGCTTCCAGCTACAATATCTAGCGGTATTGTAAAAAATTATGGGAGGATTTTGTGCAATGGGACTGGATTACGATCCGCTGTGGGACGAGCAGGGGCAGCTCCGCCGGGGCTGCACGGTGCGGGAGGCCCTCGCCTGGCTGACGAAATTCGGCAGCCACAGCGCCGGGGAAAATGTCTGTATCAACGGCGTGAGCTATAAACTGGGGAGCCTGCTTTACGGCCCGGACCGGCCTGCCGTGGCGGACAAGCCCATCTCCCGGATTTATGACGGTTACTACCGTCAGCTGAATTTCAGCGTCTGAGTTGCTGGAAACGAAAAAGGCCCCCGGCGATCCTGCGTTGGATCGCCGGGGGCTTCACCGGGGCCACACGGGGCCGCTGTGGCGGTTCAGGGCTTCTCCGGGGGCAGGGCCTCCTCCTCGGACTCGGAGGGCTCACCGGGGCCAGCGCTGGCCTCAGTGGCGGCGGCCTGTCCGGCCTCCTCGGCGGCCAGCCGCTCGGCCTCGTTCAGGGCCTCCTCGATCAAGCCCAGCACGAACTCCCGCTGAGCGTACTTCCTGCCGGTCCGCTGGGTTTCCCGCTCCAGGTGGGCCTTGATCCGCTGGAAGAGTTCCTCGGGGATCTGGAAGGCCATCGTTCTCGTATTGCCGCTCATAGTCGTCGTACCTCCGTTTTTCTTCAGATTGTAGTATTCGATCAGCAGGTTCGTGATGTACTCGCTGGTGGTCTGGCCCGCCGCCTCTCTGGCCTCGCTGACCTGCGTGTGGAGGCTGAGGGGGATCTGAGCGCAGAGGTTCTTTTTCTGCTCCATTCTGCCGTGCTCCTTCCTGTTTGTTGTAACGACAGTATAGCCGGAAAGCCCTGATAAAGCTATTACCAAGACCACCGAAGAACGCTGAACAGATGAAGCATAAGCAACAAGGGCGGGGATGCCCCTTTGAAGCGAAAAAGCCTCCCCTGGAGCAGCCGGATCAACCGGCTAGCTCCAGGGGAGGCAGTGTTTTTTCTTTATTCGGTGGGTGGAGAGTTTGAGTCGCGCGTTCATCCAAAACAGTCGTTTTTGCATCTCCGAAGCGTTATTTTAAATTTACGCTCCCAAGTTTTTCCAATATCTCTTTATAGTTTTTCTTTTTCAGAGAAATCCTGCTTTTGGGCGCAAAAATCCCGCACCGAAGTGCGGGATTTTTGCCTGCATCTTTTTTGTCAACACAGGCTGGTCCACCGACCGATTTCAAATCCGAACGCTCCAAGTCCTCAAATTTTATGGTTTCCGCGCCATTCCGGTAGTTAAAGGTAATCAAAATGTAATCGTCAAACACGGTCACGGAGTTCACAAAGCTGTCAATGAGCACCCGGCGCTCTTCCAGCTTCGACACATCCAGAGACCGGAAGCGATAAAGCCAATACGTCACATCCTCCCGGGAAAGCTGGGGCCGCTTCATTTCCTCTTGGATAATCTGAAGCTCAATATCCTGTTTGGCACCCTCCAATTCATCCAGCCTCCGCTTGGTGGAATCGTTGAGAATCCCCGCCTGGATAGCGTTCAGCATATTTGTGATGCCCTTCTCCGTTTCCGCCAGCTGCTTCCGCAGGGCAGGGAGTACCGTGCTCTCCCGGCCTTGGAGCTCCATCACGGCATCGGCTATGTACTCGACAAAGGAATCATCCATCAGCTTTGCCATGACCGCATTGACCACCGCGTTTTCAAGGGGGGCCTTCTTGACCGCCTTGTGCTTCGCGTTGCAGGTCCGCCGCTTTTTCGTGTTCACACAACGGTAGTAGCGGTATTTCCGCCCCTTGCTGGAGCTGGTGCCGCTCTCGCCTACCATCATGGCCTTGCAGGTCCCGCAAAAGAGCTTTGTTGTCAGGAGATAATCGTCCTCGGCCTTGTGACGGGCCGGGGCCTTTTTGTTCTTCGCCATACGCTCCTGCACCCGGTCAAAGAGGTCCTTCGGAACGATTGCCGGAATCCCATCAGGGATAGTAATATCCCGGTATTGGTATTCTCCAATGAATTTCCGGTTATGGAGAATCCCTGACAGGAAATTCAAGTCTATGGGCTTCCCGCGAACCGTGGTCACGCTTTTCCCGTTCAGGTAGTCCCGTATCTGCTTCATGGTCTCTCCACGGTCATACCGTTGGAATATCTCCAAAACAACTGGTGCTGTATGAGGATCGGTTTCATAATGCTTGCTCTTGTCAATCAGATAGCCAAAAGTGGGCGTGCCTCCGTTATACTTGCATTTCAGGGCGTTTTCGGTATGCCCCCGGATGACCTTCTCGGAAAGCTCTGCGGAGTAATATTCCGCCATGCCCTCCAGCATGGATTCCAGGATAATGCCCTCCGGCCCATCGGAGATATTCTCCCTGGCGGACAGGACCTTCACGCCGTACTTTTTCAGCTGGGCCTTGTAGTGGGCGCTGTCGTAGCGGTCACGGGCAAAACGGTCCAGCTTCCAGACAATGACCAAATCAAAGAGGCCCTTCGCGCTGTCCTTCACCATGCGCTGAAACTCCGGGCGGTTCGCGGTCCTGGCGGACAAGGCCCGGTCAATGTAGGTCCCCACAATAGAAAAGTTGTTTTTCTCGCAGTAGTCGGTACACTCCCGAATCTGGCCCTCGATGCTCTCCTCCCGCTGGCTGTCGCTGGAATACCGGGCATAAATTACTGCTTTCATGCTTCTTTCCCCTCGCTCAACATCCGAA
Organism: uncultured Oscillibacter sp.; assembly: GCA_947577075.1. Classification (GTDB taxonomy): domain Bacteria; phylum Bacillota; class Clostridia; order Oscillospirales; family Oscillospiraceae; genus Oscillibacter. The sequence continues at coordinate 27,933 of CANPTW010000020.1, read as the reverse complement.
ACAGCGCCTCCTTCAGCCTCCCGTTTACCGGGGACTTCGGGTCAAAGCACATTTCGATGAAGTCCCGCATTTCCTCATTTTGTGCCGCCCGCTCCATAAGGGCCTGGGGCTTGTAGTCGTATAAGGCCCCTCTGGGCTCGTCCGTGCGGCAGTAGAGGTAATCCATAGATACATTAAAATAGTCCGCATAACCGACAAAGACCTCCGGCCCTGGGACCGTCTGGCCCTGTTCATAGCGGTTAATGGTAGACTGCTGGGTCCCAAGGATAGCGGCAAGTTTGGCCTGGGACAGCTGGACCCCAAGGCGCAGGTTCCGCAAGCGTTCTCCAATTTTTTCCTTCATGGCGGACCTCCTTTCCTGATAGGTCCACTATATAGCAAAATAGAATCATTGTCAATAGCAAATATAAATTATGTAAAAATCATTTTTGAAGTGCACATTTCAAAAAGAGCAAAAGAAAACGGCCCCGATTACTCGGAGCCATTTCTGATGTTAATACCTGGAATAAATCCAAATAGTAAAGTCTGGGTTATCAAAAATTTCATATCCTCCATGACTGTCCCAAGAAACCTTGCCGGACCGATTTCCGTCACAAGTATCATAGGCATTGTTCCATTTGGAAGTAAGAGAGGTAACAACCATTCCGTGATTATAACCAGTCTTGTAGTTTTCAAATGTAATATAATCACCAACTTTCAGTTGGTCATAATTTTGATGCCTCGTAACAGGAGCACTCTCGTCAAAAAGGGCGTCACTAATGGCGACACCAAATGCGCCACATGCAATCTTCCATCCCATGCTTGGAGAAGCATAATTGAAGGTGGAACTTTCATCCCAAGTGGTTCCCTCCGGCATCGTCTCCTCAAACTTTTCCAGCAGCTCCTTGATGTTCTCCTCCGTAATGGGCCTTCCATTGGTCAGATAACCTTCCCGGTAGGTAGTGGAGGTATTGACACGGTTCATCATCTGTTGGGCAGTTTCCCCGTCTAGCAGTTTGAACAGGGGACCATCCGTTACTTCCGGTACAGGCTGTGCTTTCGGCTCTGTGCCAGCCGGAATCTCCACCACACCAGCACTCCCGCCGTTGTTCTGAACATAGTCCCGTAACCGCCCAATCACCACGGCGGCCTGTGCCCGGTTCATGGAGTTCTTAGGTCCAAAGCTCCCATCACTCTGCCCAGTCAGTAGGCCCAGGGAATAGCATACTAGAACGCCCGTACGACAATTATATTCAACATTATTATAGTCGGAAATAGCACTGATATGGGAACACTGTTCCTGTACCGAGGGAATCCCCGTCCCCTTGTCCTTCAGTACGTTATACATCATCTGCGCCATACCCTCCCGTGGAAGGTCCGCCCCGCTAGACCTAGATGCCCTGCCAGTGTCCTCAAAGATACCGTGCCTGTTCATAACGGCTTCCCCTGCGCCAGAGCCGGAATATGCCGCCAACTCCCCAGGATAGAACGCGCGGGCCAGCATTAACGAAAAAGCCCCATAGGAAACCGGGCGGGACGGCTGAAAGCTCCCGTCCTGATACCCTCCCACAATGCCGTCCGCAACGGCTTGGTTGATTTGCTCATAAGCCCAATGACCAGCCGGAACATCCGAAAACCCCGCCGCACTCGCCGGGACCGCCAGCCCCAGGCAAAGCGCCGCCGCCAGCGCAAACGCTGTAAACCGCTTCTTCATCCTCCTGAATCTCCTTATAATATAGAATCCAGCGGCCCCTGTGGGCGGGGACTGCTCCCCGCCCTGGGAATCCGCCGGAAACATAAAGCGGTGCCGAGTATGAAACCCAACACCGCCATAAAAGCGAACGCACGGCCCCGCCCCGCTCTTGCAAATGAAACTCGAAACGGGTATAATAAGCCTGTGGTGCAACATCGTTGCTGTGCTGAGTGGTGTACTCACTCGTACAGGGCCGGGGGGTGTTCCAGCACCTTCCCGGCCTGCCGCAATATGTCTCCGTACTCTTATTGTAGCTCCAAACCAACGGAAAAGCAAGGGCCGCATGGCAAAAAAGTGAAAAACCGCAGAGTTTCCTTTTGAAGTGCACCCCACAAAAATCGCCGAAGGCGATCTTTGTGGGGTGCCTTTTCTTTTGCCCGTTCAGGCTTCCAGCATAGGCAAAAGGCAGTCACCGCAAAGGATATTCACCTCTTTCGTGGCCCGGACGGACTGCCCGCATTTGGGGCAAACCAGTTTCCTCGTGCTGGAGGTTCTGCCCGCTGTCGGAGGCGTAACCCCTCCCTTAGCTCCGGGACCTCCCACGCCCCGCATGGAAAAGCCCTCCTGCCTGTTCATCATAATATCGTCCCAGCCCTGGGAAATGATAAACTCAATCAACGCCTCTGGCGGCTCCGTGACGCTCCACCCGATGCGCTTGTCGTAGGAAATATGAAGGTCCCGCGCCTCTGCCGCCTCCCGAAACCGCTTGTTGTGGTAGGTCCCGCCCCGGCTGGTGTCCTGAATCCCCGCCTGAAGGTTGAACAGGTGGACCATTTCATGGAGCACCGTGGCCGTCACGTTCTCAATGGGCCTGTCCAGGGTCCCCGCCCCGATGTTCAGCTCGTGCCGTTTCCCGCCGTCCGCCCTCTGCCAAGCCTTGGCAACGGTCACATGTCCGTAGGCCCTGGGGGTGCTCTGAATAGTAATGACAGGCTCCTCAATGCTCCCCTCGAAATAGTGCTCATTCAAGGCCCGGAAAATCTTTTCCAGATACCCCGCCGTCCTGCTGGTTTTAATCGTCTGCTTCATAGTCCGTTCCTCCCATAATAAAAAAGTGGTGTCAGCAAAGCTCGCCCGCGAGCTTTGTTGACTGCCCGTCCCCATGCCCACGGACCAGGGTCAAGGGTGGAGCGGAGCGGAAAGCAAAAAAGTTTCCCAGGCTCTTCGGAACCTGGGAAACTTTTTTGCGGCCCTTGACGCTGGGCCGGGGGCATGGTATTTCTCCCCGGCAGTATCGGGCTTCATGAGGTCCAGGGCCGCAGTTTCCAGCCATTTCCTTTTGTCAACCGTGCTTTTGACCTTGTAACCAACTTGTAACAAAAGAATTTTGCCAAAACCGCCTGTTTTCTGGAATGATTTGTCGGTTTTTCGCAATACAATATGATTGAGGAGGCGGGATTGACCGAAATGCATAAAATTTTTATTATACCAATTTTCATGCTAAAAAAATATTGATAAAATCACTAAAATCGTAATTGGATTTTCAGACCTTGCATATCATGATGGCAAGAAGCGTGAGATTTCGCTTCCATTCTACCCGTTTTACGGGAATTTTTACGAAAGGAGTGTTCTGTAATAATGAACACCATCAACATCACTAAGCTGACTTTTGATGTCAGCTCCCTGGGCCCGGAGGCCCTGCTGACTGCTGTGCGGCCCTATTACGCCTATCTTGACGGTGAGAGGACCAGCACGGTAGACGGCTACAAGTACACAACCGCTTTCCCCGCCCATGGCTTTGCGACCCTGGATATTAAGATTCCAGGGGAAAAGCGCATGGATGTTCCCCCCTCCGAGTATATAGCCGTCAAATATGACAATTTGATGGTGAAATTGTACCGGGACAACAACGGAAAGTACCAGCTGACCGCCAAGGCGGAGAACGTACACAAGGCCGAGGGCAAGCGCACCTGACCAATGAGCATTGGCGGCGATTGTCCCCCCTGGCGGGGAGGCTCAACCTCCCCAGCCAGACCAGGGGGACAAGCCCCGGCGATGCAGGGTGTAAAGGTGTAATCTGTTCCTCCCACCCTGCGGCCCTAATGGGGCCCCCATCCCTACCGACCCCCGAGCGGCGTCCTGGGGGTCGGTGTAAAGGGTGTAAGAAGTGTAAAAAATCAGAAGAAAGGAGCTTAAATGGCCAAACATTTAGATGTTGAAATCTATCCAGAGGACGGCTGGACAGACGCAAAAATCGAAGAGATTTTGCAGAGCAAGAAATCCGTCAAACAGTACGCCTATATTCTCCATGACCTGGATGTGGATGAAGATGGAAACCTCAAAAAGCCCCATTACCACGTCTATATGAATTTCGGAAACACCAATGTGCAGTATGAGCACGTGGCAAAGTGGTTCAACACCCGCCCGAGCATGGTCCAGAAAATCAAGAGCAACAAACTGCGGACCCTGCAATACTATCTGCACCAGAACGAGCCCAACAAGCACCATTACCCAATGGAAAACCTTCACTCGAACTTTGACGTTGCCGCGTTCTTTGCCACGGAGACCCAAAAGGCATCCTTAAATAAAATCATAGAACAGTGCGCGGACGGGACCATTACCCCCTATAACTATGAAGCCTACATTGACCCGCTTATCTACGCCAAGCACGGGCAGAGAATAAGCCGCGCCTGGGAATACGCTGACCATGCCCGGACCAAGGCGGCCAATGGGCAGAGGAACTGCACCATTATCTGGGCCTATGGGAAATCGGGCGTGGGCAAGACCACGGCCTGCCGCCTCTTTGCGGAGAAGCTGGGCCTTGCCGTGTACCTGACCGCCACGGGCGCGGACCCGCTGTCCCATTACTGCGGACAGCCCGCCGTCATCCTGGACGATTTGCGGGCCGATACCTTCACCTATGACGCGCTCCTGAAAACCCTGGACCCTCATTACAGCGCACCCGTCCATAGCCGCTACCGCGACAAGACCCTGCAATGCTCCTACATTTTTATTACAACGATTGAGCATCCCCGTGAGTTTATCACCCGCTATAAGCTCTCCGGCAAAGACAGCGCGGAACAGCTTTACCGCCGCATCGGTGAGGTTTGGGAGGTAACAGAGAACACGATTGAGGTCGAGGCGTACAGCCTTGGAAAAAAAGAATTTGTGTTTCTATACTCCACTAAAAACCCGGTTAAGTTCCACCTGTGCGAACAGTATGCAGATCAGCGCATGAGCGTTGACAGTTTGAATATTTTCAACCAGATTACGGAAGAGCATCGAACCCAGCAGATACTACCCGAATTTGATGATGACGGCTATGACGGGGAATTGCCCTTTTAATCAATATCAACCCCTGTTTCGGAAGGAGGAAACAACGTGAAACAGAACTATAAAAACACCCATGATGAACTGGCTCTTGAAAGTCAGCTCCGCACCGCAAAGGTCCGCCTCCGGGCCGGGTTTGCCGCCATGTCGCGGCACCCTGCCCGTATCGCGGCAAGCGTCCTGTATTTTTTCCTGCTCCTGCTGTTCCTGCGGAGATACCCCATGCTCCTGGGCCTGGAACCGCTGATTGCAAAGCTCACCGCGCCCTTGATTTGGATTTTCGTGCCGCCCTTGGCCCTGGTCCTGTACTTACTGCTTGTTATCATCAGCGCGACCCCTTGCCACGCGCGGGAGCTGTCCCACGATATGTACCGGGCCGGGCTGGTGAATCGGGCAGGGGAGCCGCCCGCGGTAGTCTCTGATGATGACGGCAAGCTCCTGGTTCTCTCCGGGGGAATCCCCTCGGAGGAGTTCTCTGATAATCAGAGCAAGCTGGAAGCCGCCATTAACCGCCGTATCACCCGCATAGAGGAAGGGCCCGACAAGCGGTATATTCTGCTCTATACGGCCCCAGGCAATACCAAACTCCCCACAAGGGCCGTGCTGAAAAGACTGCCGGACGGGAGAACCCTGATTGTCCTGGGCCTGACCCTGAACGGCCCCCTTATTGTGGACATTGCCGTTATGCCCCACTTCCTAATCGGAGGCACCACGGGAAGCGGCAAGACCTGGGAGGTCAAGTTCATCATTGCCCAGGGGTTAGCCAAGGGTTATGAGGTCTATTTGATAGACCTGAAGGGCGGCGTGGACTTCCCCCGCGAGTGGCAGGGGGACCAGTGCAGTTATGCCGACAACCGGGAGAGCGCCCTTTCGATGCTGTCTTATCTGGTTCGAGTGCTGGAATCCCGGAAGAGCACCTTCCAGGACCGGGCGGAACCCTGTTCCTCCCTGGACGAGTTCAACCGCCGCTATCCTGACGAGGCTATGCCCCGTATAATGGTGGCCTGTGACGAGATTGCCGAGCTGACCGATGCAACGGGCCTTGACAAGCCTAACAAGGAGCTGGTGACCGCCATCGTCGGGCATCTGGGCACCCTGGCCCGCCTGGGCCGCGCCTTTGGGATTCATCTGGTCCTGGCTACCCAGCGGCCGGATGCCAATGTCCTCCCTGGGCAAATCAAGAACAATATTGACGTTCGGATTTGCGGACGGTCTGACCTGGTTCTCTCCCAAATCATCCTGGACAACGGTGATGCCGCCGCGCTCCCTAAAGATATTCCGGGCCGCTTCCTCTGCAACCTGGACGGCGGCACCATTTTCCAGGGCTACGCTCTTGAATCTACACTTTCAAAAGAAGCGGACCCGCCTCAGGACCCTGCACAACCCAAACACAATGAACATTGATTTATGGAGGTAGATAGATATGGCACCCAAAAAGAAAGTAAATGACTATGGGACCGGGATTCCCAAGAGTGCGGTTGACGCGCTGGCCCATGTTCTGCTCCCGGAGATTCAAGCCTTTTTCGAGAGTGAGGAAGGGCAGAGGGAGTACGCCGAGTGGAAGGCCCGGCAGAAGAAAACCGCATAACGGCAAGGGCCGGGAGTATCTGACGATACCCCCGGTCCTTCTTTGCGCCTAGAGAATATTTGCGATTGAAATGATAAATCCGAACCCATCTCCCACTTGGAAGATGCAGTTCGGATTATCATACTTTGGTCCGAGTGGCGAGACTTGAACTCACGACCCCTTGACCCCCAGTCAAGTGCGCTACCAACTGCGCTACACCCGGAAAACGCTGCTCACTTACGTCAGCTTATGTAGATTACCACACTTCCCCAGAAAATGCAAGACCTATTTTCAAATTTCTAAAATTTTTTTGCCTTGCGTTTTATACGGAATTAGGCCTTGTTTGAAAATAGGCAGAATAGCCAACAGCGAGAGATTTTTGTGCCAATCAGGGCAGATTTTCGCAGGCAGGCTGCCGCCCGGCAAAAAAATTTAACGCAGAGCGGCGGGAAAAGATCCGCTGATTGGGCGGTTTGACCTTTTTCAAACAAGGCCTCGAGGGTGCCTTCAAATTCCCGGAATGCCGGATTGGGGCGGAATGCGCCGCCGGACGAGGCAATTTGACGCGGGAATCCGGTGGGAGCTCAAGGCAAATGAACGAAGTCCCGGCGGCGCCGGACGCCCCAAGACCGTGTCTGGAGGGGTTGAAGACACCCTCTAGGGACTGTTCACAAAAGCGAAAAGACGTGGGTTTGGGCTTATGGGAACAGGCCCTAAGTGACCGTGAAGCGCTTGACCGTGGTCACGGCGGAGTAACGGTCGTAAATTTCCGGCCGCTCGGCCTTCAGGGCCTTGGCGTCCAGCCGGGTGCTGGTGACGGCCTTCCAGGAAACCCTGTAGTGGGCCGTTTCCGCCTGCTCCACGCCCCGGGCCTCCAATTCGGCCTTGATCTCCGCCTCAATGCCTTCCGCTTCCTTTTTCAGCGTATCCATGCTCCGGCGGCAGCGCCGGAGCTGGGCCAGCCGTTCGTCCATCTGCAGATCATCCATTAGGTATTCCTCCCCCTTATGCTGACGTAGGCAGTATATCCCTATGAGGAACGGGGAGAGGACATGACAAAAATTTCCCGCAGGAGCTCCGGCGGATTTTAAAGGGCGGCGGGCCCCGGTTTGGCCCTGCCGCCTCCGGCAGCCGGGGCGGCGGTTTAGAGATGGTGGTCCCGAAGGAGCCGCTTGGCCTGCTCCCACAGCTCGTCGCTGACGGTCTGGACCACGACCGCCTTTTGCACCAGCTCCGGCAGCGCGGCGGTCAGCTCCGCTTCCACAAGCGTCTCGTTGGTCAGGTCCGCCGAGGGGCACCCGGCGCACTGCCCCAGAAGCTTTACATACAGCACGCCGTTCTCCAGATGGTCCACGGCGATTTCCCCGCCATGGGCCCGGAGGGCGGGGCGGACGTTCGCGTCCAATACGGCCTCGATGCGTTTCAAATCCTCGCTCATGCTGGTCCTCCTGTTGTAAATTGTACGGTGTGACCGTCGGCGCAGTTGAAGGGAAGCGGCTGCTTCCGCTCAACTGCGTTTATGACGTCTGATCTGAATGCAGGCCCGCCCGGGGGATGCGTCCCGCTCCGCCGGCGTCCCCTAGGGGATGCGCCGCGGCTGGGGGATGCGGCGCAAGGGGGGCGTCAGGCGCCCCGTCAGACCGGGGGCGCGGGCCTTGCGGAGGCAATCTCCTCCCGGATGCGGCGGTGGGCGTCGTCAAAGAGCAGCTCCCGGTTGTGGCGGAAATAGGCGTCGCAGCCGAAGGACTCGATGAACCAGCTGGCGTCGGGCGAGGCGGTGAGCTCCGTGACGAAGAGCACCAGCTCCTGGCCCTGGCCGAAGGTCTCCTCCAAAAAGGCGAAGGCGTGGTCCAGCTCCGCCTTGGCCCCCTGGGCCAGGGTGGACCGTTTCTCCACCTCCCCGCCGAACCAGCCCCGGACAAGCTCCATGGCTTCCCCGGAACCGGCCGGGCTTTCCTGGACGAGGCGGCGGCGGTAGTCCTCCAGGGCGTTGATCTCCAATTGAGCCAGGGCCTGGCGGGGTTTGTCCAGCTGCCCCGCGTCCCGGGCCCGTTTCAGAGCCTCCCGCCGTTCGCCGGCCAGGGACTCCAAAACCGCCTGGGGCGCCTCCCCGGCGGCCAGGGCCTCCTTGAAGGCTGTCAGGGCGGCGTGGAGGGCCTCGCACAGGCTGTCCTGGCGGCGGGTCTCCCGGGCGGCCTCGGAGAGGCGGGAGAGGAGCAGGCCCATGACGGAGAGCTTTTCGTCAAAGGGCGCGGCCCGGAGCTCCCGGACGGTGATGGGCCTCCAGGTCCCCTTTAAGATCTCGTCCACGTGGTAGATGTTCTGGTACTTGTGGTAGAGCTCCAGATAGTTGGCGAAGTCCCGGGCGATCCGGGGCAGCTGGATATACTGCCCCACCACCTCCCGGTCCGCCCGGAGGCCCAGGGCCTCGTAGACTGTCAGCAGCTCGCTTAAGTCCTCCCAGCCCCGGGCGGTGGCGAACCGGATCCCCTCCGCCGTGGTCTCCACCCGGTAGAAGTTTTCCTTTTTGATGTCCAGGTAGGACACCACCGCCCCGTGGAGGCCCCTGGCCCGGGCGTACTCCTTCCAGACGGCAAAGTCCTCCTGCACGTCGATCCGCTTCACCCGGTCCAGGGTCACCACGTCGAAGTCCCGGACGGAGCGGTTGTACTCCGGCGGATTTCCGGCGGCGGCGATGAGCCAGCCCTCCGGCAGGCGCTGGTTGCCGAAGGTCTTGCACTGGAGGAATTGGAGCATCATGGGGGCCAGGGTTTCCGAGACGCAGTTGATCTCGTCCAGGAAGAGGATGCCCTCCTTGAGGCCGGTCTTCTCCATCAGGCTGTACACGGAGGCCAGGATCTCGCTCATGGTGTACTCGGTGACGGAGTACTCCTTCCCGCCGTAGGTCCGCTTCTCGATGAAGGGCAGGCCCACGGCGCTCTGGCGGGTGTGGTGGGTGATGGTATAGGACACGAGGCCCACGCCAGCCTCGGCGGCCGCCTGCTCCATGATCTGGGTCTTGCCCACGCCCGGGGGGCCCATCAGCAGCACGGGCCTCTGGCGGACCGGGGGGATGCGGTAGTTTCCCAGCTCGTCCTTGGCCAGGTAGGCTTTTAGGGTATTTGCAATCTCTTGCTTGGCTTGTTTGATGTTCATGGCTTGTCCTTCCTGGGCCCCTGGAAGGGGGCTGGTACTCGCCCTTGCGGGCGGGGTGGGGGTCCCTGCCATGATGATGGCTGGGCAATGCACCCCCCATTCTCTCTTTTGCGAAAAGAGACTGCGTCCGCAGACGCGTGTCGGAGGCCAACCGCCGCAAAGCGGCGGCTCTTAGGCCGGAGACGAATGCGCCGTGCACGGTGGAAGAGAGAAAACGGGGGCGCGGCTAGGGTACAGACAGTTTGGCACGAATGTCTTCTGCCCACGGCGTGGTGCAAGCGGGGGTTTTGGATGTTGTCGAGTGGACTTACTCCTCTTTCCGCTGCCGCTAATCTGGCGGTGGAACGCCTATTCCCTCCACTCTGCCAGCTGTTCCAGAGGCTTCCGGGGACGGGGCGGCGGGTCCTCGGCGGCATAGCCTAGGGCCATTGCCGCCGCTAGGGAGCCCTGCTCGCCTGTCCATTCCCACAATGCGTCATAGGCGAAATAGGTATCACATATCCAGAGACTGCCCAGACCCAGCGCCGTGGCCTGGAGTGCCATATTTTCCATACAGGCCCCTAGGGACTGGGCATTACAGAGCTCGGAGACTCGTTCGTCCGTATTCAGCGCCTGTCTCGGGTCCCGGCCCAGGGGATTCGTGACGAAGATAACCGCCGGGGCCTGTTCCATGACGGACAGCGTTTGGATTGCCCCGCTGCGGTATCCGGCGCTCTCCGGCAGGAGAGGCCGGCGGGCTTCCTCCTCCAGACCCTGGGCCATGGCGGCCAGCGCTTCCTCTTTTTTCGCGCCGAGGGCCACGGTGAAGCGCCAGGGCTGGCGGTTCTTGGAGGAGGGGGCCAGCGCCCCCGCCTGCAGCACGGTTTCGATGTCCGCCCTGGAGATCGGTCTGGGCTGATAGGCCCGGATGCTCCGGCGGTTTACAATTTCAGGTAACATGACAGCTCCTCTACAGCTCCGGCAGCTCGTCCAGGTCCGTTTCCTCCGGCAGCTGCTCCGCCGCCCGGTCCAGGTCCGGGGCCTCCAGCACCAGCCGGATGGCCCAGGGGGGCGTCTTCACGGAGGGCGGCGGCTCCCCCAGGAGGATGAACGCCGTCTCATAGGGCGTCCGCCTCTCCGGGTAGATCCCCATGCCGTCGGTGAAGTACACCAGGCCCCGGAGGCTGGTAAAGGCCCCCGCCTCCCGGAGCTTCGCCACATGGTCAAACACCGGGCGGAAATCCGTGGCGCTGCCGCCGGAGAGCCGGACGTTCTCCATATAGGCCCGCAGCTCCTCCGGGCTGCGGATCACGTCGTCGGAGCGGACCTGGTCGTCGCACTGAATGATATGGATGTTGACCGCCCGGGTGAAGGTCCCGGCGCTGCGGAGGATGGCGTAGGTGCAGGCCAGGAACTGCCGGACCCGCTCCCCGGAGGTGGACATGGAGGTGTCCACGGCGATGACGAAGTCCTCGATCCGCTTTTCCTCCCGGGTTTCCGGCGGCTCCACCAGGGGCATGTTTCCGTAGAGCCGGAGGCCGTAGGAATAAAAGCCGTAGTCAAAGGCGTCGGCGTCCACCGCCGCCACCTCCCGGGGGGCGGCGAAGCGGCGGAGGAAGGCCCGGTAATCCACGTCGTCCCGGACCGCCGCCCGGACCTGCTCCAAGACGGCCTCCCCGCCGGTCCCCTGGTCCGAGAGGACCGTCTCCAACCCCGTCTGGGTCCTGGAGGAGAGGTCCCGCCACGTTTGATCCTGGCGGCTGCTCCGCTCCTGATCGTCCTGCCGCTCCGGGTCCCAGAGGCCGTGGTCGTCCGCCAGGAAGGCCCGCTGGAGCTGGGCGATCTCGTACTCCGGCAGGTTCAGCCCCAGAAGGCGGCGGTAGATCCCCTCCGCCGTCAGCACGGGCATGTCCCGCCTGCACTCGCCGTAGAACTTCTGCTTCCGGGGGGCCGCTCCGGCGTTCAGGCAGGGGTAGTCCAGCTCGTCCAAGATGCTCTCCACTGCCGCGTCGCAGCTGAGGTCCCACAGCTCCGAAACCCTGCCCCGCTTCTTGGCCAGGTGCCGGAGCATGCAGTGCAGGACGACGTGGAGGTAGGCCCGGCAGGTCCACACCCGGCTTCGGAGATAGCGGTCCGCCAGCCAGGTCCCGTCGTAGTACAGCGTCTCGCCGTCCGTCGCCAGGGACACCGTCACCCCGCCGCCGGGGGCGAAGGCCAGGGCGCAGAGGGCCGCGTCCAGATAGGGCAGGCTCATATACAGTTCGTTCCGGGCGGCGGCGAGAATGTCCCGCCCGATCCCGGCAAAGTCCTTTGGTTCCATAGCCCCCTGCCCCTCTATAGTGTAAAGGATTTTTCCAGTCCGGCGGGGAAGCGCCGGTGCCGCTCCTCCAGCAGCGCCGCCAGGGCCGCCGTGGCCCCCCTCTCCCGGGCCAGGGCGCAGGCGGCGGCCAGGGCCTCCCGGTCCGGCTCCGCCAGCTCCAAGAGCAGGGGAAGGGCCTCCCCGTTCTCCTCCTCCAATAGGAGGCGGAGGGCCTCCCCGGCGTGCTCTTTTAAATAAGCCCGGTAGCCCGCCGCCGCCCCGTCTCCCAGCTCCCCGGGCCAGCGGAGGCGGTACCAGGCCAGGCGCAGGGCGGCGGCCTCCTCGTGCTCCATGCCCAGGAAGTCCCGCCAGAGGGCGTCGTACTCCTTGAGGGACAGCCGCTTCTGCCGGAAGCAGTGGTGGTAGGGGTAGCCCGCGCCGGAGATGAAATAGTCGAAGTGGTGGGCGGGGCAGTTCTCCTCATAGAGCTCCGTGTATTCCGGGAAGAGCAGCCGGAGGACCTCCCCGCCGGGACCGTGAACGGTCACGTCCAGTTCCCGGCTGAGCTCCCCCGCAAACCAGGCCAGGGCCCCTCCCTGGTCCGGCCCCGTCCGGGTGAGGTGGAGCGTGTTCAGGCTGCGGCAGTTCATCAGCGCTCCGCCGCCCCAGCGGAGGACGCCGTCGTGTATACGAAGGGTTTTTAAGGCCGAGCAGTTCAACAAAGCGTAGTCCCCGACGGCACGCAGGGACTCCGGCAGGGTCAGGTCCCGGAGATTTCGGTTGTCCCACGGGGCCCCTCCCTCCGGAGGGACGCAGGTGATCCCCAGCGTTTCCGCCCCGGGGGGAACGGGGTCCCCCTGCCGCTCCGGGGCCAGGGCCCGGTCCCCCAGGGCCGTCACCGGCAGATCAAAAATCCGGTCCGGCAGGACGGCCCGCCGGTCGGGGGTCCCGGCCCGGAGAACGGTGATTCCGCCGCCCTCCTCCCGGCGGAGGCACAGCCTCCAGTTGCCGGCGCCGCTGACGGTTTCCATGGCCCATTCCCCCTTTCTCGTTTTCCAGGGGTAGTATACCACAAGAGGAGGGCCTTGCCCAGGAAAATTTTTTGCCGCAGCCTCTTGACAAACTGTTCATTCTGTGTATACTGCATATTAACAGTGAAACGGAGGGAGGACCCCATGGAAATCATCATCCGCAACACCGTCAACCAGCCGATCTATGAGCAGATCTACTCCCAGCTGAAGGCCCAGATCATCGCGGGGACGCTGACGCCGGGGGAGGCCCTGCCCTCCATCCGGGCCCTGGCCAAGGATCTGCGGATTTCCGTCATCACCACGAAGCGGGCCTATGACGAGCTGGAGGCCGAGGGCTTTTTGTATACGGTGGCCGGGAAGGGCTGCTTTGTGGCGGAGAAAAACCTGGACCTGATCCGGGAACAGCAGCTCAAGGAGCTGGAAGACCACCTGAGCGCCGCCGTGGAGCTGGCAAAAAGCTGCGGCCTGACGGCGGAGGAACTATTCGACATGCTGCGCGTCCTGTCAGAGGAGGAGAACGTATGAACGCCATTGAACTGACCCATATCCACAAGCGCTTTCCCGGCTTCGCCATTGAGGACCTGAACCTCACGGTGCCCGGCGGCACCATCTGCGGCCTGGTGGGCGAGAACGGCGCGGGCAAGTCCACCACCATCCGCCTTTTGATGAACGCCCTCCGCCCCGACGGCGGAACGGCCAAGGTCCTGGGGGTGGACGCCGCCTCTCCGGCCTTCCGGGAGGTGAAGGAGGACGTGGGCGTGGTGCTGGACGAGGCGTATTATCCCGAAACCCTCAACACGCTTCAGGTGGGGAAGGTCATGGCGGGAACCTACAAGCGCTGGGACCAGGGGACCTACGAGGGCTACCTCCGCCGCTTCGACCTGCCGGGAAAGAAGCCCTTCAAGGACTTCTCCCGGGGCATGAAGATGAAGCTGGCCATCGCCGTGGCCCTGAGCCATCAGCCCAGGCTCTTGATCCTGGACGAGGCCACCTCCGGCCTGGACCCCATCGTCCGGGACGAGGTGCTGGAGATCTTCAACGAGTTCACCCGGGAGGAGGACCACTCCATTCTCATCTCCTCCCACATCGTCAGCGACCTGGAAAAGCTCTGCGACTACATCGCCTTCCTGCACCGGGGGCGGCTGCTCTTCTGTGACGAGAAGGACCGGCTTCTGGAAACCTACGGCGTCTTCGCCGGGACGGCGGAGCAGCTGGAGAGCCTCCGGGAGGAAGCCATCCTGGGCCGGGAGGAGGTCCACGGCTACGGCGGCGTCCGGGCCCTGGTCCGGCGGGATGAGGTCCCGGCGGGGCTGGAGCTGGAGCGGGCAAGCGTGGAGGACATCATTCTCTTCATGGTGAAAGGAGCGAAGAAATGAAAGCGCTGATTCAAAAGGACTTCTTCGTGATCTGGAAGCAGATGCGGATTTTTGTCGTCATCATTTTGCTGCTGTCCATTATGAACAGCGCGTTCAACATCGTGTTCCTGGTGGTCTGGTGCTCCATGCTGCCCTATACGGCCATGGCCTATGACGAGCGGAGCCACTGGAACCAGCTGGCGGCCATGATGCCCTATTCCAAGCGGGACATCGTGCTGAGCAAGTACGTGCTGGGCTGGCTGTGCATGGCGGCGGCGGGCTTTTTGTGCCTGGCGGCCCGTGTGGCGCTGGGGCGCTTTCTCGAGAGTGAGGTGGACGCCTCCATCGTGCTGGTCAGTCTCTGCCTGGGCGTGATCTCCCTGGACGTCACCCTGCCCGCAATCATGCGCTTCGGCGTGGAGCGGGGGCGGATGATCTTCATGGTGGTGATCTTCGGCGCGGCCCTCGGGGCCGGTTTGGCGTTGGACGCGGTGGACATCCCCAGCGTTCCCCTGCCCGCCATGGCCCTGCTGCCCCTGGCGGCGGCGGTGCTGACGGCGGTTTCCATCCCCTTGTCCATGAAGCTCTACAAGGTGAACTGAAAGGGGGGCGCACGATGCCGCATGTGCCCAATAATTGGCTGCTCCTCCTTTTGCTGCTGCCCCTTTTGGACCGGCTCTGGAAACTGTGGAGGGATCGGAAGTAAATGAAAAACACAAAACGCTGCCCCGTCTGCGGCTCCACGGATATTATCCGGGTGCCCGACGACGCCCACCGCTATCTCGCCAACAGCATCTGCATCACCCGCTTTGTAACGGTGAAGCGGATTCCGGTGGCCCGCTACGTTTGCCATGACTGCGGCTACCTGGAGAACTGGGTGGAGAACCGGCACGAGCGGGACGAGATCAAGCGCGCCTGGGGGTAAAGGGAAGGGCTCCCGCCGCAAGGCGGGAGCCCTTCCCCTATGTTATCGTCAGCACAGTTGAAAAGAGTCCAAAGGATTCGTTTCCATACGGCGCTGTTTTACAGCGCCGTAAGCCGCGTGAGCGGCTCACGGTGCTTGCCTTCATAGGAAACGCACAGGCGCTTTGCGCCCCGGCGGGCCATAGGCCCGCCGGTTGAAAAGAAGTGTCTGCTTCTTTTCAACTGCGTTGACTATATGTGTTGTGCAGGCTCCGCTGGAGCAGCCCCATCAGGGCCTCCGCGTGGGCGTAAGACTCCTTGCTCATCTCCTCAAAGAGCTTCGTCAGGCAGGGGTCCAGGGAGTCCTCGGCGGAGCGGGCGTAGTTGAAGCCGCTGCAGGCGGCGGCGTGGTAGCGTTCCCGGAGGGCGGGGCACCAGCGCCCCGCATAGATGCGGGACGAGCCGACGCTGGGGCGGTAGCACTGCCCGGTGATGAGGTAATGGGCCGCCATGAGCCGCCGGGCCTGGTCCTGGAGGTCCGAGGCCAGGTCCCGCAGGGTCTGCCGGGCCCAGGACGGGGCCTGCCGGACCAGGGCCAGGAGCTGCCGCCGGTCCGACAGCGCCGCCTCGATATAGCCGCCGATCACCCCCAGCAGCTCCGCCGCCTCGGTGCCCATGCAGCAGGGATTCCGTTCCGCGCCGGGAAGCAGGCTTTCCTGACCGGGGGCAGGCCCCGCGGGAACGGGGACGGCGGGCCTTTCCGGCGCAGCGGGAACGGATGGCGCGGCGGGAACGGACGGGGCGGCGGAAGCCGGCGGGGCGGGGACAGCCGCCTCCGACCGGGGGGCCATGCCCGGATAGGGCTCCAGATTCGGGGCCACCCGCTGCCAAATGCGGTCGTACTGGCGAAAATCATATACTTCCTGGTTATGCAAGGTCTGATCCATGAGGGGTCCCTCCTTTTCCCCCCAGTGTATGCGGCCGCGAAAAAAAGCGTTCCTGTTGCGCCTGCAACAGATAAGAGCGGCGGTTTTGGGTAAAATAGGGGAAGAAAATCCGGGGGTATGCGTTGCATTCTTCTGTCAAATCTGCTAGAATGCTGTCGGATACAGGTTCAAAACGCGAAGGAGGAACCCCTATGCTGGAACTGAAGCACCTGAGCTATGCCGTCCATGAGGACGGCGGGGAGCTGGGTATTTTGAACGATATTTCCCTCACGGTGGAGGACGGGACGCTGGTGGTGTTCACCGGGCCCAACGGCGGCGGGAAGACCACCCTGGCGAAAAGCATCATGGGGCTGGTGAAGCCCACCGCCGGGCAGATTTTCTGGAACGGGCAGGACGTGACGGAGCTTGGCATCACCCAGCGGGCCCGGCTGGGCATCAGCTACGGCTTCCAGCAGCCCCCCCGGTTCAAGGGGCTGACCGTCCGGGATCTGCTGACCCTGGCCAGCGGGGACGAAAAGCTCCCCAAGGACCGCTGCTGCCAGTACCTCACCCGGGTGGGCCTCTGCGCCAACGATTATCTGGACCGGGAGGTGGACGCCTCCCTCTCCGGGGGCGAGGTGAAGCGCATTGAAATCGCCTCCATCCTGGCCCGGCAGGGGAAGCTGATGATTTTTGACGAGCCCGAGGCGGGCATCGACCTGTGGTCCTTCGCCCGGCTGACGGAGACCTTCGAGCAGCTCCACGCCGCCGGAGGGGCCACCATGATCATCATCTCCCACCAGGAGCGGATCATCTCCCTGGCGGACGAGGTCATCGTGGTGGGGGAGGGGCGGCTCCGCCACCGGGGAACCCCGGCGGAGATCCTGCCCCGGATTTTGTCGGACACCCTGGGCGGCTGCCCGGTTTTGAGAAAGGAGGCGATGGCGCAATGATGGATACCGAGATCGACAAGGGCCTGCTGGAGAAGATCGCGGACCTGATCGGGAAGCCCGTGGGGGCCTTCAACATCCGGAAGGACTCCGGCTGCGACGGCCGCCAGTCCACGGAGCACATCGAAATCACCTCCAAGGAGGACAAGCCGGGCATTGACATCCGCATCCGGCCCGGCACCGTGGGGGAAACCTGCTACATTCCCGTCATCATCACGAAATCCGGCCTCCGGGAGATGGTCTACAACGACTTTTTCATTGGCGAGGGCTGCGACGTGGACATTGTGGCGGGCTGCGGCATCCACAACTGCGGCGGGGAGGAGTCCCGCCACGACGGCGTCCACACCTTCTACGTGGGCAAGGGCTCCAAGGTCCGCTACACGGAAAAGCACTACGGCGAGGGGGACGGAACCGGCGGCCGGGTCATGAACCCCGAGACGGTGGTGTACCTGGAGGAGGGGGCCTCCATCCAGATGGAGACTGTCCAGATCCGGGGCATCGACTCCACGAAACGCGTCACAAGAATCGTCTGCGGCAAGGGAGCCGAGGCGGTGGTGACGGAGCGCCTTCTGACCCACGGGGAGCAGACGGCGGAGAGCGACATGGAAATCGTCCTGGACGGCGAGGATTCCAAGGGCCGGGTCATTTCCCGGTCCGTGGCCCAGGACAAATCGGAGCAGGTGTTCTACCCCCGGATGGTGGGGAACGCCCAGTGCTTCGGCCACGTCCAGTGCGACTCCATCATCATGGGGGAGGCCAAAATCAAGTCCATCCCCGCCATCACGGCCAACTGCACCGAGGCCCAGTTGGTCCACGAGGCGGCCATCGGCAAGATCGCCGGGGACCAGCTTTTAAAGCTGGAGACTCTGGGCCTCACGGAGGAGGAGGCCGAGGACTGCATCCTGAAGGGCTTCCTGGCCTGAGAAGCCTTGCACAAAAGAAACGCCCCGCCGGGAAGGCGGGGCGTTTTTCCATGACTTGAGATCCGGCGGCTTCCCCCGGCCTGGGGGCGCTTACTTCCGGTTTTTCCCCAGGAAGCGCAGCAGGTACAAAAACAGGTTGATAAAGTCCAGATACAGCTCCAGGGCGGAGTAAATGGACGCGCGCTCCAGCATGGCCTGGTCGCCCTGATAGGCGCTGTAGAAGGCCCGGATCTTCTGGGTGTCGTAGGCGGTGAAGCCCAGGAAGACGGCGACGCCGACGAGGCAGATCACCCGGTCCGCCATTCCGAGAGGCAGGAACAGGGAGAGCAGGCCGCAGACGATCAGGAAGATCAGCCCGCCCACCAGAATGGGGCGGAGGCGGCTGAGGTCCGTCTTGGTGAGATAGCCGTACAGCGCCATGGCGCCGAAGTAAACGGCGGTCATGGCAAAGACCAGGATCAGGCTCAGCATGCTGAAAATCAGGAAGTAGGCGGAAAAGACCACGCCGTTCAGCGCCGCGTAGACGAAGAACAGGGCCCTGGCCGTGCCCACATGGAGCTTGTGAAGCCGGGCGGAGAGGAACATCACCACGCCCAGCTCCAGCACCAGCAGGACGATGTGGAAATAGGGAATGGCGAAAACGTAGAGAATGGTCCCCGTGGCATAGCCGAAGAAAGCCACGGCAAAGGTGGTCAGGAGGCCCAGGAACATCCAGAGAAAGGCCTTGGCGGTGTATGCGCCGATGGATTCCCCCGTGTAAACGCCCAGGCTCTGGTCGTTGTAATCCACTCCGTTCAATTGCATAATGGATCCCTCCCGTTTGATTTTCTTTATCATAGCACAGCGCCGGGCAAATGTCCAGAGGCGGGAGGGGGACGGCGGGGTTTTTTGGAAAGCGCCTCTTTCAGGCGGTCCTGCTGACCACGCCGGCGAAGCTGAACCAGCCCCGGGGGTCCCGGAAGGCCCCGGCGAGGGTCTCCCGCAGCTCCCAGGCGGTGCCCTTGGTGTAGAGAGGAGCCATAGCGTGGTTCATCAGGAGCAGGGCCTCGGCGTCGTGGAGGCAGCCCATCCGGGCGGTGCCGTCGGCGGCGCCCGCCACAATCTTCATCAGCGTGTCATAGGCGCTGCTCTCATAGCGGACCAGGTTCTCCCGGCTCTCGGCGGTCCAGGACATCAGGAAGCACTCCGCGTCGTTGGCGGAGGCGGTGAGGGTCCGGCCCGCCAGGTCGTACTCCCCGGCCCGCAGGGCGGACATCAGGTTCCGCTCCGTCAAACCCTTGGGCGCGGCCTGGACGCCCAGGACCTCCTGCCACTGCTGGCAGAGGAGCTGGGCCACGGCGTCGTTCACGTCGTTTTTCAGGTAGAGGAATTCCAGCTCGCCCAGGTCCGCGCCGCTGTTGTACCCGGCCTCTCCCAGCAGGTCCCGGGCCTGCTGGCAGCGGGCCTCATAGCCCTCCGGGCTGTTGTCCAGCAGGGGGGCGCTGCGGGCGCGGAAATCCCCCTCTTCATTCTCCGGCACGCCGGGGGGGACGACGCCCTCCGCCGGCAGGGCCGCCGCCCCCGCCGCCTGGGCCAGGGCGTTTCGGTCAATGGCCAGGGTCATGGCCTCCCGGAGGGCCGGGTCGCTGAAGGGCTCGGACGCGCAGTTGAACAGGGCGGCGTAGGTGGCCAGCTCCGGCAGGGGGGACCACTCCGGGTCCGCCGCCAGCTCCGTCAGCCGGGTGTCCGGCAGGGGCCAGACGGCGTCCACGGTCTTGCTCTCATAGAGGGACCAGGCCTCCTCCGCCGACCCGGCGAAGTGGAAGGTGATGCTTTGGGGGCCCGGCTGGGCGGCGTAGTAACGGCTGTTGGCCTCCAGGCGGAGGAGGCGGCCCTCCTCCTCTCCGGCGACGGTATAGGGCCCGTTGGTTACCAGCTGAGTGGGATCCCCCGCCCACCAGGGCTTATCCTCCGAGACGGCCTTCAGCTTCTGCACCACGTCCTGGCGCAGGGGCATGGCGGCGGGGGAGGTGCAGACCTCCTTCAAGAACCAGTCGTAGCGCCCGTTCAGCGTCACCACCAGGGTGGAGTCGTTCTTGGCCGTCACCTGGAGGAGGCTCATGTCCTTGGCGGCCCGGGCCTCCTGATAGCCCTTGACCACGGAGAGGAGGTCCGCGTACCGGGAGCCGGTGGCGGGATTGGCCAGCCGCTGCCAGGCGTAAACGAAGTCCCCGGCGGTGACGGGCTGCCCGTCGGACCAGCGGGCGCTGCGGAGGCGGAAGGTGTAGGTGACGGTGACGGCGCCGTCCTTAGTCTCCTCCTCCTGGTCCACGCTTTTGGCCATGCCGCCGATGACGCTGGTTTTTCCCGTGCTGTCCGCCGTGACCCGCATGAGGTTTTCGTAGAGGTGGGCCAGGATCGTCTGCTCCCCGGCGTCTTCGGCGTAGATGGGGTCCAGGGAGCCCGGCGCCTCCCCCGTGCAGACGGACAGGGCCATGCCGTCGCCGTCCCTGGCGCATCCGGCCAGCAGCGAGGCGCACAGCGCCGCCGGCAGAAGCAGGGCGGCCAGGCGCTTGATGAGCTGTTTCATAAATCCTCCAAAGGCGGCTGGGGCCGCCTTGTCTGTTTGAGATCCGCCGCACCGCCTCCGGGCGGATTCGGCAGACATCTATTATAAAGAATTTCCTCCGCCTTGTAAAGGCGGAGGAGACAATAAAGTAACAATTATGACAAAAATTAAGGAACCGTTCAAAATTTGGAAAACGCCGTTTGCCCCTGCAGGGTTTCCAGCACCTCCGCCACGGTCCGGCAGCGGGCGGAAAAGCGGGCCCGGAGCTCCGGGGCGGCGTTCTCCATCAGATAGGGGCGGCCCACCTGCTCCAGCATGGAGACGTCGTTGTAGTTGTCCCCGAAGGCCATGACCTCCTCCATGGAGATGCCCAGGGCCCCGCAGAGCTTCCGGACCCCCAGGCCCTTGTCCGCCAGGGTGAAGTCCAGCCAGACCGCTCCCGCCACGGCGCAGCGGAAATGGGCCTCCCACTTGGGGAAGAGGGCCTTCTTGGCGGCTTCGATACCGCCGGGGCAGTAGGCGGAAACCTTGATGATGTCCTCCGGCACGTCCGCCGGGGCGGGGAGGACGGCGGTGCGGTTCCCCAGGAACCAGCGGATCTGGTCCTCCAGGTCCGGGGCCTTGGGGCAGAGGTAGCTGACGTCGGCCCCGGAGATCAGCACCTCCGCCTCCGGCAGGGCCAGGATGTCGGCGCACAGCTCCTCCGAGAGGCGGCGGTCCATGACGGTCTTGCTGAGGATGGGCCCGGGACTCCCGGGGCCGTAGACCACCGCGCCGTTTTCGCAGAGGAAGGGCACCTTGTCCGCCACCGGGGCGAAGAGCCGCCGGAGGCTGGTGTACTGCCGCCCGCTGGCGGGGCAGAAGAGGACGCCGTCCGCCTCCAGGCGGTGGATGTGGTCGAAAATCACCGGGGGGATCTCCGTGGCTCCGCTCTGGAGCAGGGTCCCGTCGATGTCGCTGGCGATGAGGCGGATCATATAGGTACGACTTCCTTTCAAAAGGGATGCGTTTCCATGTGAACAGGCACCAGTATAGCCCAGGGCGCACGGTAAAGCAAGCCCCAATTTTGACCCGCGCCGGGAGGCGGAGCTGCCGGCGCTTCCGGGGAAAGCGCGGGGAAAATCCGCCGCCCTGCCCCCGTGCGCCGGACGGCTCCGGCGTTCTTGCGAAAACTTTCACAATAAAAACCGGCCTTGCCCAAAAAAGATTGTCTATTTTATAACTTTTCTTGACTTTTCCAGCTCCCGCATCCATAATAATATTTAGGAAACCAAAAAAACTTTTAGGAAAGAGAAGTGACGTCATGAGCAGACTGGAAGTAAAGACCCCCGGCCAGGCCCAGGCGGTGGTGGAGCAGCTCTACCGGAACATGGAGCGGCGGATTGCGGCCAGCCCGCCGGGCCTCTGCCCCGTGGACATGGCGCTGAATTTCCTGGATCTCTGCCGGGCCCAGACCTGCGGCAAGTGCGTGCCCTGCCGCATCGGGCTGACCCAGCTCTCCAACATGATCCGGGAGGTGCTGGACGGGGAGCCGGACCTGGGCATCCTCCGGCGGATCGAGAAGACCGCCCAGGTCATCGTGGACACGGCGGACTGCGCCATCGGCACCGACGCGGCCCAGCTGGTCCTCATGGGCCTGAAGGGCTTCCGGGACGACTACGAGGAGCACATCCTCCACCACCGCTGCCTGGGGTGCCTCAAGAACCCCGTGCCCTGCGTGGCCCTGTGCCCCGCCGGGGTGGACATCCCGGGCTACATCGCCCTCATCGGCGAGGGGCGCTGCGCCGACGCGGTGCGCCTTATCCGCAAGGACAATCCCTTCCCCACGGCCTGCGCCTACATCTGCGAGCATCCCTGCGAGGCCCGGTGCCGGAGGAACATGGTGGACGACGCCCTGAACATCCGGGGGCTCAAGCGCTATGCCGTGGACCAGGCCGGGGACGTGCCCCAGCCCAAGTGCGCCAAGGCCACGGGCAAGTCCGTGGCCATCATCGGCGGCGGCCCCGGGGGCCTCTCGGCGGCCTACTACCTGGCCCTGATGGGCCATAAGGTCACGGTTTATGAGAAGCAGAAGGCCCTGGGGGGCATGATGCGCTACGGCATTCCCAGCTACCGTTTCCCCCGGGAGAAGCTGGACGCGGAAATTGCCTCCATCCTCTCTCTGGGGATCGAGGTACATACCGGGGTCGACGTGGGCACGGACGTCTCCTTCGACGAGCTGAAGCAGCAGTACGACTGCCTCTACCTCTCCATCGGGGCCCACACGGACAAGAAGACGGGCATCGAGGGGGAGGACAGCGTCGGGGTCGTCTCCGCCGTGGAGCTGCTGCGGCACATCGGGGACAACGAGATGCCGGACTTCACGGGGCAGAACGTGGCGGTCATCGGCGGGGGGAACGTGGCCATGGACGTGACCCGCTCCGCCATCCGCCTGGGGGCGGAGAAGGTGACCTGCGTCTACCGCCGCCGGCAGGAGGACATGACCGCCCAGCAGGAAGAGGTGGAGGGAGCCATCGCCGAGGGCGCGGAGGTGCTGACCCTCCAGGCCCCCCTGCGGATCGAGGCCGACGAGAACGGCCACGTCGCCGCTCTCTGGACCCAGCCCCAGATCATCGGCGAGATGGACAAGGCGGGCCGCCCCCGGCCGGGCACCGCCGCCGTGGAGCCCCTGCGCATCCCGGCGGATACGATCATCGTCGCCATCGGCCAGGGCATCGAGACGCGGGGCCTGGAGCAGACGGGCATCAAGATTCAGCGGGGCGGGGCCCTGCTGGCGGACTCCAGCACCCAGCTCCCCGACATGGTGGGCGTCTTCGCCGGGGGCGACTGCGTGACGGGCCCGGCCACGGTGATCCGGGCCATCGCCGCCGGAAAGGCCGCCGCGGCCAACATCGACGAGTACCTGGGCTTCAACCATGAGATCGAGTCCGAGGTCAAGGTGCCCACGCCCCGGTGTACGGACCTGCGGCCCCGGGGCCGGGTCAACGCCACCGAGCGGGACGCCTCGGAGCGCAAGGGCGACTTCCTGTGCATCGAGTGCGGCATGACGGACCAGGAGGCCGGGCAGGAGTCCTCCCGGTGCCTCCGGTGCGACCACTTCGGCTATGGAATCTTCAAGGGAGGACGTGTGGAGAAATGGTAAACTTTACAATTAACGGCCGGGAGCTGACCGCCCCCAAGGGCGCCACCATCCTGAACGCGGCGGAGAAGGCGGGCATCCCCATCCCCCACCTGTGCTATTTGAAGGACCTGAACGAGATTGCCGCCTGCCGGATGTGCATGGTGGAGGTGGAGGGCACGGACCGCCTGGTCCCGGCCTGCAACACGGAAATCCTGGAGGGCATGGTCATCCATACGAACTCCCCCAGGGTCCGGGACGCCCGGAAGACAAACCTCCGGCTCATCCTCTCCCAGCACAATTCCAACTGCACGGTATGCGTCCGCAGCGGCTACTGCGAGCTCCAGAAGCTCTCCCACGACCTGAATATCCACTACCAGCCCTATCCGGTCCAGCCGGAGCGGGCCCAGGTGGACCTCAGCGTCCCCATCGTCCGGGAGGCCAGCAAGTGCATCAAGTGCATGCGCTGCGTCCAGGTCTGTGACAAGATCCAGGGGATGAACATCTGGGATGTGGCGGGCACCGGCTCCCGGACCACCGTGGACGTGAGCTATAACCGCTATCTCAAAAACACGGACTGCGTCTTCTGCGGCCAGTGCGTCACCCACTGCCCCACCGGGGCCCTGACGGTCCGGGACGACACCACCAAGGTCCTCCGGGCCCTGGCGGACCCGGAGATCACGACGGTGATCCAGGTGGCCCCGGCGGTGCGGGTGGCCTGGGCGGAGGTCTTCAGCCTCCCGGCCAAGCAGGCCACCACCGGCCGCATGGTGGCGGCGCTGAAGCGCATCGGCTTCGACTATGTATTCGACACCAATTTCGCCGCGGACCTCACCATCATGGAGGAGGGCAGCGAGTTCATCGACCGCTTCACCCACCGGGGGAAGTACCGCTGGCCCATGTTCACCTCCTGCTGCCCCGGCTGGGTGCGGTTTTTGAAAACCCAGTATCCGGCCTATACGGACCACCTGTCCACGGCCAAGTCCCCCCAGCAGATGTTCGGTGCGGTGGCCAAGAGCTACTTCGCCGAAAAGATGGGGCTGGACCCGAAGAAGATTTTCGTGGCGTCCATTATGCCCTGCTCCGCCAAGAAGGCGGAGAGCGAGCTGCCCACCATGCGGGACGCCTGCGGGGACCCGGACGTGGACGTGGTGCTGACCACCCGGGAGATGTGCCGCCTGTTCCGCAGCGACTGCATCATTCCCGCCGATTTGGAGGAGGCGGAGTTTGACAGCCCCCTGGGCACGGGCACCGGCGCGGCGGTGGTCTTCGGCGCGACAGGCGGCGTGATGGACGCGGCCCTGCGGAGCGCTTACTATCTGGTGACGGGGAAGAACCCGGACGCCGACGCCTTCAGGGCCGTCCGGGGGGAGAAGCCCTGGAAGGAGGCGGCCTTCAGCATCCCCGGCGCGGGAGACGTCCGGGTGGCGGTGGTCAGCGGCCTGGGGAACACCCGGCGGCTGATGGACGCCATCGAGGAGGGAACCGTGGATTACGACTTCGTGGAGGTCATGGCCTGTCCCGGCGGCTGCGCCGGGGGCGGCGGCCAGCCCATCCGCGGCGGGCAGGAGTACGCCGGGCAGCGGGGCAGCCAGCTCTGGAAGCTGGACGCGGGCTCCGAAATCCGGTTCTCCCACGAGAACCCGGACGTCCAGGCGCTGTACCGGACCTACCTCAAAAAGCCCCTGGGCGAACGGTCCCACCACCTCCTCCACACGGACCACGGCGCCTGGTCCGCCGGGGAGACGGCACAGCGGGAGGCGGAGCAGGATTGGTGACGGCCGCCCCCGGACGCCGGAGGGAGCGGGCCTGAAAGGCCCGCCCCGACGCGGAGGGGCCGCCGGCGCGGGGAGGGCCCCGCTCCGGAGCCCGGGAAACCCAAGTTCATGCCGCCTGCCGCGCCCGGGACTTCCCCGGGCGCGGCAGGCGTTTTAAGGGCGTTCCGGGGGGATCGGCGGAAAAAACCATTTGACGGCTCCGCCGGGATATGTTAAACTAAAAACAATGTGTCTATGGCAGGACACGGTCCCCCAAATTTTGACCATGACATGATAGGGAAAGAAGGAAGCGTATGTACAAGATCGTCAGAAAAGAGGCCCTCCGCCCCACCGTGACCCTGTATGAGATCGAGGCCCCGCTGATCGCCAAAAAGGCCCAGCCGGGTCAGTTCATCATCCTCCGGGTGGACGAGAAGGGCGAGCGCATCCCCATCACCATCAACGCCTATGACCCGGAAAAGGGAACGGTCACCATCATCGTCCAGACCGTGGGCGCCACCACGGAGAAGCTCACCCACCTGAACGAGGGCGACTGCCTTCAGGACTTCGTGGGCCCCCTGGGCAAGGCCACGGAGACCGAGGGCAAGAAAAAGGTCTGCGTGGTCGGCGGCGGCGTGGGCTGTGCCATCGCCTATCCGGTCCTGAAAAAGTTCCACGACGACGGGGCCGAGGTCCACGCCGTGGTGGGCTTCCGCACGGAGGACCTGGTCATCCTGGAGGAGGAGTTCAAGAAGTCCAGCGACAAGCTCATTGTCTGCACGGACGACGGAAGCTATGGCCGGAAAGGTCTGGTAACCGACGCGCTGAAGGAGCTCATCGACGCGGGGAACCAGTACGACGAGGTCTTTGCCATCGGCCCCATGATCATGATGAAGTTCGTCTCCAAGACCACGGAGCCCTACGGCATCCCCACCACCGTCTCCATGAGCCCCATCATGATCGACGGGACGGGCATGTGCGGCGGCTGCCGGCTCAGCGTGGGCGGCGAGATGAAGTTCGCCTGCGTGGATGGCCCGGACTTCGACGGGCACAAGGTGGACTGGGACCTGGCCGTGAAGCGGAACCAAATGTATATGGAATTCGAGAAGCACAAGCACGAGGAGACCTGCAACCTGTTCAAGAAGGAGGCCGAATAACATGGCCAAGGCGAATATGTCGTTAGAGAAGAACCCCATGCCCTCCCAGGACCCCAACGTCCGGAATAAGAACTTTCAGGAGGTTGCCCTGGGCTACACCGAGGAGCAGGCCCTGGACGAGGCCAAGCGCTGCCTGAACTGCAAGAATAAGCCCTGCATGCAGGGCTGCCCCGTTATGGTCCACATCCCCGAGTTCATCGAGAAGGTGGCCGCCGGGGAGTTTGAGGAGGCCTATCAGATCATCTCCAACACCAGCGCCCTCCCCGCCGTCTGCGGCCGGGTGTGCCCCCAGGAGACTCAGTGCGAGATGTACTGCGTCCGGGGCAAGAAGGGGGACCCCGTGGGCATCGGCCGCCTGGAGCGCTTCGTGGCCGACTGGCACAACGCCCACGCTACCGAGGCCCCGGAGAAGCCCGCCTCCAACGGCCATCGCGTCGCCGTGGTGGGCTCCGGCCCCGCGGGACTGACCTGCGCCGGGGACCTGGCCCGGAAGGGCTATGAGGTCACCGTGTTTGAGGCGCTGCACCTGGCGGGCGGCGTGCTGGTGTACGGCATCCCCGAGTTCCGTCTGCCCAAGGCCATCGTCCAGAAGGAAGTGGACGGGCTGAAGGCCATGGGCGTGACCATCGCCACGGATACGGTCATCGGCCGGACCATCTCCATCGACGAGCTGATGGAGGAGCAGGGCTTCGAGGCCGTGTTCATCGGCTCCGGCGCGGGCCTGCCCATGTTCATGGACATCCCCGGCGTGAACTACCGGGGCGTGTACTCCGCCAACGAGTTCCTGACCCGGATCAACCTGATGAAGGCCTACCTGCCCGACTCCGACACCCCCATCCAGCGGCCCAAGAAGGTGGCGGTGGTGGGCGGCGGAAACGTGGCCATGGACGCGGCCCGCTGCGCCAAGCGCCTGGGGGCCGAGGTGTACATCGTCTACCGCCGGGGCATGGAGGAGCTCCCCGCCCGCCGTGAAGAGGTGGAGCACGCCGAGGAGGAGGGGATCATCTTCAAGACCCTCTGCAACCCGGTGGAGATCTTCGCCGACGAAAACGACGATGTGAACAAGATCCGCTGCATCCGCATGGAGCTGGGCGAGCCTGACGCCTCCGGACGGCGGCGGCCCATCGAGGTCCCCGGCAGCGAGTTCGATCTGGATGTGGACTGCGTGATTATGTCCCTCGGCACCAGCCCCAACCCCCTGATCAAATCCACCACCAAGGGCCTGGAAATCAACCGGAAGGGCGGCATCGTGGTGAACGAGG
>CANPTW010000019.1 GCA_947577075.1 uncultured Oscillibacter sp. | reverse complement strand
GTCAGACAGCTTTGTTAGATTACCACGACCCTTTTCCTTTGTCAAGCGCTTTTTTCAAATTTTTTCATTTTTTGCAAAATGCCGGGAAATCCCCCGAAATCTGCCGCCGCCTCTGTTCAATTTTGAGGAAGCCCCGGTGCAGTAGCTGCGGCGTGAAGATGCGTGGGGGATTTCATCGGCGTTTCCTTCGAAATCCTTCTGGGCAAAGCCGGGCGCTTGTGCTATACTGTCTTCATGGTTCCCCCGCTTTTCCCAAATATGCGCTCGGAGCCGCCGGTTTTAAAATTTTGAAATGCTTTATATTTAAGGAGTGATTCCCTTGCTGATACGCCGCATGACCGCCACCTTCGGCCGCCTCCGGGAGCAGACTCTGGAGCTTCAGGACGGCCTGAACATCCTCCAGGCCCCCAACGAGACGGGGAAGTCCACCTGGTGCGCCTTTCTCCTCTCCATGCTCTACGGCGTGAACACCAAGGAGCGGGACCGGGCCGGCGTCCTGGCGGACAAGAACCGCTATGCCCCCTGGTCCGGTTCCTCCATGTCCGGCCGCCTGGACTGCCGCGTGGGGGACGACGCCCTGACCCTCTTCCGCACCACCCGCCGCCAGGCGGCCCCCATGGGGGACTTCCAGGCCCTTTATACCGGCACCGCCGACCCGGTCCCCGGCCTCACCGGGACCAACTGCGGCGAGGTCCTCCTGGGCGTCGGCCGGGAGGTGTACGCCCGCAGCGCCTTTATCCGCCAGGGGGGCGTGGCCGTCACCCAGGATGCGGGGCTGGAGCGGCGCATCGCCGCCCTGGTCACCTCCGGGGAGGAGGACACCTCTTATACGGAGGCCGTGGAAGCCCTGAAAAAGCAGCTGAACCGCCGCCGCCATAACAAGACCGGCCGGCTCCCCGCTTTGGAGGCGGAGCTCCAGGAGACGGAGGCCCAGCTCGCTTCCCAGGCGGAGCTGGCCCGCCAGCGGGAGAAGCTGCTGGCCCGCGCCGGGGAACTGGAGGCCCGGGAGTCTCTTTTAAAGGAGGAGCTGGCGGCTCTGGACCGCTGGGATGTCCACCAAAAACGTCAGGACCTCCAAAAAGCAGAGGACGCCGCCGCCCAGGCGGAGGAGCAGGCCGCCGCCCTCCGCCGCCGCCTGGAGGAGGAGCAGGTCCCCGAAAACGACGTCACCGGCCGCCTCCGGGGGGCCATTGTAAACCTGAACACCCTCCGGAAAAACGCCGAAAAGGCCCAGGAGGAGTGGGACGCCGCCAAGTCCGCCCTGGCCCGGGCGGAGGAGCAGCTGTCCGCCAGCCCCTTCGCCGGGCAGACGGCGGAGGAGGCCCGGCAGACCGCCGCCGATCCCCTGTCCAAGGGCAAGCGCCCCCTGCTTCCCCTGCTGCTGACGGCCCTGGCCTGCCTCTGCGGCTCCCTGGGGGCGGGGTACGGCGTGTTTTTCTATTGGAAGAACCTCTATGCCGGACTGGGGACCGCCGCCGGGCTGCTGGTCCTCACCGCCGCCGTTACCCTGTTCCTCTGGAAGCGGGCGGGGCGGCAGGCCAAAACCGCCGCCCTCACGGCCCGTTACGGCACCGCCGATCCCGCCGGAATCGCCGCTCTGGCGGAGGCGTACGGCGCTTTGCTCTCCGACCGGGACGCCGCCAGGCAGGAGGCCTCCGCCAAGTCCGCCGCCGCCCAGGGCCTCTGGCAGTCCGTGGACGTGAACGCCGACGGCATTTTGGAGGAGGTCCGCCGCTTCGCCCCCGCCGCCTACGACATTCCCTCCGCCGACGCGGCCCTCCGGGCCAGCGCCCTTCTCCGCAAGGAGCTCAGTGAAGCGGAAAAGGCCGCCCACGAGGCCCGCCTCCGGGCGGAGCTTCAGGCCGGGCACACGCCCTCCCTCCCCGAGGGGGAACCGGCCCCCGTCCAGCCCGGCCGGAGCCGGGAGACCGTGGCGGAGGAGCTGGGAGCTCTCCAGGCGGACCTGTCCGCCCTCCGCTCCAATCTGGACCGGGTCGCCGGGCGGCTGGCCGCCGCCGGGGACCCCCTGGCCCTCCAGGCCGCCGCCGAGCGGCTGACGGACGAGATCGCCGCCCTGGAGTCGGAGTACGCCGCCATCGAGCTGGCCATGTCCACCCTGGCCCACGCCAACACCCAGCTTCAGGGCCGCTTTTCCCCCGCTCTGGGAAAGCGGGCCGCCGAGATTTTCGACCGGCTCACGGGCGGGGCCTACGGCGGCGTGATTTTGGACAAGGCCCTTCATGTCTCGGCGGAGCCCGCGGGAACCGGCGTGCCCCGGGACGTGGGTTTTCTCTCCGCCGGGGCGGCGGACCAGCTGTATCTGGCGGTGCGCCTGGCGGTCTGCGATTTGGTCCTGCCCCCGGAGAACGCCGTGCCCATCGTTCTGGACGACGCCCTGGCCAGCTTCGACGACGCCCGCTGCGCCGCCGCCCTGGACTGCCTCCGGGAGGAGGCGGAAAAGCGCCAGATTCTGCTCTTCACCTGCCACAGCCGGGAGGCGGCGTATTTTAAGGACGATCCCGCCGTCTCCATCCGGCACTTGACGGCCCCCGGCCGGCAGGTATAAAATACATTTGACTATTTATTTAAGAGGAGATTATCACCATGAGCGAATGCACCCACGACTGCTCCACCTGCGGCGAGTCCTGCGCGGACCGCCAGGAGCCCCAGTCCCTTTTGAAAGAGCTGAACCCCCGCGCCCGGGTGGGCAAGGTCTTCGGCGTCGTCTCCGGCAAGGGCGGCGTCGGCAAGTCCATGGTCACCAGCCAGCTGGCGGTGACCATGCGCCGCCGGGGCCACGGCGTCGGCATCCTGGACGCCGACGTCACCGGCCCCTCCATTCCCAAGGCCTTCGGCGTCCATGGCCAGGCCGTGGGCGGCGAGGACGGCATCTATCCCATGGAGTCCCGCTCCGGCATCCAGATGATGTCCACGAACCTGCTCCTGCCCAACGAGACGGACCCGGTCATCTGGCGGGGCCCGGTCATCTCCGGCGTGGTCCAGCAGTTCTGGACGGACGTCCTCTGGAACTGTGACTACCTCTTCGTCGACATGCCCCCGGGCACCGGGGACGTGTCCCTCTCCGTCTTCCAGTCCATTCCCCTGGACGGCATCGTCGTCGTGGCCTCCCCCCAGGAGCTGGTGAGCATGGTGGTGGAAAAGGCCGTGAAGATGGCGGAGATGATGGAGGTCCCCATTGTGGGCCTCATCGAGAACATGAGCTATGTCCTCTGCCCGGACTGCGGCAAGAAGCTCCGCCTCTTCGGCGAGGGCAAGACGGCGGAGGCCGCCAAGCGCCACAACCTGCCCCTGCTGGCCGAAATGCCCATCGACCCGGCCCTGGCGGCCTTGGCGGACGGAGGGGAGATCGAGGCGTTCCAGGGCGGCTGGCTGGACGCCGCCGCCGACCTGCTGGAGAAAAAGTAAACCGGAGCCGCGCTCCGTCCCCGGGACCCCGGGGCGGAGCGCGGCGTTTTTTCCAAAAATATGTACGGACCGCACAAGGGCCCGGGCCCCGATTTTGTGGGGAACGGCAATTGCAAAAGCCGCCGGGATTCGACATAATAAAGGGCAATCATACTGACATAAGGAGGAACGCGCTATGCAGGAGCTGAAAGACCGCATCGTCCGGGAGGGCAAGGTCCTCCCCGGAAACATCATCAAGGTGGACGGGTTTTTGAACCACCGGGTGGACACGGAGCTGCTGGACCACATTGCCCAGGAGCTGGGCCGGCATTTCGACATGGACGGCGTGGACGTGATCCTCACCGCCGAGGCCAGCGGCATCGCCCTGGCCGCCGTGGTGGCCCGGCACTTCGGCAAGCCCATGATCTTCGCCAAAAAGGCCAAGAGCGACAACATCGAGGGCGGCCTGTATCAAAGCGACATCTTCTCGTATACTTACAAAAAGAAGGTCACCCTTCTGGTCAGCAGGGAGTGGCTCCACGCCGGGGACCGGGTGCTGGTGGTGGACGACTTCATGGCCAACGGCGAGGCCATGCGGGGCCTGTGCGACATCGTGGAGAAGGCCGGGGCCACGCTGGTGGGCGTGGGCTGCGCCGTGGAAAAGGGCTTCCAGGGCGGCGGCGACAAGCTCCGCCGGGCCGGGGTGAACCTCCGCTCCCTGGCCGTCATCGAATCCGCCGAGCCGGGAAACATCGTCTTCCGGGAGGAATAAATCGTTCCCTTCCCCCGCAACCTCCCCGCTCCTTTTCTCGTCTTAGAGTTTGTTCACATAAACCAAATGTGGGGATTTCCGAGCAAACCTTTGCCGGATGCAAGGCAGAAATTTTTAACGCCGCAGACGACAACATTTGCCGGAAAGACGTGCGTTTGGGCTTATGGGAACAGGCCCTGGTTCACAGAACCCGGACAAATTTGAAAAGGAGGCTTTCCCATGAAACGCGTTATTGCCCTGCTGTGCCTCGCGGCCCTGCTGCTCCTCCCCGCCTGCCGGGGCACGGGGGCCGACCGCTCCTGTTCCGCCAAGCCCGTGATCTACCTCTACCCGGAAGAGGAGACGGAGGTCACCGTCCGCCTGGACTACGACGGGGACCTCACCTGCACCTACCCCGCCTATGAGGACGGCTGGACCGTCGCCGCCGCCCCCGGCGGCACCCTGACGGACGCGTCCGGCCAGACCTACAATTACCTCTACTGGGAGGGCGTCACCCAGACGGAATACGACTTCTCCCGGGGCTTCTGCGTCCCCGGGGCGGACTCCGCTTCCTTCCTGGAAGACGCCCTGGCCCGTCTGGGCCTCACCCGCCGGGAGGCCAACGAGTTCCTCGTCTACTGGCTCCCCCGGATGGAGCCCAACCCCTACAACCTTATTGCGTTTCAGTCCGCCGCCTACGGGGACTCCGCCCGGCTCACCGTCACCCCGGAGCCGGACAGCATCCTCCGGGTCTTCATGGCCTGGAAGCCCTTAGAGGCCCCGGTAGCGCTCCCCGCCCAGGACCTCCCCGCCTTTGAGCGCGCCGGCTTCACGGTGGTGGAGTGGGGCGGGGCGGAGCTGGCCCCCTGAGGGGCTCCGTTCCCTCCGCTTAGAGGGGGGGAAAATTGGCGGACCGCCCAGCGGCGAGAAATTTTTCCGCCAAGCAAGGCAGATTTTCGCAGGCGGACTGCCGCCCGGCAGGAAAATTTAACGCAGAGCATCGAAAAAAGATCCGCCGTTTGGGCGTTTCGGCATTTTCAAACCGGGCCCGGTCCGGCAAAGGAGGCTTTCCCATGAAGCGAACATGGCTGGTCCCAGCGCTTTTCGCGGCCCTGCTCCTTT
Source organism: uncultured Oscillibacter sp. (assembly GCA_947577075.1). GTDB lineage: Bacteria > Bacillota > Clostridia > Oscillospirales > Oscillospiraceae > Oscillibacter. The sequence goes on along the minus strand of CANPTW010000019.1, from coordinate 42,356 downwards.
GCAGCTGTCAAGCCGCCCCGAAGGCCCCGGCAGACCCGGAGGCCCCCAGGGTGGAGGGGGCCGGACCCTGCCGCCCCTGCGCCGAGGAGGAGACCGCCGTTCCCCTGCCGGAAACCGAGAGCATCCTCTTTGCCCGCTGTGACGGGGAAACCCTGTGGGAAATCCTGCTGGTCCGCGACGCGCTCCAGGGCTTTCGGGCGGCCCTGCCGGAGCTCCGGGGCCATCAGCAGGAGGGCTGGTCCCCTCCCGAGGAGCCCTGGCCCGTTTACGCCCTCTCCGTCTCCGGCACGGAATCCGATTACCAGGCCGTCTGCTGTGACGGCGTCTGGCTGGACAATCTGGGCCATACGCTGATTTCCGGGCCGGACCCGGCCCCTCTCTGGGAGCGGTTCGGTGAAACGGCCCGGGAAAAAGCCGCCCCCTCCTACTTCCCCGCCCAGCGGGAGCTGTCTCTTGCGGGCGGCGGCTGGGACGCCCGGTTTCTGGTCCCCGCCCCCTGCCGGGAGGCGGAGCCCGAAATCCCCATGACCCTGACGGAACAGGACGGAGCCCTCTCCTGGGAGGTGGAAAACCGCACGGAGCAAACCCTGATCTGCGGCGGCTCCGGCTCCGCCGCCCTGGCGGTGCGCCTGGGAAACATTTGGTACGAGGTTCCCGCCCTCTCCGGCGCTCACTGCTGCTATACGATGGAGGGCATCCCGGTCCGGCCCGGCGGGGCGCACGCCGGAAGCCTCTGGCGGGAGCCCTACGGCGCCCTTCCCAACGGGACTTACCGGGTCTGCCTCTCCTGGCACGCGGAGGACGGCGCCTGCGGCACAGCCGCCGCCCCCTTCCGCCTCCAAAACGGCGTCTGCGTCCCCCTGTAACCAAAATCTTACAAAAGAACCGAGGAATCATCTATGGCCCATGAAACCGTCATCGTCCTGGACTTCGGCGGCCAGTACAACCAGCTCATCGCCCGCCGGGTCCGGGAGCAGGGGGTTTACTGCGAAGTAAAGCCCTATACAACGCCCGTTGCGGACCTGAAGGCCCTGGACCCCATCGGCGTCATCTTCACCGGGGGCCCCGGCAGCGTTTATGATCCCGCCGCTCCCCAGGCGGATCCGGAGCTCTTCCGCCTGGGCGTGCCCATTCTGGGCATCTGCTACGGCTGCCAGCTCCTGGCCCACAGCCTGGGCGGAAAGGTCGCCCCCGCCCAGAGCGGTGCCGCCCGGGAGTACGGCAAAACCGGGACCTCCTTTGACCCGGACTGCAGGCTCTTCCGGGGGCTCCCCGCCGAGAGCGTCACCTGGATGAGCCATGGGGACTATATGGAGAAGGTCCCGGAGGGCTTCCGCCTGACGGCCCGCAGCGCCGCCTGCCCCAACGTGGCCATCGCGGACGAGGCCCGGGGCTTTTACGGCGTCCAGTTCCACCCGGAGGTGAACCACACGGAGCACGGCGCGGCCATGCTCCGGAATTTCCTCTATGAGATCTGCGGCGCTTCCGGCGACTGGACCATGGAGGACTATAAAGAAACCGCCGTCCGCCGCCTCCGGGAGAAAATTGGGGACGGCAGGGTCCTCCTGGCCCTCAGCGGCGGAGTGGACAGCTCCGTGGCGGCGGCCCTGCTGGCGGAGGCCGTGGGGAAGCAGCTGGTCTGCGTCTTCGTGGACCACGGCCTGATGCGCCTGAACGAGGGCGACGAGGTGGAGGCCGCCTTCTCCAAGTGGGATGTGCGGTTTGTCCGGGTCAACGCCGGGGAGCGCTTCCTCTCCCGGCTGGCGGGGGTCACGGAGCCGGAGGAAAAGCGGAAAATCATCGGCGGGGAGTTCATCCGGGTCTTCGAGGCGGAGGCCAAGAAGATCGGCCGGGTGGACTACCTGGCCCAGGGCACCATTTACCCCGACGTCATCGAGTCCGGCGCGGGGGACGCCGCCGTGATCAAGAGCCACCACAACGTAGGAGGGTTGCCGGACTGCGTGGACTTCAAGGAGATCGTGGAGCCCCTGCGCCTGCTGTTCAAGGACGAGGTCCGCCGGCTCGGCCGGGAGCTGGGCCTTCCGGAGTACCTGGTGGGCCGCCAGCCCTTCCCCGGCCCGGGCCTGGCCATCCGCTGCATCGGCGAGGTGACAAGGGACAAGCTGGACCTTCTCCGTCAGGCGGATTTCATCTTCCGGGACGAGATTGCCCGGGCGGGCCTGGCCGGAAGCATGGACCAGTACTTCGCCGTGCTGACGAACATGCGCAGCGTGGGCGTCATGGGGGACGGCCGGACCTATGACTACACCCTGGCCCTGCGGAGCGTCACCACCAGCGATTTCATGACGGCGGACTGGACCCGGATTCCCTACGACGTCCTGGACCGGATAAGCGTCCGTCTGGTGAACGAGGTGCCCCATATCAACCGGGTGCTCTACGATATCACCAGCAAGCCCCCGGCGACGATTGAATACGAATAAGGCCGCAAATCCGCCGCCGCGCAGCGGCGCTCAAGTTCTGCGCGCCTCTTTTCACAACGATTTGGCCTGTATTCACAACCGGCAGCTGCTGCCCGCGCGGTTTTTCCCCATCAGCGCAGGGCGGCTGCATTTCCCCGCCCGGGGCGGCACGGCGTTTTCCGCCGCGCCGTCCCGGGCGGCCCGTTTTGCGCACAGCCCCGGCGGCGGGCGTAAGCCGCAGAAGCGGGCGGACGCCCGCGGCCCGAAAAATCGTCCCGCCGGAATCCGCGGCAGCGCCAAAATTCCGATGGTTTTGCTTCCCTCCTCCGTCTTGCCGCCTCCCGGTAAATGTGGTATACTGAAACCCGGCAAAGAAACCGCGCCCCTGCCGCAGGCGGGACGCCGCAGAACGCGGCGCCTTCAGAGAGAAACTTCAAGGAGGGATCTGCATGGCAAAGCTCTGCACAGTATATGACCTTCTGATATCCTGCCCGTCCGATGTGGCGAAGTACGTTCCGATGATCGAGCTCGCAGCCAACTATTTCAACAACCAGTTCGGCCGGTCAAACGACGTCGTCATCCGGACCATCCACTGGTCCAAAAACGCCTACCCGGCCATGGGGGCTCCCCCGCAGGCGCTGCTGAACCGGCAGATCGTGGACCGCTCGGACATGGTGGTCGGCCTGTTCTGGACCAAATTCGGCACCCCTACGGAGGAATACGGCTCCGGCGCGGAGGAGGAAATCGAGCGCATGATCGCCCAGGGCAAGCCGGTTTTCCTGTATTTTCTGGACGTCCCCGTCTCCCCCTCCGAAATTGACTACGGCCAGTACGCAAAGGTGCGCGAATTCAAAAAGCGGCACAAGGCGGACGGCATTTATTTTGAGATCAAGGACCCGGAGCACCTGGCCGTCAAGCTCTGCGACCACCTGGCCCTGCACTTCGGCAGCGTCCTCCAGGGTCCGGCCCTGAAGGAGCGGAACAAACCGGGGACCATCCTGTGGGTGGACGACCAGCCGGAGAACAACGCCTATAAGCGGAAGACCCTGGAGCAGTACGGCCTGGAATTCACCCTGGCCCTGTCCACCCGGCAGGCGCTGTCCATTCTGCGGACCCAGTCCTTCTCCCTCATCATTTCCGACATGGGGAGGAAGGAGGGCCCCCGGGAGGGATACGTGCTTCTGGACGAGCTCCGCAAAACGGACCGGGCCACGCCCTTCCTCATCTATTCCAACCTGCCGAAGGAGGGCCACGCCGAACGGGTGCTCCGCCACGGCGGCCAGGGCTATACGAATGATCCCGCGGAGCTGGTCAAGCTGGTGATCCAAAACCTGCTGAAGGGGGAGTGACCCCCCTCCTTAGGGGCAGCCCGCAAAATTCAGGACAGGAGGTAATTCCCATGCGCTTCACCCTTTCCAACGCGTCCCTTCAGGCCGCCGTCCAGACCCTGGGCGGCGAGCTGGTCTCCCTGCGGGACCGGGCCGGAACCGAGTACATCTGGCAGGGCGATCCCGCCTTCTGGTCCGGCCAAAACCCCATCCTCTTCCCCATCGTCGGCAGTCTGAAGGACGGCAGGGTGGACATCAACGGCCAAGCCTTCCAGATGTCCCGCCACGGCTTTGCCCGCCGGAGCGAATTCACCCTGACGGAGCAGGGGCCGGACTACGCGGTCCTTGAGCTCCGGGAGAGCCCCGAAACCCTGGCCCGGTATCCCTTTCCCTTCGTCCTCCGGGTCCGGCACCAGCTTCTGGAAAACGGCTTTTCCACCGCCTTCACCGTGGAGAACCCCGGCCCGGCTCCCCTGCCCTTCTGCATCGGGGCCCACACCGCCATCCGCTGTCCCCTCCTGCCGGGCCAGCGCTTCGAGGACTATGCGCTGGTCTTCCACCGGCCCGAGGACGCGGACACCCTCCTCCTCACTCCCGAGGGGCTTCTGCGGGACGGCGGGAGGGAGCCCATGCTCCGGGGCGGGAAGGTGCCCCTGGATTACGAAACCTTCCGCCGCCTGGACACCCTCATTTTCCAGGGCCTTCATTCCACCCGGGTTTCCCTGCGCCACGAGGAGACGGGCCGGGGCGTCTCCCTGGACTTCCGGGACTTCCCCATGGTCGCCTTCTGGACGAAGCCCGGCGCGCCCTTCCTGTGCATGGAGCCCTGGCATGGCTGCGCCGCCTATGAAAACGAGTCCGGCCGCCTTCAGGACAAGCCCCACGCCGCCGCCCTGGCCCCCGGCGGGACCAAGGAGCTGGCCTATACCTTCACCCTGCTGAACCCCTGATAAACGGCCCTCCGGCGATTTTGCCGGAGGGCCGTTCCCGATCCCTGGGGTTATGCCTCTATGGGCCGTATCTCCAGATAGTAGTGCTCCTGTTCCAAATCCAGCTCCGCGGAGGCGGCCCCGTTTTCCAGCCGGAAGCCGAAGCTCTCCCCCGCCGGTTCCACGCCCTCCGCGTTCACCAGGGCGGCCCTCTGCCGGGTGAAGTTCAGCGAGGACCCCAGCCGGGTCACCAGGTCATAGCCCTGGAGCCCCTCATGCTCCGACCCGGAGCAGGCAAAATCAAAGCTGGGCTCCTTCCACAACCGGCACTCCACCTCCGCGCTCCCCCCGGCGGGCACCGTCACCGGGAAGGCCAAATACAGCACCCGGTCCTGCCCCAGGGTTTCCATCAGCATGTCGTCCAGCCGCCCGTCGGCGTAGCGGTCCACAGGCGCGCCGGAGAGGAGCCCGTACCGGGTCAGCAGCTCCGCCGCGGCCCGCCGGTACATCGCAAAGGTCACGGGGCCGTCCTCCGACACCCAGCCCTCCGCGTACCCGCCCCAGCCCTCCAGGCTGTCCCGGCAGGCCAGCTCCAGCACCGCGTCCAGGGTGTCCTCCCTCCGGGTAACGGTACAGGACACCCCCTCGATCTCCTCCCCGGGGTCGCAGCCCCCGTCCTGATAGCCCTGGAGGACATACTCCCCGACGTCCTCCCCCAGGACGATCAGCAGCTTCACCTTCGGCTCGTTCCGCTTCCCGTCGGGGACAAAATAGCTGTACCGCCGGAAGCCTTCTTCCCACTCACAGCCGTTGAACCCGTAAGAGAGTACCCTTGTCCTTCCCTCGTCGATCTCGAAGGACACCGCCTGGGTGGCCGCCCGGTACTCCCCGTGAGGGGCGGCGAAGTCCGAGAACTGGTACACCGTCACCGGCACGTCCAGCTCCGGGCCGTCCCCCAGGGCCTGATCCAGGTAGTCCCCGCCCGCAAGCAGCGCCTTGTACTCCGTCCAGCTGTTCAGCTCCAGCAGATTCATGGTGTCCGGCTCCTCCGCCCCGAAGGTGGACTGGAATCCCCCGGCGTAGGCCCCGGCGTACAGCGCCGCCTCCACGGCCTCCCCGTTCACCGCCGCCCGGGGCCGGATCTCCGCCAGGGCGCCGAAGGTCCCCGCAAAGGGGTACAGGGCCGTCACGGTGACGTCCTCCTCCGTGGGGTTCGTGAGCGTATAGGCGTCCGTCACCTCCGCCCCCCACTGCCGGGGCTCCCCGTCGGGATAGGCCCCCGGGGCAAAGTCCCAGGTGACCGTCCGCTCCGCCGTCAGCCCGGCGGGGTCCTCCGCCGTGGTCAGGGGGAGCACCGGCCCGGCGTAGGACAGGAAGGTAATGCCGTCCTCCACGCCGCCGGACCCGCCGGCGTCCGCCCCGGGCCCGATGGGCGCGCCGTCCGCCGGGGCGTCCCCAGCCGCGCCGGCGCTGCCGCTGTCCCCGCCGGACATGCCGCTTCCATAGCCGCCGAAGCCCCCGGTAATCCGCCAGCCAACGCCCAGGCTCACCGCCAGCGCCAGGCAGGCCGCCAGGGCCGCCCAGCGCTTCCAGGCCCTCCGCCGGACCGACAGGGCCTCCTCCACCAGGGCCGGGTCCACCAGGCCCAGCACCCGGAACAGCCGCTCCGCCCTCATACCGCGATCCCCTCCTTTTCCAAATAGGCCCGCAGGGCCTTCCGGCTCCGGAAAAGGGAGGATTTCACCTTCCCCTCTCCGCAGCCCAGGTCCTCCGCCACCTCCGCCACGCTCTGGCCGTACCAGTACCGCCGAAGGAAGATGGCCCGCCCCTCCCGGGGCAGCCCCCGGAGAAAGGCGCTCAACAGCTCCGCCAGCTCGCCGTCCTCCGCCGCCCGCTCCGGTCCCCCCGGCGCGGGGAGGCAGTCCTCCAGCTCCCCCAGCAGCACCTCCGCGCCGCCGCCCCGCTTCTCCGCCCGGCGGCGCTTCCAGCGGTCCAGGGAGAGGTTCCGGGTGATCTGCCCCAGCCAGGTCCGGAAGGCCCCCGGCCGGGCGGGGGGAATGGCCTCCCACGCCCGGAGGTAGGTGTCGTTGACGCATTCCTCCGAGTCCTCCCGGCTGTGAAGCAGGTTCCAGGCGATGCTGTGCAGCAGCCTCCCGTACTTCCCCTCCGTCTCCCGGAGGGCCCTTTGATCCCGGTTCCAGTACAGGTCGATGATCTGCCCGTCCTCCACGGTTTCCGCCTCCTCTCACATCGTTCTGCCTATATAGACGACACGCGCCCCCGCCCGGTTTCACGCCGCCCCAAATTTTTTGACCCCGGAGGGAGTCTTCCCTCCGGGGTCCCGTTTTCATTCCGTTCCTTCAGGCCGCCAGCAGGCCCCGGGCCACCAGGAATTCCCGGGCCACGTCGTCCACGGTCCGCTTTTCCACGTCCACCTGATAGGTCATCTCCACCATGTCCTCGTTGGAGATCTGCCCCGCCAGAAGGTCCAAAACCCCGTCCAGCCCGGGGAAGCGCTCCAGGGTGTCCCGGCGCAGGAGGAAGGCCCCGTTGTACTCCGGGAAGAATCCCAAATCGTCCTCCAGCACCCGAAGGCCTGCCTTGCGGTTCAGCCCGTCGGTGGCGTAGACCACCGTGACGTCAAAGCTGCCCTTTTCAGCGGCGGCGTATTTTAGACTCACGTCCACAGAGAGGGTATCCTTGAACTTCAAACCGTAGAACTCGGTAAAGGGGCCGAACTTCATGCTGCCCTCCTGGGTGAAGAACTCGTGCTCTGCGCCGAAGACCAGGTCCCCCGCCAGGGGGATCAGGTCGCTGACGTTCCAGGCGCCCCCCTGCGCATGGCCGGTGAGGGCGATGGCGTAGGTGTTGTCGAAGCCCAGCTTCTCCAGCATGGTCAGTCCGTACGCCGCTCCCGCCTCCCGATTGGCGTAGTCATAGAGGGTCACGCCCTCCGGCACGTCGGCGGGGTCCTGCTGGAGGAAGGTGGTGAGGAGGGTGCCGTCGTAGGAGATCATCAGGTCGCAGGTGTGGCTGTCGCCGATCAGGGCCTTGAAGTTGTTCACCTGGGACATCTGGTCCTGAATGGTGACGGTGTAGTCCGTCCAGTCCTCCACCAGGAGCTTGGCCATGTGGTGCATGATCTGCGTCTCGCTGTAATCCCCGTCGTAGAGGAGGATCTCCCCCTCCCCCACGGAGCTCAGGCCGTAGGGCAGCAGCAGCAAAAACGCCAGCAGGCAGGCCGCCGCGGGAATCCACATGGACCGGGCTCCGCCTCCCCGCCGTCTCGTGTCCCGCTCAAACCAGCCCATCAGCAGGTCCAGCGCCACGGAGATCACCATCAGCGCCCCGGTGCCGGAGAGGATCAGGGTCATGTCCTGCACCCGGATGCCCCGGTTGATGACGCTGCCCAGGCCCCCGCCCCCCACGAAGGCCGCGAAGACGGCGGTGCCGATGGCGTTCACCACGGCAATGCGGATGCCCGTGAACACCGTGGGGAAGGCCAGGGGGAATTCCACCAGCAGCGTCCGGTACGCCTTGCTCATGCCCATGCCCCGGGCGGCCTCCTTCACGCCGGGGTCCACCTCCTGAAGGCCCAGGCAGGTGTTGCGCACGATGGGCAGAAGGGAATACAGGGTGATGCCGGTGATCACCGTGGCCTTCCCCGGGTCCAGGACGACCATGATGATGCCCAGCAGAGCCAGGGCCGGGATGGTCTGCAGAACGTCCACCACCCGGAGGATGACGGCCCGGGCCTTGGGGTAGAGGTAGGCGAGGATTCCCAGGGGCAGCCCCGCCGCGATGGACAGCATGCCCGCCGCCAGCACGATGAACAGATGCTCCAGCACCAGCGTCCAGGTCATTTCCCCACCCCCTTCCGCAGTCCCCGGGGGGTGACCCGCTTTTGCAGCCCGTCAATCAGCGCGCCGATGGCCACCGCCAGCACCGCCGCCGGGACGGCCCCCAGAAGGATCAGGGTGTTGTTGTTGGAGGTGGTCCCCTGATAGATGAAGTCCCCCAGGCCCCCCTGTCCGATCATGGCGGCCAGCACCGCCCAGGAGACGGTGTAGACGGCGGACATCCGCAGCCCCGCCACAATGGTGGGCATGGCCAGGGGCAGCTCCACCTTGACCAGGGCCTGAAACCGGGACATGCCGCAGCCCTTGGCGGCCTCGATATACTTCCCCTCCACCCCCAGGATGCCGGTGTAGGTGTTCTTCAGCACCGGGAACATGGCGTAAATGGCCAGGGAGACGACCACCGTGGCCGGGACCATGCCCAGGGCCAGGAAGAGCAGCCCGATGAAGACCAGCCCCGGGATGGTCTGAAACACGGAGAGCACGGGCATCAGCAGATTGGAAACGCTGCGGGGCAGGCGGGAGAGGAGGATGCCCAGCCCCAGCCCCAGCACAAAGCCCGCGGCCACGGAGACGAGCACGTAGCCCGTATGCACCAGCACGGCCTTGGCCAGCATGGCGCCGTAAGTATCCAGCAGAACCCTCATTTCGCGTCCCCCCACAGATTGGCGGAGACGGACCGGGCCACGCTGGTCTTGGTGACGATGCCGGCAATGGTGTCGTCCTCGTTCAGCACCACCACATAGGGCTCCTTGGATTCCAGCAGGTAGTCAAAGCACTCCCTGGCCTCGTCGCCCACCCGGGCGGTCCGGGCGGTCTGGCGGATCAGGGGCTCGATGCTGTTGAGCCCCTGGCCCCAGTGGCGGATGTCCCCGATGGAAACGGTGCCAAGATACCGCCGGTCCTGGTCCGTGACCAGCAGCGTGTCCACGCTGCCCCGGGCCATGCGCTCCGCGCACTCCAGCACGCCCCGGTTCTTCTTCACGCTGAGGACGTTGGTCCGCATAAAGCTCTCCACGGTGGAGGGGGCGGGATTGTCCGCCGTGTGCTTGCCCAGGAAGCTCCGGACCAGGTCGCTGGCGGGGCGCTCCAGCATCTCCTCGGGGGAGGCCATCTGCACGATGCGCCCCGCCTCCATGAAGATGATGACGTCCGCCAGCTTCAGCGCCTCGCCCATGTCGTGGGTGACGAAGACGATGGTCTTCTCCAGCTTCTGCTGGAGGTTTTTCACCTCGTCCTGCAGCACCTCCCGGGTCATGGGGTCCAGGGCACCGAAGGGTTCGTCCATCAGCACAATGGGCGGCGAGGCCGCCAGGGCCCGGAGGACACCGATCCGCTGCTGCTGCCCGCCGGAGAGCTCCGAGGGGTACTTGTCCGCGTGCTGCTCCATGCCCACCATCTTCAAAAGCTCCGGGACCAGCGCGTCGCACTTGGCCTTGTCGTATTTCAAAAGCTTCGGCACCACGCAGATGTTCTGGGCCACGGTCATGTTGGGAAAGAGGCCGATCTGCTGGATGACATAGCCGATGTGCCGCCGGAGCTGCACCTTGTCCGTATCCCGGACGTCCTTCCCGTCGATGGAGATGGTTCCGGAATCCGGCTCAATCAGGCGGTTGATGGTTTTCAGCGTCGTGGTCTTCCCGCAGCCCGAGGGGCCGATCAGGACCACGAACTGCCCGTCCGGAATGGTAAAGGTCAGATCCTTCAGAATCTGCGTCTTCCCATAGCTCTTGCTGACGTGCTCAAACTGGATCATGGCGTTCCTCCTTTGGTTCCAACAGCTTATGGGCCGCCTCGGCGGCGGCGGGGGACCCCGCCAGAACGACGACGTCCCCGGCGTAAAGCTCCGCATAGGGCCCGGGGGACAGGATGACGGCCGCCCCCCGGCGGATGGCCACAATGGTCCCCCCGGTGGACTGCCAGAATTTCAGCTCGCCCACGCTCTTTCCGATCACGGGGGACCCCCGGGGCACCGGCACCTCATAATTGGGGAAGGGCTCGTGGGCGGAGGCGAAGGTATCCTGGCTCTTCACCAGGGCGGAGGCCGTCTCCAAAATCCGGCGGTGGAGGGCCTCCTCCTCCTCCAGAAGGGTTTTCAGCTTCCGGCGGAGGGCCCGCACCCCCGCGTCCTCCTGAAAGGTTTCCATGTAGCGCCGGGCGCTGTCGGCGGAGAGGACCACGGCCCCGCTCTGGGGCTTGACCTCCACCACCTTCATGTCCGCCAGCAGCCGCAGGGCCCGCCGGATCGTCTCCGGCGAGACGTTGTACTCCGAGGCCATGACGGACCGCCCGTAGACCCGGCTGCCCTCCGGCAGCTCGCCCCGGGCCACCCGGCCCGCCAGGTCCAGCGCAATCTGCAGATATTGGGCGGGAACCACCGTCTGCTTCATCCCTGTCGCCCTCCTCCCTGAATGGCGGGTCTTCCCGAATATATTGATTATACACTGACAACTCGTAAAAGTAAATAGAGATGGCAGTTAATTTTTTGTTAATGAATGCCGCTTTTTGCGGAAAACCGTCGAAACCCCCGGCCGCGCCGGGGCAAAATATGCCGTCTTGATTCGCAAACGTTTTCGTCCTGGCCTTCCGCCGTTCCCCGCCGGGGGTCCGTTTTTTCCGGACAAAACGGACAGGAGGGGCGCAAAGCTCCTCCTGTCCGATGGGCCGGTCCTTTTTTGCCGGCCTGTGTTAAAGTGCTTGAAGACCGTGCCCGGGGCCGAAAAACCGCCGGCGGAGCCGGGGCGCCCTGTCCTCATTTCAGATTTCCGCTCTTCTCACAGGCGGCGATCACCGCGTTCATCACCGCGCCCCGGAAGCCCGCCTCCTCCAGCTTCCGCACGCCCTGGATGGTGGTCCCGCCGGGGGAGCACACCGCGTCCTTCAGTTCTCCCGGGTGCCGCCCGCTCTCCAGAATCAGCCGGGCGGAACCCAGGGCCATCTGGGCGGCGAACTCCACGGCCTGCGCCCTGGGCAGTCCGCAGGCCACGCCGCCGTCCGCCAGGGCCTCGATGAAGAGGTCCACGAAGGCCGGGCCGCAGCCCGCCACGGCGCTGCCCGCGTTCATCAGCTTTTCCGGGATGCGGGAAAACCGCCCCGCCCCGGCCATGGCCTCCAGAAACGCTCGCTCCTCCTCCTCCGTCACGCCGGGGCCGGGGGTATAGAGAATCATCCCCTCCCCGATGGAGCAGGGGGTGTTGGGCATGATGCGGAGGACGGGATAGTCCCCCCCGGCCATGCGCCGAATGTCCGCAATGTCCAGCCCCGCCGCCATGGAGACCAGGACGAAGCGGTCCCTCCGCCCCGCCAGAATGGGGGCCAGCTCCTCCAGGAGCTCCCCCATCATCTGGGGCTTCACCCCCAGAAACAGGTACGCCGCCTCCCCCGCGGCCTCCCCGTTGTCCGCCGTCCTGGCGTCCAGCTCCCGGGCCAGGGCCTCCGCCTTGTCCGCCGTGCGGTTGGCCAGGAGGATGGCCTCCCCCTCCAGCCGCCGCCGGGCCGCCCGGGCCAGGGCCCCGCCCATGTTTCCCGTGCCGATGAATCCGAATGTCATTGCGCGCTCCTTTCCCTTACCGAACCTGCCCCTCGCCGTAAATCACGTACTTGCAGCTGGTCAGCTCCTCCAGGCCCATGGGCCCCCGGGCGTGCATCTTCTGGGTGGAAATGCCAATCTCCGCCCCCAGGCCGAACTCTCCGCCGTCGGTGAACCGGGTGGAGGCGTTGACGTACACCGCCGCCGCGTCCACCGTGTCCAGGAAGCGCTGGGCCTTAAAATAGTTGGTGGTGATAATGGCCTCCGAGTGCCCGGTGCCGTGGGCGTTGATGAAGTCCACGGCCTCCTCCAGGTCCTTTACCGTCCGCACGGCCAGGATGTAGTCGTCGTACTCCGCGTCCCAGTCGCTCTCGGCGGCGGGGACGGCCCGGTCCCCTAAGATCGCCAGGGCCCTCTCGTCGCACCGGAGCTCCACCTTGTGTTTGTCCAGCAGGGGCACAGCCTTTTGGAGGAACGCCTCCGCCGCGTCCTCCTGCACCAGCAGGCATTCCGCCGCGTTGCACACGGAGGGCCGGGAGCACTTGGCGTTGTAAAGTATGTTCGCGGCCATGTCCAGGTCCGCCTCGCTGTCCACGTAGATGTGGCAGACCCCCTCTCCCGTGCGGATGACGGGGACGCCGGCCTCTTTAGCCACGGCCCGGATGAGCCCCGCCCCGCCCCGGGGGATCAGCACGTCCACATAGCCGTCCAGGTGCATCAGCTCGTTTGCCGTCTCGTGGCTGGTGTCCTGAACCAGGGAGACGCAGTCCTCCGGCAATCCGGCGGACGTTAACGCCGTGCGCATCAGCTCCGCCGCCTTCCGGTTGGAGCGGATGGCCTCCCTGCCCCCCCGGAGGATGCAGACGTTGCCGGACTTCAGGCACAGGGCCGCCGCGTCCACGGTGACGTTAGGCCGGGCCTCGAAGATGATGGCGACGACCCCCAGGGGCACCCGCCGCCGCCCGATGATGAGCCCGTTGGGCCGGGTTTCCATTTTATCGACTTTTCCGATGGGGTCCGGCAGGGCGATCACCTGCCGCACCGCCTCCACGATGCCGCCGATCCGCTCCTCCGTGAGGGTCAGCCGGTCCAGCATGGCGGGGCGCATGCCCGCCTCCTTCGCCGCCGCGATGTCCTCGGCGTTGGCCGCCAGCCACTCGTCCCGCCGCTTTGTCAAAATATCCGCGATGGCCTCCAGGGCGGCGTTTTTCCGCGCCGTCCCGGCGGTGGCCAGGGTATAGGACGCCGCCTTGGCCAGGCGCCCCTGTTCCTGCAGTGCCGTCATAATCGTGCCTCCTTCAAGAATCGGCCGGGCGGTTCTCCCGCGCCACCCGGCAGGGGTTTCCCAGTGCGATGGTATCGCTTGGAATATCCCGGGTCACAACGCTCCCCGCCCCAATGACCACATTGTCTCCGATGGTCACCCCGGGCATCAGAATGGCCCCGCCGCCAATCCACACGTTATCTCCAATGCGCACCGGGGCCGTCAGGGTCCTGCAGAAGGAGAAGGAGCCGTCCTCCCGGGGCGGGCCGAAGCGGTCCCGCGGGTGGGCGGGGTGGAAGGCGGTGTAGATCTGGACCCCGGGGGCGATGAGGGCGTTGTCCCCCACGGTGATCCGCCCGCTGCCCAGAAAGACGCAGTTCAGATTCACCTCGCAGTTGTCCCCGAAGAAGATGTTGCAGCCGTAGTCCACATAAAAGGGCGGCGTAATCCAGAGATTCTTCCCCCGGCCCCCCAGCAGGGCGGAGAGAATCCGGTCCTTCCCCGCCAGGTCCCGGGAGTCCAGCCGGTTATAGTCCCGGACCAGGTCCTTGGCCTTGTGCCACTGGTCCAGCAGCTCCGGGTCCCCGCAGTCGTAGAGGAGGCCCGCCAGCATCTTTTCCCGCTCGGTCATAGGGCCGCTCCCCTCTTCGCCGCCAGGAACCGGGTCCCGATGTCGGTCCCCTCCACGATGTCGTACAGGCCCTCGGGCCGGGCCCCGTTGGTGATGACCATGTCACAGCCCGCCTCCATGGCAATCTTTGCGGCGGAGAGCTTGGTGGCCATGCCTCCCGTGCCCCGCCAGGTCCCCGCGCCCCCGGCCATCTCCAGAATCTCCGGCGTCAGCTCCGTGACGCGGTGGAGGAGCTTTGCCGACGGGTCCTTCTTGGGATCACGGTCATAGAGCCCGTCGATGTCGCTGAGGAGGACCAGCAGCTCCGCCCCGCAGAGCTCCGCCACGATGGCGGAGAGGGTGTCGTTGTCCCCCAGGACCTTGTGGTGCCCCGTCTCGATCTCGGCGGAACTGACGGAGTCGTTTTCATTCACCACCGGGATGATCCCCAGCTCCAGAAGGCTGGTAAAGGTGTTTTTCAAATGCCCCGCCCGGACCGGGTCCTCCACGTCCTCCCCGGTGAGGAGAATCTGGGCCACGGTGCAGTTGTACTCGGAGAAGAGCTTGTCGTAAATGTGCATCATCCGGCACTGGCCCACGGCGGCGGCGGCCTGCTTCATCCGCAGGGCCCGGGGCCGCTCGTCCAGGCCCATCCGGGCCGTGCCCACGGCGATGGCCCCGGAGGTCACCAGAATGACCTCGTGCCCCCCGCCGCTGAGGTCCGCCAGCACCCGGACCAGCCGCTCCATGCTCCGGAGATCCAGACTGCCGGAGCTGTGGGTCAGGGTGGAGGTGCCCACCTTGACCACAATGCGTCGTTTGTTTCGAATCACGATTCCCTCCCGCCCCACGGGCATGATGTTGCCCCCAGTATAGCACGCCGGAACGGAAAAGAAAAGCCCCCCGGCGGGAGGTTTCGGGCGCGGGGCCCGGTCCCCTGACCGGGCCGCTGCCTGCGGGGGCGGGCTTTGTCCCCGCCCGCTCCGCCGGGCCCCGGGGCCCCTGCTTACCGCCGCTTCCGGCCCGCCCGGATGACGGCGCAGAGAAACAGCGCGCCCAGGGCCGTCTCGCCAAGCAGCTCGGCGGTGCGGAAGCCCACCACAAAGCTCAGAGCCGTCTGCGCCGCAACGACCGCCGCCACCGCCAGGAGCGCGATCCCGATGCCCTTCATCATATCCTTCATCTCGGTTTCCTCCGTTTCTGTTTTCTGTTCTTCCGGAACTGCACTCAGTATAGCGCGGCGGGGCCGGGGCTGCCATCGATTTGCCTTACAGTTTGGCCCGCTGCCTTACAATGCCGTAAGATTTCGGGATGCGTAATTTCCGGAAAACCGGAAAAGCTACTTCCACAAAAAGGAGGTATCGCACCATGACCAAAACCACCAAGCCCGCCCAGGCGGAAGACGATACACAAAAGGAAGCCGCCCAGTCCATCCTGGACTTCGGCTCCGCCATGACGGCCACGCCCCACGGGAACATCTACTGCCTCACCATCATCGGCCAGATCGAGGGCCACATGACCGCCCCCTCCGGCACCAAGACCACGAAGTACGAACACGTCCTCCCCCTCCTCGCCAAGCTGGAGGAATCCGACGAGGTGGCGGGGGTCCTCTTCCTCCTGAACACCGTGGGCGGGGACGTGGAGGCGGGCCTGGCCATCGCGGAGCTCATCGCCGGGATGACCAAGCCCACCGTCTCCATCGTCCTGGGGGGCAGCCACTCCATCGGCGTGCCCCTGGCGGTGGCGGCCCGGCGGAGCTTCGCCGTGCCCTCCGCCGCCATGACCATCCACCCCGTCCGCATGAGCGGCACCGTCATCGCCGCCCCCCAGACCTACAGCTACTTCCAGCGGCTTCAGGACCGAATTGTGGCCTTTGTCGCTGGGCACAGCCGCATCGGCGCCGGGGACTTCCAGGACCTGATGCTGAAAAAGGACGACATGGCCGCGGACGTGGGCAGCGTGATCTACGGCGAGGAGGCGGTAAAGCTGGGCCTCATCGACCAGGTGGGGGGCCTCTCCGACGGCCTCCGCTGGCTCTACGGCGAGATCGACGCCGGGAAGAAAAAGCGGAGGCGCAAGAGCTCCGATGCCTGACGGCAGCGCTCCGGGCTTCGTGCCCGGAGCTTTTATCTGTCATTCTGTAAAATATACTTGACAAATAGCCCGCTAAGTATTACACTGTCCTCACAATCCAAAAACAAGGGACCGGGAGGACATTTTATGAACCGCTTTCAAAAGGTATACAGCCAGGGGGCCATCGACGTCATGGAGATCTGGGTGGACACGGAGACCGGCGTCCACTATGTGTTCCACAGGAACGGATCTGCGGCGGGCTTCACGCCGCTGCTGGACCCGGAGGGCAGGCCGGTCGTAACCCGCGGATAGCACAGGAGGAGGGATCTTTATGGACCACTATCATATCGGCATAGCGCTGGGCATATCCGCCGGACTCCTGGCGGGGCTGCTGTTTGTGGCGCTGCTTTTCAAGAAAAAGATTCTGGACATGCACTTCGACGAGCGGCAGGAGCTGGCCCGGGGCAAGGCGTTCCAGTACGGCTTCCTCACCCTCCTCGCCACCACCTATGCCTACGGCGTCTCGGACATACTGTTCGGTCGGTGGTGCGACGTGCTGGCGGGCGTTTCCATCTGCCTGGCCGCCGGCCTGTGCGTGTTCGCCGTCACCTGCATCCTGAAGGACGCCTATCTCAGCCTCCGGGAAAAGCCCTGGGTGGTCATGACCATGTTCGCTCTGCTGACCCTCTTGAACCTGGGCTTCGGCGTCATGCACGGCCTCCACGGGGAGCTGGTGGAAGACGGCGTGCTGACCTTCCGGGCGGTAAACCCCATCATTGGGACGGCTACCTTGGTCATTCTCATCGTATACATCATCAATCACCTCCTCCGCTCCCGGGAAGAGGAGGCGGAATGAAGAACCTCCGCCTCAAGGCCGCCCGAGCCGCCCTGGACATGAGCCAGCAGCAGCTGGCGGACGCGGTGGGCGTCTCCCGCCAGACCATCAACGCCATCGAAAAGGGGGACTACAACCCCACCATCAAGCTCTGTGTCAGCATCTGCCGCCGCCTGGGGAAAACGCTGGACGAGCTCTTCTGGGAGGGCTGAAAGCGGCGGATTTCACGCCGCCGTCCGCCCCCTCCCCACGCTTTCGATAAGCCGGAACCGGCGTTTCCCCTCCGGGGGCGCCGGTTCTTCAAACGTTTGCGAAAACAGAACCACCGACGCCCGGCTAAACGATTGCGCAAAATTTATGAAATTCTTACCTACCCAGACGGGGAAGACTCCTGTATAATAGGGACCCGCAGGAAGGAATTCACATTCGGTTTTCGGCTCCCCGCCGGAGGGAGCCTACAGGAGGAACATTCATATGCTGAGAAAAACCAAAATCATTTGCACCCTGGGCCCCGCTGTGGACAGCGAGGAGATGATTGTCGCCCTGATCAAGGGCGGCATGAACGGCGCCCGGTTCAACTTTTCCCACGGCAGCCACCCGGAGCACCTGGAGCGGCTGAACCGCCTCAAGGCCGTCCGGGACCGCATGGGCTCCCCCGTGGCCACCATCCTGGACACCAAGGGCCCGGAGATCCGCATCAGGAGCTTTGAGAGCAAGACCGTGGAGCTCACCGCCGGGGACCCCTTCACCCTCACGGTGGAGGACGTGCCCGGCACCTCCCGGCGGGTCTCCGTCACCTATGCCAGGCTCCATGAGGAGGTGGCCCCCGGCCAGGAAATTCTGATTGACGACGGCCTGGTGGCCCTGCGGGTTCAGGAAGTCAAGGGCGGCGACATCGTCTGCCGGGTGGAAAACGGCGGGACCCTCTCCGCCAACAAGTCCGTCAACATCCCCGGGGCCCACATTCAGCTTCCCGCCCTGACGGAGCAGGACGTGGCGGACATCCGCTTCGGCGTGGAGAACGACTTCGATTTCGTGGCCGCCTCCTTCGTCCGCCGGGCCGCGGACGTGGAGGCCGTCCGCCAGGTCCTCCGGGACTGCGGCGGGGAAAGCGTGAAGATCATCGCCAAAATTGAAAACCAGGAGGGCATCGACAACCTGGACGACATCCTGGCCGCCGCCGACGGCGTGATGGTGGCCCGGGGGGACCTGGGCGTGGAGATTCCCGCCGCCCGGGTTCCCGCCCTTCAAAAGCAGATGATCCGCAAGGGCCTCCAGGCGGGCAAGCCCGTCGTCACCGCCACCCAGATGCTGGACTCCATGATCCGCAACCCCCGCCCCACCCGGGCCGAGGTTTCGGACGTGGCCAACGCCGTGTACGACGGGACCAGCTGCGTCATGCTCTCCGGCGAGACCGCCGGAGGCAAGTATCCCATTGAGGCCCTCAGCGCCATGGTGGAGATCGTCTCCGAGGCGGAGGGGTCCATCGACTACTGGAAGCGCTTCCAGAAGCAGCTGGTTGTCACAGTCTCCAACAACATCAACGACGCCATCACCCACACCTGCTGCCTCACCGCCCGGGACCTGGACGCCACGGCCATCCTGGCGGCCAGCAGCTCCGGGCGGACGGCCCGGATGATCTGCCGCTTCCGCCCCGCCTGCCCCGTGGCCGCCCTGACCATGCAGGAGAAGACCCGCCGCCAGCTGGCCATCTGCTGGGGGGTCATTCCCTTCCTCACCGGAGAGGTCAATTCCACGGACCGGATCTTCTCCCTCTCCGCCGAGGTGGCGGTGAAGGAGGGGCTGGTTCAGCCCGGGGACACGGTGGTCATCACCGCCGGGGTGCCCCTGGGCAAGAGCGGCTCCACGAACCTCATCAAGGCCCAGGTCATCGAGAGCGGCGGGCTGTGAGCCCCGGGCGGGGCAGGCCCCACTCTTCAAGCGGGGACGGCCGTCCGCCGGAGGAAATGAACAAGGAGCAAGCCGGCGGCTTGCTCCTTGTATTTTTAGAGCAGTTCTCTAAAATAATGAGAAAAAAGGAAGCGAGGGCGGGAATTGCAGGGCAAGGCGGAGGACGCAGGCGGGCTGGCGCCCGTCAAGGACGACAACGCGGCCATGCAATTTCCGAACCGCTGAACTTTTCTCAGTATTTTTGAGAAGTGCTCTAGAGTCTGTTTTAAAACCGTCAAAACGTCGTCTCGGGGCGTCTTTTCCCGCCAGGACTGCGTTGATTTGACTTGAAATCCGTCAGGATTCCCGCGTCAAATCGCCTTGCCTGGCAGAAAAATCCGCCCCAATCCGGCATTCCGCCGGTTTTAAAACAGACTCTAGGGCTCCCCGGCGTCCCGGGCCGCCCGTTTCACTGCGCCTGCTTCATGGACAGGGATATCCGCTTTTTCTTCTCGTCCACCTCCAGGACCTTGACCTTCACCACGTCTCCAACGGACACCACCTCCGACGGGTGCTTCACCCGCCGGTCCGCCACCTGGGAGATGTGGACCAGCCCGTCCTGGTGGACGCCGATGTCCACGAAGGCGCCGAAGTCGATGACGTTCCGCACCGTGCCCGTCAAAATCATGCCGGGCTTCAGGTCCTTCATCTCCAGCACGTCCGTCCGGAGCACGGGCTTGGGCAGGTCCTCCCGGATATCCCGGCCGGGCTTCATCAGCTCCGCCACCACGTCCCGGAGGGTGGGCACGCCCACCCCCGCCGCTTCGGCGGCCCGTTCCTCGCCATAGGCGGCCACCTGGGCGGGGAGATTCCGGAGCTTCCCCGCCTTCACGTCCGCCAGGGAATGGCCCGTCAGCGCCAGCAGCGTTTCCGCCGCGGCGTAGCTCTCCGGGTGGACGGCGGTGTTGTCCAGCACGGAGGCGCTCTCCGGCACCCGGAGGAAGCCCGCGCACTGCTGGAAGGCCTTGGGCCCCAGCTTGGGCACCTTCAAAATCTGCTTCCGGGCGGTGAAGGGGCCGTTGGCCTCCCGGTAGGCAACTAAGTTCTTCGCCGTGGCCGCCGTCAGGCCGGAAACCCGCTGGAGGAGGGAGGGCGAGGCCGTATTTACGTCCACGCCCACGGCGTTGACGCAGTCCTCCACCACGCCGCTGAGGGCCTCGTCCAGGCGCTTGGGGGGACAGTCGTGCTGGTACTGCCCCACGCCGATGGCCTTGGGGTCGATCTTCACCAGCTCCGCCAGGGGGTCCTGCAAGCGCCTTGCGATGGACACGGCGGAGCGGAGGTTCACGTCGTACTCCGGGAACTCCTCCGCCGCCAGGGGGCTGGCGGAGTAGACGGAGGCCCCGGCCTCAGAGACGATCATATAGCTGACATTCGCCCCGTTCTCGTTCACCTGCCGGATCAGCTCCACGGCCATCTGCTCCGTCTCCCGGCTGGCGGTGCCGTTGCCGATGGCGATGTGCTCCACGCCGTGCTTTTGGATGAGCCGGGACAGGACGGCGATGGCCTCGGCCTTCTTCCGCTCGTTGTGGGTGGGGTAGACCACGGCGGTGTCCAGCACCTTGCCGGTCCCGTCCACCACGGCCACCTTGCACCCCATGCGGTAGCCCGGGTCCAGGCCCATGGTCACCTTTCCCTTCACCGGGGGCTGCATCAAAAGGGGCTTCAAGTTTAAGGCGAACTGGCCGATGGCCCCTTCGCCGGCCTCCTCCGTCAGGGCGCTCCTGGCCTCCCGCTCCAGGGAGGGGAAGATCAGGCGGTCATAGGCGTCCTCCGCCGCGGCCTTGATAAACTCCATGGCGGGGCTCCCGGGGACCACCACCCGGCGGCGCAGGGTCCGCAGGGCCAGCTCCCGGTCCAGTTCCACGGAAACCCTCAGCTTCTCCTCCTTCTCCCCCCGGTTAATGGCCAGGACCTGGTGGCCCTGCAGCCGGGAGAGGGGCTGGGTGAAATCGTAGTAAAGCCGGTAGACCGTGTCCTCCTCCACAGCGGCCTCGCTGCGGAGCTTTCCGTTTTTCGCCAGCAGGGCGCGCAGGACCTTCCGCAGCTCCGCGTCGTCGCTGAGGAGCTCCGCCACAATATCGGAGGCTCCCGCCAGGGCGTCCTCCGCCGTCTCCACGCCCTTCTCGGGGTCCACGTACTTCGCCGCCTCCGCCAGGGGGTCCGGGCAGTCCGGCCCCTGGGCGTACAGCAGCTCCGCCAGGGGCTGGAGGCCCTTCTCCCGGGCCACGGTGGCCCGGGTCCGGCGCTTCTGCTTATAGGGGCGGTACAGGTCCTCCACCTCCGCCAGGGTGGCGGCGGCGTCGATGGCCCGGGCCAGCTCCTCGGTGAGCTTGCCCTGCTCCTCGATGGACTTCTTCACGGCCTCCCGCCGCTCCTGAAGGCCCCGGAGGTAGTTCAGGCGCTCCTCCATCTGGCGGAGGGTGGTGTCGTCCATGGCCCCGTGGAGCTCCTTGCGGTAGCGGGCGATGAAGGGGATGGTGTTGCCCTCGTCCAGCAGGCGCACCACGTTTTCCACGTACTTCCCAGGCTGGTTTAACTCCTGGGACAGCTGGGTGATAATGGGTTCCATAAAAGCCTCCGTTCTCCGCGTTCCGCCTTCAATTTCCAAGGGCTGCAATTTTGGCCTCCGCCGCCCGCATGGTCTTGCGGAGGAACACAATGCTCAAAATCAGGGACACGACCTCCGAGATGGGGAAGCAGAACCACACCAGGTCCAGTTTCCCCGTCTGGGCCAGCAGCCAGGCCGACGGCAGCAGCGCCGCCAGCTGGCGGCAGACGGAGCAGATCAGCGTGTGAACCGGGTTGCCGATGGCCTGGCACACGGACCCGGCGATGATGTCGAAGCCCGCCAGCAGGAAGGAATAGCTGATAACCCGCAGGGCCACGGTGCCGATGGACAGCATCTCCGCCGAGGGGCTGAAGAAGCCCAGCAGCACATGGGGGACAAGATTGAAGGCGGAGCAGCCCATTACCATGATGACCGTGGCCACCGTGGCCGTGAGCTGGAAGGTCTTGCGCACCCGGTCCAGCCGAGCCGCGCCGTAGTTATAGGAGATGATGGGCACCATGCCGTTGTTCAACCCGAAGACCGGCATGA
This sequence comes from uncultured Oscillibacter sp., assembly GCA_947577075.1. Lineage (GTDB taxonomy): Bacteria > Bacillota > Clostridia > Oscillospirales > Oscillospiraceae > Oscillibacter. The sequence goes on along the minus strand of CANPTW010000019.1, from coordinate 20,461 downwards.
AGATGAAGCTCTGGAGCTTGAAATAGGCCCCGAAGACCGCCGTGGCCGTGTCAGTGAAGCTGATGAGGATCTTGTTCATGCCAAAGGTCATGACGGACCCGATGGACTGCATGATGATGGAGGGCAGGCCCACCCGGTAGATCTCCCGGACGACGGCCCGGTCCGGCCGGATATCCCGAAGGCGGATGTGAATGTCCTTGTTGAACCGGAGGTTCATCCAAAGGCCGATGAGGGCCGCCACGATCTGGCCGAACACCGTGGCCACGGCGGCCCCGGCCACCTCCAGCCGGGGAAAGCCGAAGAGGCCGAAGATCAAAATGGGGTCCAGGACAATGTTGATCAGCGCCCCGATGAGCTGGGTGATCATGGAGTACACCGTCCGCCCCGTGGACTGGAGAAGCCGCTCAAAGCAGAACTGGCTGAAAATGCCGATGGACAGCCCCAGGCAGATCCGGGCGTAATCCGTGCCGTAATTCACAATGGGGGCGATGTCCGTCTGGGCCAGGAAGAAGGGCCGGGCCAGCAGCACGCCGCACACGCCGAAGATCACGGCGCTGAGAAGGAAGACGAAAATGCCGGTGTTGGCGGCCCGGTCGGCCTGGTCCTGCTTCTTCTCGCCCAGGGACCGGGACAGCAGGGCATTCATGCCTACGCCGGTGCCGCCGCCCACGGCGATCATCAGGTTTTGGAGGGGGAAGGCCAGGGAGACGGCGTTCAGCGCGTCCTGGCTGATCTGGGCCACGAAAATGCTGTCCACCACGTTGTAGAGGGCCTGGACCAGCATGGAGATCATCATGGGCACCGCCATGCCCGCCAGCAGGGGGGCGATGGCCATGGTGCCCATCTTGTTTTCCTGGGGCGCGGGAGAGGGGGATTGCAGTTTGTTGTCTTTCATCTTGGAAGTCCTTTCTATATATACGGGGTTTGCGGAAAAAGGACGCGCCGGCTCCGTCGCAAAGTCCGCTATGCTCTGTTTCCGGCTGGCGCCGAAAACGCCGCCCGCTCCCTTGCTCCGTCGCTTCAACCGGCAAACGCCGGTTTGCCGGTTGAGAAACGATGGGCCGGAAAAAGAACGCGGCTTTGCAGCCGCGCCTTTTAAAAGGCTGGGAGTGTTATTTTTTCAGCTCGCCGGTTGCCAGCTGGGTGAGGTAGGCGTTCAAAAATCCGTCCAGGTCCCCGTCCATGACGCCGTCGATGTTGGCGGTTTCATAGGCCGTCCGGGTGTCCTTCACCATCTGGTAGGGCATAAAGACATAGGACCGGATCTGGCTGCCCCACTCGATTTTCATCTGGACGCCCTTGATGTCGGAGATCTTCTCGGCGTGCTGCTGGGCCTTGAGCTCTAAGAGCTTGGCCCGGAGCATCTTCATGCAGTTGTCCTTGTTCTGGAACTGGCTCCGCTCCTGCTGAGAGGCCACTACGATGCCCGTGGGCTTGTGGATGAGCCGGACGGCGGAGGAGGTCTTGTTGACATGCTGGCCCCCTGCGCCGCTGGCCCGGTAGACCTGCATCTCAATGTCCTCGTCCCGGATCTCGATGGACTCGTCATTCTCCAGCTCCGGCATGACCTCCACGGCGGCGAAGGAGGTCTGCCGCCGGGCGTTGGCGTCGAAGGGGGAAACCCGGACCAGGCGGTGGACGCCGTTCTCGCTTTTCAAAAGCCCGTAGGCGTTCTCGCCCTCGATGGAGATGGCGGCGGACTTGATGCCCGCCTCGTCCCCGTCCTCGTAGTCCAGGATTTTATAGGTGAAGCCCTTCCGCTCCACCCAGCGGGTGTACATCCGGTAGAGCATCTGGGCCCAGTCCTGGGCCTCGGTGCCGCCCGCGCCGGCGTGGAACTGCAAAATGGCGTTGCACCCGTCGTACTCCCCGGAGAGCAGGGTGGCCATCCGCGTCTCGGCGGTCCGGTCCTCCAGGGCGGCGTATTCGGCTTTGAGCTCCTCCAGAATCTCCTCGTCCTCGGCCTCCTGGCCCATCTCGCACAGGGCGGTCAGGTCCTCCCAGGCGGAGAGGAGCTTCTCCTGCCGGGCAATCTTGTTCTGGAGCTGCTTGAGCCGCTGCTGAACCTTTTGCGAGCGCTCCAGGTCGTTCCAGAACCCGTCCTGGGCGGTTTCGTCCTCCAGCCGCGCGGCCTCCTGCCGGGCGGCGTCGATGTCCAGGGCGGCGGACAGCTTGTCCAGCTCGGGCTTGAGGTCCCGGAGCTTCTGCTTATAGGCGTCGTATTCAATCAAAGCCATGGTCGATTCTCCATCCTTACCAAATTTCACAGCGTATGTATTATATAGGAGGGAAATTTATTTGTAAAGAGAAACCTTTCGGCAGCGTTCCCGATGTGGCAAAACGACAAAAAACACCCCCTCCGCCCCGCCTTCCGGGGTGCTTCTTTCATAAATGATACCAAAATGTTGCCGCTTGTTCACAATTTGTTCATGATTATGGAGGGGCTTTCCGGTATGTTATAGGAAGTAGTATTATGTAACCTGTCCCCCCTAATTTTCGGCAGGCACGGAGGTAAACCTTATGAACAAATTCTGGAAGAAAAAGCTGCCGGCGCTTTTGCTGGCGTTGGTTCTGGTCGCCGGTCTGGTTCCGTCGGCGGCGGCAGTTGAACCCCATGAGCATACCTACATTGGGGCCAAATGGCAGTCCGACGGAGCCGAGCATTGGCATCAATGCACTGTCACCGGCTGTGACGAGAGGCAGGATGTGGGCGTTCACACCCCCGGTGAATGGAAACAATTCGACAAGAAAACCCACAAGAGAAGCTGTGCTGTCTGCGGCTATGAAGACATGGAGACTGCGGACCACGAGATGAATCTGATCACCAGCCTGAGCAAGGCGGCCACCTGCTGGCAGGCCGGGGTGGAGGTCACCGCCTGCGCCTGCGGCTATTCCGAGACGCAGACCATCCCCGCCACGAACAAACACTCCTATACCAATCTCTGGGCTTCCGACACCACCCATCACTGGCACCCCTGCACAACCCAGGGCTGCACCGACAAGTCCAGCGGCTATCAGGCCCACAGCTACGCCGCCGGGGTCTACACCACCAACTCCACCCATCACTGGCGGATCTGCCAGGTCTGCCACGCGGAATCCGTCAAGGAGGCCCATTACGACAACAACCGGGACGGGCGCTGCGACATCTGCAGCTATACGGTGGGCTCCCTCCCCGTCTCCGGGAACTACTCCGTCATCTTCAAAAACGGAGCCAATACCTACTACACCGAGAACAACATCGTCTCCGGCGGCCGGCCCAAGGACCCCGGCGCCCCCACCTATCCCAGCCCCTCCGCCAACTGCAGCTATACCTTCCGGGGCTGGTCCATTGTCAACCCGGGTTCCAAGTCCATGTACTCCGGGCAGACCCTCTACTCCGCCACCGCGCCGGTAACCTCCAACACCACCTATTACGCCGTATACTCCCTCTCCAGCACGGGGCAGGACGTCTCCGTCAACGCCGGGACCGGCAGCTCCGTGGTGGGCGGGAGCATCCTCAGCCAGATCAACGGCAAATTCAGCGGCCTCACCGGGCGGAACCTGGCCTCCGTCTCCTTCGCCTCCCCCTCCTCCAGCAGCTACGGCGTCCTGTACGCCAACAGCAGCCAGAGCGCCCTGGGGAACACGGAATACACCTATTCCGGCGGCAGCTACCCCGTGAGCAGCCTGTACTTCGTCCCCGGCCGGAGCAGCGGCTATACCGTCCGCTACACCGCCAAGGACGCCTATAACACCATCGTCGGCACCCTGACCCTCACCAGCACCGGCTCCACGGCCTCCTCGGACGAGATCCTCCTCCGGGTGGCCCCCGGCAGCACGGTGAACCTCAAGGTTTCCCGGTTTGAGGAGTCCTATAAGAAGCTCAGCGGCGGAACCGTCAATCCCCGCTATGTGGTCTTCCTCCCCAACACCGGGTATGACAGCTTCGCCGGGTCCCTGTACTCCGGCTCCCGGGCGCTGACCCGGAGCCGCCTGGGGGACTGGACCTTCTATATCAGCGACAAGAGCTATGGCGACTATGCCCTGGACACCGTCAGCTTCCGGGCCGACAAGGACGCCCGGGACGGCAAGGAGCTCTCCATCCCCTTCCGGATCTATGACCGGAGCACCTATTACGCCGGAACCCTCCGGATCGTCATCGACGAGGACGGGCAGGACGGCGACGTGATCTACCGGGTGGCCCCCGGCGGCTCCGTCACCTTCAACCGCAGCGATTTCAACCGGGCCTATCAGGACGTGGCCAACACCAGCCGGACCATCAACTATGTGGAGTTCGACCCCAGCGACGACTACACCTATTTCGACGGCAAGGTCAGCGCCCTGGGCCACTCCGATTTCACCAAGCGGGAGTTCGCCCGGGAGCAGTTCAACTACACCGGCAGCAGCTACGGGGACTATGCCATCGACGACCTGGTCTTCCGGGCCTCCAGCGGGGCCAAGGACGGGTCCGTCCTGGAAATTCCCTTCTGGGCCTGCCGCAGCCGGGACGACCGGGCCGAGGGCACCCTGCGGATCATCATTGACAAAGAGGGGTCCAAGGACACCGTCACCTGCAACGTCGCCCCCGGCGGCACCGCCCGCCTGGACCGGACGGCCTTCAACAAGGTCTATCAGGCCCTCTCCGGCTACAGCAGCCGGACCATCACCGCCGTGTCCTTCTACGCGCCGGACAGCTACCGGAACTTCGCCGGGGCCCTGTACGTGAAGAACACCGACCTCCGCCTGTCGGACCTGACCCACAACGAAACCTGGTTCTACTACAGCGGCGACGACGCGGGCCGGAACGACTACCTCCTGGAGGACGTGACCTTCCAGGCGGACCGGGACGCCAAGGAGGGCGCCAGCCTGAGCATCCCCTTCCGGGCGTACTACCGCAACGACCGGGACGAATATGAGGAGGGCACCCTCCGCATCAACATCACCTCCGCCGCCAACACCATCACCTATGAGGCGGCCCCCGGCGGCCAGGTGAATTTCAGCGTCGAGGACTTCAACCGGGCCTATCAGACCATGTCCGGCACCAGCCGCACCATCAAATATGTGGCCTTTGAGGCGGGCAGCGACTACGCCAGCTTCGCCGGGAGTCTCTGCACCGGAAACACCCAGCTGACCCGGAGCAATCTCACCTATAACCAGACCCAGTTCTATTACAGCAGCAGCAGCTACGGCACCTATGCCCTCAGCAGCCTGTCCTTCCGGCCCGACCGCAGCGCCGCGGACAAGAGCACCCTGTCCCTCCCCTTCCGGGCTTACTACAGCGCCGACGACTATGAGCAGGGCACGCTGAAGCTGGTGGTCAGCACCAGCGCCGGCGGGGACATCGCCTACACCGTCACCCCCGGCAAAACGGTGAACTTTGACCGGGTGAAGTTCGACGACTTCTTCCGCAAGACCTACAGCAGCTCCAGCGTGGACTATGTGGTCTTCGACGTGCCCGGCAGCGCCGACTTCCCGGACTCTTACGGCACCCTCTATACCGGCTACAACACCAGCTATTCCCTCTCCTTCACCCGCAACAACCTGCGGGACGTCCGGTTCTATTACAATGCCAACGACGCGGGCCGGACGGACTACGCCCTGAACGACCTGACCTTCGCCGCCGCCAACTCCTTCACCAGCGGCAAGGTGTCCCTGCGCTTCACGGCTTACGGCGCCAACGACCGCTTTGTGGAGGGCACGCTGGTAATCACCCCCGCGGCCGCGGCGGCCGCCTCCTCCAACCTGGTGGGCAGCGTGCGCTATGCCGTCACCACAGGCACCAATGTCCAGATCAGCGCCAACGACCTGGCCCGGTTCTACAAAAGCGCCTATCCCGCCGGGACGCTGCAGTACGTCGCCCTCAACGACGTGCCCGCCGCTGGAGCGCTGTATTACAACTATTACGGCGCCAGCCGCTACGGCTCCTCCGCCCGGGAGCAGCTCACCGCCTCCAACCGGAACCGGAACTTCTATGCCAACCCCGCCTCCCCCAGCGAGTACGCGCTGACGGAGCTGACCTATGTGCCCTCCGGATCCAACTACTGCGCCAGCATTCCCTTCACGGCTTACGGCACCAACGGCCAGTCCGTCACCGGGGGCATCCTGATCAGCGTCACCAGCAAGGCCGTCTCCGAGGTCTACGGCCCCACCCCCAAGAACACGTCCGTCAACTTCCCGGCGCCCTCCATCGCCGCCGCCGTGGCCGCGGCCACCGGAACCACGCCCAGCAGCATTCAGCTGCTGAAGCTCCCCGCCGCCAACGTGGGCGCCGTCTATGTGGGAACCGGGACCACCCCGGCCAACACCACCACGGCTTACGGCTATAACACGGGCAGCCAGCAGCTGGCGCAGCTCCGCTTCGTCCCCGCCACCAACTACACCGGCCCGGTGGAGATTCCCTATGCGGCGCTGAACGCCAGCGGCACCCCCATTGCCTCCGGCATGTTCTCCATGGGCGTGTTGAACGCCAACAAAAAATTCACCGACATCAGCACCTCCACCTGGTGCTACAAGTACGTCACGGAGCTGGCGGACGCCGCCGTCATCGACGGGTACTCCAACGGGAGCTTCAAGCCGGACAATACCATCACCTACGGAGCGGCGCTGAAGCTCATCATGCTGGCCGCCGGCTATCCTGAACAGGCCCCCACTGCCCAGGGCGGCACCTTCGGCGGCTATCTCGCCAAGGCCCAGGCCGACGGGCTCATCACCCGGAGCAACGTGAACCTCAGCGGCCCCATCACCCGCCTGCAGGTGGCCCAGCTGGCCGCCGGGGCGCTGAAGCTGGACATCAACAACCTCTCCAGCGTAAAGCCCTTCACGGATACCGCGGACGTCTATGTCCAGGCGCTGAACGCCGCCGGCATTGTCGAGGGCTACTTCAACAACGGGACCAGCACCTTCCGCCCCTCCAACACCCTGACCCGCGGTCAGGTCTCCGCCATCGTCTGGCGCATGCAGAATTACCGGAAATAAAGCCGGACCCCCACGGGGCCGCCCTTTCGGGCGGCCCCGCTTTTTGGCCTTCCAGCATTTTCTCCCCGTCGAAAACCGCCGCCGCCCTTGAAGCGGCCCCCGCCCATGTGGTATAGTGGAGAAAACATTCCCACCACAGGAGGTTCGCCATGCGTCACCCCACCTCCCCGGAGGAGCAGGCCCTGGAGGAGCTCCACCGCCTGAAGCGGCAGGCGCCGCAGCCGGGTTCCGGTCCCAAAAAACGGGCCTCCTGGGTCCGGTATACCGCCGTCGTCCTCCTGGCCGTGGTCTGCATCGGCGGAGCGGAGCTGCTGGCCTGCCGCTTTTTCGAGCCTGCGCTTTACGAGGCCCTGACGGAGCCGGTCCGGGAAACCGCCCGGCAGGCTGCCGAAACCGCCGGGGCGGTCTGGGGCGGCGTCTGCCGGGCCGGAAGCGCCGCGGCGGCCCGGGCGGGAGACGCCGCCGCCTCGGCCCGGACCTCCCTCCGGGATTGGATGGAAGCCCTTACCGCCCCCCCGCCCCCGCCGGAGGAGGAGCCGGAGGCCGACTCCGCCCTCGCCCAGCCCGAAATCGCGCCCCCCAGGGAGCTGCTGGACCCCCTGATCAGCGACATCATCCGGCGGGAGGGGCAGGAGATTCTCACCGGCGGCGGCGTGGAAGTGGTCTATTTCAACCAGACCGACGAGGCCCGCTCCCGGCAGAAGTACGGCTCCGACCTCCTCAGCACCCACGGCTGCGGCCCCACCGCCATGGCCATGGCGGTTTCCTCCCTGACGGGGGAGATTGTGGACCCGGAGGAGATGGCCCGGCTCTGCGTGGAGCAGGGCTATTGGTGCCGGAGCCACGGCTCCTACCTCTCCATCGTCCAGGGGGTGGCGGAGCGCTACGGCCTGGGCTGTGAATCCGTGGACCTGGAGTCCCTGGACCCGGAGGAGCTCTGCCTCCGCCTTTCCGGGGGAGACGTCGCCGTGGCCCTGATGACCAAGGGCCACTTCACCAGGGGCGGGCACTTCATCCTCCTCCGGGGTGTGACCCTGGGCGGGGAGATTCTGGCCGCGGACCCCGCCAGCCGGGACCGGAGCCTGATCCCCTGGGATTTGTCCCTGATTCTGGACGAGCTCTCTCCCAGCCGCCACGACGGCGCGCCGCTGTGGATCCTCTCCCGGCCGGCGGAGGGCACGCCCTGAGCCCCCGGAACGCCCCGGAAAAAACGAAGCCGCGCCCTCCGGAGCCCGTTCTCATCGGGTTCCGGGGGGCGCGGTCCCCTTGGAGCAACGCCCACAGCCGGGCTTCCGCCCGGCTGTGCCGAAGGCCCCCGCAGGGGCGTTTATCCCTTTTTCAAAATCCGCTTCAGCCGGGCCTTCGCCTCCGGCGACAGCACCTTCCCCGCGGCCCGGACGGGCAGCGGCGGCAGGGCGCAGAAGCGGCGGACCACCTGGTCGAAGGGGTCCAGGGCATAGGCGGCGAAAAACGCGGCCCGGTCCGGCGGCTGGGCGATGGGGGAGGCCAGCCGGGGATTTCCGGCAATGGCCCGCTCCACGGGGAAGGGCTGGCGGCTCAGGCGGAGCTGGTCGAAGATATGGCTCCCGTGGGGGCTGTTCACCAGCAGAAGGCTGACGCCCTTTTGCTGCTGGTCCGGGAACTCCTCCGGCAGCAGGCCCCACAGGTCCCCCAGGGTGAAGTCCCCCGGACGGTTCAGGCTGGCGTAGGGGCAGCGGTAGCAGCAGGGCCGCAGGAAGAGCGCCCGGCCGAAGGCCCGGCCGTATTCCGTTTCAAACAGCGGCTGGGTGTCCACGGTGCCGTCGTCATAGACGGCGGTAAAGTGGCTGTTCTTCCAGCCCTCCACCTTGTTGCGGAAGCGGACGGTCTGGAGCTCCCTTCCCCGCTTGCGCTCAATCAGGCGGGCCATATCCTCCCACACGCCGGGGGAGGGGACTCCCTGGCAGACCAGGTCGCAGGTGGTCAGATTCTCCGGCCGGCTCCCCAGGAAGCGGTACAGCCCGTCCACCTGGCAGGGCGTGCCGGAGAAGAGGACCTGCCGGGTTTCCAGGCACTTTTTCACCTCCCGGAATATGCCGTCCAGGTCGCTCTGGACGTACTTGGCCCCCCGGAGGCGCCAGAGGTCCTCCTTGCGGAAGCAGGCGATATGCCGCAGGTGCTGCCGCCCGTCCAGGGCCGCGCCGAAGACCACGCCGCCCCCCTCCAGGACATAGTCCGCCAGGGCGGAAAAGGCCCCGCCGGAGGTGGAGTCCCGCCGGACCTCCGCCTCCCGGTTCCAGGCCGCAAAGGCGGCGGGCAGGGGCCTGGCCTCCCGGCGGCGCAGCGCCGGACAGGCGGCGGTGCAGACGCCGCAGTGAACGCATTTCGCCGGGTCCACCGCAGGGAAGGCGAAGCCCTCCTTGTCCCGAACCATGGAAATGGCGTCCTTGGGGCAGGCGCAGCGGCAGGCGGAGCAGCCGGTGCAGTGGGTCCGGTCCGCCAGGACCGGGCCCTCCCCCTTTTCCGGGGCCGCTGGCGGGGCCCCCTCCCAGGGCTCCCCCGCCAGCGCGGCCTTCAAATAGGCCAGGGACCCCCTCCGGGCGGCGCGGAGCCGCTCCTCCACGGCGGGCCAGTCCGGAACGTCCCGGAGCCCGGCGGCGTCCCCCTTGCCGACCACCCGCTCCGTAAGCCCCAGGCGGCGCAGCAGGCTGAAGGTCCGGGAGCTCTCCGGCTCCGCCAGCTCGGCGGGAGCCACGCCGGTGAAGAAAGGCCGCCGGAACTGGACGGAGAACACCGTCCCATGGAAGGAGTTGGTGCAGACGTAAGCGGCGTTTTGAAACAGGCTCAAAAACTCCGCCGGCCCGGCGTCCAGAATCAGCCTGGCCTTGGGGTGAACCCTTCGCCGGGCGCCGCAGAGCTGCACCACCGGCAGCCCCGTCTCCTCCGCCAGCCGTCGGATATAGGGCTCCAGCGCCCCGGGGCGGGCGATGCAGTAGCAGAGAATATAACTCCCCCGGGGGGGCCTCTCCGCCGCCAGGGCGGACCACTCCTCCGCCGTCAGCAGCAGCGTGGGGTCCAGCACCACCTCCGCTGTCCTCCCGGCGGCCTCCCGAAGGATTTCCCGGCCCCGGGCCTCCCGGACGGAGAGGTGGGAAAAGCCCTCCAGATACCCCTTCAGCTCCTCTTCCATCCCCTCCGGAAGGTGAGCCACGCCGAAGGAGGGGGCGTAGGCGATCTTCCGCAGGGGGGAGAAGGTGCCGAAGAAGACGGGGTCAAAGCGCCGGTCGGGGAAGATGACCGGGTTCCAAATCTGGTCGCTGCCGGAAACCAGCAGGTCATAGGGCAGCTCCGCCTCCCTCAGCTCCTCCCAGCTCCCATACCGGCGGGCGGTGAGCTTCAGGAAGGTCCGGGAGAACCGCTCAAAGCGCTCCCACCGCCGCCGCAGGGCGGGATAGTGAAGGGCGCTGTGGGCGTCTCCGGCCGCCCGGCCCGGCGACGTGGGAGGCTTGAGGATGCGGTTGTCCTGATTGACAAAATAATCGATCGTCTCACAGTCCCAGCCCAGGGACGCCAGCGCCCTCTGGGTGGCCACGGCCTGGAGCAGCGCTCCGTAGTGGTGCAGATGGTAGAAGGTGACAAGTCCCGCTTTCAAAAAGGCCCTCCCCTTTCGTCGGAAGAAGTTCCCCGCCGCTCCCCGGAAGGGGGCCGGCAGGCCGCGGACAGGCTCCAACCCCGGCGGAGCCGCCGGGAAGCCCCGCCCGCTCAGGAACAGGGGACGGTGTCGTCCTCGGCAATCCACCGGGAAACCGGAATCACCTCGAATTCCGTCCGGGTCCGGCGGATCACCACCCGGGCCAGGCCCGCGTTGACGACCATGCGGCGGCACATGGAACAGGATGTGGCGTCCCCCAGCAGCTCCCCGGTCTGCACGTTCCGGCCCACCAGATACAGCGTGCCCTCCACCATGTCCCGGCGGGCGGCGGAGATGATGGCGTTGGCCTCGGCGTGAACGCTGCGGCAAAGCTCATAGCGCTCCCCCCGGGGCACCTGAAGCGCCTCCCTGGAGCAGTAGCCCAGGTCCACGCAGTTCACCCGGCCCCGGGGAGCGCCGTTGTACCCGGTGGCGATGATCTCGTCGTTTTTCACAATGATGGCTCCGAAGATGCGCCGCAGGCAGGTGGCCCGCTCCAGGACGGTTTCGGCAATATCCAGATAATAGTTTTCCTTGCTGATGCGATCCATAGACGGTCCCCCTTGGTTTTTTTCATTCTACCATGAAGGGACAGAATTTGCAAGGCTTTGGCCGCGGAGCCGGCCGGGCGGAAAAACGGATTCCCCGGGGCTTTCCCCAAACGCGTACAGCAGGCGCCGGCGGCAGTGCCGCCGGCGCCTGTTCTGCCTGCCTTCTCCGAAGCAGCGGGCCCCGCCTTCCGGCGGGGCCCGCTGGGCAGTTCCCATTGTGGGGTTCACATCCCGTTCAGTCCCCCAGGGTCAAGTCTCCGTCCTTCACCCAGCCCGCCCTCCGGCAGAGCTGGTTGACCAGGGGGCAGATCACGGCGGGAAGGAGGAAGGAGATCAAAATCAGCCCCGCCCAGTCCATGGCCCCGGGGACGATGGCGGCGGCTCCGTTGTTGACCACGGCCGCCTCGCTGGGGGACACCCAGCCGGTCCACACGCCCAGCTGGCCGCAGAGGCCGCAGGTCCCCATGCCGGAGTTGATGGCCGCGCCGTTCATCTCCAGCCGGAAGAGACAGGTGGCGATGGGCCCGGTGATCGCCGAGGTCACCGTGGGGGCGATCCAGATCCTGGGATTCCGGACAATGTTGGGCATCTGCAGCATGGAGGTCCCCAGGCCCTGGCTCACCAGGCCCCCCCAGCCGTTCTCCCGGAAGCTCATGACGGCGAAGCCCACCATCTGGGCGCAGCAGCCCGCCACGGCGGCGCCCCCCGCCAGCCCCGTCAGCCCCAGGACGGAGCAGATGGCGGCGGAGGAGATGGGCAGGGTCAACGCCACGCCCACCAGCACGGACACCAGGATGCCCATGAGGAAGGGCTGGAGCATGGTGGCCCGCACAATGAGCTGCCCAAAGGCGCTGGCAGCGGCGGCAATGGGGGGCGCGATGACCCAGGCCGCGCCGATGCCCACCAGGGTGGTGACGATGGGCGTCACCAGGATGTCGACCTTCGTCTCCTTGCTGACGGCCTTGCCGCACTCGGCGGCGAGGATGGCCACGAAAAGCACCGCCAGGGGGCCTCCGGCCTTTCCCAGGGCGTTGCAGGCATAGCCCACTGTGGCCAGGGAGAAGAGGACCATGGGCGGGGCCTGCAGCGCATAGCCGATGGCCACCGCCATGGCCGCGCCGCTCATGAAGGAGGCCATGCCCCCGATGGTATAGCCCGCCTTATTGATGGTGATGATTTCCGCGGTGAGAAAGCCGATGTGGAACTGGGAGCCGACGGTGTTGAGAATGGTTCCGATGAGCAGGGAGCAGAAGAGCCCCTGGGCCATGGCCCCCAGGGCGTCGATGCCGTAGCGCCGGGGGTTGATCACAATGTTTTTTCGTTTCAGGAACGCCTTGACCTTTTCCATGGGAAGCACCTGTCTCTTTCCTAGGGCTTGTTCGCAGAAGTCCAGCTGTGCGGATTTTCCAGGAAATTTTGGCCGGATGCAAGGCAAAAACCTGCCGGCGCGCCGGGGCGCGTCAAGCACGTTTAATGCCGCAGGCGGCAGAATTTACTGAAAAGGCATGGGTTTGGACTTGCGGGAACAGGTCCTACTATGTAAAGCATAAGCCTTACAGGTGTCTTGACACCTGTAAGGCTTATCATACCCAGGCCGGGGCGGTTTGTCAAGTGGCACTTCGTCAAGTTTGGCGCTTTGGCGGGAGGCGGCGCTGTGAATTTTCTCCAAAACCGCTGCCGGGCGCTTCCCGGCCCGCCGCCCCTGGAACCCATTCCCCCGGGACTGGGGACCGCGGGAAACTCCCGGCGGTTCTCACCCCGCCCGGTGGGGCCGCTCCGACAGCAGGGCCTCATAGGTCCCGGAGATTCCCGGCCAGTCCACCTTCCGCCACCAGCTCTCGAAGTAATCTCCCCGGCGGTTCTGATAGTCCAGGTAATACGCGTGCTCCCACACGTCGCACAGCAGCAGGGGGATCTGCGGCAGGGGCGTGTCCTGGTTGGCGGTTTTGACGACGGACAGGCCCCCGTCATGGTCGCTGACCAGCCAGGCCCAGCCGGAGCCGAACTGCCCCAGGGCCGCGTTTTTCATCACGGATTTCAGCCCGTCCAGGTCCCCGAAGCTCCTGGCGACGGCGGCCTCCAGGGGGCCGCTGGGAGAGGAGGCGGCTCCGGGGGCCAGGGTGCGGAAATAGAGGTCGTGGTTATACACGCCTCCGGCGTTGTTGCGGACGCCCTGGCGTATGTCTTCCGGAAGGCCGGGCCACTCCTGGACCAGGCGCTCCAGGGACCAGTCCTGAAGGTCCGGGCGCTTTTCCAGGAGCTTGTTCAGGTTCTCGATATACGTGGCGAAGTGCTTGTCGTGGTGGAAGTGCAGGGTTCGCTCCCCAATCTCCGGCAGCAGCGCGTCGTACCCATAGGGCAGGGCCGGCAGGGTGAAGGGATAATGAGCTTCCATAGGGTTCTCCTTTCATGGCGTTTGCTTCCTATAGCATATGTGGAAAGGGGGACTTCCATACAGAGAGAAAATTTTGCAGAAATTTCGGGAAAGTTTGTAACAAAAGTCCCCGTCCAAACGTCTATAATAGGGAGCATAGAGATTACATAGGAAAGAAGAGACGCTATGAAGCATTTTATCTGGATGCTCTGCGGGATTTTTATCTCCGGGCTGCTGCTGGGGACCCTCAGCGCCTGCGGGGCGGACAGCTTTGCCCCGGTGGCCGTCGCCACAGCGAAGCAGCCCGCCCCGCCGGAGGCCGTCTCCGCCCCGGAGGAACAGCTGCCGAAAGACCCGCCGGGCCCCAGGTCCTCCATCGCCGCCGGGGACGGCGAGGCCCGGATGGCGGCCTACGGCAAGGCCCTGTGGGACATGTACCTCCAAGGGGTTCTGCCTGACGGGACGAGGCTGGACTGGACCGGCCCGGAGGGGGCCGCGGAAAACCGATTCGCCCTGGCCGACGTGGACGGCGGCGGGGAGGAGGAGCTCGTCGTCTATTGGACCAACGCCTGCACCGCCGGGATGCGGGGGCTGGTTTACGGCTATGAGGACGGGGCGCTCCGCCTGGTCTTCTCCGAGTTCCCGGACCTGACCTTCTATGAAAACGGGGCCGTCACGGCGGGCTGGTCCCACAGCCAGGGCTGGGCCGGGCGCTTCTGGCCCATCAACGTCTATCAATATAATCCGGAGACGGGGGACTATACCCTGGCGGCCGCCGTGAACGCCTGGGACCTGGAGTGCACCGAGGGAGACGAAACTCTGGCCGCCGCCTTTCCCCGGGAGACGGACGCCGACGGAGACGGGCTGGTCTACTACATTCTCACCGGAGAGTGGTACAGGAACGACCGTGTGCCCTCCGACGGGCGGCTGGACGGGCGGCTCTGGAACACGGACCCGGTCGACGGGGCGGAGCTGGAGGCGTGGCTGGAGTCCTATACCGGCGGCACGGAGTCCATGGGCCTTCCCTTTCAGCCCCTGACGGAGGAGAACATCGCCGCCCTGGGATGCCCCAAACCGGACTGCCCCGCCCGGGAGGCGGCGGGCTGAGAGGCTCGCCCGCCCCGCAGGACCATGACGCCCCGACGGCGTCACACAAAAAGATTGGAGGAACTTTTATGAAACGACTGCTGTGCGCGCTTTTGACCCTGGCGGCCTGTTCCGCCGCGCTGTCCCTCACCGCCGCCGCCTGGGCGGAGGACCCCGCTCCCACCCGGGTCTGGGGCAAAGTCTCCCCCTGGGACGGGGAGGGCATTCTCCTGAAAAACGACGACAAAAACGACCACTTGAACGAGGTGGTGGTCCATGTGGGAGACGCTCCGGCTGTGGACGCCGCCACGGGCCTGCCCCTGGACCTGAACGCCCTCAAGGAGGGGGACGTCCTCTATGCCTGGATCGGCCCCGCCGCCACCATGAGCCTGCCGCCCCAGGTCTTCGCCCAGGTGGTGGTGGGCAACGTTCCCGCCGACGCGGCCGCGCCAGAGTACTACGTGCTGACCAGCGCCGGCTGGACCGATCCCGCCGGAGGCAGCCAGATGGTCTTCAGCGCCAAGAGCGGGGCGGAGGAAGCCCCCCTGGAGCTGGCGGTGCCCCTGGACGCGGAGGTGACCCCCTGGCTGACCCGGCAGATCATCCGGCTGGAGGACATTCGGCCCGGCTCCCAGGTTCTGGTCTGGCGGGGGGAACAGGACGCAGTCTCCAAGGTGCTGGTCTTCCCCTACGCCTACCGGGGTACGGCCGCCTGGAACACCGCGGGAACCGGCGTCGTGAACGGTGAGACGGTTTCCGTCCCCGGAAAGGTCGTGAAGAACGAGGAGAGCGGGGAAAAGCAGATTTATCTCCCCCTCCGCGCCGTGGCCGAGGCCGCCGGGTACAGCGTATCCTGGGATAAAAACCGGGGCGCGGTCGTTTACAATGAAAGCGTCGATCCGGTCTTCTTCGCCGTCCCCGGCGAGGAGGTCATCTTCCGGGACGGCGAAGAGAGCGGCATTTCCGGCCCCTGCATTCTGGAAAACGGCGTGACCTATCTCCCGGCGAGGGACCTCTGCCGCGCTTTGAATCTCTATTATTCCGACGGGGCCGAATAATTTGTCGAACCGTGGGGAACGCTGTTTCCGAGGTGAGCACAATGCAGCGAATGCCCCTTGATATGGAGCTTCCCCTTGGGCTGGGCCTTGCCATGGCCCAGCGGCCCGAAGCCATGGAGCGCTTTGCCGCCCTGCCGGAGGCGGAGCGCCGGGCCGTGGTGGCCCAGGCCCGCAGCGCCCGCACCAAAAAGGAGATGCAGTCCTGCGTGGACCGGCTCCTGAAATAAGAACCCGGTTTCACAACCGGGGGATGCCGGATGGATGGGGGTTTCCCCCGCCGGACAGGGAAATTTCCCGCGGGAATCCTGTCGGATTTCAAGGGAAGTTGACGCGGTGTGGCGGGAAAAAGACCGCCCGGACAGGATGCCCCGGTTGTGAATCCAGGTTCTAAAAGCCGCCCGCCGCCGTGAGAAATTCACGGCGGCGGGCTTGTTCGTTTTTCGGCGCATTGTCCGCACATCCGGCTTCCCCTTGGGCCCGGCTTCGCCATCGGCCCCAGGACCGGGCTCCGCCGCCTGAACCGCCGGAGTTCGGGGACGCCCGTTAACGATCCTGGAAGTCCAGCGCGAATCTCGCGCCGGGATCCCCGGCAAAGACCACCAGGCCGCCCTCGGGCAGCTTCACGGCCTGGTCGTCCCACAGGACGGAGGAGGCGGTCACGCCGCCCTTGCCGTCATAAACCCAGAAGCCCGCGTTTTCCGGCGTCCGGACCGTCATGGTCTTCCCGGCGGCCTTCTCCCCCACCCGGTACCAGCGGGCGTACCCGTCGGGCTGGATGGTGCAGACGGTCCGGCCGTCCTTCCCCGTGGAGAGGGCGGGCGCCGCCGCAAGGTCCATGGCCACGGAGCCGTTGGACTGGTACATCCAAAGCGTGCCCGCCTCATCCCGCCGGAATTCCAGGTCATAGCCGTCCCGCCCCGCGTTTCCGGGAAGCTGGGGGACATAGCGGGCGTGATTCTCGTCCACGATCTCCAGCGCGCCGGTGTAGCCCGGGGCAAACTCCGCGCTTTCCGCCAGCTCCGCCTCGGCGGCGAAGGCGGCGCCCAGGGCAAGATACGTCTGGGAGCTGTACCGCTCGTTCATGGGGACGACGACCGTTTCCGCCATCCGCTTGTCCCAGAGCTCCTGAAGCTCCGGCGAGATTTCATGCTCCGGCAGCTTTACGGCGGCATAGTTGGAGGCGGGGAGGCCGCTCAGGCCGGGCAGCTCCGTAAAGGCCCGCTGGTGCAGGTAGACCCGGCCGTTGTCCTCCTTCACCAAGCGGATGGCGGAGGCGTTGGCCTCATCCCGGAAGGAGCCGTCGCTGTAATAGGTAAAGGTCCGGTCCGGAACGCCGGGCATATTCAAATAGTGCATGGTCAGCGTTCCGTCCGCCGCCACGTCCACCTTGTAAACCATGAGGGAGGCGTAATAGCCGGACAGCTCCGCCTGTTCCTTGGGCATGAGCGCCGGCTGGGCCTCGGGCAGCTTGAGGGGCGTCTCATCCACCTTCACGCCCTTTGCCGCCAGGGCCGCAAGCAGCATCCGGGAGGCGGCCAGCTCGTTATAGGTGGACACGCCGCCGGAGCTGAGCACCGCCGCCGCCAGCCCATGCTCGGGAAGCACCACCAGTCCGGCGTGGTAATACTGGGTATCCCCGCCCTTCACCAGGGCGGTCACCCCGCTTTGGGAGAAGGGGAACCACTCCACGCTGTCCCACCCCAGGCCATAGGCCAGCGCGTCCGGGCCCTCCTCCGGCCAGAGGCCCCCGGCGTACTCCGGGGCGGCCATAGCGTTCCGGGTTTCCTCCTTCAAAAGGGTCTGGCCGGTCAGCGCTCCGCCGAAGCGGGCCAGATCCTCCGCCGTCGCGTAAATTCCCCCGGTGCCCACGACGCCCAGGCAGTCCATGGGCAGGGGCCGGTCGTCGCCCGCCTGGAAGATGGGGGCCACGCGTTCCTCCTCCTCAGAGCCCAGCAGCTCGTCGGGGAAGCGGGTTTCCTCCAGCCCGGCGGGGTCAAGGATGTTGGCGTGCAGGTAATCCTGGAAATTCTGATCCGTCACCGCCTCCACCACCAGCTGGGCCAGGGTGAAGCCGTCGTTGCAGTAAACGCTGTAGGCGCCGGGCTCCGCCTTCAGGCGCTGGGTGGCGAGCCGCTCCAGCAGCGTATCCGCGGCCTCCTCCCCGGCGTCGCCGAACAGCAGGCCGCTGCCCATGGAGGAACCCATCAGGCCGGAGGAGTGATTCAGCAGCATGCGGACGGTGATGTCCCGGTACCGGGAATCCGCCATCCGGAAGTCCGGCAGATAGCGGACCACGGGCTGGTCCAGCTCCAGCTTCCCCGCCTCCGCCAGCTGCAGAACGGCCACCGTGGTGTAGATCTTGCTGACGGAGCCGACGCCGAACAGATCCGCCGCCGGCGGCTGCTTCGCGCCCTCTCCGGCGGAAGCCCCGGCCTGTGCGCCGGAGGCGACGATCTCCCCGTCCTGCCACACCGCCCAGGCGGCGCTGGAGGCGGCTCCGTAGGTTATAGCCGCCGCCGCAGCCTCCCGCGCCGTCTCCGCCACGGTTTTCGGCGCTTCCGCAGCCAGGGCCGGGACGGAGAGGCTGAGGCTCAGGGTCAGGGCCAGCAGCAGGGCGCCAAGTTTTCTCCAGGTCTTGTTCATAAAGGGGGTCCTTTCCCGCCCCGGCAGCGCCGCTGCGCGGAGCGCTCTTGAAATTTGCGGTTTCAGAATACACCTTCCACAAGGGGGAAGGTCAAGGGGAAAAATGTAAATTTTTTAAATTCCGGCTGCGCGGGGCCCCTTCGGTCCTGTTTGAACATCGGCGGAAGGCCCAACGGCGGTTGTTCCCTCCGTCCGCACCCCGCCTCTTGACGGCGGGGACGGAACATGCTATACTTCCCTTAAACAAACTGAGAGGGGTGGAAAGGTGAGAAAGATTTCCTGCTGACAGCCAATGGATTTGGCCGCCGGTGCCGCCGGGTGCGGACACCGGGGCGGCAGCATGCCGCCATGCGGGAAAGCGCTCACGATTCCGGCCCTCACACCGTCAGCCGCCTCCTCCGGGGGTGGTCTTTGTCGCGCTGTGCAGGGCCGCGGGAGCTTTCCCGCGGCCCTGATTTTTTTACAGCGAGGAGACGATGCATATGTCTATGATTCAGGCGGAAAACCTGACCTTTTCCTATCCCGGCAGTCCGGACCTGGTATTCGATCATGCCGCCTTTCAGATTGACGACCGCTGGAGGCTGGGGCTGATCGGGCGGAACGGCAGGGGAAAGACCACCCTGCTCCGCCTTCTGCTGGGGGAGTACCCCTATGAGGGAACGCTGGTTTCCTCCGCGCCCTTCGGCATCTTCCCCCGGCCCGTTCCAAATCCGGACCGGCTGACGGCGGAGGTGCTGGAGGACCTGTGTCCCGGGGCGGAAACCTGGCGCTTTCCCCGGGAGCTGGCCCTCCTGGACGTGGCGGAGGAGGCCCTCTGGCGGCCCTTCTCCACCCTCTCCAACGGAGAGCGCACCAAGGTCCTCCTGGCCGCCCTGTTCCTGGAGGAGGGGCGCTTCCCCCTTATTGACGAGCCCACCAACCATCTGGACGCCCGCGGGCGGGAAGCGGCCGCGGACTATCTCCGGCGGCAGCGGGGCTTCATCCTGGTGTCCCACGACCGCCGCTTTCTGGACGGCTGCGTGGACCACATCCTGGCCCTGAACCGGGCGGACATCCAGGTCCAGGCTGGAAACTACAGCTCCTGGAAAGAGAACTTTGACCGGGTCCAGCAGTTTGAGGAGGCCAAAAACGAGCGCCTCCGGAAGGACATCCGCCGCCTCCAAAGCGCGGCCCGGCGAACTTCCGCCTGGTCCGACCGGGTGGAGGCGTCCAAAATCGGGGCCTATGACAAAGGCTTCGTGGGCCACAAGTCCGCCAAGATGATGAAGCGGGCCAAGGCCCTGGAGGCCCGGCAGGAAAAGGCCCTGGAGGAAAAGCAGGGCCTTTTGAAAAACCGGGAGACGGCGGAGGCGCTGAAGCTCCGCCCCCTGGTCCACCACGCCAGGCGGCTGTTCTTCTGTTCGGAGCTGGCCTTGTGGTACGGGGACCGGCGGGTCTGCGGGCCCCTGACCTTCTCCCTGGAGCAGGGGGAGCGCATCGCCCTGGAGGGCCGGAACGGCAGCGGGAAGAGCAGCCTTCTAAAGCTGCTGCTGGGACAGGACATCCGGTACGAGGGGACGCTGGCCCCGGCCCCGGGACTGAAAATCTCCTATGTGCCTCAGGACACCGCGTTTCTTCAAGGGCCGTTGGGGGACTTCATCCTGGAGCGGGGGATTGACGAGAGCCTCTTCAAGGCAATCCTGCGGAAGCTGGGCCTTTCCAGAGAGCAGTTTGACCGCCCCCTGGAGGACTACTCCGGCGGGCAGAAGAAAAAGGTTCTCATCGCCGCCAGCCTCTGTGAACAGGCCCACCTCTATGTATGGGACGAGCCGCTGAACTTCCTCGACATCGATTCCCGGCTTCAGATTGAGGAGCTGCTGCGGGGCTTCGCCCCCACGATGCTCTTTGTGGAGCACGACCGGGCCTTTCAGGAGGCCGTGGCTACCAAGGTGATTTCCCTGTGAGGGGCATCACCTTGGCGCCGCAAGCCGGCGAAAGCGCATGTTCGCCGGCCTGAAGTTTTCAGAGCTTTGCTCTGAACGCTTCCAATTGAAATCGTGGGGGGGACCCCACCCCGGTGACCCCCACCCTCCCCAACCCCCCACCCAACGGTGCAGGGACTCCATAAAATAAGGGCCACCATGAG
>CANPTW010000018.1 GCA_947577075.1 uncultured Oscillibacter sp. | reverse complement strand
GCCCGCCGGTTGAAAAGAAGTGTATGCTTCTTTTCAACTGCGTTGACTATAACGGTCTGAAAAACTTGCGCAGGCTGGCGAAAATACTTTTTCGACAGCCTGGGCGGCGCGGCCTGCGGGCCGCGCCGTCTTTTTTGCGCGCATTTATAGAGTCAACTGCGTTGACTGTAATAGGCCACCAGCAGATCCACCACGGTCCCATAGGACTGAATTCCCCGCTCGTCGCCGTAGCCCTTCAGGATGCCGTCATAGACCTTGTTGGAGGCCCGCTGGACCACCGTATCCTGGAACTGGGCCCAATAGGCATTGTTATACGCCAGGTCCAGCTGGACCTCCTCCGGCAGGGTTTCCCGGATGGCCCAATAGCCCTCCGGGTCCTGGGAGTACAGGGCGTTCCCCAGGTAGACGTATCCGATGAGCCAGCCGGAGTACTGATAGGCCGGGTCCTTGCAGGTGGTGGAGGCCAGCACCGCCAGGAAGTTGCACTCCTGCTCCGAGGCGAAGCCCCGCTGGTGGGCCAGCTCGTGGGCGATGGTGGAGGGCAGCATACAGGCGGGGCTGTCCACATTGACGTTGGACTCCCCGGTGAAGGAGCAGTAAACCCCCGTGAAATCCAGGGCGCTCATGAGCCTGGAAAAAACCATGGGCTTCACGCCGGGGTCCTGAAAGGCCAGGAAGGGGAACGCCTCCGTCAGCCCCTCATAGGCCCGGACGCTGTTTTCCAGGATCTCCTCCCGGGGGACGGCAAAAAGGCCGTGCCCGTCCCGCGCCACTTCCCCCGCCGTCTCGGACACCCGGTCCGCGAAGTACTCCGTTGCCGTCCGCAGATCCTCCAGAGCCACGGGCTGGGCGTAGATCCCGGATTTGTCCTGAAAGCCGTCCGTCCAGTAGTTCACGCCCCACAGCAGGCAGAAGGCCGCCCAGACGGTCAGCAGGGCGCAGGCCCCGCCCAGGGCCGCGCCATAGGCCCGCTCCCGCCGCCGTCCCCTTGCCCGGACCACGGCGGCGACGCTCCACACCACGTACCAGACGCCCAGGAGCACCGCCAGCGCCTCCACCAGCTCCATGACGGAGAAGGGGACCAGGTAACTCAGCCGCCCCAGCCCCCGCCGGAGGGGCCCGGTGACATGGTCCGCAAGGGCGTTCATCAGTGGACGCCGCCCCCGGAGGGAGAAGAAGGCCAGCAGCGCCAAGAGGTCCGCCAGCAGCCAGATATGGAGTTTTCGGTAGGTTTGAAAAAACGCGTTCCGTCTCATTCCCATCTCCGTTGCCGCCGCTTCAGCCTGGGGAACCGCCAAGCCATCAGAGCGGGCCCAAAGCTTCTTCGGCGGCGGTTTTCTCAAAAAAAGTCACTCCGCCGCCAGCAGCAATTGCTTGGTATAGTCTTCCTTGGGGTGGTCAAAAATCTCGTCCACCGTCCCCTGCTCCACAATGCGGCCCCGCTTCATCACCAGCACCCGGTCGCAGAGCTGGTAAACTACGTTCAAGTCGTGGGAGATGAAGAGATAGCTCAGGTCCAGCTCCCGCCGGAGGGCGCGGAGCAGGTCCAGAATCTGGGCCTGAATCGTCACGTCCAGGGCGGACACCGGCTCGTCGGCAATCAGGAATTTGGGCCGCCGGATCAGCGCCGCCGCGATGCTGACCCGCTGGCGCTGGCCCCCGGAGAGCTCCGAGGGCTTGGCCTTCAGGTAGTCCTCCGTCAGCTCCACCCGCTCCAGCATCTCCCGGACCCGGCGCTTCCGCTCCGCCCGGCCGTATTTGCCATAGACCCGCAGGGGCTCCTCCAGGGTCCACTCCACACTGTAGAAGGGGTTCAGGGAACTGTAGGGGTCCTGAAAGATCATCTGGGGCCGCTTGGTGTAGTGGACCACCTCGCCCCGGTCCGGCCTCACCATCCCCAAGATGGTCCGGGCCAGGGTGGACTTTCCCGTGCCGGACTCCCCCACCAGGCCCAGTATCTCCCCGTGGCGCACGTCGAAGCTCACGTCGTGGAGGACCTCCTGGCGCTGCCGCTTTCCAAACAGCCCGGCGCCGTCGCTGTAGCCGCTGTACACATGGCGGAGGGACAAGACCAGCTCCTCGCTCATGCCTCACCCTCCTTCCGTCTTCTCGTGGGAATGGCGGCGATGAGCCGCTGGGTGTAGGGGTGCTTCGGATGGTGGAAGACCTCCTGGGCCTCCCCCTCCTCCACCAGCACCCCCCGCTGCATCACCGCCACCCGGCCGCAGAGCTTCCGCACCACGTTCAGGTTGTGGGAGATGAAGAGCATGGACACCCCGGACTCCCGGTTCAGCTTTTTCAAAAGCTCCAGGATCTGAGCCTGGATCGTCACATCCAGGGCCGTCGTCGGCTCGTCCAGCAGCAGCAGCTTGGGCTTTGCGATGACCGCCGCCGCAATCATGGCCCGCTGGAGCATGCCCCCGGAAAGCTGGTGGGGGTATTTCCCGTACACCGCCTCCGCCTCCGGCAGCTCCACCGCCGCCAGGGCCTCCAGGGCCGCCCGGCGGCGCTCCGCCCGGTTCAGATCCGTGTGGACCCGGAGGACCTCCTCCACCTGGGGGCCGATTTTCATCAGGGGGTCCAGGGCGCTCTGGGGCTCCTGGAAGACCACGCCGATGTCCTTCCCCTGGATCTTCCGCAGGTCCTTCCGGTCCGCGTGGAGGAGCTCCGCGCCGTCCAGAAGGATTTCCCCGGAGTACGCGCACTGCTTCCGGGGCAAAAGGCCCGCCACGCTCATGGCGGTGACGGTCTTCCCGGACCCGGACTCGCCCACCAGGCCCACGATCTCCCCCTCCCCGATGGAGAGGGACACCCCGGCCACGGCCTCCCGGTCCCGGTTCCGGAATTTCACATGGAGGTCCCGAATGTTCAGCATCACAGCACCCCCCTGTCCCGCCGCCGCAGACCCTCGCCCAGCAGACCCACGCTGAACACCAGAAGCACGACGACCAGGCCCGTCCCGGCGGCGTACCAGGGGGCGGCGAAGAGCATCCCCTGGGCCTCGGAGAGCATGTAGCCCAGGGAGGCGTTGGGGGGCGTCGCCCCGATGCCTAAGAAGCTCATGGACGCCTCGGCCAGCACGGCGTTGTTGAACCCGATGGTCAGGGCGGGCAGCAGCACCGGCGCCGTGTTGGGCAGCATGTGGACCAGCAGGATGCGGCGGCTGGAGGCCCCCATCAGCCGGGCGCTCTTGATATAGTTCACGTCCCGCAGGGAGGCGAAGGCCGTGCGGGTCACCCGGGCGAAGCTGGGGATGAACACCAGGCCCAGGGCGGTCATGACGTTGAGCCGGCTCCCCGGCCCCAGGATGGAGATGACCACCAGGGCCAGCAGGATGCTGGGAAAGGCCGTCAGCGCGTCGTTGAGGCGCATGAGCACCTCGTCCGCCGGGCCGCCGAAATACCCGGTCAGCGCCCCCGCCAGGGAGCCGCACACCGCCCCGATGAGCAGGGTGGCCAGGGCGATGGACACCGTGGTCCCCGCCCCCTTGAGGACCCGGCTGAAAATGTCCCGCCCGAAGTTGTCCGTGCCCATCCAGTGGGCGGGGGAGGGGGCGTCAAACTTCGGCCCCGCCGCCATGGCGTTGGGGTCGTAGGGCGTCCAGAAAAAGCCCAGGAGGATCAGGGCCGCCAAGGCGCAGGTCAAAACCAGCCCGGCGATGAGAAATCCGTTTCGCTTCCTCATGCCGCGCCTCCTAACCGGAGCCGGGGGTCGATCCGCTGATTGATCAAATCCGCCGCCGTTCCCGCCAGGACCACCCAGAAGGCCAGGATCACCACAATGGCCTGGACCACCGGATAGTCCCGGTTGGAGATGGAGGTTACCAGCATCTGCCCCAGGCCGGGGATGACGAAGACCTGCTCCACCACGATGCTCCCCGCCACGATCTCCGCCATGGTCTGGGCCAGGAAGGTGACCACCGGGGGCAGGGCGTTTTTCAGCACGTGCCGCCGCAGGACCTGCCCCCGGTCGTTCCCCCGGGAGATGGCGGTGCGGACGTAGTCCTTCCCCAGCTCCTCCTGGACCGTGCTGCGGAGCATCCGGGCCGTCATGGCGATCCGGGGAATGGAGAGGGCCGCGGCGGCGAAAAGCAAATAGACCGCCGCCCCGGCGAAGTCCCGCCCCGCGTCGGGGAACTGCCCCGGGGTGAACCACTTCAGCCCCACGCCGAAGACCCAGGACAGCAGGATTCCCGTGAAAAAGGGCGGTACGGCCATGCCCAGCTGGTTCAGGGCCGTCCGGGCCCCCTCGAACCGCCGCCGCCCGGCGGTAAAGACCCCCAGGGGAATGGAAACCGCCGCAATCAGGACAAAGCTCACCAGGCTCAGGCACAGGGTCAGCCCCGTCTTGGAGGCGATGAGGTCCCAGACCGGCTGCTTGTAGCTGGTGGAGCTCCCCAGGTCCCCGGTGAAAAAGCCCAGCAGCCACTCGCCGTAGCGCACCGGCAGGGGCCTGTCCAGCCCCAGCTCCGCCCGGAGGGCCGCCAGCCGCTCCGGCGTGGCCGAGGTGCCCAGCATGGCGGTGGCCGCGTCGCCGGAGATCAGGTCAAAGGCCGCGAAGGTCAGGAAGGAGACGATCAGCATGGTCGCCAGCCCCGCCGCGGCCCGTTTCAACGCGTATTTCATCAGCAAGCACCCCTCTGAAAAGCGCGGAGAGCGGAGCGTGAAGATCTTGTCCGTCCGCTCTTCACACTCCACTCTCCCGATTTCTCCATCAGTCCGCGTAACGGATGCCGGACAGGTCCAGCACGTAGATGGGATAGAACCGCACGCCCGTGAGCCCCTTCCGGACGGCCACCAGGTCGGCCAGGTCCTGGATGTACACGTTGGCGGCGTTCTCCGTCAGGTTTGCCTCCGCCCGCTTATAGGCGGCGGTCTGGGCCGCGTCGTCCGCCGCGGAGACGGCCTCCTGGAAAAAGGCGTCGTACTCCGCGCTGCTGTAGTTGATAAAGTTGTTCCCCGCCGTGGAGGTGAACCGCTCCAGCAGGGCCCGGGCCGTCATGGTGGAGGCGTCCACGCCCACCACGGTGGCCTGGAACTGCCGCCCGGCGTACACGTCGGAGAGCCAGGTGCCCCACTCCACCAGCTGAATCTCGGCGGCGACCCCAACCTCCTTCAGCTGCTCCACGATGACCTGGGCGGTGTCGATGTGGGGCTGGTAGTTGGAGGGGACGGTGATGGTCATGGCAAACCCGTCGGGATAGCCCGCGTCGGCCAGCAGGGCCCGGGCCTTCTCCACATCGTGGGGATAATGGTTGGTGAGGGAATCGTCAAAGTACTTCCCGAAGGCGGGGTACATGCTGGAGCCGATGAGGCTGCCGTAGCCGTCGAAGGCCAGGTCCAAAATCTGCTGCCGGTCCACGGCATAGCACAGGGCCTGGCGGACCCGCACGTCGTCAAAGGGCTTCTCGGCGTTGTTGAGGTACATGGCCTGGACCAGGTTCATGGTGCCCTCTTCGATGTTGAAGTCGTCCCCCAGCTGGGCCACCTGGGTGCTGGTGAGGTGGGCGAAGAGGTCCACCGCCCCGCTCTGGAGGCTCATCAAAATGCTGTCCGCGTTCTCGATGATTTTATAAGTGACCTTGTCCAAATAGGCGGGCTCACCCCAGTAGCCGGCAAAGCGCTCCAGGACGATGTTGTCCTGAGCGGCCCGGGAGACAAACCGGAAGGGCCCCGTGCCCACGGGGGCGGTGTCCTGCCCGTCGTAGTCCGCGGGAAGGATCGCCGTGGTCAGATAGGACAAAAACTCGCTGTCGGGCTCCTCCAGGGTAATGGAGATCACCCGGCTGTCCGCCGTCTCCATACTCCGGATGTTGGAAAACGCCTCCACCTCAAGAATGCCGTCGCCGCCGTTCTTGCACCGGGCCAGGGACGCGCCCACGTCCTCCGCCGTCACGGGTTCGCCGTTGTGGAACGTGATCCCGTCCCGAATGGTAAAGGTATAAGTCAGCTGATCGTCTGAAATTTCGTATTTCTCCGCCACGGCGGGAATCAGATCTCCCTCCGGGGTGGGCTTCATGAGGCCCTCGAATACGTTGAACATGACCTCTTTCGTCCCTGCCGCCACGGCCTTGTGGGGGTCAAGGCTTTCGTCCAGGTCCTGGGCGATGCCGACGGTGATCTCGTTGGGATGATCCGCCGCGGGCTGCGCCGCCGGTTCGGTGGAGCCGCTGGTCTGTCCGCCCTCCGGCGTCTTGTCCGCGCTGCCGTCTCCGCATCCGCAGAGTACGGCGCCCAGAAGACCCAGCAGGAGGAGGACCGCCAAAAGTTTCCTCTTCATGTCTGCTTCCTTTCATCACCGCTCGAGGCTTCGAGTCGGTGTTGGACGGGGAAACTGTCCCGCCCTGACAAAATGATTCGGCTCTATTCAGTTTTGCGGGCTGCTGCCAAGAATAAAGCCCCGGGCCCCTCCGGTTTCCGGAAGGTCCCAAGGCCGTATTGTACACGATGGGAGCCAAGATTGCAATACTTTTCACAAACTTCCCCCAACTTTTTTCCCCGTCCCCATCTCCCGTCCCCCGTCCCTCGTCCCTCGTCTCCCGTCCTTCGTCCCTCGTCCCCCCCGCAGGGGGAGGGGGGATGCTCAAGGGGGAGCCTGCTCCCCCTTGAAGGAGGCCGGAATCAACGGAGCGGAATGGATGTCCGGCGAAGCCGGACGGAATGGAGCGGAGTTTATTCCGGCCGGGGGCCGTGGGCTCCTCCGGCAGCGTACTCCCCGGAGTCCGGGAAAAGGCCCTTTTTCCGCAGGCGGGCCTCCACAAAGAAGTTAATCAGGCTGTTGAGGCAGGCGCACACCGGCACGCCGAAGAACATCCCCGCCACGCCGAAGAAGCCGCCCCCCACCAGGATGGCGATGATGACCCAGAGGCTGGAAAGGCCCGTGGTGTTTCCCAGGATCTTGGGGCCGATGACGTTGCCGTCCAGCTGCTGGAGGGCCAGGACGAAAATGGCGAAGTACAGGGCCTTCATGGGGGACACCAGCAGGATCAGGAAGATGCTGGGAATGGCGCCCAGGAAGGGGCCGAAGAAGGGGATGATGTTCGTCACGCCCACGAAGACGGACACCAGGGGCGTATAGGGGAATTTCAGGATGGAACAGCCGGCGAAGCACAAAATGCCGATGATGATGGAGTCCAGCAGCTTCCCCCGGACGAAGCCGGAGAAAATGACGTCCGCCCGCCGGGCGCCCCGCAGGACCAGGCCCACCTGTTCCCGGGGGAAGAGGCTGTAAATCAGCTTCCGCCCGTAAGCGGCGCAGCGCTCCTTGGTGGCCAGGAGGTAGACGGAGGCGATGATTCCCACCAGCAGATCCTTGACAAAGGTCAGCAGGCTCAGCACCCCGCCGGACACGGTGACCATCACCGCCTGGAGCTGGGGCAGGACGCCGCTGGTCAGCCACTTGTCCAGGTCCTGGAAATAGGCCGCCATCTGCTGGCTGACCCAGTTTGCCACGGCGGGGTTGGTCTCCAGCAGGTGGATCACCCAGCCGCTGATGGTCCGGTAGTAGTTGTCCGCGTTGTCCACCAGCTGGAGGACGCTTTTGTACAGCTCCGGCATGAGCACGGAGGCCAGCAGATAGAAGAAACAGGCAATCACCAGCCAGGCCAGCAGAATGCCCACGGCGCGGATCAGCATGGCCTGGGGCCGCTTCCGCATCCGCCCCGGTCGGAGCGGAAACAGGTGCCGCTCGAAAAAGTTCACCATGGGGGCCAGCAGGTAGGCGATGAAGGCCCCGTAGAGAATGGGCTGCACCGTTTTCAGCAGGGCCAGCACCGCCCGCCCGCCGAAGAAGGTGTCATAAAACAGCAAAACGGCGGCGGCGGTCAGAAACGCCGTCACCCCCATGCTGATGTAGTTGCTTTTCCGTTCCATGGCCTGCGCCTCCTTTTTTCACCATTCTACACGGCGGCGGCGGGAATTGCAATCCTCTTTTTTCCGGAGCAAACGCCCAAGGCCCCGCCGGGGATCGCTTGCCCAAGGGGCATGGGCTGCCCCTAAGCGGCGGAGCCGCCAACGGACGGCCGCCCCCGCCATGCCGCGCCGGCTTGAAATCCGTCAGGATTCCCGTTTCCCGAAAAAATCTGCCCGGAAAGCCGCGCGCCGGGGCCTGTATGAAAACAGGCCCCGGCCTCCCGGCTCCTGGGGAATCTTAACAGTAATTTCACAAGCGCCGTGCTATACTGTACTCATAATAAAAGATACCATGAAAGGTGGCATGTCCCATGAAACCCCGCAAGCTCCTGATGATTCTCAACCCCCGGGCCGGGAAGAACAAGTCCCGGGGTCCCCTGTTTGACGCCGCCGCCGCGCTCTCCCAGGCGGGCTGGCTCCTCTCCATTCACATCACCTCCGCCCCCGGGGACGCCGCCGAAACCGCCCGGCGGGAGGGCGGACGGTACGACCTGGTGGTGGCCGTGGGAGGCGACGGGACCCTGAACGAGGTGGTTTCCGGCCTGATTCAGCTTCGAAGGCCCCCGCTGCTGGGCTACCTGCCCCAGGGCAGCACCAACGATTTTGCCGCCAGCCTCCGCATCTCCGGCGACCCGGCGGAGGCCGCCGCCGCCATCGCCCGGAACGTCCCCCGGCAGCTGGACGTGGGCTTTTGGAACGGGCGGAGCTTTCTCTACGTGGCCTCCTTCGGCGCCTTCACCCGGACAAGCTACGCCGCCCCCCAGGCCGCCAAGAACGCCCTGGGCCACTTCGCCTATATCCTGGAGGGTATGAAGGACCTGAGCACCCTCCGGCCCTATCACGTCCGCCTCACCGCCGACGGGGAGACGCTGGACGGGGAATACCTCTTCGGGGCCGTCTGCAACTCCACCTCCATCGGGGGGCTGATGAAGCTGAACCCGGAGCGGGTGGTGCTGGACGACGGCCTCTTTGAAATGCTGCTGGTCCCCAGCCCCAGGACGGCGGCGGACCTGCAGAGCCTGGTCCACGCCCTTTTGAACCAGGAGTACGACAGCCAGGGCCTGGTCTTCCGCCACGTGTCCTCCATCCATCTGGAAACGGAGGAGGACCTGCCCTGGTCCCTGGACGGGGAATACGCCCCCAGCGCCCCGGCGGTGGACATCGAGAACCGCCGCCAGGGCCTGACCATGCTGCTGTGACGGGGGAGCTGGAGCGGCTGCGCCGCCGGTTCGGGGACCACGCGCCGGAGCTTCTGGGGGCCTCCCGGAGCTATGCCGTCCTCTGCCCCCTCATTGAGGGGGAGGAGGGGCTCCGCCTCCTCTTCGAGGTCCGGGCCCCCCAGCTCCGCCAGGGGGGCGAGGTCTGCTTCCCCGGCGGGCGGATGGAGCCGGGGGAGAGCGCCGCGGACTGCGCCCTCCGGGAGACGGAGGAAGAGCTGTCCATCCCCCGGCGGGAGGTGACCCTTCTGGGCACGCCGGATTTTATCTGCAATCAGCGGGGCTTCCTCCTCCGGCCGGTGCTGGGGCTGGTATCTCCCGCCGGACTTCGCGCCCTGCGCCCCTCCCCGGCGGAGGTGGCGGAGGCCTTTACCGTGCCCCTGGCCTTCTTCCGGGAGACGGAGCCGGACGTCCGGCACTACGAGCTTGTCCCCCGGGTGCCGGAGGATTTCCCCTACGGCCCCGTGGGCATCCCCCGGGATTACCCCTGGAGCCATGGGGAGGTGGAGCTTCCCATCTGGTATTACGGGGGTCATGTCGTCTGGGGGATGACGGCCCGGCTGGTCCGGGAAATTATCCGGTAGCGCAAGGCGCCGGAGGGCCCCTTTGGAGGGGCACGGCCATTCCGTTAAGTAAAAAAGCTTTTTGGCGCTTCTCCAATAAGAGAAGGAGACGGGGTTCCCCGTCTCCTTGCTTTTAGGCGCCCGCCCCGGCGGACTCCGCTTCCCCTTCCAGCCGGGCGGCGATGGAATCCTCCACCTCGTCGTAGGGGATTCCCAGGGCCGTGGCCAGCTCCCCATAGAGCAGCCGCTCCGCCTGCTTCATATACCGCTCGTCCACCATTCCAAGGCGGCGGTTTTTGGATGCCGCCAGGCACTGCTTGCGCCGGATGGCCTTCATCAGCTCCACCAGGGCCTGGTGCCCCCCGTCCCGGACGGCGGACTGGTACTGCTGCGCCAGGGCCTGGGCCGTGCCCCCCCGGCAGACCGCCGCCTGGATGCCCGGCATCCGGTCGATGAGGGCCTCCGCCTCCTCGCGGCTCATTACGGGGCGCATGGGCACCTTCCCGCTGTCCACCGGGGCGTAGATCACCCCGTCCTGCCACAGGGGCTTCAGGAGGTAGTAGCGCCGCCCCCGGTCCTCCCCCGGCTGGTCCAGCCCGGCAAAGCCCTCCACCCGGCACACGCCGGTCGATCCGTATACCACCAATTCTCCAGGGCGAAACATCCCGTCCTCCTTCCCGCCGGGGCGGCTCCGTTTCTCCGCCCGGCGATTCACATGATTTTCCTCTTTAGTTTACCACATTTTAGGGAGATCATGTAAGGGAAATTTTCAAAATTACACAATTTTGGCGATTTTGCCCGGAAATCCATTGACAAACATCCCGGATTTTTTTATGATGGGACTGCCGCCGGGCCCCCGGCGTACCGAATATGAAAAGGAGCAGTTTTATGAGCATCGACGTCAAGGCAAAAATCGAGGAGCTGGCCGCCAAGCTCCAGAAGGACCCCGCCCTTCTCCAGAGCTTTCAGAAGGACCCCGTAAAAACCCTGGAGAAGCTGGTCGGCGTGAACCTGCCCGAAGCGCAGCTTCAGCCCCTGGTCACAGGGGTCAAGGCCAAGCTGGCCGCCTCCGACCTGGGCGGCGCCCTGGACGGGCTGAAGAAGCTCTTCTGAGCGGGCCGCCCTGGTGAAAAAACGCTCCGGGAAACTCCCGGAGCGTTTTCCATATTCCGCCGTCAGCGGATGGCGTTGTAGACCGCCCGGCTGATTTCGCCGCAGACGGCGTAGATGCCGTAGGCGTCCTTTCCCCCGTCGGCCCCCATGGTCAGCACCACCACGCCGTCCCCGGTGGAGGGATCGTAGCTCAGAAGGTTGTACACGCCATAGGCGCTGCCGGTGTGGTAATACAGCCGCTCCCGGCCATAGGCGCCGAAGCGCAGCCGCATGGGAAGGGCCTGATAGGTTCCGCCGGGCAGCCCCGTCCCCCCGTGGCTCTCCATCCGCTCCACGGAGGCGGCGTCCATCAGCCGGACGCCCTCAAAGCAGCCGTCCCCCGCCAGCAGGGCCGTCAGCTTCGCCATGTCCAGGGCGCTGGAGGTAAAGCCCCCGGCAAACTGCCGCCCGGAGGCACCCGGTGCGCTCCAGTGGCGGACGCTCCGCACGGAGGCGGCGGAGCGCCCCAGGGAGGCCGTCCGGTACAGCGGGGTGATGAGCTCCGGTTCCTCCAGCTCCCCGGCGGCAAAGGCGCAGTCCGCCCCCAGGGCCGTGAGAAGCCGGTCCTTCAGCACGTCGTCCAGATACCGGCCCGCGGCCAGCTCCAGGGTCTGCCCCAGGATGCCGAAGGCGTGGTTGTTGTAGCTCCAGTTTTTTATGTTCCCCGGCGTGCCCCTGCCGTAGCCGGAGGCTCCCGCCAGCTGGGCCTTGACGCCGTCGTAGTCCCAGGCGATGCTCTCGCTGTTCAGCAGGGTGGACGTATGGGTCAGCATGGAGCGGATCGTCACGGGCTTCCAGGTTCGCACGCCCCAGTATTGGCCGACGTCCGCGTCGTAATCCACGACGCCTTCCTCCGCCAGCAGGGCGGCGGAGAGCCCCACCGCCACCTTGGAGAGGGAGGCGGTCCGCAGCTTGTGCCGGTCGGTCATGGGGATTTTGTCCTTCACCGCCCAGCCGTAGTGATACGCGTCCGTCACGGCGCCGCCCTCAATGACGGCCACCTGCACGCCCACCGCGCCGTGGCGGCGGGCCGCGGCGGCAATGGCGCCGCCGATTGCCTCGTGGTTCTGGGGGGAGCGGCCGGCCGGGCCGTCCTCCGGCAGGGACAGCTCCCCCGCCAGGGGGTCCCGGGCCTGCTGCAGCCGGGCCAGCGCCGCCGCCAGCTGAAGGCGGGACACCGGCAGGTCCGGGTAAAACCCGCGGTCCGTCATGCCCCGGTACAGCCCCCGGTCCAGCGCCCAGTTTACCGCCTCCTCCGCATAGGCGGGGATGCGCTCCCCCTCCCAAAGCACGGCGGTACGGCACGTCACGTCCTCCCCCCGCCAGGCGGCGAAGCGGTGGAGCATCACCGCCAGCTGGCTTCGGGTCACCGGGGAATGGGGGGCAAAGCGCCCCTCCGACACGCCGCCGCTGACCCCGCAGACCGCGGCCCAGGCCGCGGCGTCCTGCCACTCCTCGGGCACGTCCGCATAGGGGCACGGGTCCACCCGGACCAGAATGCCGCTGAGGCGGTACAGCGCCTGCACCGCCTCGCCCCGGCTGGCGGGCTCCTCGCCGTGGAAGCCGCCGTCCCCGCCGGGGGACAGCAGTTCCCGGTATATGGCGTAGCAGGCGGCGTCCCGGTACTCCGGGGGGACGCCCTCCGCCTTCACGGCCCGCAGGTCCGCAAGGCTTCCCCCGGGCCCGGCAATCTCCTCCAGGGCCAGGGGGGCTTCCGCCCCCTTCTCCGGAAGCGGGACTCCGGCGTCCGCCGCTCCGGCCGCCGGGACGGCGGCCTCCACGTACTCGAAGACCGCGGTTTCCGACCCGCGTCCCCGGGCGTCCGCCAGCGGCGGCGCCGCCGCCAGCCCCGCCAGCATCACCGCGAACAGCGCCCCCGCCATCCATCGCTTTCCCATATTCTCCCATCCTCCGCCTCGGCGCATTCCGACAATTTTCTCCATTATAGCCCCTGGCCCGGCGGCTGTCAATCTCCCCCGCCGACGGGGGCGCTCCGGCGGAAAATCCGGGGGTCCGGCGGCCGTGCGGGCTGCCGCCCTCGCTCCGGCCGGGGGACCTCCGGATTTTCCGGGGTCAGACGGTTCTCACAATATTTGTGTACCCCGTCAGGTATTCGTCCACCTCCGCGGCCACGGTCCGGCCCTCGGCGATGGCCCAGACCACCAGGGATTGGCCCCGGCGCATGTCTCCGGCGGCGAAGACCTTCTCCGCCCCGGCGGCAAAGCTCCCCTCCGCCGTGGAAACCGTCCCGTCGCAGTCCGCGCCGAAGGCTTCGCACACAGCGGGGTCGCACCCGGAAAAGCCGGTGGCGGCGACGAGCAGCGTGCAGGGCAGCGTCTCCCCCTCCGAGGTCGCCACGCCGGTGAGGGCCCCGTTCTCCGAAACCAGCTCCCGGACCTGGACGCCGAAGCGCCGGGGGTCCCGGCCGAAGACCGCCAGGGCCTCCTCATGGGCGTAGCTCAGGGGGAGCGCTCCGTTTTTCAGATAGTCCTCCACGGGGCGGCGGACCAGCTGGACGACGGAGCGGCAGCCCTGCCGCAGGGCCGTGGCCACGCAGTCGCCGGCGGTGTCCCCGGTGCCCACGACGACCACGTCCCGCCCCTCCGCCGAGGGGACCGCCGGGTCCTTGCCGAACTGCTGGCGCTCCACGGCGGCCTTCAGGAACTCCGTGCCGTAGTAAACCCCGGAAACGCCCTCCGTCTCCAGGCCCAGGGGCCGGGGGCGCTCCGCGCCGCAGCAGAGGATCACCGCGTCATAGTCCCCCAGCAGCCGCCGGGCCACCGCAGGGTCCGCCGCGTCCACGCCGGTGACGAAGCTGACCCCCTCGTCGGTCATCAGGCGGAGCCGGCGGTCCACCACGTCCTTGGGCAGCTTCATGTTGGGGATGCCGTAGGTCAAAAGGCCGCCGCAGCGCTCCTCCCGCTCCACCACCGTGACGGAGTGGCCCCGGCGGTTCAGCTGGTCCGCCGCCGCCAGGCCCGCCGGGCCGGAGCCCACGACGCAGACCTTCTTCCCGGACCACTGGGGCGGGCGGCGGCGCTTCACCGCCCCGGCGGCGAAGGCGTCCTCAATGACGCTGAGCTCGTTGTCCCGGACGGTGACGGCGTCCCCGTACAGCCCGCAGATGCAGGCCCCCTCGCAGGGGGCGGGGCAGACCCGGCCCGTGAACTCCGGGAAATTGTTGGTCTTCAGCAGGCGGCTCAGGGCGTGGAAGGGGTTCCCCGCCCAGATCATGTCGTTCCACTCGGGAATCAGATTGTGGAGGGGACAGCCGAAGGTCCGTCCCTCCCACTCCATGCCCGCCTGGCAGTAGGGGACGCCGCAGTTCATGCACCGCCCCCCCTGCTCCCGCCGGAGGGACTCCGGCAGGGGGATGTGAAAGGGCTCCCAGTCCCGGACCCGCTCCTCCGGGGGCCGGCAGGAGGCCTCCTGCCGCGCATAGTCCAAAAATCCTGTTGTCTTTCCCATGTCGCTCAGCCTCCTCAGCCTCTTGTAACGGAATAGAACGCCTCGATCTCCGCCTGCTCCCGGGCCATGCCCCGCTCCTCGCACTGGGCCATGGCCCGGAGCATCCGGTCATAGTCCCGGGGCATGACCTTTTTGAAGCAGGGGACGTAGGACTGGAACGCCGCCAGGATCTTCTTCCCCCGGGGGGAGCCGGTGGCGGCCACATGCTCTTCGATCAGGCTCCGGAGCTCCGCGATGTCGTGGGGCTCCGTCAGCTCCCCGGCCTGGACCTGCTCCTTGTTCAGGCGGAGGTACAGGTCGTGCCGCTCGTCCAGAACGTAGGCGACGCCCCCGCTCATGCCCGCAGCGAAGTTCTTCCCCGTGGGGCCCAGGATCACCACCCGGCCCCCGGTCATGTACTCGCAGCCGTGGTCCCCCACGCCCTCGACGACGGCGGAGGCCCCGGAGTTCCGGACGCAGAACCGCTCCCCGGCGCAGCCGTTGAGGAAGGCCTTGCCCCCGGTGGCGCCGTAGAGGGCCACGTTCCCCGCGATGATGTTTTCCCCGGGCTTGAAGCCGCTGTTCCGGGGGGGATAGAGGACCAGCTTGCCGCCGGAGAGGCCCTTGCCGAAGCCGTCGTTGCTGTCCCCCTCCAGAATCAGGGTCAGCCCCCTGGGGAGGAAGGCCCCGAAGGACTGCCCGCCGCCGCCGTGGCAGGTGATCACATAGCTGTCCTCCGGCAGGCTGTTCCCGCAGGTCCGGACGATCTCGGACCCGAAGAGGGTGCCGAAGGCCCGGTCCGTGGAGGACACCGGAACGTCCAGCCGCCCGGACTTCTTCGTTTTCAGGGTCCGGCCCAGCTTCTCCACCAGCACGCTCATGTCCGCCGTCCGCTCCAGGTGGAAGTCATAGGCGGCGGCGGGGTCGAAGTGGGGCACCCGGTCCCCGTAGGGATTCTGCAGAAGGCCGCTGAGGTCCAGCGTCTCCGCCCGGTGGGTCACCAGCTTGTCCCGGACCCGGAGAAGGTCGCAGCGGCCCACCAGCTCCTCCACGGTGCGGACGCCCAGGCGGGCCATGTACTCCCGCAGCTCCTGGGCGACAAAATACATGAAGTTGACTACGTACTCCGGCCTGCCGGAAAAGCGTTTGCGGAGCTCCGGGTCCTGGGTGGCGATGCCCGCCGGGCAGGTGTCCAGGTTGCAGGCCCGCATCATGCAGCAGCCCATCGTCACCAGGGGGGCCGTCGCGAAGCCGAACTCCTCCGCCCCCAGCATGCAGGCGATGGCCACGTCCCGGCCCGTCATCAGCTTGCCGTCGGCCTCAATGGCCACCTGGTTTCGAAGGCCGTTTTGAATCAGGGCCTGGTGGGCTTCGGCCACCCCCAGCTCCCAGGGCAGGCCCGCCCCCTGGATGGAGTTCCGGGGGGCCGCGCCGGTGCCGCCGTCGTGGCCGGAGATCAGGACCACCTGGGCCCCGGCCTTGGCGACGCCCGCGGCGATGGTGCCCACCCCCGCCTCGCTGACCAGCTTGACGCTGATCCGGGCGTATCGGTTGGCGTTTTTCAGGTCGTAGATCAGCTGGGCCAGGTCCTCGATGGAATAGATGTCGTGGTGGGGCGGGGGGGAGATCAGGGTCACGCCGGGGGTGGAGCACCGGGTCCGGGCAATCCAGGGGTAGACCTTCTTCCCCGGCAGGTGCCCGCCCTCCCCGGGCTTGGCCCCCTGGGCCATTTTAATCTGAATTTCCTGGGCGCTGGCCAGATACTCCCCCGTCACGCCGAAGCGGCCGGAGGCCACCTGCTTGATGGCGGAGCAGCGCTCGTCCCGGAGGCGCTCCGCCGCCTCGCCGCCCTCGCCGGAGTTGGACTTGCCCCCGATGCGGTTCATGGCGACGGCCATGCACTCGTGGGCCTCCTGGGAGATGGAGCCATAGCTCATGGCCCCGGTCTTGAAGCGCTTGACAATGGAGTCCGCGCTCTCCACCTCCTCCAGGGGGACGCCGCCGTTTTCGTCAAACCGGAAGTCCAGCAGGCCCCGGAGGGTGTGGGGCTTGTCGGCGAAGTCCACCAGGGCGCTGTACTCCCGGAAAGTCTCGTAGCTCCCCTCCCGGGCCGCCTTCTGGAGCAGGAGGATGGTCCGGGGGCTGTACATGTGGTCCTCCTTGTCCGGGCCGGAGCGGAGCTTGTGGCCCCCCATGGAGTCCAGGCTGCTGTCACAGCCCAGCCCCAGGGGATCGAAGGCCTGGTTGTGGTTCCACTCCACGCCCTCGCCGATCTCCTCCAGCCCCACGCCGCCCACCCGGCTGACGGTGTTGGTGAAGTACTGGTCCACCACCTCCCGGTTGATGCCCACGCACTCGAAGATCTGGGCGGACTGATAGGACTGGATGGTGGAGATGCCCATCTTCGAGGCGATTTTCACAATGCCGTGGAGGATGGCCCCGTTGTAGTCGTTCACCGCCGCGCCGGGGTCCTTGTCCAGCAGCCCCAGGCCCACCAGCTCCTCCACGCACTCCTGGGCCAAATAGGGGTTGATGGCCTGGGCGCCGTAGCCCAGGAGGGTGGCGAAGTGGTGGACGTCCCGGGGCTCGGCGCTCTCCAGCACCATGGAGACGGCGGTCCGCTTCTTCGTGCGCACCAGGTACTGCTCCAGGGTGCTCACCGCCAGGAGGGAGGGGATGGCCACGTGGTTCTCGTCCACGCCCCGGTCCGAGAGAATCACGATGTTGGCCCCCTTCTTATAGGCCCGGTCCACGTTTACCACCAGGCGGTCCAGGGCGTTTTTCAGGGGGGAGCCCTTGTAGTACAGCAGCGACACCGTTTCCACATGAAAGCCCGGCCGGTCCATGTAGCGGATCTTCATCAGGTCCACCGAGGTCAGGATGGGGTTTTGAATCTGGAGGACGGTGCAGTTGGAGGCCTTTTCCTCCAGCAGGTTCCCGCTGGGGCCCACGTAGACGGTGGTATCGGTGACGATCTCCTCCCGGATGGCGTCGATGGGGGGATTCGTCACCTGGGCGAAGAGCTGCTTGAAGTAGTTGAAGAGGGGCTGGTGCCGCTCGCTGAGCACCGCCAGCGGCGTGTCCACGCCCATGGCGGAGGTGGGCTCCGCCCCGTCCCGGGCCATGGGGAGAATGGCGTCCTTTACCTCCTCATAGGTGTAGCCGAAGGCCTTGTACAGCCGGTCCCGCAGCTCCTGGGGATGAGTCTCCACCCGCTTGTTGGGGATGGGGAGGTCCCGGAGGTGCACAAGGTTCGCGTCCAGCCACTCGCCGTAGGGCCGGCGGCGGGCGCAGCGGGCCTTGAGCTCCGCGTCGTCCACCAGGCGGCCCTCCCGGAGGTCCGCCAGCAGCATCCGCCCCGGCTGGAGGCGGGATTTCTTTACGATCTTCTCCGGCGGAATGTCCAGCACCCCCACCTCGGAGGAGAGGATCAGCCTGCCGTCGTCCGTGAGATACCACCGGCAGGGCCGCAGGCCGTTCCGGTCCAGCACGGCCCCCACCGTGTCCCCGTCGGAAAAGACGATGGCGGCGGGGCCGTCCCAGGGCTCCATCATGGTGGCGTAGTAGTGGTAGAAGTCCCGCTTCTCCCGGTCCATCCGGCGGTCCCGGGCCCAGGGCTCCGGGATGCACAGCATCACCGCCTGTGGAAGCTCCATGCCGTTCATCATCAGAAATTCCAGGGTGTTGTCCAGCATGGAGGAGTCGGACCCGCTCTGGTCCACCACCGGGAGGATCTTGTCCATGTCCTCGTCCATGACGGGGGAGAAGATGGTCTCCTCCCGGGCCAGCATCCGGTCCACGTTGCCCCGGATGGTGTTGATCTCCCCGTTGTGGAGGATGTAGCGGTTGGGGTGGGCCCGTTCCCAGGAGGGGGTGGTGTTGGTGGAAAAGCGGGAGTGGACCAGGGCGATAGCGCTCTCGCAGTCTATGTCTGTCAGGTCGGCATAAAACTGCCGGAGCTGGCCCACCAGGAACATGCCCTTGTAGACGATGGTCCGGCTGGAGAAGGAGGGGATGTAGGTGTTGACATTGGACTGCTCGAAGACCCGGCGGGCCACGTACAGCTTCCGGTCAAAGTCCAGCCCCCGGGGGCAGTCCTCCGGGCGCCTCACAAAGCACTGGCTGATGTGGGGCATGCAGGACCGGGCCTTTTCCCCCAGGACCTCGGGCCGGACGGGCACGTCCCGCCAGCCCAGGAACTCCATGCCCTCCTTGGCCACAATGATTTCCAGCATCTTCTTGGCCTGGGCCCGCTTGAGATCGTCCGCCGGGAAGAAGAACATTCCCACGCCGTAGTCCCGCTCGCCCCCCAGGGCGACGCCCAGCTCCCCGGCGGCCCGGACCAGCAGCTTGTGGGGCACCTGGAGCAGCAGGCCCACGCCGTCGCCGGTCTCCCCGGCGGCGTCCTTGCCCGCCCGGTGTTCCAGCTTCTCGACGATTTTCAGGGCGCTGTCCACCGTCGCGTAGGACTTCCGGCCCTTTACGTCCACCACCGCGCCGATGCCGCAGGCGTCGTGTTCAAACCGGGGATCGTATAATGGAGAGGGATTTTTCACGGCAATCACTCCGTTTCTCATCAAAATCGCCTGCCCGGCGTTCCGCCGCGCCGCCGGAAGGCCGCGCCGGGCAGGACGGGCAATTTACCGCTTTAGTGCGATAGATTTCCCGATAAAAAGAGACGGAGCGCCCCAGAGGGGGCCGCTCCGCTCTCTCCTGTGTTCCCGATTATACGAGGGGAAATGCCGCCCTGTCAACGGTTTTTCCCGCAAAGGGCGGACGTTCCACCGGATTTCAGAGACTCCGCCAAAACCTGCGGGCCCGCCGAAAACACCTTTGTGCAATTCTCCATAGGCGCACAGTTGTTTCCCTGCCGTGCACAGGCCGGCCGTTCCGGCCCGCCGGGCCGCGGGGCCGGAAGCCCCTTCCCGGGCCGCCGTCCTCCCGGAGCGCCGCCGGGGGGCGGCTTGGCGGTCCCGTCCGCCCCGGAAGGGGAAGCGGCCCGGAGGGGGCCGCCTTTGTGGGTTTTGCCCAACTGCGGCGGGAAAAAACTGCTGTTTTGCAGATTTTTTACAGGGCGGCTTGACACGGCGCCGGTTCCCCTGTATGATGAAACGCGAATACTGGCTTGTATAAGTTCATGATTGGATGAGCGTTTCTACCAACTGCCGTAACAGTTGACTACAAGTTTTTGGGCGTTGCCCTGAAACTTGTGGTCTTTTTGTTTCGGCGGTTTTTTTTGTTTTCCCCCGCCGGCGGAGGAAGGCCGCCGCTCTCCAATACCAGCGGACGCTTTGTGCGCACATAGCGGCTGCTCATGCGCTTATCCTGCCCGTATGAATTCACGCGGACACCGCGGAAATGGGAGGAAGCGCATGAGCAGCTTATTGATTCAAAATGCCTCGGCCGTCGTCACCTGCGACGGCGGGGACAGGGTGCTGGAAAACGCCGGCATCCTG
The DNA here is from genome assembly GCA_947577075.1 of uncultured Oscillibacter sp. Classification (GTDB taxonomy): domain Bacteria; phylum Bacillota; class Clostridia; order Oscillospirales; family Oscillospiraceae; genus Oscillibacter. The sequence continues at coordinate 29,130 of CANPTW010000018.1, read as the reverse complement.
ATCCGGGACGGCGTGATCGCCTCCATAGGCCCGGCCCCCCGGGAGGCGGACGAGGTCCTGGACGCCTCGGGCTGCATCGTCTATCCGGGCCTTGTCAACACCCATCACCATCTCTACCAGACCTTCAGCCGGAATCTGCCCCAGGTCCAGAATATGGAGCTGTTCGACTGGCTCACCGCCCTGTACGAGATTTGGAAGAACCTGGACCGGGAGGCCGTTTATTACAGCTCCCTCGTGGGCATGGGCGAGCTTTTGAAAACCGGCTGCACCACCTGCTTTGACCATCATTACGTCTTCCCCGGCGGCGGCTCCGCCGCGCTGCTGGACGCGCAGTTTGCCGCGGCGGGGGACCTGGGCATGCGGATGTACGCCTCCCGGGGGAGCATGGACCTGAGCCGCAAGGACGGGGGCCTCCCGCCGGACAGCGTGGTCCAGACGGTGGACGAGATCCTCCGGGACTCCCGGGCCGCCGTGGAGCGGTACCACGACCCCGCCCCCTTCTCCATGCGGAGAGTGGCCCTGGCCCCCTGCTCCCCCTTCAGCGCCGGCGAGACGCTCTACCGCCAGTCCGCCGTCCTGGCCCGGGACCTGGGGGTCCGGCTTCACACCCACCTCTGTGAGACGAAGGACGAGGAAAACTATGTCCTGGAGAAATACGGGAAGCGCCCCCTGGCTTACATGGAAGACCTGGGCTGGGTGGGCAGCGATGTCTGGTACGCCCACGGCATCCACTTCAACGACGGGGAATTAAAGCTCCTGGCGGACACGGGCACCGGCGTGGCCCACTGCCCCATCTCCAACATGAAGCTGGCCTCCGGCGTGTGCCGCGTCCCCGACATGCTGGAGCTGGGCGTTCCCGTGGGGCTTGCGGTGGACGGCAGCGCCAGCAACGACGGCTCCAACCTTCTGGAGGAGCTGCGGGCGGCCTATCTGCTCCACCGCCTGTGCTCCAGCGAGCGGGCCCCCAGCGGCTACGACTGCCTGAAAATTGCCACCCGGGGCAGCGCCCGGGTCCTGGGATGGGAGGAGCTCGGCTCCCTGGAACCCGGCAAGGCCGGGGACCTGTTCCTCATCCGCCGGGACCGGCTGGAGCTGGTGGGGGCGGACCTGGACGTCAAGTCCATGCTGGGCACCGTGGGCTTCAAGGGCCCGGTGGATTACACCGTGGTGAACGGCCGGGTCGTCGTGCGGGACGGCCGCCTGACCGGCGTCGACGAGGAACAGACCGTCCGGAACGCCCGGGCGGCGGCCGCCGCCTATCTGGACCGCTGAGGGCCCCAAGGGCCGGGAAATGCCGGCCGCAACATAAAAAAACGCTCCCCGGGGCATGTCACGCGGGGAGTATTGGGAGGAAAACAGCATGAACGCTGATCAGAACGCGAAACGCGAGCAGGACCGGAAAATGGTCTATGAGCTGGACGGCCGCCCCAGCCTCTCCACGGCGGTCCCCCTGGGACTCCAGCATGTGCTGGCCATGTTCACGTCGAACCTGGCCCCCATCCTCATCATTGCCGGTGTGTGCAGCCTCTCCGGCGCGGACACGGTGACCATGGTCCAGTGCGCGATGTTTGTCTCCGGCCTCACCACCTTCATCCAGCTCTATCCCCTCCGCCTGGGAAGCCGGTACCAGGTGGGGGCCCGGCTCCCCATTGTGATGGGTACCTCCTTCACCTTTGTGCCCACCGCCTCCGCCATCGGCGCGGCGGGGGGCATCGGCGTGGTCCTGGGGGGCTGCCTGGCGGGAAGCCTGGTGGAGGTCTTCATGGGCTTCTTCTATAAGTACATCCGCCGCTTCTTCCCGCCCCTGGTGGTGGGCTGCACCCTGGTGACCATCGGCGTGAACCTGCTGGGCATCGGCGTGGACTACTTCGCCGGCGGCGCGGGCGCGGCGGACTACGGTTCCCTGCGGAATCTGGCCGTGGCCTTCTTCGTCCTGGCCATTGTCGTCCTGCTCCAGCGCTTCGGCAGGGGGCTGGCCAAGAATTCCGCCATCCTGATCGGCCTGGTGGCGGGCTATGTTCTGGCCGCCGTGCTGGGCATGGTGGACGTTTCCCCCATCGTGGAAGCGGCCTGGTTCGGCCTGCCCCTGCCCCTCCAGTTCCATATGGAGTTCCAGCTCCCCGCCATCATGAGCTTCGCCGCCCTGTTCGTCACCTCCGGCCTGGAAACCATCGGCAACACCTCCGGCATTACCATGGCGGGCTTCGACCGGGAGGCCACGGAGAAGGAAACCTCCGGCGCCATCCTGGCGGACGCCCTGGGCTCCACCACCGCGGCGCTGTTCAACGCCCTGCCCAACACGGCCTTCGGCCAGAACGCGGGCATTGTGGCCATGACCCGGGTGGTCAACCGCTGGTGCATCGCCACCGGGGCCTTTATCCTGATGATCTCCGGCTTCTTCCCCAAGCTGGGGGCCATCTTCTCCGCCATTCCCAACGCGGTCCTGGGCGGGGCCATCATCACGGTTTTCGGCATGATCCTGATCAACGGGATCAAGATGATCGCCAAGGCGGGCTTCAGTGAGCGGAACATCCTGGTCATGGGCCTGACCTTCGCCTTCGGCATCGGCGTCCCCGCCCATCCGGAGGCCGTGGCCCAGCTCCCCGGGGCGGTTCGGTTCATCTTCAACGACCCGGTCACCGCCACCTGCATCGTGGCCATCATCGCGAATCTCCTGTTCCCGATGAAGGACCAGGCGGACATCGAAAAGGCCAGGGAGGCCATGCGGGGATGAACCCCCTTGAATAAGAGGAGCGGCGCCCGCAGGGGCGCCGCTCAATCTGTTGGGGCCTGGTCACAAAAGCCGACGAGAGGAACCCGGGAAGGGTTCCTCTCGTTTTATGCCTTACTCCGTAAACACGGGCGCTTCCTGCGGCTCCGGCTCCGGCGCGGCCTCGGGAGCGTTCCCGCTCTCGTCCTCCGCCTCCGGAATCAGCGCCTCGGCGGCGTTGTGGTACGCCTGAAGTCCCGTGCCGGCGGGGATCAGCTTGCCGATGATGACGTTCTCCTTCAAGCCCGCCAGGCGGTCGCTCTTGCCCTTGATGGCGGCCTCCGTCAGCACCTTCGTCGTCTCCTGGAAGGAGGCGGCGGAGAGGAAGGAGTCCGTGGCCAGGGAGGCCTTGGTAATGCCCATGAGGAGCTGGGTGCCCACGGCGGGGCGGAGGGCCTCGCCGTCCTCCCGGGTTTCCCCGGCGGCGCTGCGGCGCTGGATGTCCTCGTTGGCGTTCTCCAGCTCCAGGACGTCCACCATGGAGCCGTCCAGCAGGTTCGTGTCTCCCGCGTCCTCCAGGCGGACCTTGCGCATCATCTGGCGGACAATGACTTCAATGTGCTTGTCGTTGATGTCCACGCCCTGCTGGCGGTACACCCGCAGGACCTCCTGAATGAGGTAGTTGTACACCGCGTCCGCCCCCCGGATGCGGAGCACGTCGTGGGGGTTCAGCGCGCCGTAGGTCAGCTGGGTGCCGGCGGCAATGACGTCCCCGTCCTTCACCTGGAGGCCCGTGTGGGGCACGGCATAGGTCCGGGTGTCCCCGTCGGGGGCGGTGACGATGATGTTGAGGAGGCTCCCCTTGGCGGCCTCCTCAAACCGGACGGTGCCGCCGATCTCGGCCAGGGTGGCCATCCGCTTGGGCTTCCGGGCCTCGAAGAGCTCCTCGACACGGGGGAGGCCCTGGGTGATGTCCCCGCCGGCCAGGCCGCCGGTGTGGAAGGTCCGCATGGTCAGCTGGGTGCCCGGCTCGCCGATGGACTGGGCCGCGATGATGCCCACGGCCTCGCCGGGGCCCACGGGCTTGGAGGTGGCCAGGTTCATGCCGTAGCACTTGGCACACACGCCGCTGGGGGCCTTGCAGGTCAGGACGGTGCGGATCATGACGGTGGGCTTCTTCTCCGGGTCGCCGCTGGGGTCGAACTCGCAGCGGTCGCCGGGGCGGACATTCTCCTGGACCCATTTCCGGGACTCCAGCAGCCTGACCTCGTCGGCGCCCTTCATCATCACGGCGCTGGAGATCAGCACCTCGCCGGTTTCCGCGTCCGTCACGTCGCTGACCAGGAACCGGCCCCGGAGGCGGTCGGACAGCTTCTCGATGACCTGGCCGTTCTCACTGATCTCGGAAACCTTGATGCCGTGGGTGACATGGCAGTCCTCCTCCCGGATGATGACCTCCTGGGAGACGTCCACCATGCGGCGGGTGAGGTAACCGGAGTCGGCGGTCCGCAGGGCGGTGTCCGCCAGGCCCTTCCGGGCGCCGCGGCTGGAGATGAAGTACTCCAGGGCCGTCAGGCCCTCCCGGTAGTTGGCCTTGATGGGAATTTCGATGGTTTTGCCGGCGGTGTTGGCGATCAGGCCCCGCATGCCCGCCAGCTGGCGGATCTGCTTCATGGAGCCCCGGGCGCCGGAGTCCGCCATCATGAAGATGGGGTTGTAGCGGTCCAGGTTCTTCTGCAGGGCGTCGGAGACGTCGTTTGTCGTCTGCTCCCAGACCTGGACCACCTGGCGGTAGCGCTCCTGATCCGTCATGAAGCCCATCTTGTACTGATTTTCGATCTCCAGCACCTGCTGCTCCGTATCCCGGACCATCTCGTACTTCTTGGGCGGGATGGTCATGTCCGCGATGGAGACGGTGATAGCCGCCTGGGTGGAGTATTTATAGCCCGTGGCCTTGATGGCGTCCAGCACCTCGGCGGCCATGGTGAAACCGTGCTTGTTGATGGTTTTGTCCACGATTTTCCCCAGCTGCTTTTTGCCGCAGGTCTCGGTGATCTCGTAGTCGCAGATATGGGCGGGATCGCTCCGGTCCACGAAGCCCAGGTCCTGGGGAATGTTGTGGTTGAAGAGAATCCGGCCCGGGGTGATCTCCACGATGCGGGTGTGCTCCGCGCCGTCCACCGTGCAGGTCCGGCGGACCAGGATGGGGCAGTGGGGGCCGATGACGCCCTCGTTATAGGCCATGAGGGCCTCGTTCTCGCTGGCGTAAACCCGGAGGGGGCGGTAGGACGCCCTGCGCTTTTCCGGGCCGCCGGACGTTTTGGCGGCCTTGTTGGCCGCGTCCACGGCCTCGTTGGCGGCCAGGAAGGCGTCCGCGTCCACCACCGTCCCGGCGGTAAGCTCCGTGTCCCCCGCGTCCACGCACCAGACCTCCGCCGCGCCCTTCTCGGCGCTGCCCATCCGGTCCATGGTCAGGTAGTAGCTGCCCAGCACCATGTCCTGGGTGGGCACGGTGACGGGGCCGCCGTCCTGGGGACGCAGGAGGTTGTTGGCGGAGAGCATCAGGATGCGGGCCTCGGCCTGGGCCTCGGCGGAGAGGGGCACGTGGATGGCCATCTGGTCGCCGTCAAAGTCGGCGTTGAAGGCCGTGCAGTTCAGGGGGTGGAGCTTCAGGGCCCGCCCGTCCACCAGCACGGGCTCGAAGGCCTGGATGCCCAGGCGGTGCAGGGTGGGGGCCCGGTTCAGCATGACGGGGTGGTCCTTGATGATGACGTCCAGGGCGTCCCAGACCTCCGTCACGCCCTTATCCACCATCTTTTTGGCGGATTTGATGTTGTTGGCGGTGCCGTCCTCCACCAGCTTTTTCATGATGAAGGGGCGGAAGAGCTCCACGGCCATTTCCTTGGGCACGCCGCACTGGTAGATCTTCAGCTCCGGCCCCACGACGATGACGGACCGCCCGGAGTAGTCCACCCGCTTGCCCAAGAGGTTCTGGCGGAAGCGGCCCTGCTTGCCCTTCAAAAGGTCGCTGAGGGACTTCAGGGCCCGGTTGTTGGCCCCGGTGACGGCCCGGCCTCTCCGGCCGTTGTCGATCAGGGCGTCCACCGCCTCCTGGAGCATCCGCTTTTCGTTGCGGACGATGATGTCCGGGGCGTTGAGCTGGATCAGCCGCTTGAGGCGGTTGTTCCGGTTGATGACTCGGCGGTACAGGTCGTTTAGGTCGGAGGTTGCGAAGCGTCCGCCGTCCAGCTGGACCATGGGCCGCAGCTCCGGCGGGATGACGGGCAGCACGTCGATGATCATCCACTCCGGCTTGTTTCCGGAGAGGCGGAAGGCGTCCACCACCTCCAGCCGCTTCACGATCCGGGCCTTCTTCTGGCCGGAGGACCCCTTCAGCTCCGCGTGGAGCTGGCCGGACAGGGCGTCCATGTCCACGTCCTGCAGCAGCTTCTTCACGGCCTCCGCGCCCATGCCGGCCTGGAAGTCGTCCTCATATTTCTCCCGGTAGTCCCGGTACTCCTTTTCGGAGAGGATCTGGTTTTTGCTCAGGGGCGTCTCGCCGGGGTCGGTGACGATATAGTTGGCGAAGTACAGCACCTTCTCCAGGATGCGGGGGCTGATGTCCAGCAGCAGGCCCATCCGGGAGGGGATGCCCTTGAAATACCAGATATGGCTGACAGGGGTGGCCAGCTCGATGTGGCCCATCCGCTCCCGGCGGACCTTGGCCCGGGTGACCTCCACGCCGCAGCGGTCGCAGATCTTGCCCTTGTAGCGGATCTTCTTATACTTGCCGCAGTGGCACTCCCAGTCCTTGGTGGGCCCGAAAATGCGTTCGCAGAACAGCCCGTCCCGCTCCGGCTTGAGGGTGCGGTAGTTGATGGTCTCCGGCTTCTTCACCTCGCCGTAAGACCACTCCCGAATCTGCTCGGGAGAGGCCATGCCGATTTTGATCGCGTCAAAGGCGATGTTTCCGCCGGTTTTGTTGTCGATCATAGTGCGCGTTCCTCCTTCACTGCTCCGGCTTCCATGCCCCGGATATATTCAACGAACGCATCATTCGTCGTCCTCGTCTTCGCCGCCGTCAAACTCGGCGTCCAGGTCCGCGCCCGCGTCCTCGGGGGCGTCCTCGATGTCAAAGCCGGACTCCTGGAATTCATCCTCGCTGTAGGCGCTGCGGCTCCGCTCGTCGTCGGCGTCCATCCGGGCCAGGTTGAAGGTGTCCATGGCGTCCTCGTCCTCCCGGAGCTCAATGGGGTTCCCCCCGGCGTCCAGGACCTGGATGTCCAGGCAGAGGGACTGGAGCTCCTTCACCAGGACCTTGAAGGATTCCGGCACGCCGGGCTGGGGCACGTTGTGGCCCTTGACAATGGCCTCGTAGGTCCGGACCCGGCCCGTCACATCGTCGGACTTCACCGTCAGGATCTCCTGGAGGGTATAGGCCGCGCCGTAGGCCTCCAGGGCCCAGACCTCCATCTCGCCGAAGCGCTGGCCGCCGAACTGGGCCTTGCCGCCCAGGGGCTGCTGGGTCACGAGGGAGTAGGGGCCGGTGGAGCGGGCGTGAATCTTGTCGTCCACCAGGTGGTGGAGCTTGAGGAAGTAGACGTAGCCCACGGTGACCTTGTTGTCAAAGGGCTCGCCGGTGCGCCCGTCGTAGAGGACGCTCTTACCGTCGGGATCCAGCCCCGCCTCGGCCAGCATGGCCTGGATGTCCTCCTCCCGGGCGCCGTCGAAGATGGGGGTGGCCACCTTGCAGCCCAGGGCGTGGGCGGCGTAGCCCAGATGGACCTCCAGCACCTGGCCGATGTTCATACGGCTGGGCACGCCCAGGGGGTTCAGCACGATATCGAGAGGCGTGCCGTCGGGCAGAAAGGGCATATCCTCCTGGGGCAGAACCCGGGAGACGACGCCCTTGTTGCCGTGGCGGCCGGCCATCTTGTCGCCCACCTGGATCTTGCGGCGCTGGGCGATATAGACCCGGACCACCATGTTCACCCCGGGGCCCAGCTCGTCGCCGCCCTCCCGGGTGAAGACCTTGGTGTCCAGCACGATGCCGCTCTCGCCGTGGGGGACCTTCAGCGAGGTGTCCCGGACCTCCCGGGCCTTCTCGCCGAAGATGGCCCGGAGGAGCCGCTCCTCGGCGGTGAGGTCCGTCTCGCCCTTGGGGGTGACCTTGCCCACCAGGATGTCCCCGGCCTTGACCTCCGCGCCCACGCGGATGATGCCGTTTTCGTCCAGGTCCTTCATGGCGTCCTCGCCCACGTTGGGGATGTCCCGGGTGATCTCCTCGGGGCCCAGCTTGGTGTCCCGGGCGTCGATCTCGAACTCCTCGATGTGGATGGAGGTGTACAGGTCCTCCCGGACCAGCCGTTCGTTCAGAAGGACGGCGTCCTCGTAGTTGTAGCCCTCCCAGGTCATGAAGCCCACCAGGATGTTCCGGCCCAGGGCGATCTCGCCCTGATCGGTGGCGGGGCCGTCCGCCAGGACGGTGGGGTCCATCATCTGGCCGTCGGGGCCCGCGCCCCGGCCGTGGACCCGCTCGCCCACCTCCACGATGGGCCGCTGGTTGATGCAGGTGGTGTGGTTGGAGCGGAGGAACTTGATGAGCTTATAGGTTTTCTTCACGCCCCGGATAGAGGCGGGGTTGGATTCCGCAGCGTCATACTGCACGGTGACGTGGCGGGCGTCCAGGTCGGTGACCACGCCGTCGCCCTCCGCCAGGACCACGATCTCGGAGTCGATGCAGATCTTGTGCTCCATGCCGGTGCCCACGATGGGAGCCTCGGGCCGGAGCAGGGGCACGGCCTGGCGCTGCATGTTGGCGCCCATGAGGGCGCGGTTGGCGTCGTCGTTGGGCAGGAAGGGGATCATGGCGGTGGCGATGGAGACCATCATCCGGGGGGAGACGTCGATATAGTCCACCATCTCCCGGTCCACGTCCACGATCTCGTCCCGGTGCCGCCCGGTGATGCGGGCGTTCACCAGGCAGCCGTTTTCATCCACAGGCTCCGCGGCCTGACCGACGATATAGTTGTCCTCCTCGTCGGCGGTCATATAGGTGATGGAGTCGGCGACTTTTCCCGTCTCCTTGTCCACCGCCCGGTAGGGGGCCTCGATGAAGCCGTACTCGTTGATCCGGGCGTAGGTGGCGAGGTAGGAGATCAGGCCGATGTTGGGACCTTCCGGAGTCTCGATGGGGCACATGCGGCCATAGTGGCTGTAGTGCACGTCCCGGACCTCCATATTCGCCCGCTCCCGGCTCAGGCCGCCGGGGCCCAGGGCGGAGAGGCGGCGCTTGTGGGTCAGCTCCGCCAGGGGGTTGGTCTGGTCCATGAACTGGCTCAGGGGGCTGGAGCCGAAGAACTCCTTGATGGCGGCGGTGACGGGGCGGATGTTGATGAGGCTCTGGGGCGTGACGATGTCCATGTCCTGGATGGTCATGCGCTCCCGGATGACCCGCTCCATGCGGGAAAAGCCGATGCGGAACTGGTTCTGGAGCAGCTCGCCCACGCACCGGAGGCGGCGGTTCCCCAGGTGGTCGATGTCGTCCTTGACGGAGACGCCCCGGGCCAGGCCGTTCATATAGTTGATGGAGGTCAGGATGTCGTCTATGATAATGTGCTTGGGGACCAGCCGGTCCTTGTGCAGAAGGATCTGGTCGATCAGCGCCTCCCCGGAGTACTGGCTCAGCAGCTCCTGCAGCACGTCGAAGCGGACCCGCTCCTTGATCTTGCAGGTTTCAAAGGGGTCGAAGTCCACATAGCGGCTCATGTCGCACATGCCGTTGGAGATCACCCGGAGGGGCGTCCCGTCCACGTCGACGGTCACGTCGCTGACGCCCACAGCGTCCAGCAGCCGGGCGTCCTCCTTCGTCAGCAGGTGCCCCTCTTCAAACAGGATCTCGCCGGTGGCGGGGTCCGCCGCGGGGTACACCAGCTTCCGCCCTGTGACCCGCTGCCAGAGGGAGAGCTTCTTGTTGAACTTGTACCGGCCCACAACGGAGAGGTCGTACCGCCGGGGGTCGAAGAAGAGGCCGTTCACCAGCGCCTCGCTGGCCTCCACCGTGGGGGGCTCGCCGGGGCGGAGGCGGCGGTAAATCTCCAGCATCGCGTCCTCATAGCTCTTGCAGGGGTCCTTCTCCAGGGTGGCCACGATCCGGGGATCGTCCCCAAAGCGGTCCAGGATCTCCTGGTCCGTCTTCAGGCCCACCGCCCGGAGGAGGCAGGTGACGGGAATCTTCCGGTTCTTGTCGATGCGGACCCAGAAGAGCTCGTTGGAGTCGGTCTCATACTCCAGCCAGGCGCCCCGCTGGGGGATGACCTGGGAGGTGAGGATGGGCAGGTCCGTCTTGATGTCCACCTCGTGGCCGTAGTACACGCCGGGGGAGCGGACGATCTGGGACACCACCACCCGCTCCGCGCCGTTGACGATGAAGGTGCCGGAGTGGGTCATCAGGGGGAAGTCCCCCATGAAGATCTCCTGCTCCTTGATCTCCTCGGTCTCCTTGTTCCGCAGGCGGACCTTGACCTTCAGGGGCGCGGCGTAGTTGGCGTCCCGGGCCTTGCACTCCTCCACGTCGTACTTGGGCTTCTCGTCCATTTTGTAGTCGATGAAGGTCAGCTCCAGGTTGCCCTGGTAGTCGCTGATGGCCCCCACGTCGGCGAAGACCTCCCGGAGGCCCGTGTCCAAAAACTCCTGGTAGGAGGTCTTCTGGATCTCCAGAAGGTTGGGCATGGAGACAACTTCTTCATACCGGGCGAAGTTCTTGCGAAGGGTCTTACCATAGTACTTGTCTTTTGCCATCTTCACAGTCACCTTTCTTCCGCCCCCGCCTGCGGCGGCAGGAGAGGGAAACTTGCCGCTTTCCGCGGCGGAGATTTTGACACGCCGGGCGCCGTTGTTAAAAACCCTTCGCCCCGCTCTTGCATTCTTCTGGGAAATGTGCTATACTCCACTTAAGGTATGGAATCGGGCGGTTTGCATCCGCTGCCGATAAGTGCCTTATTTTACCACGATCCCTTCACTCTGTCAAGAGTTTGAAGGGGTTTTTCTTTTGTTTTTGCAAAATTTTTCCCCGCTCACGGCAGGGTGAGCGGGGAGAGCGTTCAGGAGAGGCGTTCTGCCCGGGCCGCTTCGGCGCAGTCCGCCGCCGTCAGCGTCCCGGCGGCGTCCAGAAGGGCGGTCCGGAAGCTGCCGGGCCCCCGGCCTCCCGCCAGGACCTCCGCCCTGCGGGAGCAGGACTTCCAAAAGGCGGCGGCGGCGACGGCGGCGGAGAGGACGTCCGGCTCCACCGCGGCAAAGACGCCGCAGAGGACGGAGAGCATGCAGCCCGTGCCGGTGACCCGGGCCGTCAGGGCGCTGCCCCCAGAGATCCTCCAGAGGCGCTCCCCGTCGGATACCGCGTCCTCCGGACCGGAGAGAAGGACGGCGGTCCCCCGCTCCCGGGCCAGGCGGCGGGCCAGCTCCGCCTGCTGGGCAAAGGGGTGGGGGCCGGGGCTGTCCACGCCCTGCTCCCGGCTCTCCAGGCGGAGAAGGGCCCGGGCCTCCCCCGGGTTGACCCGGAGGAGGGAGGGGGTGAACGCCGCCAGAAGGGCCTCCGTCCGCTCCAGCCGCCAGGGGCTGGACCCCACGCCCACGGGGTCCAGGACGGAGGGGTGCCCCAGCCGGGCGGCCGCCCGGCCCCGGAGGAGGCAGGCGCGGAACTTCTCCTCCTCCGGCGTGCCGGTGTTCAGCACGGCGGCGGCGGACGCGGCGGCAATGGCCTCCATCTCCTCCGGGGCCTGGGCCATGATGGGGCTGGCCCCCAGGGCCAGGGCCAGATTGGCGCAGTCGTTGGCGGAGACGAGGTTGGAGATGCAGTGAATCAGGGGGCGGCGGAGGCGGACCGCCTCCAGCAGGGAAAAGTCAGGCGTTGTCATAGGACCTCCCGTTGGATGGAATTTACCGCTCCAGCGCGGACTGCATGGCTTTCAGCGCCCCGTTTTTTTGCAGGGCGTACACCAGGATTCCCGCGAGAATGGAACCCGCCGCGGTGGAGATCAGGAAGGGAATGATGTAGACGGTGTAGGTCTCCGGCGTCAGGCCCATGAGCTCCTTCGCCACGGGATAGGCCGCCAGGCCCCCCAGGATGCCGGTGCCCAGCACCTCGGCGGCCAGCGTCGCCGGAAGGTTTTTGGTCTTCCAGTAGACCAGGCCGCAGAGCAGGGCCCCGCACATGCTGCCGGGGAAGGCCAAAAGACTCCCCCAGCCCAGGAGGTTGCGCAGCAGGCTGGCCACAAAGGCCGTGGCCAGGCCGTACCAGGGCCCCAGGAAGACGGCGCAGAGGATGTTGACCATGTGCTGGACCGGGGCGCACTTGCTGCCGAAGACCGGGAAGGTGAGGAACATGCTGCCCACCACCGCCAGGGCGCAGAAGACCCCGGCGACGGCCAGCTTTTGGACGGATCGGTTTTTCATGGCAAAAACTCCTTCACAACTAGAATCGCAAAGAGAAACACGCGGCAGCGCTTTCCCCCTGCATGGCAAGGCCGGGCGGGACTTCCCGCCCTGGAAATTTCGGTCGAGGCTCCCTGGCCTCCTCTCACGCCGGAACACGGCTTCCCATCGCTGCCGGGCCCCGAGGGGCCCCCTGTGTGGTCCGGCCCGGACGCAGGGCGCTCCCCCTTCGTCCGCTCCCGGTGGCCCGGGACGCCGGTGTGCTCTCTTTCCCTCCTTCGTGAAGAATGTTCAAAAAGCAAGGCGGCACGCCCCTGAGCGCACCGCCGTCAAAAGTCCCCTATCGACTCCCTACGGCGGCATTATCCGCGTCAGGTAAAGGGTCGAAGCATCCGCTTCCTCTCAGCCTTCCGGCTCCCCTGCTTTTCGAACCCAGAATACCACCTGCGCAAAATTTTGTCAAGGGGCTTGCAAATCCGGGCGGAAGGGAGTATGATGAATCCACAACAAAAGGGGAGTCCGCTGGCGCGGGCTGAGAGGGGGCCGTGAAGGCCCCGACCCGGAACCTGATTTGGATCATGCCAACGTAGGGAGATAGTGTGCGCTTCGCCGCGGACATACCGGTTGGTTTGTCCGCGGATTTTTGTGCTTGAGGAGGACGCTTCATGAACATCGACCGGGAGACTCTGCGGCTCTATGCCGTCACCGACCGGGCCTGGGCAAAGGACGAGGCGGCGCTGTTCCGCCAGATCGAGGCCGCTGTCCGGGGCGGGGCCGGAGTGGTCCAGCTCCGGGAAAAGGAACTGGACCCCGGCGCCTTTTTGGAGGAGGCCCGGCGCTTCACCGCGCTGTGCCGCCGCCTGGGGGCCGTCAGCATCATCAACGACAGCGTGGAAATCGCCCTGGCCGCCGGGGCGGACGGGGTCCATGTGGGTCAGTCGGACCTGGAGGCGGGCCGGGCCAGGGCGCTGCTGGGGCCGGGGAAAATCGTCGGCGTCTCCACCCACTCGGCGGAGGAGGCCCGCCGGGCCAGGGAGGCCGGGGCGGACTACCTGGGCTGCGGCGCGGCCTTTTCAACCGGCACCAAGTCCGACGCGAAGCCCATTTCCAAGGAGACTATCCGGGCCGTCACGGCGGCGGCGGATATCCCCGTCGTCGCCATCGGCGGCGTCAGCCGGGGGAATATCCCGGAGCTCCGCGGCCTGGGCCTTGCCGGCGTGGCCGTCGTCTCCGGCATCTTCGGACAACGGGATATAGAGGCCGCCGCCCGGGAGCTGCTGGAGCTGTCGAAGCAATTGTAAGGGAAAACCGCCCGCGGGCGTTTTTCACACGGTACATTGGGGGCACCACCTTGCATCGTGTAATAAAACTTCAATGCGAAAAGGAGAAGTGAACATGAAAACAGCATTGACGATCGCTGGGACCGACCCCAGCGGAGGCGCCGGGATTCAGGCCGACATCAAGACCATGACCGCCAACGGGGTATTCGCCCTCACCGCCGTCACGGCCCTGGTGGCCCAGAACACCACCGGCGTCAAAAGCATTCACGAGGCCCCGCCGGACTTCCTGGCGGAGCAGCTGGACTGCGTCTTTACCGACATCTTCCCCGACGCGGTGAAGACCGGCATGGTCGCCAGCATCCCCCTGATCGAGGTCATCGCGGACAAGCTGGAGCAGTACGGGGCGAAGAACATCGTGGTGGACCCGGTGATGGTGGCCACCTCCGGGGACCGGCTCATCTCCGAGGATGCGCTGGGAACCCTGAAGCGCCGCCTCCTCCCCCTGGCGGCGGTGCTGACGCCGAATATCCCCGAGGCGGAGATTCTCTCCGGCATGGCGATTCACACGCCCGAGGACATGGAAACCGCCGCCCGGCTTATCGGCGAGGACTACGGCTGCGCCGTGCTCTGCAAGGGCGGGCACCACGTGAACGACGCCAGCGACCTCCTCTGGCGGCAGGGGCAAAACCCCCTCTGGCTCCTGGCCAGGCGGGTGGACAATCCCAACACCCACGGCACCGGCTGCACCCTCTCCAGCGCCATCGCCTCGAACCTGGCCAAGGGCTTTGCCCTGGAGGACGCGGTGGAGCGGGCGAAGGAATACATCACCGGGGCCCTCTCCGCCATGCTGGACCTGGGAAAGGGGCCCGGGCCCATGGACCACATGTGGGACCTCCGGGGCCGCTTTGCCGGCGGGGAGGCGGAGACATGAAAAAGACCTCGGTTGTTCAGAACGGCCTGATCTGGTTCGGGGCCGGGGTCTCCCTGGCGGAGATTCTTACCGGAACCAGCTTCGCGGGACTGGGCTTTGCCCGGGGCTTCGCCGCCATTGTCCTGGGGCACGTCATCGGCTGCACCCTGTTCTTCCTGGCGGGCCTCATCGGCGGGCGGAGCGGCAAGAGCGCCATGGAGACGGTGAAGATGAGCTTCGGCCGCCGGGGGGGGCTGTTCTTCGCGCTGCTGAACGTGCTCCAGCTGGTGGGCTGGACCGCCATCATGATCTATGACGGGGCCCTGGCCGTGGGGGGCATATTTTCCGGGGGGCACCGGGTCTGGTGCCTGGTCATCGGCGGGCTGATCCTGGTGTGGATTCTGGTGGGCGTCACCAACCTGGGGTGGATCAATAGGGTTTCCATGGCGGCGCTGTTCCTGCTGACGGTGGCGCTGTGCTGGGTGATTTTCTCCCGGGGGTCCGTTGGCGGCGGGCTTGGCGAGGCCATGAGCTTCGGCGCGGCGGTGGAGCTGGCGGTGGCCATGCCCCTGAGCTGGCTGCCCCTGGTCAGCGACTACACCCGGGAGGCGGAGAAGCCCCTTCCGGCCACCCTGGCCAGCACGGTGGTCTATGGCCTGGTTTCCACCTGGATGTATGCCATCGGCATGGGGGCGGCCCTCTACACCGGGGAGACCGACATTGCCGCCGTCATGGTAAAGGCCGGGCTGGGGGCCGCGGCGCTGGTGATCCTGGTGCTCTCCACGGTCACCACCACCTTCCTGGACGCCTGGTCCGCCGGCATCTCCGCCGAGTCCCTCAGCGGGAGGCTGAAGGGGAAGTGGACGGCGGCGGCGGTGACGGTGGTGGGAATCGCCGGGGCGATGCTGTTTCCCATGGACGACATCACGGGCTTTTTGTATCTGATCGGCTCCGTCTTCGCCCCCATGATCGCCATCCAGATCGCGGACTTCTTCCTTTTGAAGCGGGACCGCTGCGGTGCGGATTTCGACCTGCGGAATTTGGGAATCTGGCTGGTGGGCTTCATCGCCTACCGCCTGCTGATGGGGGTGGACCTGGTGATCGGCTGCACCCTGGCGGACATGGCGCTGACGGTGCTGCTGTGCCTGCTGGCGGAGAAGCTGGCAGGCGGAAGGGCGGACTCCCGCCGATAACGCGGAAAAGGGCGCTCCGGCGCCCTTTTTCAGGCTGTCGAAAAAGTATTTTCGCCAGCCTGAGCAAGTTTTTCAGACCGTTAAAACGTTCCGAAAAACTTATGATTGAAAACGAAAGGAACCCCTCCTGGGTTCCTCTCGTAACGCTCTTCCTTCCCGTCGAAGAAGGTTTCACCATTTTTTGACACTCGGAAAAGGGCGCTCCGGCGCCCTTTTTCTTTGCGCCGCCGTCCCGCCCGGCGGGGCCCGCCGGGGAAAGGGGACCCGCCCGCGTTCCCCCGGCGGGCGGGGGCCCTCGGAGGAGGCGGGGGCTTCGTCAGGATGACAAAAAAACCGCCAAAATTTTGGAGGGGGCGGCGGGACCCTTTTTCTTGCAAGGCTCCCCGGGCTATGGTATCCTATCCTAAATAAAAAAGTGGGGGGCGCGGCTTATGCTGGTATTGGATTTTATCAACGTGGGCAACGGGGATTCCATCCTGGTCCAGGAGCTGGAGGGCGGTGTGCGGCGCTTCGCCATGCTGGTGGACTGCGGCCACGACAGCCTTGTCCGGGACGACCACCCCGGGGAGCTGGACCCCCGGTCCCAGAGGATCTACGCCGGGGACTTCCTGAAAAAGCAGGGGATCGGGAAGCTGGACATCCTCCTGGCCACCCACTTCCACCGGGACCACATCGGCGGCCTGGGCCGCGTTCTGGACGCGGTGACGGTGGATCGGCTGGTTTCCACCTACGCCCCGCCGGAGGACGGCGGCCCCCTGGACCCCGACGGGGACAACGGCCTCCCCGGCGCGGCGCGGAACCTCCTCCGCTGCCTGGACATTTACGCCGGGGCCCTCCGGGCCCACCCGGGCCGGGTGAAGGAATTTGTGGAGCTCCCCGGAGACAAGGTGGAAACCCTCCGCCTGACGGAGGACCTCACGATGGATATTTACGCCGGGGAGCCCGCCCTGTACCCCCGGCAGAGGGCCGTCTATGACGCGGCCTTCCGGGGGGAGCGGAACCGCCACGATTTGATGCGCTGGACCAAGTCCATGAACATCTCCAGCCTCCGCCAGCGGCTCCACTACCACGGCAAGGAAATTGTCCTGGGGGGCGACATGTACGGCGCGGTGTGGGACAACGACACCCTGGCCCCCTGCGACATTTTGAAGCTGCCCCACCACGCGTCCCTGACCTCCAGTACCCGGAAGAGCGTCAGCCGCCTGGCCCCGAAGACCATCGTGGTGTGCGTCGCGGCGGGACGGCCCGACGAGCGGCCCCATCCGTATGTGATTTCCCTGCTCCGGGAGTATACGGAGGACGTGCGCTTCACCGACGCGGTGGATATCCCGGGACTGGTGGAGCCCCGGTTCCACGAGTCGGTACATATTGAAATCGAGTAAGGCGAAGGCCGGGACGCAAGTCCCGGCCTTCTTTCGTGGGTTCAGTTGTGGGGAATCTCGTACACCACCCCGCCGGCGGAAATGCTGGCCATGTCCTCCAAGGGGATGATCTCGTCAAAGACCTGACCCTTGGAGCAGTGGGAGACATTGGCCTCGTAGTCCGGCGACATTCTGCCGCCGGAGTCGGTCAGGTCGATGACCGTGCCGTCGGTCTTGGTCAGGAGAATTTCGATGTTCTCCAGGAACTTCTGGCGCTGGGGCGCGTTCTTGGGGCTCTCCCGCCCGCTGGGGGCGTCGTCCCAGACCACCGCCAGGTCCGCCGTGTAGGCCACCTGGACGGCGATGGGGGAGATGGTGAGCTCGTCGATGGTGATGTTCAATCCGTCCTGGGAGAAGCCCTCCCCGCCGCCCAGGTGGACGGAGCAGTCCTCATAGTCCACCTCAAAGCGGAGCCGCCACTTGCCGGGATAGAGGATTTCATCCCGGTCCGTCTCCGGGTTCCAGATTCGCAGGTCCTCGAACTCCGCGTCGGCGGTGCCATGGGTCAGGGGCACGTCGGAGCTGGTGGCCTCAATCATTTGAATCCGGTCGTCTTCCGGGTCCTGGTCCACGAACCAGCTGGAGCCAATGGCCCCGCCCCGGGCCCAGCTGGCCCCGCCGAAGCCGCCCATCATCAGCATCCGGTTGTCCAGATTCTCCCCCTCCGGGAAGAAGCGTTCTCCGTCGTCCCGGCGGATGGTATAGACAATCACCGCGCTGTATTCGTCCCCCATGACGGCGTCCGCCGTGATGGTGATCCCCTTGCAGGAGTCCGAGGCCCCGATGGGATGTCCGATTTTGTCAATGACCTCCGTCTGGGCGACGGACCCGCCGAAGAGGGGGGCGAAAATCTCCGTGGGGCTGGGCAGCACCCCCGCCGCCCCGGCCCCCACCGCCAGGGCCATGACCATGGCGGCGGCAATCAGAACCCCGCGGAAGACCGGGCGGCGGCGCTTCGCCGTCTTCCCGGCGGCGGAGGCGGCGGCCTCCGCCAGGGACTTCTTCTGGCTCTCCGTAAAGCGCAATTGGCTCATCTCCTTTTTGTAGTCAAACAGTTCGCTCATCGTCGGCACCTCCTAAGACGTCTCTGAGCCTCGCCCGGCCCCGGGCCAGGCGGGTGTGGACCGTGGCGGTGGGCACGCCGAGAATCTTCCCGATTTCCGCCGCCTGATAGCCCTCGTAGTAAAAGAGGTAGATCACCGCCCGGTAATGGGCGGGCAGCTCGTTCACTGCGGCTAAGACGCTGCCGTCCCCCGCCTCCGGGGCGGGGACCTCCAGCACCGCTTCCAGGCCGCAGGTCCGCTTCCGCCAGGGGCTTTTCAAAAGGTCCTTGCAGGCGTTGGCCGCCATGCGGAGGACGTAGGCCCGCTCGTGCTCCGCGCTTTCGAATTCCCGGGGCTCGGCCAGCAGCTTGACGAAGACCGTCTGGCAGATATCCTGGGCGTCGGCGGTATTTTTCAAATAGGTGTAGCTGAGGCGGAGGATGGCGTCGGCGTAGGCGTTTGCCAGCCGCTCCGCCTGCTGGTTTGGGTTCATGCGATCAACTCCTTTGGAGCGCTCTCGTAATGGATACGACCGGGCGGGGCGGATACTTTCACGCAGGGGGAAATTTTTTCAAAAAGAAAATCCGCCCCGGGCGTCCAAGGCGGATGAGAGACAGAGGATCAGCGCTCTATGTAGGAGAAGGAGCCCACGAACTGGGCGGGGGCGCCGGGGACGTGGCGGCTACCCTCAAACTGGTAGTCGTATACGGCAATGACGGCGTTATAGGGCTGGTCGAACCCCTTGGAGTAAACCTCCGCCAGGGCGCCGGCCATCTCCTCGCCCAGGGGCGCCGCCACGACGGCCGGGTCCTGAGAGGGGGCGCCGTTGAACTCGTAGTCGAACACCTCCGGCTCAAAGGGCCAAAGGTCGCCGTTGAAAAAGTCCTGGGTGAAGGAGGGGACCTTCTCGCCGTTCTCGTTCCGCTTAAAGCGGTTTTCGGCGTAAAACGCCAGAGCTTCCTTGCTCTCAAAGTTGCCGAGCCAGATGGAGACGATGCCTGATTCTTCCATGGTGATTCTCCTTTGTCGTGATTTGGTGGGGTCAGCGCAGAACGGAATTGCTGAGGATATAAAACTCCTCCTGACAGGGGAGGACCCGCTTCTCCATGGGGGGCAGGCCCTCGTCAAAGCGGCGGGCGGCTTCCTCGTCGAAGTGCATGACGGGGCTGTCCCGGTAGATCCAGGGGCCGCCGTCCAGGGCGTGGGGCCGGAGCTCCTTCACCAGCATGGCGGCGGGAAAGCTGCCGTCCTCCAGTTGGACCAAATGCCGCTTGCAGCACTGGAAGCCCCGGCCCACGTAGTTGGCGGACGCGCCGAAGATGACCACCGCGCTCCAGCCCAGCTCCGCGGCCCTGGCCAGGGAGTGGTCCATCAGCAGCTTGCCGCAGCCCTGCCGCTGGCGCTCCGGCGCGACGCAGACCGGGCCGAAGGTCAGAATGTCCCGCCGCTCCCCGGACGTTCCGGTGAGGGTGGAACGGGTGTAGAGGATGCTTCCAATGACCTCCCCCTCCGCTTCCAGCACAAAATCCAGCTCCGGCACAAAGTCCGGGTGGTCCCGCATGATGTGGACCAGATAGTGCTCGTGGCAGCCGGGGACATAGCGGTTGTAAAACGCCCTCCGGGTCAGGTCTTCCACCGCCTGGCGGTCGGCCGGGGTTTCGTTTCGGATGTTCAGCATATCGGTGCTCCTTGGGTGGGATGGGCCTCCGCCCTTGCGCGCCGGGCGGGAGCGTGGTAGAATGAGCCTGCGCCCGCCGGTGCCGTTGCTATTACTATACCAAAGGTCGGGCGGATTGTCCACAAAAAAACGGCGGTTTTCCGCCGAAGGTGAAAAGGAGTTTCTATGAAACGTCGCATGCTGCCCCTCTGGGGCCTGGTCCTGGCCCTGCTGCTGTCCGCCTGCGCCCCGGCGGGGGAGGAGGAACCTGCCCCGCCGCCGGAGGAGGCGGGCCCCCTCAAGCTGGAATCCCTCTTTTTGGAGGTCCCCCGGGGGGACCTCTCCGCCCAGGAGCTGGCCCGGACCGTCCGGGAGCTGCCGGAGGCCCTGCGGAAGGCCCTGGCGGACCGGGGGGTGGAGGCGGAGACGGTTCAGATCTCCGTGGGCTCCTCCCCGGAGGCCACGGCCCTGGCGGCGGCCCAGGGGGGCGTGGACCTGGCCATCCTCCCGGCGGGGGACTTCGCCGCCCTGGAAAACCCGCCGGAGCGGCTTCTGACCGCCGGGAGCTTCGCCCCGGACCTGGGGGAGGACCCCGCCGCCTGGGACGAAAAGGGAGAGGGGAGCGGCCTGGGCTCCCTGGGGGTTCCGCTGCTTTTGTGCGCCGGGCCCACGGAGTATGGCGCCGCCCTGGCGGAGAAGGAGGCCCCCCTGACCTGGGAGGAGCTGGCCGGGGCCCGCTGGGGCGTCTTGGAGGACACCCCGGCGGGGCGGCGGGGGGCGGCTCTCTTCCTGCCGGAGGGGCGCGCCGTGGAGGACCTGCCGGAGGCGGCGGTCTACGGGGAGGCGGAGGACCTCTTCCGGGCGGCGGCCGGGGAGGAGCTGGACCTGCTGGTCCTGCCCGGCGGACTCCGGAGGGAGTGGGCCTTCGCGTGGACGCAGGACGCGGAGCGGACCGATATCCGGAACGGCCGGCAGGGCCTGGGCCGCTCCGGGGACATCTATGAGGAGCTGCCCGCCCTGGCGGTGTCGGGAAAGCTGTACAACATGGCCGCCGCCGTCCGCCCGGACGGCGGGGCGCTGTCCGGGGAGATCTTTGCCAGGGCCCTGGCGGAGGCGCTGAACGTCCTGAAGGAGGACTATCCGGTCCTGGGCGCCGGGCTGCTCTACGCCCCGGTGAGGGACGCCCCGCTGGACGCCCAGCGGAAGCTGGCGGAGCTGGGCTGAAGAAGGGGGCTTCCGCCGGGAAGCCTGGTTAGGCCTTCAGGATGTCCCCGCCGTAGGGGGCCATCTCCAGGCGGAGGAAGAAGCCCTGGTCGTGGGAGCAGACGGGGCAGGACTTGGGGGCCTGGAGACCCTCCTGAATGTGGCCGCAGTTCAGGCACAGCCAGCCGCATTTCGCGTCGGAGACGAAGAGCTTCCCGGACTCCATCAGCTCCGCGAACCTGGCGAAGCGGTTCCCGTGGGTCTTCTCGATCTTGGAGATCTGCTCGAAGGAGGAGGCCACCTGGGGGAAGCCCTCCTGCCGGGCGGTCTGGGCGAAGCTGGGATAGATGGGGTCGAACTCCTCGAACTCGTTGTGCTGGGCCATCCGGAGGAGCTTCGCCACGTCGTTGGTCAGGTCCACGGGATAGCCCCCGTCGATGTGGACGGTTTCCCCGGCCACTTCCTTCATGTGGTTGTAGAAAATCTCGGCGTGCTCCTTCTCCTGGTTGGCGGTGAAGGTGAAGACGGCCTCCAGGACGTGGAGCTGCTGCGTCTTACAGAGGCTGGCGGCGAAGGTGTAGCGGTTCCGGGCCTGGCTCTCGCCGGCGAAGGCCCGCATCAGGTTTTTCAGGGTTTCGCTCTCTTTCAGATTTTTGGACATAAAATACTGCCTCCCTACTTTTGAAGTATGGAGGCAGTATTTCCCATATCAGGGGAATTATACGCTTAACAGAGCTTTGCCCCGGCGGGAATGGCGTCGTCCACCATGAGGAGGTGCAGGACCTCCTCCCCCTTCTCCTTGTGGACGGCGGAGATGAGCATGCCGTTGCTCTCCTGGCCCATCATCTTCCGGGGAGGCAGGTTCACGATGGCAACCAATGTCTTGCCCACCAGATCCTCCGGCTCATACCACTTGTGGATGCCGGAGAGAATCTGCCGGTCCGTGCCGGTGCCGTCGTCCAGGATGAACTTGAGGAGCTTTTCGCTCTTCTTCACCGCCTCGCAGGACTTGACCTTGACCACCCGGAAGTCGGACTTGCAGAAGGTGTCGAAGTCCACCTTCTCCGTAAGCTGGGGCTCCAGCTCCACGCCGGACTCCGCCTGTTTCGCCGCCTCCACGGCGGCCTCCAGCTCCTCCAGGGCCTTGTCCATGTCCACCCGGGGGAAGAGGTTCTCCCCCTTGGAAACGGCGGCGTTCTCGGAGAGGCCGCCCCACCGGGCGGCGGAGTCCCAGCTCCGGGCGGAGGCGTCCGCGCCGATCTGGGCGAAGAGCTTGTCCATGGACTCGGGCATGAAGGGGACCAGCAGGATGCCGCAGATCCGGGCGGCCTCCAGCAGGTTGTAGAGCACGTGGGCAAGGCGCTGGCCGTTTTGCTCCATGTCCTTGGCCAGGGTCCAGGGGGTGTTCTCGTCGATATACTTGTTGGCCCGCTGAATGACCTTGAAGACCTCCTCCAGCGCCTTGTGGGGGGCGAAGTGGTCCATCTCGGCGGCGTAGCGCTCCCGCAGGGCCCCGGCCAGGTCCTTAAGCTCCTGATCAAAGGGAACCTCCCCGGCCCAGGTCCCGCAGCCCGCGGGCAGGGTCCCGCCGAAGTACTTGCCCACCATGGCGGTGGTCCGGGAGACCAGGTTGCCCAGGTCGTTGGCAAGATCGGTGTTGATGGTCTGGATCAAGAGCTCGTTGGAGAAGTTGCCGTCGGAGCCGAAGGGGAAGGTGCGCATCAGGAAGAAGCGCAGGGCGTCCACGCCGAACTGCTCCGCCAGGATATAGGGGTCCACGACGTTGCCCTTGGACTTGGACATCTTGCCGCCGTCCAGGAGGAGCCAGCCGTGGCCGAAGCACTTCTTGGGCACGGGCTCGCCCAGGCTCATGAGCATGGCGGGCCAGATGATGGAGTGGAAGCGGACGATCTCCTTGCCCACGATGTTCACCCCGGGCCACCAGCCCTTTTCATAGTCGTGGTAGCGGTCGTTCTCATAGCCCAGGGCCGTGATATAGTTGCTGAGGGCGTCCACCCACACGTAGACCACGTGGCCCGGGTCAAAGTCCACGGGCACGCCCCAGCTAAAGCTGGTCCGGGAGACGCACAGGTCCTCCAGGCCGGGGTCGATGAAGTTCCGGACCATCTCGTGGACCCGGGAACGGGGCTCCAGGAAGTCCGTGTTTTCCAGGAGGTCCCGGATTTTATCGGCGTACTTGCTCAGGCGGAAGAAATAGGCCTCCTCCTCCGCGTCCTGGACCTCCCGGCCGCAGTCGGGGCACTTGCCGTCCACCAGCTGGCTTTCGGTCCAGAAGGACTCGCAGGGCTTGCAGTACTTGCCTTTGTAGGTCCCCTTGTAGATGTCCCCGTTGTCGTGCATCTTTTTGAAGATCCGCTGGACGGACTGAACGTGGTAGTCGTCCGTGGTGCGGATGAAGCGGTCGTTGGAGATGTTCATCAGCTTCCACAGGTCCTTAATGCCCCGGGGACCTTCCACGATGCGGTCCACGAACTCCTGGGGGGTGACCCCGGCGGCGGCGGCGATGTCGCCGATTTTCTGACCGTGCTCGTCGGTGCCGGTGAGGAACATGACGTCTTCTCCGAGAAGACGGTGGTAGCGGGCCAGCACGTCTGTGGCCACGGTGCAGTAGGTGTGACCGATGTGGAGCTTGTCCGAGGGGTAGTAAATGGGCGTGGTGATATAGAATTTTTTCTGGTCCATGGTTGTTCTCCTTTAAAACGGCGGCCCCGAATGGAAGGGACGCCGGTGATGACGGGGGATATAACTGGTTTATTATACCGGGAATGGCGGGAAATTACAAGCTGTCTTGATCAATTTCATCCGCCGGGAAATAGCGTATAATTTTGCATGGATTTCCTACGGCAATACAATTTGCCGGAATGCTTCGATTCACCACGCTCCCTGCTCCAATGACGCTGTTTTCCCCTATGGTCACGCCCGGCAGCAGGATGCTTCCGGCGCCGATCCATGCGTTGTCCTTGATTTCCACCGGGAGGGCATAGGTTTTAAACCAGGTTGTTTTACGTTCTTTCCAGTCCGGCACAAGACGCTCCTGCGGCAATACCGGGTGAGAGGAAGTATAAATCTGTACGTTCGACGCAATCAATACCCGGTTTCCAATTTTGATTGGCCGATTGTCCACAAACGTGCAGTTCATATTGATGATTACGTCACTGCCTATAAATATGTTTTTTCCATGGTCACAGTAAAACGGCGTGTCAATCGCCACGTTTTCGCCTATCCCGCCTAACAGCTCCCTGAGAATGGCGCTTCGCTTTTCGGTATCCGTGTAGTCGGTAAAGAGGTATTCCCGCGTAAGCTCTCTTGCGCGGGCGATTTGCTTTAACGTATCTTGGCCTGCTGTTTCTAAAAAATCCGTTTCCTCATATTGCATGGTATCTCTCCTGTCATTTGTTTCATCAAACAGTGCTTGCCGCCCTGGCAACCGCGCGGCGCAGACTCCTTAACCGCGCTCCCCGCCCTCGTCCGCCAGACTCCCATGCCGCTTCCACCTTCCCGAGAAGTACCACCCCACGGACAGGGCCAGGCCCACGGTCCAGCCCACGGCCATGCCGTAGTACATATAGTCCGGCCCGTAGTGGTCCGCCAGGTAGTACACCGCCGGGACCCGGACCAGGATGAGGGACAAGATCACGTCCACCATGGGGAACACGCTGTCCCCGGCCCCTCTCATGGCGTTGTTCAGGCAGAACATGATGGCGAACATGAAGTAGAAGGGCATGATGCACTGGAGGTACACGGCCCCGGCGTGGATCACCGCCGGAGTGGGGGAGAAGAAGGCCACCAAAGGCTCCCGGAAGGGCATGAGAACCGCCGTCATCAGCGCCGCCCAGGCGGCGGAGAGGGTCACCGTCACCCGGATGCCCTGCCGGGCCCGGTCCGGCTGCTTCGCGCCGATGTTCTGGCCCACGAAGGAGATGACGGCGCTGGACAAACTCTGGATGGGCAGGAAGGCCAGCTGGTCCAGCCGGAAGCCCACGTTGTACCCGGCGGTGAACTCCTTGCCGTAGGTGTTGATCTTCCCCATGACCACCATGGCCCCCAGGGCAACCAGGGACATCTGCACCCCCGCCGGGAGGCCGATGCCCATGATCTGCCGGAAGAGGGCCCGGTCGAACCGCCGGGGCAGGAGGCGCAGGGAGATCTCCGGGTAGTGCCGGTTGATGTAGAACACCCCGAAGAGCCAGGAAAACGCCTGGGCGATGATGGTCCCCAGGGCCACGCCCAAGACCCCCAGGCCGAAGGCCAGCACCAGCGCCAGGTCCAGAACGATGTTCAAAACCGAGGCGGAGGCCAGGAACAGCAGGGTGCTCCGGCTGTTCCCCAGGCCGCCCAGGATGCCAGAGTTCAGGTTGTAGCCGATGCTGCCGACGAGCCCGGCGCAGACCACCATTAAATAGAGGTACGCCTCGCCGTAGGCCGCCTCCTCCACCTGGAGCAGGCGGAGGATGGGCCCCACCGCCAGCAGGGCCAGAGCCGTCAGGGGAACGATGGAGACGAGGAAGGCGGCGTAGATGGTGTCCACCGCGTCCCGGACCCGGTCCAGCTTCCCCGCGCCGAAGAACTGGGCGATGACCACCGTGCCGCCCCCGGAGAGGCCGATGAAGAGGGAGGAGAACATGGTCAAAACCGGGAAGCCCACCCCCACGGCGGCCAGGGCCCCGTCCCCCACGTAGCGCCCCACCACCCAGCTGTCCACCATGTTGTAGAGCTGCTGGAGGAGGCTCCCCGCCAGAAGGGGCAGGGCGAAATAGAGAATGTGCCCGGCGGGATTCCCCGTGGTCATATCCCGCATACCGCTGCGCCGCTTCATGGTTCAGCCCTCCAGCAAAACGCCCAGGTCCCGCAGGACGCCCTGGACCCGGCGGAAGGCGTCCTCGTCCGGGCAGGAGAGGGTGTGGAGGTGGATGCCCCCGGTGAGGTCCGACAACGGCCGGGCCCCCTCCCCGGCGCAGCGGGAGAGGAACTGGCCCACGTCGTACCGGCTTGCCAGCTGGAGGGGGCCGGTGAGCTGGCCATAGACGGGATGGTCCACAATGACGTCCAGCACGGCGCAGCCCTGGTCCACCATGGCGTTGAGCTCCGCCTCCATCCCGGCGGCGTCGTGGCGGCAGGCCACCTGCCGGGTCAGCCCCCCGGGGGTCCGGAGAATCATATAGCCCCTGGGAGTGGCGGAAATGTCCGCCCCGGCGGCCCGGAGCAGGGCCACGTCCCCCACCACCACCTGGCGGCTGACGGAAAAGCGCTCCGCAAAATAGCCGGCGCTGAGGGGGCGGCTGGACTGCCGCAAAGATTCCAGGATGGCCTGGCGCCGTTCCTCGGCCCGCATAGAAGTCCCTCCTTTGTCCCCGCGGAAAGGGCGCGGGGATTGCCTGGGGCCTGTTTGAACAGCGGCGGAAGCGTTCCCCGCCGGACGGGGCGGTTCCATGGGAATCCCCCCCGGGCCGCCGGGAAAAAGGCGCCGCCGGCCGGAGGCTTCGGCAGGTTCAAACAAGCTCTGGAGAGCAGTATACCATAAACCCGCGGAAAAGAAAAGAGAGGAAGGAATTTCCAAACCGTGAAAAAGGGGAAGCGGCCGCCCCGGGACCGGAGGCGGTTTGGAGCCCCGCGGCAAAAATTCCCTTGCAAATTCAGGCGGGTTGGCCTATACTGTAAAAAGAATGACTATGCGGTCCGGCGGATGAAGACCGGCGGAACCGGATGGCACATGGAGAGAAGGTGAGAACGAATGTCCCTGGAAGCGATCGAAAAGGTAACGCAGGTGGAAAGCGAGGTCCGGGAGCGCCGCGCCGCCGCCGAGGCGGAGGCGAAGCAGCTCGTCGCCGACGCGGAGAAGGAAGGTCAGGCGCTCTTGCAGAGGCGGCGGAGCGAAGCGGCGGAGGCCGGCCGGGAGCTCCTGCGCCAGGCGGAGGAGCGGGCCGCGGCCCAGGCCGCAAAGACCGCCCAGGCCGCAGAGGCGGACGCCGCCAAGCTGCGGGAGGCGGCGGAAAAGCGCCTGGAGGCCGCCGCGGAGTTTATTGTCGGAAGGGTTGTGAAGCACTGAGATGGCCATTGTAAAAATGAAAAAGCTCCGCGTGATGGCCATGGCCGACAGCCGGGACGCCCTCCTGCGGGAGCTTCTGCGCCTGGGCTGTGTGGAGATCAGCGAGCCCGCCGGCCGTCTGTCGGACCCCGCCTGGGCGGCGCTGCTGCGGCGGGACGCCTCCGCGCTGGCGGAAACCAAGAACGAGCAGGGGGAGGCGGGCGCCGCCCTGGAGGCCCTGAAGCGCTATGGCGGGACCAAGGACGGCCTTTTCATCCAGCGCCGCCCGGTGTCCCAGGCGGAGTTCCTCAGCGACGGGACCCTGGAAAAATCCCGGGCCGTCAGCAGGGAGATCAACGGGTATCTGCAGGAGCTCTCCCGCCTGCAGGGAGAGGAGAACCGCCTCCTCAGCCGGAGGGCGGGGCTGGAGCCCTGGATTCCCCTGGACATGCCCCTGGAGCTGGGCGGCACGGCCAACGCCGTCTTCCGCCTGGGGGTCCTCCCCGGTGCGGCGGACACCGCCGCCATCCGCGGCGAGCTGGCGGACGCCGCGGCGGAGCTCTATGAGATCAGCGGGGACAAGCAGCAGCGCTGCTGCCTCCTCGTCGCCCACCGGGCGGAGGAGGAAAAGGCCCTGGAGATCCTCCGGCCCCACGGGTTCAGCGTCACCGCCTTCCAGGGCGTGACGGGCACGGCGGCGGAGAACGCCGCGGCCCTGGACCGCCGCCTGGAGGAGAACCGGACGAAGCGGAAGGAGGCCGAGGCCGCCATCGCCGCCCTGGCCCCCGCCCGGGACGATCTGCGGCTCTACGCCGACCGGCTTGCCGCCGAGGCGGCGGAGGACCTGAACACCGAGCGCCTCCTCACCGACGGGACCATCGTCTTCTTCGAGGGCTGGGCCCCGGCGGAGAACATGGCGGAGGTCCAGGCCCTGCTGGACGGCAGGGGCTGCGCCTGGGAGGCGGCGGACCCCACGGACGAGGACATCCCCGACGTGCCGGTGAAGCTGAAAAACAACTGGCTCACCAAGCCGCTGAACATGGTGACGGAGATGTACTCCCTCCCCGCCTACAACAACGTGGACCCCAACCCGCTGATGGCGCCGTTCTTCATCCTGTTTTACGGCATCATGATGGCGGACATGGGCTATGGCATTTTGATGTTCCTGGCGGGCACGATCATCGCGAAGAAGTACCGGCCCAAGGGCACCATGGGCCACATGATGGGACTTTTGCAGCTGTGCGGCGTCTCTACCTTCATCATGGGCGCGGTTACCGGCGGCTTCTTCGGGGACTTCCTGACCCAGGTGGTGAAGCTCACCACCGGCGCCGACTTCGCCCTCCCGGCGCTGTTCACCCCGCTGAACGACACCCTCATGATTCTGGTGGGGGCCATGGCCCTGGGCCTTGTGCAGATCGTCACCGGCATGGCCGTCAGCTTCATCCGCAAGCTCAAGGCCGGGCAGGTGCTGGACGCCGTCTTCGAGGAGGTCACCTGGTGGATCGTCTTCGCGGGCATCGGCCTGATGGCCGCGGGCGTCACGAATCTGGTTCTCTACGCGGGGCTGGCCCTGATCGTTCTGGGGCCCCTGGTCACCGGCCAGGGCTTCGGCAAGATCATGGGCATCTTCGGCTCCCTCTACAACCATGTCACGGGCTACTTCGGCGACATCCTCTCGTACGCCCGTCTCATGGCCCTGATGCTGGCGGGCAGCGTCATCGCCCAGGTGTTCAACACCCTGGGGGCGATTCCCGGCAACATCCTGATTTTCCTTGTGATCTCCCTGGCGGGCAACGCGCTGAACTTCGCGCTGAACCTGCTGGGCTGCTACGTCCACGACCTCCGGCTCCAGTGCCTGGAGTACTTCGGCAAGTTCTATGAGGACGGCGGCAAGCCCTTCCGGCCCCTGGCCATGGAGACAAAATACGTGGATATCACGAAGTAAATAACATTTTTAGGAGGAAATAATGATGGATCTCAATCAATTGGTGGAAGCGCAGAGCGCTCTGACATTCCTTGGCAGCATCGGCGGCCTGGCGTTTGCCCTGCTGGGCGCGGGCCTGGCGGCGGTGCTCCCCGGCATCGGCTCCGCCAAGGGCACCGGCATCGCCGGCGAGGCGGGCACGGGCCTTCTGTGCCAGGACCCCAGCAAGTTCGGTAAGGTCATGATTCTCCAGGTCATCCCCGGCACCCAGGGCCTGTACGGCCTGGTGGTGTGGTTCTTCGCCATCTTCT
>CANPTW010000017.1 GCA_947577075.1 uncultured Oscillibacter sp. | reverse complement strand
GGATATTTCAACCTTTATCAACGTTCTTCAATTACGTTTTGCGTGTCTCTTTACACCTGTCCACAATTTCATCAAAATAGGAAGTCAAAATATCTCTCCTCTCAAAATATTCCGGCAACATCTGTGTTCAAATTATTTGAGCAAAAAGCATGCCATATTTTGTTTCCTTCAAATTTTGGCATATGTGTTTGATTATACAATGAAGAATCGTCAATACGCACAAATTTCTGCTGGTCCTCACGATATTATCTAAAATGGAACAAATGCAATAGGGTGAAGCTTTTGCAAAAACTTCACCCTATTGCATTTACGTATCCTCAAATTTTAGCGTAGAGAGAAGCATCCATGCCACCTGTGTGAGTTTGCTGCCACCCCTCCCTTTGGAAACGGAGACAAGTCCAAGAGAATGGAGTGTTTGCAGTATATCCCGGATTTCCTGCTCAGTCAACGGAATGCCTCGAGCCCTGGCCTCTTGCATCAAGGTCCCTCTGCCGACTCCACGCCCGGCTTGGCTCAGAGCAGAAAGAACAAAAGAAAATGCCTCTTCCCTTCCATAGGTGGCCTCTCGAAACCGGTCGCGCAAGCCGTCTCTATCCGAATGCGCTGAATCCCCCACTGTCCGCAAATAGGGCGGCAGATCCTCCGCGTCAATCTCTTTCTTATCCAGCATAGCAAGGTATTCTACCAAATTCGCCAATTCCCGGACATTTCCTTCCCATGTATACTTTTGGAGAATTTCATGGGCCTCCGGAGAAAAGGTATACCTTGTATGCGTTCGAAGCATCAAATGCCGCGCAATCAGGAACACATCATCGCCCCGCTCCCGCAAAGGCGGTATCTCGATGGGGAGTGTGTTCAGCCGATAATACAAGTCCCTGCGGAACCTTCCCTGCCGCACACGTTCCAAAAGGTTTTCGTTGGAAGCGGCAATGATACGGACATCAATGGGGATGATACTGTTCCCCCCAACACGCATGAACTCTTTTTCCTGTAGGACCCGCAACAGCTTGGCTTGCATTGGCGGACTCATTCCTTCAATCTCGTCCATGAAGAGCGTACCCCGATGGGCATATTCAAACAGCCCCATCTTTCCACCCTTTTTAGCGCCGGTAAACGCTCCTTCATCATAGCCAAACAATTCGCTCTCCAAAAGCGAATCAGACAGTGCAGCGCAGTTGATGGCAACAAACGGGTTGTCACGTCTAGAGGATGCGTAATGAATGGAGTGGGCAAACAGCTCTTTGCCCGTGCCGCTCTCTCCAGTCAAAAGGATCGCGGAGTTTGTGCGCGCCATTTTTGCGGCGATTTGCTTTGCGCGCAGCATAGGCTCGCTTTGTGTAATAATGTCATCAAATACATACTTTGACCGATAGCCTCTGTGGTAAAGCTGCCGCCGGAACTGGTGTTGGCGCTCCTCCTCCTCAGTGAATCTCTGGAGCAGGAGAAAACATCCGATCAGCTCCCCCTGCCAATCTACGGGCACAGAAGAGAGGCTGATATAAACGTTTGAAAGCTGAATCAAGCGAGAGGAGCGTAAACGACAGTCTTCCTCTGTCAGCTGCTGGGCTAATTCGCAGCAAACCTGCGAGAGAGGCTGCCCCAGCGCTGTATCCCGCCGAAGCTCCAGCATGGACTCCGCCATAGAGTTCAACGCAAAAATGCGGTTTTCCACATCAATACCCAAAATTCCCGTTTCCAATGCTCCCATCAGGATATCCAAATATGTCTCTGTTTTTAAATTAGCGCTCCATAGCGCAGCCAGACTCTTTCCATGGTCGGCCAGGGATTCAGAATAAGCATGAAATTTCTGGCTTTTAGGGAACCATGTAAATCCAAGCGCCAAGGCGATTTCCAGTAGTGTATCTGCGGTAAAAACGCGAGGTCCAAGGTCCAGCACATGGGATATATCGGGGGGAACGTGCTGCCGCTCGCCCGGGGTAATGGCAAGATCCACATCCGTCGGACAGCCGGAACCGGGATACACCGGCGTAAGCTCGATATGCGTAATGCCCAACCGATTCAACTCCGCTATACTCTCAATCGCCATCTGAACACTGAGGTTCACCAGTATTGCGCGAGTCCCCCGAGGCAATTGCCGCAGAGTCTCGATCTCTTTTTTAAAGAAAGTAACAGAGGGAGAAATCAATTTGCAGCCCGGAGGGATCAACGAAACAACTTGACTGAACGCATCGCTGGATGTTGCCGCAACGATATACAAATCCGCATCCTGTGGAATCTCTTCAAAATCACGCTGTTCCACGCTGAATTGTTTTAAATCTATGCTCGCGCCGAAAAAATAAGTCAGCCACTCTACGTATGTAGGTCCGGTAGAGGTCGCCTGAGTTACTAAAATAATCTTTTTTGTCATCAAAGTCCACCTATGAAAGTTTTTTTTATTATACCAAATTTTCGTGCCCTCCGCAAGCTACCAAAATTCTCCTTGTTTACTTTAAATGCTGCACGGGGGTGTCTTCAAACTCCAGCAATCCAAATAAGGATAGCAGCGAGACGGGGGACGGCAGCAAGGGAAGCAGCTCTCTTTTCAAATCTGGCAGATAAACGGCAATGAACCTTGAGTTTCAGGAACAAATTCTCCGCCAGATAACGTTTCATATAAATATACCGGTCAATGCTTCTGGGATGCTTTGCGGTCCTGCAACTTGCAATCACAACCATCGTTTCCCTCTCTGTCAGCCGCTTTATGAAGCTGTCGGAATCATAGCCTTTATCCGCTATGACATATCTGCCCTGTAAATCATAGGGCTCCAACAGTTTCCGCGCGTAACAAATATCATTGCAATTTCCTGGTGGGAGTATAAGCCGCAATGGGCTTTCCCAATCCATCCACAACTATATGGACCTTCACAGTCAATCCTTCCCGGCTGCGTTCGAGAGTTTCTTCATCCCCTTTTTGGTCCCGCCCCCATGCTGGTGGTCCTTGATTGTGGTGCTGTCCAGCATCAAGGTCGATTGACAGACACTTCCTTCCATTCTAAAGCGTCCTTTAGTGCCTGAGGGGCGTCCTCCGACAGCCACGCGATCCGGCCCATGGTCTGTTCCCCAATTCCGACGGCCAGGGCCATTTCCTTTCGTGTGTCAAGCGGACAAACTCC
This sequence comes from uncultured Oscillibacter sp., assembly GCA_947577075.1. Lineage (GTDB taxonomy): Bacteria > Bacillota > Clostridia > Oscillospirales > Oscillospiraceae > Oscillibacter. The sequence continues at coordinate 49,701 of CANPTW010000017.1, read as the reverse complement.
ATCTGGGAAATCATGCCCTCCGCTTCCTCCTGCCAGTTGAACACGTCCACCAGCTCATAGTCTGTGGCGTCGATGGGCCAGTCCAGCAGGGCGGCGGGCTTTTCCCGGCGGTCATAGAGGGCGTTCTCTGCCGCCCGCTTGTCCCAGGGTGACAGGACCAGCTCTCCCGCCCGGTACTTCCGCAGCTTGAAGAGACGGTGAAGGGACATAGGCGTGTTGTACTGGCTGGCGTTGTCCACGAAGTCGAAGACCATCAGGCTCTCCTTACCCTCGTACAGACGCATTCCCCGGCCCAGCTGCTGGGTGTACAGCACTCGGGACATGGTGGGCCGGGCCATAAACAGCACCTCGATTTCCGGGCAGTCCCAGCCCTCGTTGAGGAGGTCGCAGGCGCAGAGCACCAGAATGTCCCGGCGGACGAATTTGTCCTGAAACTCCTCCCGTTCCGAACGCTTCATGCCGCCGGACACGGCGGTGGCAGGGACTCCAGCCTCTTGAAAGAGCTTGGCGATTTCCTCCGCGTGCCAGACGGAGGCGCAGAACACCACCGTCCGCCGCCCCTGGGCGTATTGGAGCCAGGTGTCCACAATCAGGCGGTTGCGCTCCGGCACATAGATTTTCGTTTCCAGGTCCCGGATGTTGTAGCGGACGCTGTTGAACCGGACCTTGGTCAGGTCGATGTTGGTGTGGATGCGGATGCACCGCACGGGGACCAGCTCTCCCAGCTCCACGGCGGCCTGGATATCCAGGCGATGGGCGGTATTTTTGAAAATATCCAGGATGCTCCTGTCGTCGTTCCGCTCCGGCGTGGCCGTCAGGCCCAAAGTAAAGGCGGGTTTGAAGAACGCCAGCACCTTCTGGTAGGTATCCGCCGCCGCGTGGTGGGCCTCGTCGATGATGAGATAGTCAAATTCGTCGTCCTTGAAGCGGTCCAGATGCAGGGCCACGCTCTGCACGCTGCCGCAGACCACGTGAGCCTCCGGCTCCTTGACGGCCTCCAGGTAGCGGCCTACCGTTGCCTCGGGCCATAGCGCTTGAAACGTCTCCACCGCCTGTTCTACCAGCTCCTGGGTGTGGGCCAGGAACAGCGTCCTGCCGCCCAGGCACCTGGCGTCCAGCACCGCCGTCACTGTCTTGCCGGTCCCTGTGGCGTGGCAGAGCAGGGCGATGGTCTCCCTGCGGCTCCGCATGGCCTCCAGAGCGTCCAGCGCCTCCCGCTGGTGCTCCTTTAGTTCCAGGTTTGCGCCGTCCAGCGCCCGGCCTCGCTGGGTAGGGAGGTAGTCCTCAATCTCCCGCAGCCGGGGACGGCTGCCCAGGAACAACCGGAGCTCGTCCTTCACCAACTCCGGCTGGAGCTGCATCTGCCGCACTGCCCAGCGGTATACGTCCCAGCCCATGTAAATCATGCTGTTTTGCTTGAGAAGATCGTCGTAGAATTTGCCGGAGGCCACCAAGCTCTTGTGGTGGGAGCCCTCGTCGTCGATTTCAATGGCGATCCGCCGCCCGTTGCTTTCCAGAACGAAGTCGGCATAGCGGCTGTTCTGATAGATGTCGTAAAAGTGATATTGGGAATAGAGGTATCCGGCCTTCTCGGCACCGAAGGCCTCGCTGAACAGCTCGATGAACAGGTCCTCGGCCCTGCTGCCGGAGGCGGAATGATACGATTACATCCTGGTCACCTCAATTTCCACTTTTCTGCTGTATTCAACAGGCCCCTAATGCCCTCAAAATAAAGTCCAATTTCTTTTCTGTTGAAATTTTGCACATTGGAGCAATATGGTCGAATGTAGTAAGTACATCCTTCATTTGCGGTGCTGATTTCAAATCCTGATAATACGCAGAAATTTTATTTAGAATTTTAGCGTCTTGTTCCAACCGTTTGCTGAAATTCGCCTGATACATACGGTGAATTTGCAAGGCTGTATCCACTTGGCTGTCGTAAATCGGCCGGGTTGGGTCAATAGTATGGAGCATTTTTGTGATAAAAGAAAACTCGTGTTTGTGATCTATCTGGTAAAGCTGTGCGGATACTTCTTCAAAAGGTACTGAGGGGTGAGCTTTCATTTGCTCGAACAAGGCAAAAAACGCATCACGATAGGGCTGGGAAACAAACCGCATTCGATAATATCCGGCAAATCTTTTGCGATATTCCTGATCTGTGAAAACATTTCGGATATGAAGATTATCCATCAACCAGCAGTACGTTGACAGCATTTTGGGATCAATCTTCGCAAAAATAGACGCCCGATTTTGACAAACAGTAGCAACAAGCCACTTTGGTTCTGTGGAATCAATTACTTTCTTTAACAACAACTTCTTCTCAAATCCGCCTCGCTTGGCAGCCTTTTTCTGACGCACTTCCTCCAGTTGCTCCCAGGTCCAGCCCCTGGCCAGGACGACGGCGCGGAGAACCTCCAGGAGGTCGGCCAGCTCCTCCAGGGAGTGGCTCTCCTGGTACTCGGCCAGCTCCTCGTTCAGCTTGGCGTCCAGCATTTCCAGGTATCGTGCGTCGGACAGGGCCTCCGTGACGCAGGTCTTGCCGTCGGCTTCGATGATGGAGGGGATCCGGTCGCGGACCAGCTTGCTGTAGACGATTTTTTCCATGGCGGTGCTCTCCTCTTATTTCTCTATAGGACCCAGCTCCTTTAGTCTGGTCCTCACTGCGCCGTTTCGATCACCTGCCGAAGGACGTCCGGGGTTGATCCCGTTGGTCGGCTTGTCCAGGTATATCTTCGCGCATTCAATCAATCATCGTATGTATCTACATAGTCCCTGATAAACCGATCATACTGCCATTCCGGACCATTGAAGAGAACATCCAGCAGCGCTTCTTTCAGCTCCTCTTTCCGCATATGAGAGATTCGGGAAATCACAGCCTGTTCCCATTCCTCCTGCTGCTGCTCCATCTCTTTTTCGTAGTCCAGAATGTCCTGATAATACGCTTCCGCCTCCTTGGGAAAGACCGAAAAATAAAGCGCCACCATATGCTTGCAGATGATCCGTCTGCCGTTGGCGTGCGGACAGTTGCAGTGAGACTTCCTTGGATGTTCAAGGTTGAGGAAAACCTCATATCGGGCTCCGCCGCTTCCGGAAACCATTCCTTCGATCTCCGTGTCACTGTTCTTTTGGAGGGAAATCACCCTCTTCTCTTGGTAATACCCATATCCGCGCCACAGAGAAGCGCCGCTGGCAAGATTCAACAATCCCATAAGATCTCCTTATTGATATGTCTTTCCGGTTCCTGCTCGCAGTTGTGTTGCCGCTGCCGATTTCGCCTTCATGATTGTCTTTGCCGCTTAATAAACAACTTTGGCAAATGGTTCCTCCGTCATCCCAGCAGCTCCCACTCAAAGTTCTCCCACTTCAATCGGCTCCCCACGTCCATGCCCTCCGGCAGCAAAACATGGCCGTCTGATTGTCCGCGCCGGTGTCGCTGACCATGTAGGCGTAGTCGCCGTTGATGTTTTGGACGGTGTAAAATATGGGTTCTATACAATATTCTCCTGCCTAATCGCGCTTTTTCGATATGGTCTCATTATATCGCCGGCACCGAAATATGGCAAGCGGGGGATTCCTGCGGGAAGCTGTGATTTTCAAGAAAATTGTGAACTCGGTAAACATACAACTTAAATTCCGCTTCCTTGCATTTTCTCCCTGTCCGTCGTAAAATAAGCCTGACACCCATTCCGGGAGGACTTTCACCATGCCCGAATCCATCAAAATCCGCGGGGCCCGGGTCCATAACCTGAAAAACATCGACGTGGACGTGCCCCTGAATCAGATCGTCGCCATCGCCGGAGTCTCTGGCTCCGGGAAATCCTCCCTGGCCCTGGGGGTCCTCTACGCCGAGGGCTCCCGGCGCTACCTGGAGGCCCTCTCCACCTACACCCGCCGCCGCATGACCCAGGCCGCCAAGGCCCCGGTGGACGAAGTGCTCTACGTCCCCGCCGCCCTGGCCCTCCACCAGCGGCCCGGGGTGCCGGGCATCCGCTCCACCTTCGGCACCGGGACGGAGCTCCTGAACAGCCTGCGGCTCATGTACTCCCGCCTGGCCAGCCACCGTTGCCCAAATGGACACTATGTACCTCCAACTCTGGCTGTGGCGGCGGAGCAGCCCATTTTCTGCCCAGAGTGCGGTGCCGAGGTCCGGGCCCCATCGGCGGAGGAGCTGGCCTTCAACAGCCAGGGAGCCTGTCCCACCTGCGGCGGCACCGGCATCGTGCGGACCGTGGACGAGTCCACCCTGGTACCGGACGAATCCCTGTCCATCGACGAAGGTGCGGTGGCCCCGTGGCAGACATTGATGTGGTCTCTGATGAAGGACATCGCCCGGGAGATGGGGGTGCGGACGGACGTGCCCTTCCGGGAGCTGACGGCGGAGGAGCGGGACATTGTGTTCCACGGTCCCGCCGTGAAAAAGAACATCATCTACCAGAACAAAACCAGCGGCGCGGCGGGGGACATGGATTTTACCTACTTCAACGCCACCCACACCGTGGAAAACGCCCTCTCCAAAGTAAAGGACGAGAAGGGCATGAAACGGGTGGAGAAATTCCTGAAACAGGATGTGTGCCCAGACTGCGGCGGCACCCGCCTGTCTGCGGCGGCCAGAGCGCCGAAGCTCCGGGGCATTTCTCTGGACCGAGCCTGTGAAATGCCCCTGTCTACGCTGGTAGAGTGGGTGTCCGGTGTGCCCGGTTCCCTGCCGGAGGAGATGCGGCCCATGGCGGAGAGCATCTGCGAGTCCTTTCAGGCAGTGGCAAAGCGGCTTTTGGACCTGGGCCTTGGGTATCTGTCCCTGGACCGGGCATCGTCCACCCTCTCCACCGGAGAACGTCAGCGGATGCAGCTGGCCCGTGCCGTCCGCAACCGCACCACCGGGGTCCTCTACGTGCTGGACGAGCCCTCTATCGGCCTGCACCCGGCCAACATCGTGGGCCTCACCGGGGTGATGCGGGACCTGGCGGCGGACGGCAACTCCGTCATTCTGGTGGACCACGACACGCAGATTCTCTCCCAGGCGGACTGGCTCATTGAGATGGGCCCCGAGGCCGGAGCGAAGGGCGGACAGGTGGTGGCCCAGGGGACCATTCCTGAAATCGCCGGGAATCCGGATTCCCAAATTGGCCCCTTCCTGGCCGGGACGGCGGACCTCCGCGTCCGGGAGCGGGTGGAATCCGGCAAATTGTTTGAACTGGGAACCGTCCACCTCTCCACCGGGGCCATCCACACGGTGAAGCCCCTGGAAGCGGACATCCCCAAGGGGCGGCTGGCGGCGGTCACCGGCGTGTCCGGCTCCGGCAAGACCACCCTGATTCTGGAGAGCCTGATTCCCGGCCTGACGGCGGCCGTCGGCAAAACAAAGCTGCCGGAGCATGTCCGCAACCTGGAGGCGGAGGGCATCCGGCAGGTGAAGCTGATCGACGCGACGCCCATCGGCGTCAACGTCCGGTCTACGGTGGCGACCTACGCCAATGTCCACGACGAGCTGCGGAAGATTTTTGCCCGGACCCCGGACGCGAAACAGCTGGGCTTCAAGGCAGGGGATTTCTCCTACAACACCGGGAAGCTCCGCTGTCCGGTTTGCGACGGGACAGGAGTGATTGACCTGGATGTGCAGTTCCTGCCCGACGTGACGATTCCCTGCCCGGAGTGCCGGGGGAGCCGGTACGGGAAGGACGCGGGCCGGGTGCGCCACGAGGCGCACACCCTGCCGGAGCTGATGGCCATGGATGTGAACACGGCGCTGGAGGTCTGCGGGGATATGAAGCTAGTCCGCCAGCGGCTCCAGGTCTTGCAGGACCTGGGCCTGGGCTATCTGACGTTAGGGGAGGAGACCCCCAGCCTGTCCGGCGGCGAGGCCCAGCGGCTGAAGCTGGCCAGCGAGATGGGGCGGACCCAGGGCGATTCCGTTTTCGCCTTCGACGAGCCTACCATAGGGCTTCATCCCCTGGATGTGCGGACGTTGCTGGGGGTATTCCAGACCTTGATCGAGCACGGGGCCACGGTAGTGGTCATTGAGCACGACCTGGATGTGATTCGGAACGCGGACTATATCATCGACATGGGCCCCGGCGGCGAGGCCGGGGGCCGGATCGTGGCGGCGGGGACGCCGGAGGAGATCGCGGAGAATCCGGACAGTGTTACGGGGCGGTTTTTGAGATGACAAGGACGAAGGGACGGTGGATGCCGTCCCTTCTGTACGATTTACCCCAACAGCTCCCACTCAAAATTCTCCCACTTCAGTCGGCTGCCCACATCGGTGCCCTCCGGCAGCAGGAACATGGCCACCTGGTTGTCCACCCCGGTGTCGCTGACCATGTAGGCGTAGTCTCCGTTGATATTTTGGACGGTGTAAAATACGGGTTCCATAAAATATCTCCTTCCCGTCAATCCTCCAGTTTCTCGAACTCTGCCAGATTCAACTCCCGTTTCAGCTCCTCCTCCGTGGGCAGGTAGGGCATATACTTCGCGGCGTAGATTTGCCGGTTGTCCTCCGGCAGGGTCAGCTGGACCAGGGTATCGCTCTTCTGTGCGCACAGCAGCAGGCCCACCGGCGGGTTGTCCCCCTCGTTCATCTGATAACGGGTGTAGTAGTTCGCATACATTTGCATCTGCCCGATGTCCTGGTGAGTGAGGATTCCTGTTTTCAGGTCAATCAGCACAAAGCATTTCAGAATGTAGTTGTAGAACACCAGATCAATGTAAAAATGCTGCCCGTCCACATTGAAATGCTTCTGCCGTGCCACAAAGGAGAACCCGCGGCCCAACTCCAGGAGAAATTTCTGCAAATGGTCGATCAGGGCCTGTTCCAAGTTGGACTCGTAGAAATGCTCGTTGGCCGGTAGGTCCAGAAACTCCAGTACATAGGGGTCCTTGATGATCTGCTCATACTCCGGCTTGGGCTCTGTGGTCTGGATCTCCGCCGCCACGCTCTCCTTGTCCCGGCTGGCAAGAAGCCGCTGGTAGAACATGGTGTTGATCTGCCGCTCCAGCTGGCGGGAGCTCCAGCCGGACTTTGCGCACTCCTCCAGGTAGAAGGTCCGTGCCTTTTCGTCCGTTACCCTCATCAAAGAGCGGTAATGGGTCCAGGCTGGATTCTATAATGTTAAGTAACAGTCGGACAGTACCCACTGTCCGGCTGATTTTTTATAAAAGGCAGGGGCAGGACCCCGGAAAGGAAGGCTCTATATGAGCAACGAAGTGAAGACCGAAGCGAAGAAGGAAATGAAAATTGACCTGGAATACCAGGGCTACGTGTTCCTCGGCTGGGCCTCCGGCATGTTTGAGGCGAACAACGGATGGCGGCTTCCCTATCACAATATGTTCGTTTTCTCCCCGGTCAGTACCTTTGAATCCGAAGACTACAAGGCCAGCGGCTTCAAGGCGGAGAAAAAGAAGTGCGTCAGCCCCAACGTCTGGGAGGGCCTGGAGCTCGGCGACAAGGTCCGCCTGTTCTTCGATGATAAGGGCCGGGTAATTGAATCCGCCCTGGACGGGTGAGGTGGCCTCATGTGTGAGTTGGGCTATTGTCCCTATGCGGACAACTTAGAGCTTACATGTGATGATTGTCCGCACTATATCGAAGCGGGCAAGTAAGGCGACCTATCTGGTAATCCCTGGAATGTCGTGACGATATGCCATATTGCCGTGAACTGAAAAGACCAAAGGGAATCCGGGGGGCCTGCAGGGCCGCCCGGACCCCCGGAAGTAATCACGGGGGTACTCATGACAAATAGAAGGGTGGACTACCAATGAGGTGCCAAGTATCTGTCGACTGGCTGACGTTCTCGGTGAAGAAGGAAGACCCCGGCGAGGTTATCAAGGAATACCTGGGTTTAGATCCTGTTCTTTTTCGGGATACAGGCTACAGCCTCCTGGGCTATAACAAGGTCCTCCGCTTTTCGGACATCTGCGTGTGCTATGCCCCCGGCAGAACGACTTTTTCAAGAACATGGGCGTATGTGTCAGCATGTCCGGCAACGGCTGCCGAGCCTTTGAAACCATGTCCAAGCTGGGAAAGGACAAGCGTGGAGGGGAAAGCGTCGCTTTCCCGGCCCTCTTCCAGCTCCTCACGACGGACGAGTCCGCTAACATCTCCCGCCTGGACATCGCTTGCGACGACCGGGAGGGCTATCTGGACATGGAACAGATTATAAGGAAAACCCGTGCCCGTGAAATCAACAGCCGTTTGAGATGGAAAGACATCCATGAATCCATCAACGGCGAAACAAAAGCCGGGTCTACGGTTTACATAGGCGCTCCCTCCTCCGACTTCCGTGTCCGCATTTACGACAAGGCTCTGGAGCAGGGCGCAGACGGCCATTGGATACGGGTAGAGCTTGTTATGCGGAAGGAGAACGCCAACGCCTTCGTCGAGGAAATGGCCCATTCAGAGAATGTGGGGAAGCTGGCGGCCCAGGTGATGAACGACAAATTCAGCTTCATAGAGCGGGACGACAGCAACATCACCCGCTGTACGGTCTGCGGCTGGTGGCAAACCTTCGTTGACGAGATCGAGGAGGTCCACCTGGTGGCCCGCTGCGTCGTTCAGCACAGCGTAGAGCGGATCAGCAATTGGGTGGAGGCCCAGGTGGGCCCCTCCCTGGCTATCCTCGTTCAGACCATGGGGCCCCGGCACATCGTGGAGATTGCCATAGACTCCCTGAAACGTCTGACGGACAAGCAAGAGTTCCTGTTAACAGATTACAATTCCCTGTGCGGCAGCTTGCGGCCCAGTGTCCAGGTAGCGGCATTGTAACACAATCTGACATCCTGGCAGCTCATTCCTGGAGGCGATTTGTGTTACAGTTTCAAAACATTGCGGGCTAGTGCATAGGCAGCACGCCAGGGTCCGCACCTGGAACGCCTGGTTCGATTCCAGGGCCCGCCACCATGATTTTTAGGAAAGGAGGAGTGACCGCAGACTGAGACTGTAACTGGCGGCCTGAGCGCCATTACCAGCGGCGTCAGTACGCTGACGACCATCGTGGGGGACGTGTTCCAGATGATTACGTCTAACCCGTTTCTGTGCGTGTATGCCGCCGCTGGTCTGCTTGTCGTGGGTATCACGGTGTTTCGTAGGCTCAAACGTGCTTCCCGCTGACGACAAGACCTGGGGGCACAGGTCTGCCCGTGTCCCCAACTCAAACAATAAGGAGACGATATCATGTCTTTCATATATGCCGTTTTGGTCCTCTTCGACGATACCATCCGTGCAATGCTGTCCATTCCCCTCTTTTCCTTCTTCCTAACGGGGATGCTGACATTTGCCGCCCTGGGTCTGTTCCTAATGCTGAAAGACGCCGCCAGCGAACAAGAGCGGCACAGATAAGGAGGCACTATGTACTATCTCGTTTACGATGCCAGCGGAGAACTCCGCTTTGAAAGCGGCAGCTGGCTTATGGCCCGTGAGGCTTTGAACCTCGTGATATCGGGAACGCCGGAGCCCACCACCGTGAAAGGCTGTCCCCGGCTCTTCATCGGCCCGGACCCGGAGAGGATGATAGAAGCGATGAAAGCGAAAGAAGAGGAGGATAAGAAATGACCGCCCTTTTCGTCTTCGCCCTGCCCTTCACCCTCTATGGCATCGCCTACGGCTCCTACTGCCTGGGCCGCACCCTGGCCCGTCTGGCCCCCGCTCTCTGGCTCCGGCTCTGCCAAAAGAAGAAGGACCGCTAATAGCGGCCCCTCTCGTTTTGATTATTCATTAATCTGCTTTTTTAAATCATCGGTGATAGCACGGGTATGGATGATTTTATAGCCCACGCTTTTTAGAACTTCATCGACAAAGCTATCTCTTTTTTGTCTCTCTTCTGTGTCGTGGCTCTTATCATCCAATTCGATCACACAACGGGCAACCAGCTTTTCGTCGCAAAGTACAAAGTCAACATGTTTCGCTTGAACTTTATAGAAATATGTTTTGTACTTCGGATTTCCTTTTACGGGAGTTACAAGGTCCAGCAATCGAACCTTTGCAAAAACAGTATAGCCTAGTTCTTCCGCAATGGGTTTTAACTTTTGGTATGCGTCTTTTTCGTTGTAGGAAAACAGCCAATTTCTTTGATATGCGCCCTTAATGGGCAAAGGCCTTTTTTCTTCTGTCGATTTGCAAACTTCTCCGTGAAGGTATTCCTCGCCTGCCGGTCAATGAGCTCCGCCAGCTCGTCCGAAAAGCGGATACTACGAATGTTCGGTTTACTTGCCATGCTTCACGCCTCCTTTTGATGATAGTACGGGCAAGGCCGGATAACGCCCGTATTAAAGGCTGGGCAGTTCGGCCCCTTCGCACATGTAGGACACCGCTTTTCCCTTGGCCAGTCCCACACGATGGCAAGGGAACCGGGCAACATTCCCCTTTTGATTTTCTTCCGCATATAGGCGCTGCACCTAAGCACAGAAATGCTCTCAAAAATATCAGCGCCCGTTTTTCTGGTGATGACCAGGTATTTCATATGCTCCATGCTTCACGCCTCCTCCACAAGCACGATCTTCCAATCCTCCGGCACCTTCGCCCAGGCGTGCGGCCCCCTGCCGGAACTGTCCTCCTGCATGCTGTCCAGCAGAAATCCGCCCTCCGCCACCCGGCTCACGCTCTGGCATACCGCCCAGTAAACCCCGTCTTGGTTCCGGAATGTCACCTTGACCATGTTCCCGCCTCCTTCGCAAAGAACCCGCCTGTTGAGTAAGCCCAGTCTATCTTTCCGTCCTCATAAAGGCGGCAGTCGACGGCGGTAAACGTCCAAAGGCTTCCGGGGCTCTGCATGAGCGCCCTGTGTGGGCTGTAATTGCCAGCGTCCAAGCAAAGGTAGAAATTCCCGTTGATGTTTTGGTAGATCTGCCCTGCTTGGGGAGTAAATTTCTGTACCATGTCCTGCTCCTTCCTCCGGGACGCACCCGGCCCCAAAATAAAAACGTGTCGGCCTGCCGAAATCGGCTGCGGCGATTTCGGTTGCCCACCGTGCGCACAATTACTGTTGGCTGTCAAGGGTGGAGCGAAGCGGAAAGCAAAAAAATTTTCCAGGCTCTTCGGAACCTGGAAAACTTTTTTGCGGCCCTTGACAGCCAACTGTTATTGTGCCACCGCCCCGGCATGGCCGGGGCTCCTTATTCTCTCGTCCCCGTGGCGGCGGGTGAGAAAAAAACTCTTGACATCTGCTTTTCAGCATTATATTGAGGCGTTACTCATGAAATTGTAAGGCGCCGAATTGCTAGTTATAGTCAAGAGAGTACCAGATACTGTAACTATTCTAGAAGCAAGTTTGAAAATGAATTGCCATTTATTCGACCTCGTTTTTGGTAGGAGAATTCTAGTCAATATGTTATATGGAAGCAACAAATGCAAGCTGTTGGAGATGCATATTTATCACTTATAACTTCAGGAGCATCCCCTGAACAAGCCCGCAGCTCCTGTCCAATAGCTTAAAACCTGAGATAATAATGACAATGAATCTAAGAGAATGGCGCCACCTTTTCAGACTAAGAACGTCGAAACGGGCTCATCCCCAAGTGAGAGAGATTCGTATTCCGCTTTATGATGCTATGTATAAGCTCTTGCCGCCAGTATTTGATGATACCATTGTGGAGCGATAGTTTCATACGGAGTTCTAACTGGAACAATTGGAGAATAAAGAACATGGAAACGCATTAAAATGTTCAATTGCAAGAGAATAACAAGGTGTGACAAATGCTTGTCTTCCGCTTGATGCAGGCAGCAGAAAAAGCAAAGAAAGCAAAGAAGGAATAGCCTGGGCGTTGTAAACCGTTGCACCGCAACGGTTGCGGGCCTGCATCTTTTGTGTCAACACAAGACGGCCCAGAAATTCCCATCACCGCTCCGTTTCCGGCTCCGCCGGAAACTGCGCTCTGATGGGAATTTTTGCGCAGCCCTTGGCGGCTATGCCGCCTTACGGATACGGCATCCCCCTTGCGGGGGCTTCGCTTTCCGCCCCGACCCGCTTCGCTGGACCCGGGGCGGAGGGGGGAGGGAAATGCGGAGGGCTTTTTTGAACAATCGCCTTTATCCACTTATTGTAAAAAAGGAGGGACAGGCGGCGCCGGTCTCTCCTTTTTGGCGCTCCCTGCCTGGGGAAGCGGGCGGCCTCTGCGCCGCCTGTCCCGGTTAATAAAATGCGCAGAGGGACGCGCCCCGGAGGTCCCGGACGCCCCCGGATGGAAAAAGGGCTTGCCAAAATAGTGGCTTCTCAGTATAATGGCAGATGGCTGTGTGCCAATTTTTAATTCTGACAGACAGACGGAGTAAGCAACTATGAAAAAAATCGAGTTTTCACAGAAGAGCGCAGAAGGAAAGCAGACCCGCATCGGCAAGAAGGTGGGCAATGTGGTCGTCATCATGCAGATGATATCCGTTGTCTTCGCCGTGGGCATGTGTGTGATGATGTTCCGCTCTTTGGCAACCGGGATGCTGGAGCAGCGCTGTACCAACGGCACCAATATGCTGGATTACCTCCTGAGCCGGTCCGACGGCACAGAGGACGCCAACCAGATGCTGGATGAGCTGAAAAGCCGCATGGGCTGCGAGTTTACCATCTTTGAAGGAAATACCCGGGCCTACACCACCGTGGTCCAGAACGGGCAGCGGGTTGTAGGCACCACGCTGTCCTCCGATCTGTCCGAAATCGTGCTGCAGAAGGGACAGAGCTATGTGGGCAGGGCCACCATCCTGGACAAGGAATATCTCTGCTCCTATGTTCCCACCCGGGACGCCGCCGGAGCGGTCAACGGCCTCATTTTTGCCGGCATTTCGTCCGCGGAGGCCGACCGCCAGATTTTTATGACGGTAATCTTTGCCTTGCTGCTGAGCCTTGCCATCATCGTTGGGTGCATCTTTTTCCTCACGGCGTACCTGAAAAAGACCGTTTCCGCGCCCCTGGCGGAGATTACCCGGGTGGCCGGCCTCCTGGAACAGGGCAGCCTGGGCCTGGCCGGCGGCGAAGAGAGCGGCATCACCGTCCGTTCTAACGATGAGGTGGGCCGGCTGGCCCTTATTTTTGAGAGGACGATTCAACGCCTCCGCTCCTACATCGGCGAGATTGCGTCCATATTGGACGCCATTGCCTCCGGAGATCTGACCGCCTCCGCCAGGCAGGAATACGTGGGAGACTTTATGTCCATCAAGGACTCCCTGGACAGCATTCAGTCCAAGCTGAACGAAACCATGAGCCAGATCCGGGAGAGCGCCGAACAGGTGTCCGCCGGCGCTGAGCAGGTGTCCAACACCGCCCAGGCCCTGGCCCAGGGCGCCACGGAGCAGGCCAGTTCCGTGGAGGAGCTCTCCGCCACCATCAGCGACATCTCCGGGAACGCCCGGCGGACCGCCCAGGCCACGGGAGAGGCCGGACAGTTTGTGGAGCAGGCGGGGGGCCAGCTGGGCGTCAGCATGGAATACGTCAAGCAGCTCAATGTGGCGATGGGCAAGATCTCCAGCTCCTCCGAGGAAATCGGCAAGATCATTGCCGCCATCGAAAACATCGCCTTCCAGACGAACATCCTGGCCCTGAACGCCGCGGTGGAGGCGGCCCGGGCCGGAGCGGCCGGAAAGGGCTTTGCCGTGGTCGCCGACGAGGTCCGCAGCCTGGCCAACAAGTCCGACGAAGCCGCCAAGGCCACCAAGGACCTGATTGAAAGCTCCATTGCCGCCGTGTCCGAGGGGAGCCGTGTGGTGAACGAGGTGACCCAGGCCCTGGACCGCACCAGCGTCAGCGCCGGCGGCGTGACGTCGCAGATGTCCATTGTGGTGGAGGCGGTGGAACGGCAGACCGCGGCGATCAGCCAGGTCACCGAGGGGATCGACCAGATTTCCAGCGTGGTGCAGACCAACTCCGCCACCAGTGAGGAAAGCGCCGCCGCCAGCCAGGAGCTCTCCTCCCAGGCCAGCCTCCTCAAGAGCCTGGTAGCGGCGTTCCGCCTGAAGTAAGGAAAGGGCCGCATAAGGGGTGCCTGCCCACGGCGCCTTTACGGACGGCTCTGAAATTCCCGCCTCCGATTCCGCCCCGGTGTTTGGGCGGGCGAAGAAAGCCCCCCTTCGTTTTATAACGGAGGGGGGCGCGGCGTATCGCAAAGCGTGTCAGAAGGTCACCACGTCCTGGGCGGGCTTTTGGCAGGGGGCGATGGACAGCACGTGCATCACCGGGCCCTTGCCCTTGTATGCGTCGTGTGTCTCCACGGCCATCCGGGCGGTGACCTCCACCCAGTCCCGGTTTTTGAAGTCCTTCAGCCCCACGCCCTTGGCCACCAGTCCCAGGAACTGGATGTCGTTCTCACAGCAGACCATGGCGAAGCGGCCGGGGCAGTGGACGCCGGGGTATTTCCTGGAATGGCACATGATGAGCTTCATGTGGACCTCTTTCCCGGCGTAGCGGTCCGGGTGGTCCATCACGTCCACGTACCAGACGCCGAAGTCGTCGCCCGGAATATCAATGACGCGCTGGCTGAGATCAAAGGGGCTCTCGTCCCCGGTGAGGTAGTCCTCGCTGGTGCCGTCCACGTTTTCGAAATAGATGTCCGCCCGGCGGTTCACCATCCGGAGATTCCGCTTCCGCAGGGACTCCCGCAGCTCCGGCGTGGCCCGGTTGAAGACCAGCAGGTCCGCGTTGGTGATTTTCTCCATCATCAGCTGGCCCATGTTCTTCACGTACAGCTCGAAGGTGGAGGCTTCCACGAAGGTCATGATCTGATAGAGCACCCAGTTGGCGGGAAGAACCTCCCGGTATAAGCGCTCCATCTGCCACATACCGTTGTACTCGATGAGGACCTGCTTGGGCCGGTACTGTTTCTCCAGCTCCTTCATCCGGGAGCAGGTCAGCTCCGCCTCGTCCTCCACGTCCACGACGGTGACGTTGGCCAGGGCGCGGGAATTATACTCCTCCTCGCCCTCCTCACAGCGGAGGAGAAGGGTCCTGTCCTGGCGGGCGAAGCCGTCCTCCAGAACGCCGTTGATGAAATTGGTCTTGCCGGAGTCCAGGAATCCGGCTACCAGATAAACGGGAATATCCATGGTCTACTTCCTTTTCCGGCTCAGAGGCCGAAGAGCCCCGAGAGCTTGTCCTCCTTCAATTCCGCACCGATGACGCAGAGGCGGCCGGTATAGTCGGGGTGCCCCGTCCGGACCTCATGCTCCTCGGGGACGTAATCGAACTCGATCCAGGTCCCGTCCTCTCCGTTGACGATGCCCTTGGCCCGGAGGATATTGCCGTATTCCCCGGAGTCCAGGGCGGCGAGAATCTTCTCGACGCCCGCCCTTGTGAAGGCCTTGGGGGTTTCCTTGCCCCAGGAGGTGAAGACCTCGTCGGCGTGGTGGTGATGGTGGTGGCAGGAGCAGTTCGGATCGTCGCACTCGTGGTCCCCGTGCTCCCCGTGGTCGTGGTGGTGCTCGTGGGTTTCGTGGTCGTGGTGGTGGTGTCCGTGATCCCCGTGCTCCTCATGGTGGTGCTCATGGGCCTCGGAGTCCTCATGGTGGTGCTCGTGCTCCCCGTGTTCCTCCTCGTGGTCATGGTGGTGGTGGGCGTGCTCCGCCTCCTCGGCCTCGTGCTCCGCCCGCATCTTTGCCAGCAGCTCCTCCGCCAGGGAGACCTTCTCAATGGCGGAGAGGATGGTTTTGCCGTCCAGGTCGTCCCAGGGGGTGGTGAGGATGGCGGCCTCCGGATTCTTCTCCCGGAGCAGGCCGACCGCTGCCTCCAGCTTCTCCTGGCTCAGCTTCTGGGTCCGGGAGAGGACAATGGTCCCGGCGGACTCGATCTGGTTGTTGTAGAACTCCCCGAAGTTCTTCATGTAGACCTTCACCTTGGAGGCGTCCGCCACGGTGACGAAGCTGTTGAGCTTCAGGTCCGGGGCCTCGGCGGCGGTGTTCTCCACGGCCACGATGACGTCGGAGAGCTTGCCCACGCCGGAGGGCTCGATGAGGATGCGGTCCGGGTGGAACTGGGCCGCCACGTCCTTCAGCGCCTGGTTGAAGTCCCCCACCAGGGAGCAGCAGATGCAGCCGGAGGACATCTCGGAGATCTGGACGCCGGACTCCTTCAAAAATCCGCCGTCGATGCTGATCTCGCCGAACTCATTTTCGATGAGGACCAGCTTCTCCCCCCGGTAGGCTTCGGCCAGCAGCTTCTTGATCAGGGTGGTCTTGCCCGCCCCCAGGAAGCCGGAGATAATGTCGATCTTTGTCATGGTATCAAGTCCTTTGCTTTCAATTTATTCAAGGTAATCATATCACTGAATTTCCAAAATGCAACCGAATCACAAAAATTTTACAGAAAAAGTCAGGACTCCGGCTTGTCCCCGTTTTCCTCCCGGGCCTGGTTCAGGTAGTCCCGGTCCGCCGTCTTCCTGCTGGGGACGAAGCCCTGGGCCGCCGTCTTCTTTTCGCCCTTGCTCTTGGCGTAGAAGAAGCCCGTGACGGAGAAGACCACCGCGCCGATGAAGTTGACGAACAGGTCCTTCATGGTGTCGATGAGGCCGATGTCCAGATACCCCCCCAGCCCCAGGTCCCGGCCGTTGATGAGGACCTCCTGGATGCCGGGCACGGCCACTACCTTGTTGGACCGGGTCGCGTCCAGGCTGGCGGAATAAATGGCGTTGACGACGGTGTCCCGCTGCATGTCCGTGTGGAAGAACCAGTCCATGCCGAACTCGAAGAACTCCCAGAGGACGCCGATGGTCATGGAGAAGCAGAAGGCAACCAGGGCCAGGAAGACGGGGGAGAGGTCGAAGGTGAGGCGCTCGTCGTCGTTGAGGAGGACCACCATGGCGAACCCCACGGCGGCGGCCAGGAAGCCGTTGAGGGTGTGGAGCATGGTGTCCCAGTGGGGGACCACCACGTAAAAGGCGTTGACCTCCCCCAGGACCTCCGCCGCGTAGATGAAGCAGAGAACGGTAATCTCCAGGGCGGGGGGCAGCTCGATATGAAACTTCACCTGAATCCAGCTGGGCACATAGAGCAGCAGATAAGCCAGGGCGCAGTAGAACGCGCTTTCATAGCTGCCGTTCATGATTTGGCGGACGAAGATGAGGATCACCAGCAGCCGCAGGGTGTAAAAGACAATAAAGGAGCTTTTGTGCTCCCGCAGCTCTTTTTCCATGGCTTGGCGGAAGCTTTTTTTCTCCCGCTGTTTGGCGCGCTTTTGTGCTTGCTTGTTGAGCTTGGACATGGGGACCTCCTTTTTTTCAGCCCGCCGGAGCCTGCTTTAAAACAGACGCCGGGCTGTTGGCATTTTGGCTTATAACCACCCATTATAAATTGCAATTATAGCACGGCTGGAAGAAAAGTGCAAGGTTCCCTGCCGGGGCCCGCCTGCAAGGGGGGAGGAACGCCCCTCCGGCAAGAAAAAAATTTTTGGCGGACCCCCTTGACTTTTTCTCAAAATGTGCTATTGTATTAATTGCATAAGACAACAGAACAAGAGCAGGAGGTGTGCACAATGCAATGGCAGTTTTCCAACGACGCCCCGATCTATACCCAGCTGATTCAGCAGGTGAAGGTGGGCATCGTTACCGGCGCGTTTCCCCCTGGGGAGCGATTGCCTTCGGTGCGGGACCTGGCCACGGAGGCCGGGGTCAATCCCAACACCATGCAGAGGGCCCTGGCGGAGCTGGAGCGGGACGGGCTGGTGTACAGCCAGCGGACCGCGGGAAGATTTGTGACGGAGGACAATACCATGATCAACGCGGCGAAGCGGAGCCTTGCCGAGCGGCACGTGAAGACGTTTTTGGAGGCCATGCTCCGGCTGGGCTTCCGGAAAGAGGAGATCATCGCTCTGATTGAACAGGAGCTGGGAGAGGAGGGAACGGACCATGCCGGTGCTTGAGTGCAAGGGACTGACCAAGCGGTTCGGCGGGACCACGGCTCTGGATGAGGTGAGCCTCACCATTGAGCCGGGCCGCATCGTGGGACTGCTGGGCCCCAACGGAAGCGGCAAGACCACCCTGATTAAGCTGGCCAACGGCCTGCTGACCCCGGACGGGGGCTATATCGCCGTGTGCGGCAGCGCGCCGGGGCGGGAGAGCCACAGCCTGGTGAGCTACCTCCCGGAGCGGACGGCCATTCCCACCTGGATGACCGCCCGGCAGCTGCTGGACTTTTACGGGGACTTCTACCAGGACTTCCGCCGGGAGGCGGCGGAGGAGATGCTGGACCACCTGGGCATCCAGCCCCGGCAGGCCGTGAAGCAGATGTCCAAGGGCACCCGGGAGAAGGTCCAGCTCATCATGGTCATGAGCCGGGCGGCGAAGCTGTACTTGCTGGATGAGCCCATCGGCGGCGTGGACCCGGCCACCCGGGACTACATCCTCTCCACCATCATCGGAAACTACAACCCCGAGGCGGCGGTGGTGATCTCCACCCACCTGATCTCCGACGTGGAGAAGGTGCTGGACGAGGTCATTTTCATCAACCAGGGCCAGATCATCCTCCAGTCCACCGTGGACGACATCCGGGAGGAGAAGGGCATGAGCGTGGACGCGCTGTTTCGGGAGGTGTTCAGATGCTGAGGAAATTATTGAAGCACGAGTTCCGGGCCACGGGGCGGGTCATGCTGCCCATGTATCTCATCCTGCTGGTCACCGCCCTGGGCTCCAACCTGGCGGGCCGGGGGATGCTGGACGGGCGGTCCGACGTTTTGAGAATCCTGGGCGTTTTGATTGTCACGGCTTTCGGCCTCACCATTTTCGGGGTCCTCCTGCTGTCCTTTGTGCTGATGATCCAGCGGTTCTACAAGAACCTCCTGCAGGACGAGGGCTATCTGATGTTCACCCTGCCCGTGTCCGTCCACCAGCACATCTGGTCCAAGCTCATCGTTTCCGTGGTCTGGTTTGCCGCCACGATTCTGGCCATCATCGCGGCGAGCCTGATTGTGGCCTATCAGGGGGGCTTTCTGCGGGAGTTCTTCGACATCCTGCGCTGGTTCTTCGAGGGCCTCCAAAAGCTGGAAATCAGCGAGGCGCTCAACGGCAGCGTGTATCTCGTGGAGTTCGCCGTTCTGGCGTTCCTGGCCATGGCGGTGTTCTCCCTCCAGTTCTACGCCGCCCTGGCGGCGGGGCACAGCCGGGCCAATCACAAGATGGTCTGGTCCGTGGTCTGGTTCTTCGGCATCCAGTTCGCCCTGCAATTCCTGGGCTCCCTGCTGTTCATCACCCTGGACCGGCTGCACATTCCCTTCCCCTTCCATTTGGAGATCCAGTCCGTCGCCGTGGCGATCCACGTGGGCCTGCTGCTGGCCATCGGGGCGGTCATTCTCTATGGCGCGATTTTTTATGCCGTCACCACATTCTTCTTGAAAAAGCACCTGAACCTGGAGTAAACTAGATTCCATAATGCAACTCATTATGGAGGAACCCTATGCTGTTCTCAGAGAGCTTTTTAGAAACCGTATCCGGCGAGCTGCTGATGACCTTCCTGGTGGCCATGGCCCCGGTCATCGAGCTCCGGGGGGCCATCCCGGCGGGCGTCGCCGCGGGGCTGCCCCCGGCCCTGGCCTGCGCCGCCGCCGTCGCCGGGAATCTGGTGCCCGCGCCCTTCATCATCGTGCTGGGGCGGCGGGTGGCGAACTGGCTCCGGGGTACCCGGTTCTTTGGCCCCAAGATCGCCTGGCTGGAGCGCCGGGCCCACCTCAAGGGGCGGCTGGTGCGGAAGTACCGGCTGGCGGGGCTGGTGATTTTAGTGGGCATCCCCCTGCCGGGGACCGGGGCCTGGACCGGGGCGTTGGTGGCCTCGGTGCTGGACATTCGGATGCGCCACGCCCTGCCGGCCATCTTCCTGGGGCTGGTCATCGCGGCGGCCATTACTACCGTCATTACCTTGGGCTTATTTAACCTGCTGATTTGATTGAAGGAGTACATGATGAAACGATTTGCGATACTGTGCGCCCTGGTCCTGTCGGTGGCGCTGCTGTCCGGCTGTATGCCCGCCATTGCGATTACCTCCCCCAGGGACGAGGAGTTCCAGAAGGACTTGGAGGATTCCATAGACGAGGTCGCCGAGGACTTTGAGGATACCTGGAATAAAGCCTGGGCCGCCTGGGACAGCCGGGACGAGGACGGCGTGGAAAAAGACCACTATTGGAAAATCCTGGACCTGACGGATAAGGACGCGGGAGCCCCCACGGAGATCGGGACCGTCACGGACCCGGAACAGGTCAAGGCCATAGACGGCCTCCTCAGCGACGACGGCCATCAGGAGGACCGGCTGGACCCCGGCGACGGTGCCTACAGCTACGTCTACTGCCAGCAGGAGACTCTGAAGGCGGGGCAGGACCCCGGGGACCGGGCGTATGAGGAGCTGGTCCGCTTTACCGTCTCCGCCGGGAAGGACGCAGTCACTATGGTGATTCTGGAGAACCTGCCCTCCGTGCTGAACGTGGATTTGGGGGACCTGCTGACCTTCACCATCACCGTTCCGGCGGAGACGGCGGAGGCCCTGCGGGACCCGGGACAGTTTTTGGAATAACGCACAAAGACGCGCCGGGCGGCGCGTCTTTCTTATCCCTGTCAAACCCTTGACAAACCGGGGAAATTGGGGTAGATTAACCTTGCGAAAACCATCACATATAAAGGAGATTGAACGCGATGTATTGTGTACGGAATATCACGCCGGACGTGCTCATGATCGGCGGGTCCGACCGGCGGCTCAGCCTGTTTGAGAACGTATACCCGGTTCCCCGGGGCGTCAGCTATAACGCCTACTTAGTGCTGGACGAGAAGACCGTCCTTCTGGACACGGCGGACAGCGCCGTGGGCGCCCATTTCTATGAAAACCTGGACCACGCCCTCCAGGGCCGGCCCCTGGACTATGTGGTCATCAACCATATGGAGCCGGACCACTGCTCCACCCTGGGGGCGGTGCTCCGCACCCACCCGGAGGCCCAGGTGGTGGCCAGCGCCAAGGCCGTCTCCATGATCGGCCAGTTCTTCGACGCCGACGTCACCGGGCGCTGCAGGACGGTGAAGGAGGGGGACACCCTCTCCACCGGGCGGCACACCCTCACCTTCGTCATGGCCCCCATGGTCCACTGGCCGGAGGTCATGGTTACCTATGACGCCGCGGACAAGATCCTCTTCTCCGCCGACGCCTTCGGCACCTTCGGCGCGCTGAACGGGAACCTCTTTGCCGACGAGGTGAATTTCAAGACCGAGTGGCTTCCCGACGCCCGGCGGTACTACACCAACATTGTGGGCAAGTACGGCGCCCAGGTGCAGACCCTGCTGAAAAAGGCGGCGGGGCTGGACATCCGGTATCTCTGCCCCCTTCACGGCCCCATCTGGCGGGAAGATATCGCGTGGTTCGTGGAGAAGTACCAGCGCTGGAGCAGCTACACGCCGGAGGACCGGACCGCCGCCGTCTTCTGCGGCTCCATCTACGGGAACACGGAGAACGCCGCCGAGATCCTGGCCGCCCGGCTGGCGGACAAGGGCGTGCGGGACGTGCGGCTCTACGACGTGTCCCACACCCATGTCTCCGAGCTGGTGGCGGAGGCCTTCCGGTGCAGCCACCTGGTGTTTGCCGCCGCCACCTACAACGCCGAGATTTACACCCCCATGGAGAACTTCCTCCGGGACCTGAAGTCCCACGGACTGCGCAGCCGGACGGTGGGCCTGATTGAAAACGGCACCTGGGCCCCGGCGTCCGGCAAGCAGATGGCGGAGCTGCTGGGGGCCATGAAGGACATGACCGTCCTGGAGGGGACCGTCAGCCTGAAGTCCTCCGTGAAGGAGGCCCAGCGGGAAGGGCTGGAGGCCCTGGCGGACGCTCTGGCGGCGGATATCCTGGGATGAACGCATGAATAGAGGGGGCCTGTCGAAAGACAGGTCCCCTTTGCGTATTTCAATCCATGTTACCTGCTTCATCCATGGAGGCGTCTGCTTCCTGTTTATTCGGTTCCGGCAGGTTTGTAGTTTCGTAGTAATAATCTCGATATGCTTTGTTCGGCGCTGAATAAGTGTCGCCTTCCTTTTTGATGGGGTAGATTACGGTCCACCGTGTAGAAAAATCCATGCCGCTTATGAGCTGGTGATCAATTGGAAGCAGGTTTCTGCGATCCTCCTCCGGCACCCGAGATACAGAAATACCATCTAAACTACTCCAAACCTGTGTGTTGAGTATTTTATGATCCAACTGCATCATGTCGTCAATCAGCTGCTGGATTTCTGCCTCCGGATCGGTTCCCTCCAATGCCACAATGAGCCACATCTTATCCTCGGTTCGACGATAATCTTTAGAATGGATAAAATCCTCTATGACAGAAGTATCAACTCCAGTCAGTTTATGTCTTATGAGATAGTACCGGATTCCATCGGCGTACATCGCACCACTCTCTTCGGCGAAGTAAGTTTCACACATTGGAATGACATCCTTTACATGGAGCCTGTCCAGATAGTATTCCCGCAAGCCCTCATAAAGCTCATCGAAATAATAATCGTCGTACAGGCAGGAGGTGTCATAAAAGTCCCCAAAATACGAGTAGGCAAAGGAGACAACCTTGCCGCCCCATTCCAGGCGAACGAGAGGGGGGATGGTGTACTTCTCCGTCGGAATTGGCCAAATAGTCGTGGATCTCCGGCCAGAAGTACCTGGTTCAAATTCGACCACGGAAATCTCCTCCGCGGGAACCCCGAACTTTTCCGAGGCGTACTGGATGTAAAAATCAACGTCCGGCGTCCGCGCCGCCACCTCGTTGCGGGAACAGCCCGTCAGCCCCAATGCCAACAGCAGCGCCAGGACCAGACAGAGGATTCGCTTTCCCATTGAGGCCCCCCCTTCGGCAGTTCTTTCCAAACCAGTATAGCACCCGGCCGTGGGAACCGCAAGCGGCGCGCGGAGAAGTCTCCGCGCGCCGCTGTTTTCGCTCAGTCCATAATATCGACGGTGACCTTAAGCCCCTCCCGCTGGGCGCGGGAGCGGACCACGGTGCGGATCTCCTTGGCGATGCGGCCCTGCCGCCCGATGACTTTCCCCATGTCGTCGGGGGCGACGCGCAGCTCCAGAGTCAGCTCCTGATTGCCGCCGGCGGTTTCCGTGACGGTGACCGCCTCCGGATTGTCCACCAGGTTCCGGGCGATATAGAGCAGCAAGTCCTTCATGCGCCGCCCTCCGGATCAGAGGACGTCCACTTTTTTCAGCAGAGCCCGGACGGTGTCGGTGGGCTGGGCGCCGGACTTGATCCAGGCCTGGGCCCGCTCCGCGTCGATCTTGATGGCGGCGGGGGAGACGCAGGGATTGTACGTACCGATCTCCTCGATGAAGCGGCCGTCACGGGGGAAGCGGGAGTCCGCCACCACGACGCGGTAGAAGGGGGCCTTCTTGGCGCCCATGCGGCGCAGTCTGATCTTAACCATGTTGTTGTACCTCCAAAAAATTTTATAGGAATCAATTTATTATAAATGCCGCATTTTGAATTCGCAAATGCTCCGCACTTATAGATTATTTGAAGCGCTTCTTCCGGCCGAAGCCGTGGAGCCGCCCGCCCCGTCCGCCGCCGCCCAGCTGGGGCATCCGGCCCTTGCTCATCTGCTTGGTGAGCTGCTGCATCATGTCGAACTGCTTCAAGAGGCGGTTGACGTCCACCACCTCCAGCCCGCAGCCGGCGGCAATGCGCTTTTTCCGGCTGGCGTTCAGAATCTGGGGATTTTCCCGTTCCAGGGGCGTCATGGAAAGAATGATGGCCTCGGTGCGGGCCATGGCCTTCTCGTCAATGGAGGCCCCCTGGAGCTGCTTACCCAGGCCGCCGGGCATCATGCCCAGGAGCTGGCTCAGGTCGCCCATGTTCTTGAGCTGCTGGAGCTGGTCGTAATAGTCCTGAAGAGTGAAGCGGTTTTTCCGGAGCTTTTCCTCCAGCTTGGCGGCCTGCTTCTCGTCGTAGGCGGCTTCCGCCTTCTCGATGAAGGAGAGCATGTCGCCCATGCCCAGGATGCGGGAGGCCATGCGGTCCGGGTGGAAGGGCTCGATCATGTCCAGCTTCTCCCCGGTGCCGGCGAACTTGATGGGCTTTCCCGTGGCCGCCCGGATGGAGAGGGCCGCGCCGCCCCGGGCGTCGCCGTCCAGCTTGGTGAGGATGACGCCGTCGATGCCCAGGGCCTCGTCAAAGGCGGAGGCGGCGTTCACCGCGTCCTGGCCGGTCATGGCGTCCACCACCAGCAGGATCTCGTTGGGATGGACGGCGGCTTTCATCCGCTTGAGCTCGTCCATCAAGTTCTCGTCCACGTGGAGCCGGCCGGCGGTGTCCAGGAAGACCATGTCGCTGCCGTGGTCCCGGGCGTGGCGGATGGCGTTTTCGGCGATCTTCACCGGGTCGCCCCGGCCCTCCTCGAAGACGGGGAGGTCCATCTGCCCGCCCACGACCTTCAACTGCTCGATGGCGGCGGGGCGGTACACGTCGCAGGCGGCAAGCAGCGGCCGCTTCTGGTACTGCCGGCGCATCAGGCCGCCCAGCTTGGCGGTGGTGGTGGTTTTGCCCGCGCCCTGAAGGCCCACCATCATCACCACGGTGGGACCGGAGTTCGCCATTGTGATCCGGGCGCCGGTCCCGCCCATAAGGTTCGTCAGCTCCTCGTTGACGATTTTCACCACCTGCTGGGCGGGGGTGAGGCTGTCCAGCACGTCGCTGCCCACGGCCCGCTCCGTGACGGAGGCCACGAATTCCTTGACCACCTTATAGCTCACGTCGGCTTCGAGGAGGGCGAGGCGAACCTCCCGCATGGCTTCCCGGACGTCATTTTCCGTCAGGCGGCCCTTGCCCCGGAGGCGCTTAAAGGCGGCGTTCAGTTTTTCGGTTAATCCTTCAAATGCCATAAGCTCATTCCTTCAGCGCGGCGGCTTCCCGGCGGATGACGTCCGCCAGCTCTGTCAGGCGCCGGTCCTCATAATAGCGGTAGTTGAGGGTGGAGATCTCCTCAGCGGCTTTGGAGATGGCGTCGATATGGGCGCTTCGGGAGAGGAAGCGCTTGATGATGCCGGTCTTGTCCTCCACCTCCTGCATGGCGGCCTCGGCCCGGACGATGACGTCCCGGACGCCCTGGCGGGAGATGCCCGCGTTTTCGGCGATCTCGGCCAGAGAGAGGTCCTCGTTGTAATAGAGGTCGAAGAATTCCTTCTGCCGCTCGGTCAGGAGCTCTCCGTAAAAATCGAAGAGCATGGTCATGCGATAGGTCTGATTCTTCACAAGAAGGGCTCCCTCCTAATCTGTAAAGCTCCGGCGCTTTACAACGGAGATTAGTTTACAGGAAATTCCGGCAAATGTCAAGAGGAAAATGGGGGAATTTTTCACCCTGAGAGGCTGGGGGCCTCCCGCGCCGGGCGGACCGGGGCGGGGAGGAAAAAATAGAGTGTGCCGCCGGGCGGCACACTCTATTTTGAAACGGGTGAATCAACCCGCAGCCCGGGGGGACCCGGGGGAGCTTCCCCGCAGAGGGGAGGGAATCAGCCCTCCTTGATGGCCGCCTGCGCCGCCGCCAGACGGGCGATGGGCACGCGGAAGGGAGAGCAGGACACGTAGTCCAGGCCGGTGCGGTGGCAGAACTCCACGCTGGAGGGGTCGCCGCCGTGCTCACCGCAGATGCCCAGGTGCAGGGCGGAGTTGGCGCCCCGGCCCAGCTTCGCGGCCATTTCCACCAGGCGGCCCACGCCGTTCTGGTCCAGCTTGGCAAAGGGATCGTTCTCGTAGATCTTCCGGTCGTAGTAGGCGTCCAGGAACTTCCCGGCGTCGTCCCGGGAGAAGCCGAAGGTCATCTGGGTCAGGTCGTTGGTGCCGAAGGAGAAGAAGTCCGCCTCCTTGGCAATCTCGTCGGCCGTGATGGCGGCCCGGGGGATTTCGATCATGGTGCCCACCAGGTACTTCATGCCGGAGCCCGCCTCTTTAATGAGCTTGTCGGCGGTTTCCACCACGACGCCCTTGACGTACTTCAGCTCCTTGACCTCGCCCACCAGGGGAATCATGATCTCGGGAACCATGGTCCACTCGGGGTGCCGGGCCTGGACGTTCAGCGCGGCCTTGATGACGGCCCGGGTCTGCATGGCGGCAATCTCGGGATAGGTGACGGCCAGGCGGCAGCCGCGGTGGCCCATCATGGGGTTGAACTCATGGAGCCCGGCGATGATGGCCTTGATGTCCTCCACGGTTTTGCCCATGTCGGCGGCCAGCTTGGCAATGTCGGCCTCCTCGGTGGGGACGAACTCGTGCAGGGGGGGGTCCAGGAAGCGGATGGTCACGGGGCAGCCCTCCATGGCCTCATAGATGCCCTCGAAGTCGCTCTGCTGCATGGGCTCCAGGCGGGCCAGGGCCTTCTCCCGCTGCTCCACGGTGTCGGAGCAGATCATCTCCCGGATGGCGGGGATGCGGTCCTCGTTGAAGAACATGTGCTCCGTGCGGCACAGGCCGATGCCCTGGGCGCCGAACTTCCGGGCCTGGGCGGCGTCGTGGGGGGTGTCGGCGTTGGTGCGGACCTGGAGGCGGCGGTACTTGTCCGCCCAGCCCATGACCCGGCCGAACTCGCCGCCGATGGTGGCGTCCACCGTGGGCACGGCGCCGTCATAGATGCTGCCGGTGGAGCCGTCCAGGCTCAGCCAGTCGCCCTCGTGGAAGGTCTTGCCGGCCAGGTCGAACTTTTTGTTCTCCTCGTCCATCTTGATCTCGCCGCAGCCGGAGACGCAGCACTTGCCCATGCCCCGGGCCACCACGGCGGCGTGGGAGGTCATGCCGCCCCGGACGGTCAGGATGCCCTGGGCGGCCTTCATGCCCTCGATGTCCTCGGGAGAGGTCTCCAGCCGGACCAGAACCACCTTCTCGCCCCGGGCGGCCCACTCCTTGGCCTCTTCGGCGGAGAAGACGATCTTGCCGCTGGCGGCGCCCGGAGAGGCGCCCAGGGCCTTGCCGATGACCGCGGTCTTCTTCAGGGCCACGGCGTCAAACTGGGGATGGAGCAGGGTGTCCAGGGACCGGGGCTCGATCATGGCCACGGCCTTCTTCTCGTCGATCATGCCCTCGTCCACCAGGTCGCAGGCGATCTTCAGGGCGGCGGCGGGGGTGCGCTTGCCGTTGCGGGTCTGGAGCATGTACAGCTTCCCGGCCTCCACGGTGAATTCCATGTCCTGCATGTCCCGGTAGTGGTCCTCCAGGATCTTGCAGACGTTCTCAAACTGGGCGAAGGCCTCGGGGAACTTGTCGGCCATCTCGCTGATGGGCATGGGGGTCCGGACGCCGGCCACCACGTCCTCGCCCTGGGCGTTGGTCAGGAACTCGCCGAAGAGCTTCTTCTCGCCGGTGGCGGGGTTCCGGGTGAAGGCCACGCCCGTGCCGCAGTCGTCTCCCATGTTGCCGAAGGCCATGGACTGGACGTTGACGGCGGTGCCCCAGGAATAGGGGATGTCGTTGTCCCGGCGGTAAACGTTTGCGCGGGGGTTGTCCCAGGAGCGGAAGACGGCCTTGACGGCGCCCATCAGCTGCTCCTTGGGATCGGAGGGGAAGTCCACGCCCAGCTTGCTCTTGTACTCGGCCTTGAACTGGCCCGCCAGCTCCTGAAGGTCCTCGGCGGTGAGCTCCACGTCCTGGGTGACGCCCTTTTTCTCCTTCATCTGGTCAATGAGCTGCTCGAAGTACTTCTTGCCCACCTCCATGACGACGTCGGAATACATCTGGATGAAGCGGCGGTAGCAGTCCCAGGCCCAGCGGGGGTTGCCGGATTTGCGGATCAGCACCTGGACCACGTCCTCGTTGAGGCCTAAGTTCAGGATGGTGTCCATCATGCCGGGCATGGAGGCCCGGGCGCCGGAGCGGACGGAGACCAGCAGGGGATTTTCCAGGTCGCCGAACTTCTTGCTGGTGATGGACTCCATTTTGGCGATATACTCCATGATCTCGGCAAAGATTTCGTCGTTGATTTTCTGGCCGTCCTCATAATACTGGGTGCAGGCCTCGGTGGTGATGGTGAAGCCCTGGGGAACGGGCAGGCCGATGTTGGTCATCTCGGCCAGGTTCGCGCCCTTGCCGCCCAGCAGCTCCCGCATGTTTGCGTTGCCTTCGGTGAACAGGTAGCAGTACTTTTTGCTCATTTTCATTCCTCCGTTTTTCTTTGCGTCCGCCGGGCGGCGGTTCCCGCCGTCCGCTTGGCAAACGTTTGCCCAAATGCCTTACCATTATAATCGTTCATTTTCTGGAAAGCAATACATAAATAGCATAAGAAATCGCCGGTCATTTAAAACAATCTGCCCAAAAGCGATAAAATGGGGAAGCACCAAGGGGGGAGGGGCGCGTTCCCCGTCCCTCCGCGGGCCCGGTTCACCGCCGGGACCGCCTCCGAGGGCGCCCCGGCCCTGTTGACATTTCCGCTTTCATGCTTCATAATGGCAGGGAGATCGGGCCCGCCGTATTGGGACGGGCCCCACAGGAGGACGGGCTATGAACATCATCCTCGGCATCGACATCGGCGGCACCACCACGAAGATCGTGGGCCTTGACCAGGAGGGCGGCCTCCTCTCCACCCTCCGCGTTCAGGCGGAGGATCCCCTGACCAGCCTTTACGGCGCGTTTGGAAGCTATCTCTCCGGCAGCGGGCTGTCCCTGGCGGACGTGGGCCGGGTGGTTCTCACCGGGGTGGGGGCGTCCCATGTAGAGGGGGATATCTACGGCCTGCCCACCTGCAAGGTGGACGAGTTTTCCGCCAGCGGCACGGGAGCCCTGGCCATGTCCGGGCAGCAGAGGGCCGTGGTGGCCACCATGGGCACCGGCACCGCCTTTCTCTGGGCGGAGCGGGGGAAGGGCGTCCGCCACCTCTGCGGCAGCGGCATCGGCGGGGGAACCCTGGGGGGCCTGTGCCGGAAGCTGGTGGATATGGAGCGCTTCGGCCAGATCAAAAAGCTGGCGGAGCAGGGGGACCTGGGGAAGGTGGACCTCACCATTCAGGACATCGCCCGGGACGCCGCCGCCACGCTGGATCCCACCCTTACCGCCGCCAACTTCGGCAACCTGGCGGAGGACGCGGCCCCCGCGGACCTGGCCGCCGGGGCGGTGAACCTGGTGCTTCAGGCCATCGGCACCATGACGGTGCTGGCCTGCCGGTGCTGCAGCTGCGACACGGTGGTCCTCACCGGCTCCGTGACGACGCTGTCCCAGGTGAAGCCCAATTTTGAGAACTTTCAGCGGCTCTACGGCATCCGCTACCTCATACCGGAGCGGGCCACCTTTGCAACGGCTATCGGTGCGGGGCTGTGCAGCCTGGAACGCAGGGCGGTGGAGTGATGGACCTGGAAGCCCTGCGCCTGGCGGAGGCGTTCTTCGCCGAGAAGCCGGAGGCCCTTCCGTCGGTCCGGGCCTTCCTCCTGGGGGCGCTGGAGCGCTGGCCCGGGGCGGAAATCGCCGTCCAGAAGTCCCAGGTGGGGCTTCGGGACCCCCGGCCCTTCTGCGCGCTGACGGCGCCGGGGAAGCGCGTCAGGGGCCGGGCCGTCCCCGGGGCGGTGCTGTCGCTGTTTCTGCCCCGGCCCCTGGAGTCGGATTGGCTGATCCTGGCGGTGGAGGCGTACCCGGGGCGGTTTACCAACCACCTGGTCCTTCCGGCGGACCCGGGGGAATTGGGCGGGGACCTCTGGGCCTGGACCGCCGAGGCCCGCCGGTTCCGGTGCGGAAAGGACTGAAGAGGGCGGCGCCGCCCCCGGGAAGCCGGGGAAACGGGGCATCCTAAGCGGAGAACAATTCCGGGCGGAGAGGCCCGGAGACAGAGAGAGGCGGGCGCAGGCATGAAAATTACTCTGGTCGTCATGGCGGCGGGGCTGGGCTCCCGCTACGGCGGAAGCAAGCAGGTGGACGGCATCGGGCCCCACCATGAGATCCTGATGGAATATTCCATCTATGACGCCCTCCGGGCGGGTTTCGGCAAGGTGGTCCTGGTCATCAAGCCCGGCATGCGGGAGATGATGGAGGGCATCTGCGGCCGCTATCTCTCCGGGAGGAGCGCCCTGGACGGAAGCCCGGTGGAGGTGGACTATGTCTATCAGGACTTCTCCTCCATCCCCTCGTTCTATTCCGTGCCGGAGGGGCGGACGAAGCCCTTCGGCACCGTCCACGCCTTCCTCTGCGCCGAGAGCGCGGTGCGGGAGCCCTGCTGCGTCATCAATGCCGACGATTTTTACGGCTTCGACGCCTACCGGGCCATGGCGCGGGAGCTCCGCCGCCTCCCCGAGGCGGGGCAGGCCACGATGGTGGGCTATCTTCTGAAAAACACCGCCAGCCTCCACGGAACCGTGGCCCGGGGCATCTGCGTCCAGCGGAACGGCTTTCTGGAGCGGGTCCAGGAGACGGCGAAGATTCAGCTCTACCCGGACGGCACCCTCCGGGATCTGGAGACGGACCGCCCTCTGGACCCCAACGCGGTGGTTTCCATGAATTTCTGGGGCTTCATGCCCTCGGCGTTCCCCGTTCTGCGGCGGGATTTTGAGGACTTCCTCCGCCGGGCCGGGGACGATCCCAGGGCGGAGTGCCTTCTTCCCGACGCGGTGGACCGGCTGCTCCGGTCGGGGGCGCTGCGGGTTTCCGTCCTCTCCTCCGCCGGGCAGTGGTTCGGCATGACCTATCACCAGGACCGGGAGACCGTGGCCCAGGATCTCCGGCGCCTCCACGAGAGCGGCGAGTATCCGGCCAGCCTGCGGGGCTGAGGGGCATAGCGGGAGTCCGGCGGGCATAGACTGGATGGAGCCGGAAGGCCGGGGAACATTTGCCGGCAAATATTTAACAAATTGTTTCGACTTTTTTCGAGGGTTTTCGCGTATAATAAAAAGAGAGTATTTCCCGGCCTGCCGGGATGGGATAGATGAGGAAGGGATCGGTCTATGGAAGGGAAACGGGAGAGCCGCCGGACACGTCGGCGGACCCATGCGCTGGCCGCTCTGGCGGCGGCAGTGCTGCTGCTGACCACCGGCGCGTCCAGCGGGGCGGCGGTGACCTCTCCGCTGGCGGAGGCGGCGGAGCCCGTGCTTTGCAAGGCGTCTTTCAAGAGCCGGGAGGCTTCGAAGGCCGCGGAGCTCCGGAGCAAGGCCCTGCCGGAGGAGGAAGAGCCGCCGGAGGAGGAGCCGCCCTCCCCCCTGCCGGAGACGGCGGCGGTGGAGGATACATATTTTGACGGCGCGGTCTTTCTGGGGGACTCCCGGACGGAGGGGCTCTCCCTCTACAGCGGCCTGAAGACGGGGCATTTTTACACCGCCGTGGGGGCCACGGTGGAGTCCGTGTTCTCCAAGAACGCCTGGGAGACGGAGAGCGGGGAGAAGATTCCCCTGCTGGACGCGGTGGCGGCGCAGGAGTGCGACAAGATCTACGTCATGCTGGGCATCAACGAGTTGGGCTGGACCAAGACCAAGACCTTTCACGACCAGTACGCCAAGCTCATCGACCGCCTTCGGGAGGATCACCCCGAGGCCAAGCTGGTCCTCCAGTCCCTCCCCCCGGTCAGCGCCAAGCAGGAGGCAAAAAAGACCTATGTCAACAACGGGCGCATCGCGGCCTATAACGAGGTCATCCGGACTCTGGCGGAGGAGAAGGCGTGCTATTTTCTGGATGTGGCGGCCTGCCTCACCGGAGAGGACGGGCTGCTTCCCAAGGACCTGAACTTTGACGGAATCCACCTGAACCCCGCCGGGTGCCGGATCTGGCTGAACTGCCTGCGGACCCACAGCCTGGAGGACGAGGCCATCGCCGCCGCTGTGGAGAAGAACTGAGCATTTGGGCAACGATAAAAAAGCGGAGACGGTTCGTCTCCGCTTTTTTCGTCTCATGTTACCGCCGCCGCCAGCTCCCGGGCAAAGGCCCGGGCCCGGGTTTCCTTCTCCCCGTCCATGAAGACGGTATCATAGCCCAGGTGCCGCTCTGCGCGGCCCCCCAAATACCGGAGGCCGGAGTGCTTGCAGTAGCGCCGCATGCCCTCTTCAAAAAGGTCCGTCCCTCTCTCCGGGCGGTAACCGCAGGTCATCAGCAGGGCCAGGGACTTCCCCGCCCAGAGGGAGGGGCCCCTCTCCCCGCCGTAGAACTTGTTCATGCCGTAGACCAGCCGGTCCAGCAGGGCTTTCATGGGCGGCGTGCAGTACCAGGAGTAAATGGGCGTGGCCAGCACCAGCAGGCCGCTGCCCAGAACCCTGTCAAACAGATCCGGGACATCATCCGCCTGGGGGCAGCCGAACACGGTCCAATCCTCCTGACACCGGCGGCACGCCGTGCAGGGGCGGATATCCCGGTCGTAGAGCCAGACCGTCTCCGTCTCCAGGCCCGCCGCCGCCAGCTCTCCGCAGAACGGGGCCAGCAGGGCGGCGGTGTTCCCGTTCCTCCGGGGACTGCCCATGAGAATCAGGGCCCTCATCACACCACAGCCTTGGCCCTCCGTCCCAGACGCTCCGGGACGGGACGCTCCGCGGCGGTCCGGCGGGGCGCCTCCGCCGCCTCCGGGACCCGCTCCGCCAGGCGCTCCCGGGCCACGGCCAGCATCAGCTTGATGCGGTTTTCCTGGTTCACCCGGGTGGCGCTGGGGTCGTAGTCAATGGGGGTGATGTTGGCCTGGGGGTACAGCTCCCGGATTTTGTTGATCATGCCCTTGCCGCAGATGTGGTTGGGCAGGCAGCCGAAGGGCTGGGCGCAGACGATGTTCTCGTACCCCGCCCGGACCAGCTCCAGCATCTCGGCGGTGAGGAGCCAGCCCTCCCCCATCTTGTCCCCGGTGCCGATGACCCCGTCGGTGAGCTTGATGAGCTCCCGGAAGGGCAGGGGTGCGTGGAAGCCGTTGTCCTTCAGGACCTGGATGACCACGCGCTCCATGCCCTCAATGTACTTGAGGACCAGATCGGACATGTGCTTTTCCAGGAAGGTCCCGCCGTAGAGCCGGGCGGTCTCCGAGGGGTTGTAGGCGCAGTACTGCACGAAGCCCATCAGCCCCGGCAGGTTCACCTCGCAGTCCTGGGACCGGAGGAAGTTCTCCAAATCGTTGTTCCCCAGGGGGGAGTACTTCACGTAGATCTCGCCGACCACGCCCACCTTCACCTTGGGGACCCGGCGGACGGGGATGGCGGCGAATTCCCGGGCGATCCGGGGCATGGCGGCCTTCATCTCCCGGTTGGTCCAGCCCTTGTTCTCATGGATCCAGCCGCAGATGGTATCCAGCCACTTCTCCTGGAGGCGCTCCGCGTCCCCCTTCCGGACCTCGTAGGGCTCCGTCTGGGCCCGGAGGGCCGCCAGCAGGTCGCCGTAGTAGATGACCGCCAGCAGCTTGCGCAGCAGGTCCAGGGTCATGGGGAAGCCGGAGTCCTTCTCCAGGCCCGAGAAGTTCAGGCTCACCACCGGCACCTGGGGATAGCCCGCCTTCACCAGGGCCTTGCGCAGCAGGTGGATGTAGTTGGAGGCCCGGCAGCCGCCGCCGGTCTGGGTGATGATGAGGGCGGTGTGGTCCAGGTCGTACTTCCCGGAGGCCAGAGCGTCCAGGAACTGGCCGATGACCAGCAGGGCGGGGTAGCAGGTGTCGTTATGTACGTACTTGAGGCCCAGCTCGCAGACTCCGCTGCCGCAGTTCTCCAGCAGCTCGCAGGTGTAGCCCGCCTGCTCCATGACCGCCGCCAGGATGCGGAACTGCACCGGGGCCATGTTGGGGATGAGGATCTTGTGGGTCTTCTTCATCTCCGGCGTAAATTTCGGATAGTTCAGGGTGTCCAATTCCATGTTCACGCCTCCTTTTTGGGTTCGTTCTGTTCATCCAAAGCGGCGAAGAGGCTCCGCAGGCGGATGCGCACCGCGCCCAGGTTGGTGATCTCGTCGATTTTCAGCTCCGTGTAGAGCTTGCCCCCGGCCTGCAGGATGGCCTGGGTCTCGTCGGTGGTGATGGCGTCCACGCCGCAGCCAAAGCTCACCAGCTGCACCAGGTCGCAGTCCCGGTGCTCCACGCAGTACCGGGCGGCGGCGTAGAGCCGGGAGTGGTAGGTCCACTGGTTCAGCACGGTGGTGGGGAATTTGTCCACCAGGCCGGAGACGGCGTCCTCCGTCACCACCGCCGCGCCGAAGCGGGTGATCAGGGTGTCGACGCCGTGGTTGACCTCCGGGTCCACATGGTAGGGCCGCCCCGCCAGGACGACGATCCGCCGCCCCTCCGCCCGGGCCTGGTCCATGATGCGGGCCCCCTCCTTTCGGACCTGGGCCATGTGGTGGGCGTACTCGGCATAGGCCGCGTCCCCGGCCTCCCGGATCTCGGACTTGGAGATATCCGGGAAGTGCCGCCGGAGAATATCATAGATCTTCCTGGTGAAGTCCTTGGGCCGGTGGAGGCCCACGTAGTCGTAAATGAATTTGGCGCGCTTGATCTCGGGACAGTTCCCGGCGATGACCTCCGGGTAGTAGGCCACCACGGGGCAGTTGTAATGGTTATCCCCCAGGCCCTCATCCAGGTTGTAGGTCATGCAGGGGTAGAAAATGGCGTCCAGGCCCAGCCCGGAGAGGAACTGGATGTGCCCGTGGGCCAGCTTGGCCGGGAAACAGGCGGTGTCGCTGGGAATGGTGGCCTGGCCCTTCAAGTAGAGGTCCCGGCTGGAGAGGGGGCTGTGGTACACGGCGAAGCCCAGCTTCGTAAAGAAGGTGTGCCAGAAGGGCAGCAGCTCCCACAGGTTCAGGCATAGGGGAAGCCCGATCTTCCCCCGCTTCCCGGGAACGGGCTTGTAGGCCAAAATCAGCTTCCGCTTGTAGGCGTAAAGGTTCCGCTCTCCGCTGTCGGCCTTTCCGGTGACGGGGCGGTCGCAGCGGTTGCCGCTGATGAAAGTCTCGCCCCCCGCAAAGGTGTTCACGGTCAGCTGGCAGTTGTTGCCGCACAGGCCGCAGAGCCGGCTCTCCGTCTCCTGGGAGAAGCCCGCCAGGGCCTCCCGGCTTAAAAGGGCGCTGGCCTGGCCGGGGGCGGCCTTGCTCCGCCCGAAGAGGGCCGCGCCGAAGGCCCCCATGAGCCCCGCGATGTCCGGGCGGATGACCTCCACCCCCATCTCTTTTTCAAAGGCCCGGAGGACCGCCTCATTATAAAAGGTGCCCCCCTGAACCACCACGTTCCGCCCCAGCTCCTCGGGGCTGGCGGCCCGGATGACCTTGTAGATGGCGTTTTTCACTACGCTGATGGACAGGCCCGCCGAGATGTTCTCCACGCTGGCCCCGTCCTTCTGGGCCTGCTTCACGCTGGAGTTCATGAAGACGGTGCAGCGGCTCCCCAGGTCCACGGGCCGGTCCGCGAAGAGGCCCAGCTGGGCGAACTCCCGCACGTCATGCCCCAGGGCCTGGGCGAAGGTCTGGAGAAAGCTGCCGCAGCCGGAGGAGCAGGCCTCGTTCAAAAAGATGTTGCTGATGGCCCCGTCCTCGATTTTGAAGCATTTCATGTCCTGCCCGCCGATGTCGATGATAAAGTCCACATTGGGCAGGAAGTGCCGGGCGGCGGTGAAGTGGGCCACAGTCTCCACCACGCCGTAATCCGCGTGGAAGGCGTTTTTCGCCAGGTCCTCGCCATAGCCGGTGGTGGTGACGGAGGCCACGTGAAGGGCCGGGTGCTCGTCGTAGAGCTGCTGCAAAACGCCCCGGATCAGGGGCACCGGGTTGCCCAGGTTGGGCCGGTAGTCCGTGAAGAGCAGCCGGGCCTCCTGGTCGATGACCGCCACCTTCACGGTGGTGGACCCGGAGTCGACGCCGATGTGGACCGGGGCGGCGTAGTCCGGGCCGAAGGGGGCCCGGGCCACCCTGGCCCTGTCGTGGCGGGCCCGGAAGGACTCGTACTCCTCCCGGTTTTCGAACAGCGGCGGCTGGCTCCGGTAAGTCTCGGAGGCCCCCCGCTCCCGGAGGCGGTCCGCCATGTCCCGCAAATCAAAGCTCTGGTCGGCGTAAAACGCCGCCCCCAGGGCCACGAACAGCAAGCTGTTCTCCGGGCAGGTCCCGGCGACCCCCAGGGTCTTGTCGAAGCTCTCCCGGAGGCACCGGGAGAAGGTCAGCGGCCCGCCCAGATAGAGGACGTTCCCCTTGATGGGCCGCCCCTGGGCCAGGCCCGCGATGGTCTGGTTCACCACCGCCTGATAGATGCTGGCGGCGATGTCCGTGGCCTTCGCCCCCTGGTTGATGAGGGGCTGGACGTCGCTCTTGGCGAAGACGCCGCAGCGGGAGGCGATGGTGTAGGTTTTTTCCGCCTCCAATGCGGCGGTGTCCATCTCGTCGGCGGTCATTTTCAGCAGGGTTGCCATCTGGTCGATGAAGGCCCCGGTGCCCCCGGCGCAGGAGCCGTTCATCCGGACCTCCATGCCGCCGGTGAGGAAGAGGATCTTGGCGTCCTCGCCCCCCAGCTCAATCACCACGTCGGTGCCGGGGGCCAGCCTGCCCGCGGCCACCCGGGTGGCGAAGACCTCCTGCACAAAGGGGACGCCCACGCTCTCCGCCATGCCCATCCCGGCGGAACCGGAAATGGCCAGCTCCGCCCGCCCGCTGGGAACGTACCGCTCCGCCATCCGGCGGAGCAGCTCCTCCGACTTCTCCAAAATGTGGCTGAAGTGCCGCTCATAGGTGCTGTATACAAGGTTGTCCGCGCCGTCCAGCACCACGCATTTGATGGTGGTGGACCCCACGTCAAGACCGATTTTCAAGGCGTGAACCTCCTTTGGGCAAACGATTGCCCGCCGCCATTCCGGCAGGAATCGCAGGATACTATTTCGCTGGATATCATACACGCTTTCGACGGGATTTTCAATCGGCAATCCCTTCAAAAACTGTAAAGAACCTGTTAAAAATGGGCCGGCGCCCTTCCGCCATGGGGCTTGCCGAACCGGGTGGGACGTGCTATACTGATCCTATTCAACACGGAAGCGAGGCATGACCATGGATACCGTTCTCCTTCACTGCTGCTGCGCCCCCTGCTCCTTAAGCTGCATCGATCCCCTCCGCTCCGAGGGCATCGAGCCCGTGGCCTTCTGGTACAACCCCAACATCCACCCCTGGAAGGAGTACCAGGCCCGGCGGGACTGCCTTTTGGAGTACGCCCCCGCCATCGGCATGGAGGTGCGGGTGCGGGAGGACTATGGCCTCAAGGAGTTCTGCCGCCGGGTGGCGGGGGACGTTGACCGCCGCTGCGCCTACTGCTATGAGCACCGGATCGGGGAGACGGCGCGGTACGCCGCGGAGCACGGCTTTGCCGCCTTCACCACCACATTGCTCGCCAGCCTCTACCAGGACCACGCGGGCATTGTCCGGGCGGCGGAGCGGTATGCGGCGGAGTACGGCGTGGAGTTCCTGTACCGGGATTTCCGGCTGGGCTTCCGGGAGGGGAATCGTCGGGCCCGGGAGTTGGGCTTCTATATGCAGAAATACTGCGGCTGCGTGTTTTCGGAGCAGGACCGCTACCAGAAGCAGAT
Source organism: uncultured Oscillibacter sp. (assembly GCA_947577075.1). Taxonomy (GTDB): domain Bacteria; phylum Bacillota; class Clostridia; order Oscillospirales; family Oscillospiraceae; genus Oscillibacter. Next base: position 12,323 of record CANPTW010000017.1, on the reverse strand, counting down.
CGACCGGGACCGGGTGAGGTTTGCGGAGGAATAAGGCGGGAACCGCCGGGGCTTCCCGAGAAGCCGCCTGGCCGAAGGGTTTTTCACAGCAAGAGAGCGGACGCCGGCCAGGCGTCCGCTCTCTTACAGTCTGTTTCCGATTTGAGCCCGCTGTGCTTCCGGCGCGCAGGGATTCCCCGCTCCGCCGGGCGGGCGGGCCGGCTTGTCCGCCGGGTGCTCCGGGGCCGATGTACAAAGCGCCGCCGGGAGGTCAGTTGTCCTCCTCCTCGTCCCCCTTGGGGGGCTTGGAGGGCTCCAGACCCTCCACATGGGGCTTGGAGGCCTGCTCCGGGACCATGGTGGTCCGGCCGTTCAGGCGGCCGCCGTTTTCGATGACAAAGGAAACCGTGGTCACGTCGCCGTTGATGGTGCCCGTGCGCTCCAGCTGGACGTGGTCATGGGAGATCAGGTTGCCCTCTACCTGGCCGGCGATGCGGATTACGTCGGCCTCCACAGGGCCCTTCACCGTTCCGGTGGCCGTCACAATGACATAGCCCTTCAGGTTGATTTCACCTTCCACGGTGCCTTCGATCTGGACCACGCCCTCGCCGCTGAGCTTGCCGGTGACGATAAGGTCCTTGGCTATGACGGTGTTGCTCCGGGGCTCGGGGAGCTCGGGGATGTCGGCGCTCTCCCGGCGGTCATTGTCGCTCTGGGACTCCATCACGGGAGCGGTCTTGGGCTGCCCTCCAAAAAAAGCCATTTCATTCACCTCGTTTGCGGAATTGAGGACAGTATACCACAGCCGAACCAGAATTACAAGCCTGGGGAGGGGACAAATCCCTTGAAGGGCCGCCAAAAAACGGAGAGGGATTTTGGAGGGACGGGAGAAAAAAAGGGCGGAAACAGGCGGCGGCGCGGCCTTTATAGTCAACGCAGTTGAAAAGAAGCATACCCTTCTTTTCAACCGGCGGGCCTATGGCCCGCCGGGGCGCAAAGCGCCTGTGCGTTTCCTATGAAGGCAAGCACCGTGAGCCGCTCACGCGGCTTACGGCGCTGTAAAACAGCGCCGTATGGAAAAGAATCCTTTGGACTCTTTTCAACTGTGCTGACTATAAAACCGTCAAAACGCCGCCTTGGGGGGCCTTTTTCCGCCGGGACTGCGTTGAGTTCACTTGAAATCCGGCAGGATTCCTGCGTCAAATTGCCTTGCCCGGCAAAAAAATCCGCCCCAATCCGGCATTCCGCCGGTTTAAAACAGGCGCTGGAGAGCCCGGCGCCTCCGGAGGAGGAGGACGGCGGGCTTCCGCCGGGGGAGCCGTTTCCGGGCGGGGGCCCGCCCGTTCCCCGCCCTGCGGATCATGCGGACGCCCACCGTCAGCATGGGCAGGGCGAAGAGGGCCAGCGCGCCGTAGCAGATGGCGCCGTAGCCCTTGTCGATCAGCTCCGTCAGGCCGAAGGTGGAGACGCAGACGCCCAGGGCGGCGGCCGCCCCGGTGATCAGGGGCCGGGCCAGGCGGAAGGCCTCCGCCCGCCCCCGAAAAAAGGCCCGCTCCAGCCGGTCCTCCAGGGCCTTGATGAAGCCCGCGGCGGTTTCCACCAGCGTGCCGAAGAGGACGATTTCAAAAAGGACGTACAGCCACGGCTGCTCCAGCCGCTGAAAGATGGCGGTCACCGGCGTTTCGGAGGCCAGCGCCGCCGGGAGCCCGGAGCCCATGGCCAGCAGCAGCAGCGCCCCGGGGGCCATGCCCAGGATGCCGGCCAGGACGCCGCAGGTGACGGCCTCCCGCCGGGTTTTGAGGTCCCGGAGGGTGTAGAGGACCATGGATACGCAGAGGAGATTATAGGAGGCGTACTTCAGCCCGCTGAAGAGCCAGCCGGGGGCGGCCTCGGCCCGCCGGAGCTCGGCGGCGACGGCGTCCCCGAAGCGGAGGAAGACGGCGGCCAGGAAGAGGAGGTACACCGCATAGAGCGCATAGGCCCAGAGGGACAGGGCCCGTTCCATGGCCTCCGTGCCCCGGAGGACCAGAAGGACCACGCCGCCGGAGAGCAGGGCGGCCCCCGTCCAGGAGGGCAGCCCCGTCAGGGCGGAAGCCATGGCCCCGGCGGTGGCGTTCACCACCCCCAGAACCAGGAGAAGCATGGCGCAGAAGCAGAGGTCGTACAGCCTCCCCGCCGGACCCAGGAGCCGCTTCATCATGGAACCGTAATCATAAGTCCGGAAGGTCCGGGCAAATTCGAAGGTCACGGCGCAGAGCAGCGCCCAGGCCGCCGCCGCCGCCCCCAGGGCCAGCAGCCCCCCCAGCAGGCCGTAACGCCCGAAATACCGGGCGATTTCCGCGCCGGTGCCGTAGCCGCCGCCAATCAGCACGGACTGGAGAACCAGGCCGGGGGTCAGGTATCGGGTCCATGTCCGCTGTCTGCGCATGGGCAAAGCCTCCTGTCCGTTTGTCCCGCGGGCCGCCGCGCCGGGCCGCCCAAGAGGAGATGGGGAAGGGCGGCGGGGCCGCCGCCCTTCGGGTACGCTGCCTATACATATGGCGGAGCGGAGCCGGATATGCGAAAAAGTCCGCATAGGGGACAACGGAGGGGACATAGGGTTTCCCGAAAGAGGTGATGTCAATGACGATCCATGTGGTGAGCCCGGGAGAGACGGTGGACTCCATTGCCGCCGGATACGGAGTGGACCCCCGGCGGCTGGCGGCGGACAACGCCCTTCCGCCGGACCTGGCCCTGGCGGTTGGGCAGACGCTGGTGGTGCGCTTCCCCCGGCAGATCCACGCCGTGGCGGAGGGGGAGACGCTGACCTCCATTGCGGAACAATACGGAACCACGGTCCGGCAGCTGTGGCGGAACAACTGGGAGCTGGGCGGCGGAGAGACGCTGGCGGTGGGGCAGCTGCTGGTGACCTCCTATTTTGGAGAGAAGCTAGGGGAGGGGGTGTTCAACGGCTACGCCTACCCCTTCATCGAGCCGGGGCTGCTGGCGGAGCAGCTGCCCTATCTCTCCGCCATGGCCCCCTTTACGTACGGCATCACGGCGGAGGGCGGCCTGCTTCCGCTGGATGACGAGGCCATGCTGGAGGCCGCCGGGGCCCGGGGGACCAGGTCGGTGATGCACCTGTCCACCCTGACGGAGGCGGGGCAGTTCGACACCGGCCGGGCGGCGTTTATTCTGACGGATTACGAGGCCCAGGGCCGCCTGGCGGCGGAGGTGCTGCAAACCGTGCTGCGGAAGGGCTTCGCGGGGCTGGATGTGGATTTCGAGTATCTGCCGGGGCAGCTGGCGGAGGCCTACGCGGCGTTTCTGGGGCGGCTGCGCCGGCTGCTGGCGGTCCAGGGGCGGTTCCTCTGGGCGGCCCTTGCGCCGAAGACGAACACCCGCCAGAGGGGCCTTTTGTATGAGGGGCACGACTACGCCGCCGTCGCGGCGGCGGTGGATGGAGTGCTGCTGATGACCTATGAGTGGGGCTACACCTACGGCCCGCCCATGGCGGTGGCGCCCATTCCCAACGTCCGGGCCGTCCTGGACTACGCCGTTACGGAGATGCCGCCGGAGAAAATTTTCCTGGGGGTGCCCAATTACGGCTACGACTGGACGCTGCCGTTTGTCCAGGGGGAGACCAGGGCCCAGTCCATTTCCAATCAGCGGGCCATAGAACTGGCCGTTCAGTACGGCGTGGCCATCCAGTACGACGAAACGGCCCAGTCTCCCTTCTTCCACTATACCGACGCCGGGGGCGCCGGGCATGAGGTCTGGTTTGAGGACGCCCGGAGCATGGACGCCAAGCTCCGCCTCATTGCGGAATACGGCTTTCGGGGAGCGGGGTTCTGGAACCTGATGCGGCCCTTCTCCCAGGTTTGGCTGGTGCTGGACTCCCTGTATGATATCGAACCGTAAAAGGTCCCCGGGGACGGCGTCTTAGCGGCCGGAACAGCTTTCTTAAAAGAAAGCGGAGCCCCTTTTTAAAGGGACTCCGCTTTTTCTTCGACGGGCCGAAGCGATACCGCCGCGGGCGGGGGGACTCCCGCCCCGGCGCACGGTCCAAGCCGCCGGAGCGGCGCAAAAGGCTCCTTCTCCCTTCGGCGGAAATGGATCAGACGCGGATTTCCGGCGTTTCGCCGCCCTCGGCCTGGGCCAGCAGGGGGGCGATCCCCTCCAGAAAGGTCTTCACCTGAGCGGCGCAGCGGCCGGTGTACAGCTTCGGGTCCAGCACGGATTCCATCTCCGCCTCCGTCATGGCGAAGGCGGGCTCCGCCGCCAGGCGGGCCAGGAGGTCGCAGGGCTCCCCCTCCTTCATCCGGGCCGTGGCCGCCATGGAGCAGGTGCGGATAATCTCGTGGAGCTCCTGCCGGTTGCCGCCCCGCTTGACCCCCTCCATCATCAGGTTTTCCGTGGCGATGAAGGGCAGGTATTCCCGGACGGTCCGGTCCACGATTTTCAAGTTGACGTGGAGGCCGTCGGTGACGTTCTGGGCCAGGCGCAGGATTGCGTCGGCGCAGAGGAAGCCCTCCGGCATGGAGATCCGCCGGTTGGCGGAGTCGTCCAGGGTCCGCTCCAGCCACTGGACGGAGGCCGTCATGGGGGCGTTCAGGGCGTCCGCCATCAGGTAGCGGGAGAGAGAGCAGATCCGCTCGCAGCGCATGGGATTGCGCTTGTAGGCCATGGCGGAGGAGCCGATCTGGTTCTTCTCGAAGGGTTCCTCCACCTGCCGGTCGTGCTGGAGGAGGCGGATGTCGTTCGCCATCCGGTAGGCGCTCTGGGCGATGGAGCTGAGGCAGTTCAAAATCCGGCTGTCCACCTTCCGGGGATAGGTCTGGCCGCAGACGGGGAAGGTCCTCTCAAAGCCGAACTCCCCGGCGATCCGCCGGTTCATCTCGTCGATCCTGGCCCCGTCCCCCTCGAAGAGGTCCAGGAAGCTGGCCTCGGTGCCGGTGGTGCCCCGGCAGCCCAGGAACCTGAAGTTTTCCAGCACGAAGTCCAGCTCCTCCAGGTCGGCGAGAAAATCCTGCATCCAGAGGGTGGCCCGCTTGCCCACGGTGACCAGCTGGGCGGGCTGATAGTGGGTGTAGCCCAGGGTGGGGGTGTCCGCGTACTGCCGGGCGAACCCGGCCAGGTTCCCCAGCAGGGCCAGGAGCCCTTTCCGGAGATACCGCAGCCCCTCCCGGTAGAGGATGAGGTCCGCGTTGTCGGTGACATAGCAGCTGGTGGCCCCCAGGTGGATGATGCCCGCCGCCGAGGGGGCCGCCGCGCCGTAGGCGTAGACGTGGGCCATGACGTCGTGGCGGACTTCCTTTTCCCGCTTTGCCGCCAGGTCGAAGTCAATGTCGTCGAGGTGGGCCTCCAGCTCGGCCACCTGCTCCGCCGTCACGGGGAGGCCCAGCTCGTGCTCCGCCCGGGCCAGGGCCACCCACAGCCGCCGCCAGGTCCGGATGCGGGTTTCGGCGGAGAAGAGGGTCAGCATGAACTCCGAGGCGTACCGGGAGGAGAGGGGGGATTCGTAGCGGTCTTTCATAGGCATATCTCCGTTTCCTTTCAAATCGGATGCTGGGGAAGGTCCGCGGCAAGCCTTTCCAGCTCGGCATGCGTCATGGCGCGGATCAGGACCCAGCCCTCCGACGCGGCCAGGGAGAAGGGCGCCAGGCGCTCCATGGCCGCCTGGTAGGCAAGGTGCCCCAGGACGCGTTTCTCCGTCACGCTGACCAGGCTGAGAATCCAGTCCTCAATCGGCCGGCCGTCCACCGCCCACTGGGCTTCGGGGTGGAGCGGGAGCAGGGTGTCCACGCTTTCCGTCAGCGTGCAGCTGCCCATAAGCGCCCCTTCCTTTTGATAGACCTGGGGGTTTGCCCGGTAGGCGTCCTGCAGGCGCCGAGCGGTTTCCTCCTGGCGCTGGGCTTGCGCTTCAGGCTTCTTTTTTCCAAAACCAAACAGTGCCATAGTGCTCCTCCCAGGTCAGCGCAGGATGATGGCCTCCCGCTCCGGCCCCACGGAGACGTAGCCGATGCGGCAGCCGATCTCCCGCTCGATATACTCCACGTACTTCCGGGCGGCCTCGGGCAGGTCCTCCCAGGTCCGGACGCCGGAGATGTCGCACTTCCAGCCGTCCATATACTCCACCACCGGCTTGGCCTCGGGAAGCAAAGCGGGGAAGGGGAAGCGGTCCGTCTGCTGGCTTCCCAGCTCGTAGCGGACGCAGACGGGGATCTTGTCCATATAGCTCAGCACGTCCAGCTTGGTCAGGGCGATGTTCGTCGCCGCCTGGCACTGCACGCCGTACCGGGTGGCCACGATGTCGATGGGGCCCACCCGGCGGGGGCGGCCCGTCTTGGCGCCGTACTCGTTCCCGGCCTGGCGGAGCTTCTCCGCCTCCTCGCCGAACCACTCGCAGGTGAAGGGACCCTCCCCCACGCAGGAGGAGTAGGCCTTCACCACGCCGATGACCTCGTCAATCCGGGCGGAGGGCAGGCCGGAGCCCACGGGGGCATAGGCCGCCACGGCGTTGGAGGAGGTGGTGTAGGGATAGATGCCGTAGTCCAGGTCCCGCAGGGCCCCCAGCTGGGCCTCGAACAGGACGCGCTTGTTTTCCGTCTGGGCCTGGCGGAGGAAGGCGCCGGTGTCCCGGATGAAGGGGCGAATCTTCTCGCCGTAGTCCGCCACCCAGGCCATCAGTTCCTCGATGGTATAGGGCTTGGCGTTGTACACCTTCGTGAGGGTCAGGTTCTTCCACTCCAGCAGATCCTCCAGGTGGGAGCGGAGATGCTGCGGGTAGAGGAGCTCCCCGGCCATGACGGTCTTCTTCTGGAACTTGTCGGAGTAGAAGGGGGCGATGCCCTGCTTGGTGGAGCCGTATTTCTTGTCCTTCAGGCGGGCCTCCTCCAGGCCGTCCAGATCCCGGTGCCAGGGCAGCAGCAGGGAGGCCCGGTCGCTGACCATCAGGTTGTCCGGCGTGACGGCCACGCCCTGGGCGGCGACGTCCTGGATTTCCTTCCACAGGCTCTCGCAGTCCAGGGCCACCCCGTTGCCCAGGATGTTGACCACGCCGTCCCGGAAGATGCCGGAGGGCAGCAGGTGCAGGGCGAACTTCCCCTTTTCGTTGACGACGGTGTGCCCGGCGTTGCCCCCGCCCTGATAGCGGACCACCACGTCGTAATCCTGGGTGATCAGGTCCACCATACGGCCCTTGCCCTCGTCGCCCCAGTTGATGCCCACAATGGCGCAATTTGACATAATGAAACCTCCCCGCGCCGCCCCCCGGAAAACGGGAGGCGTTCCGCTTGCTCACGGCCAGCGGCCAGCCGGTGATAAGGGCCTGTCCGGCCCCGGGGGTCCGCCGGCGGCGGCTCCGCGCCCCGGCGAAAAGAAGGGCTCCGCGAACCGCGGGGCCCAAAGTTTCCCTTCCCTATTATAGCGGCAGTTTTGCCATAAGTAAAGGGAAAAGCGGAAATTCCGCGGGATTTTTCCCCTTTGCCCCGGCTGCGGGGCCCCGCCTGCCTGCCGCGGGACGGGGAGGGGGGGATTTCCGTGGCCCCGGCGCCTCCGGGGGCCCCGCTTATCCCCGGGGCAGGGCGCAGGAGGCCCAGACCGCGTTGTGGTCGGACAGCTCCTCTCCTGTGAAGGCCGCCAGGGCGCTGCCCGGCGGGGCGAAGCCGCAGTCTGCCCTCCGGGTGGAGACGGTGCGGCTCTCCCCCGCCTCCAGGCCCCGGACCAGCAGCCAGTCCAGCCGCAGGTCGAGGTGGTCGCCCCCGGGAAGGGGCTTGCGCCGGGTGGGAAGGGCCTTGTCCGGCAGAAGGCGGTAGCCCGCCCGCTCCGCCGCGGGAAGGCATTCCTCCCAGGCGGCCACGTCCTCCAGGCAGCGGCGCTGGAGGGCGGGACTGCCCGCCACGGCCCGGATGGCGTCCTTGTCCCGGCCGTCGAAGGTATTGGTGTTCAGGTCCCCGCCCAGGATTACGGGCATTCCGGGGAACATCCGCTCCGCCTCCGCCAGCACGGCGTCCAGCTGGGCCCGGCGGCCCGGGCCGTGGGTCCGGTTTTCCAGATGGATGGTCCCGACGCCCACCGGCGTTCCCGCCACGTCCAGCTCCGCCAGAACCGCCAGCCGCCCCCCGATGCGCCGCTGGCGGTCGAAGTACCAGTTGTACTGCTCCGGCAGGCGGACCACCCGGGTTTGCCGGATGGGCCAGCGGGAGAAAATGGCGTTGCCGTGGAAGCCCTTGGGGTCCTCCCCGTTCACCAGCTCGATGAACTCCAGGCCGAAGGCCGCGTTCATCCCCAGCCGCTCCGCCAGCTCCAGGGTGGTGTCCCTCCCGCCGGAGCGGACGCAGCCGTCGTCCAGCTCGTTGGCGAGGATTACGTCAAAGGGCCGGACCGCCGGGCAGCTTTCCAGAAAGTCCCCCAGCTCCTCCAGGCATACGCCCCGCTCCATGTTGAACACCAAAACCCCCAGAGCCTCCGGGACCCCCGCCGGGGCGGGGACCGGATTGTGCGCCTCCGCCCGGGCAAACTGGGGAATCCGCGCCATGACCTCCTCCTGGGAAGTCTTGTCCAGCAGCGCCCCCAGGCGCTGCCGCTCCTCGTTGGGCAGTCCGTTCATTGTGACACACCTCCTTTTTTATCGCCGCGGCGGCGGGCCGGCGGCCCCCGCGCATGGCTTCACGGAAAACGCACAGGCGCCCCGCGCCCCGCCGGGGCGCGGGTCCGCCGGGGCGCGGGTCCGCCGGGGAACCCGTTTCCCCCATTATAAATGCCGGGGCCGCAAAAGGCAATTGCGGGAGGGCGTTTTTTGAAAAAACGGCGGGCGGGCCGGGCCCCGCCCCGGCGGAGATTCAAGTTGACATCTCCGCCTCTGTGGGATAAAATGGGGCAAAGACAAACGCAGGGGGAACGGCTCCTTTCGGGGAAGCGTTCAGAGGGGGTCCAACGGGCGCCGCGCGCCTCCGCCCTGCCGGCTGCCGGGCGGAAAGAGGGGCGGGGCCCCGGAACAGGGAGGCCCCAACGGGGCAATTCGCCTGCGGCAAATTCACGGCGGCGGAGAGAGGGGACCCTTTATGGCGGGACAGGACCATAAGTACCAGTTTATTGAGCGCATTATGCATCTGCTGCACCTGCTGGAGGAACGCGGCATTGAGGCGGACCAGATTTCGGAGGACGGCCCGTTTCTGCGGCAGCTGTCCCCGGAGGAGCGGCAGGGCGTGCAGACCGCCCTGGAGAGCATCCGGTTTATGGACGAGATTCCCGGCGGCTTCTTCATCTATTACGCCGACGGGGACGAGCGCATCATTTACGCCAACCAGGGGATGCTCCGCATCTTTCAGTGCGGCAGCCTGCGGGAGTTCCGGGAGCTCACCGGCAATTCCTTCAAGGGCGTCGTCCACCCGGACGACCTGGAGGCGGTGGAGTGCTCCATCCGCAAGCAGATCGCCGCCAACCAATATGATTTGGATTACGTGGAATACCGCATCCGCCGGAAGGACGGCTCCGTCCGCTGGGTGGAGGACTACGGACACTTTGTGCACAGGGAGCCTGTGGGGAACATTTTTTATGTGTTCGTGGGGGACCCCACGGACGAGCGGAGCCAGCAGCAGATGCAGCAAAAGCGGGTGCTGACCGAGGCGCTGGAAAAGGCGGATCTGGCCGTCAAGGCCAAAAACGCCTTCCTCTCCCACATCTCCCACGAGATGCGCACGCCGCTGAACGCCGTGTTCGGCTTCACCACCCTGGCGAAGGCCAGCCTGCGGGAGGACGTGGACGCGGCCGCGGAGTACCTGGACCAGGTGGAGGCCGCCAGCCATCAGCTGCTGGACATGATTACCCAGGCCCTGGACGTCTCCGCCCTCTCCAACGCCGCGGGCTCCGACCAGGAGGAGTGCGACCTCCGGGAGACGCTGCAGGAGGCCTATGACTTCCTGCTCCCCCAGGCGAAGGAGAAGAACATCGCCTTTTCCCTGGACTGCGGGCGGATTTCCCACCGGATCGCCTACACCAACAAGAAGCGGCTGAAGCAGCTGGTTTTGAACCTGGCCAACAACGCCGTCACCTACACAAACCAGGGCGGCAGGGTGGAGGTGGTCCTCAGCGAGGAAAAGGCCCTGCCGGACAGCCACGCGGTCTACCAGCTGGAGGTGCGGGACAACGGCATCGGCATCGGCGAGGAGTTTTTGGACAGCGTCTTCGACCCCTTCAGCCGGGAGAAGAACTCCACCCTCAGCGGCGTCCGGGGCATCGGCCTGGGCCTGACCATTGCCAAGAGCATTGTGGACCTGCTGGAGGGCAGCATCACGGTGAAAACCGCGGTGAACGAGGGCAGCACCTTCACCGTCACCCTGCCCTTCCGGGTCCAGCCTCTGCCGGACGTCTCCGGGAACCCGGGGGCGGGGCTGAATTCCAGCCTGCGCATCCTTCTGGCGGAGGACAACGAGATCAACCGTGAGATTGAGACGGAGCTTCTGGAGCGGATGGGCTTTGTCGTGGACCCGACGGCCAACGGGAAGGAGGCGCTGGAACGGGTGGAACGGGCCTCCCCGGGGGATTACGACCTGGTGATTATGGACCTTCAGATGCCGGTGCTGGACGGCTGGCAGGTGGCTTCCGCCATCCGGAAGCTCCCGGACCCGGTGCTGGCGCGGATTCCCATTATCGCCCTGTCCGCCAACGTGGGGATTCGCGACCGCCGCCGCTCCCTGGAGAGCGGCATCGACGTTCACCTCCCCAAGCCCATGGATCTGAACGTCCTTTTGGAAACCATCGAGAAGATTACGAAGAAGCCCATTTCATGATATCGCCGCGGCCATGAAAACCACCTGCCGCCGGCTGGGGAGATTCCCCGGCCGGCGGCGTTTTTCCGCCCTCCCGCCCAGGCGGCGCCGGGGGCCGGGCAGGGGGGAGACAGCCGCGCGAAAAGTCAGTTTTTCCCTCTGAAAGAGGCGCAGGATCGTAAATTCTGCCATTGAAAAATGCCCTGAGATCCATTATAATAAAGAGCGTCATTCTGCCGGGGCGGCTCCGGCCATCGATTTTTTTGAAGGCGGTTATCCAATTATGTCTTACAAAACCGAACGTGATCTGCACCAGATGCTCCGGCATCAGGAACTGATTGAATCCTCCCTGTCCTTTGTCAGCGGGTCCGAGGATTTCATCATGGAAAACGACATCTTCCCCTCCGGACGGGCCGACGGCGACGTCATGCGGGGCCTGCGCTACCCCAACGGAACCGGCGTGATTGCCGGCGTCACCAGCATCGGAGACGTGGACGGCTACGACCTGGTGGACGGGGAGAAGATCCCCCGGAAGGGCCAGCTCTTCTACCGGGGCATCAGCGTGGAGGAGATCATCCAGCAGTGCATCCGGGAGGACCGCTTCGGGTTTGAGGAGACGGTGTACCTCCTCCTCTTCGGCCAGCTGCCCACGGCCTCCCAGCTGAAGGATTTTCAGTACCTGATGGCCCGTTGGAGCCAGCTCCCGGGGTATTTCACCGAGGACATGATCCTTCGCTCCCCCAACAAGAACATCATGAACAAGCTGGCCAGCTGCATCCTGGCCCTCCACTCCCACGACGGGGAGGCGGAGAACATGACGCTGGAGAACGAGCTCTTCAAGTCCTTCCGCATGGTGGCCCGGACGCCCACCATCGTGGCCCACTCCTACGCCGCCAAGCGCCATTACTTCGATAAGGACAGCCTCTATCTCCACCGGCCCCGGACGGACATGAGCGTGGCCCAGAACTTCCTGTACTCCCTGCGGAAGGACACCCAGTTTGAAGACGACGAGGCAAAGCTTTTGGACCTTTGCATGATCCTCCACGCGGAGCACGGCGGCGGCAACAACTCCACCTTCGCCTGCCGGGTGCTGACCTCCTCCGGGACGGATTTCTATTCCTCCATCGCCGCCGCCGTGGGTGCGCTGAAGGGCTTCCGCCACGGCGGAGCGAACAGGAAGGTGGTGGAGATGATGAAGTACCTGAAGCGGGCCGTCCGGGACTGGAAGGACGACGGCCAGGTCCGGGACCAGCTGGTCCGCGTCCTCCGCCGCCAGCTGGGGGACGGCACCGGATTGATTTACGGCATGGGCCACGCGGTCTATACCCTGTCCGACCCCCGGGCGGAGATCCTCAAGCACTTTTCCCGCGGCCTGGCGGAGAAGAAGGGCATGGTGGCGGAGCTGGACCTCCTGGAGTCCGTGGAGCGGCTGGCCCCCCAGGTGTTTCAGGAGGTCCGGGGCTCCGACAAGCCCATCTGCGCCAACGTGGACCTGTATTCCGGCTTTGTCTATCAGCTGCTGGGCATTCCCGCGGACCTGTACACCGCCATCTTCGCCAGCGCCCGGATGCCCGGCTGGTGCGCCCACCGCAT
>CANPTW010000016.1 GCA_947577075.1 uncultured Oscillibacter sp. | reverse complement strand
TGAGATCGCCCCCGTCCGTACCCTTATCAACGCCTACCAGCTTCTCGGCGGCGAGTGCTTTGCCCGTATGCTGTCCCTGCTGGCCGGAACGTGGCAGGGGACACCCAATTCTCTGAAAGCCTCTATGCTCTCCGGTATGGCTCTGTTCGTCAAGACCTATGAGACGGAGCTGCGTGACCGCACCTTTATCCGGCGAATGTCCGCCGTCAGCCCGGAGGAAATTATTCGGCTGGGCCGCATTGAGACGGACGTTGGCCTCCGCTTCGCCCGTATCATTCTGGACAAATACAACAGCGGGGGCGCGGAGCTGCCCTACCGCTTCAAACGCTGAAAGGGGGCGCAGTCATGAAACAGCCCCTGTTCCTTTCCTCTGCTGGTATGCCCCTGGCCGACATTCGGGATGTGACCGTAGACCCGAAGCTCCCCAAGGACGAGCGGATTGCCGAATTTCTCCGGCAGATCAAAAATCCCTACTGCTTCAAGTGCGGCAAATTCACCGTCCGGGCGCAGTTTGCCGACAACGGCGTGTCCCTGGAGGACTGCTTGAAACAGATTTTAATTTAGCACTTTAATGTGTTGACTTGCCCATGGAGGTGTGTTATACTTGTGACTGGAAAAAGAATTTAATAGGTCATTCCAATCACTTCTTGCTTATGAGGGTAAGTCCGTCATTTGCAAAGGAGTGATTTTTTCATGCCGAAATACAAAGGCGACGCTTACCTGCGCCTCTCCTACTCCGCTGACCGCAGCGTGGAGAGCGACAGTATTGCCAATCAGAAGAAGCTGATCGAGGACTTTGTGGCGGCTCACCCGGATATTGAGCTGGTATCCGAGCGGGTGGACGATGGTTACAGCGGCGTTCTGTTCGACCGTCCGGCCTTCCAGGAAATGATGAACGACATTGTTTCCGGTAAGATCAACTGCGTGATCGTCAAGGACTTATCCCGCCTGGGCCGGGAGTACATCGAGACTGGCCGCTATCTTCGGCAGGTCTTTCCCACCTATGGCGTCCGCTTTATCTCTATCAATGACGGCATCGACACCGCCAACGAGCAGAACGGCGACGATCTCCATATCACGCTGAAAAATCTGCTGAACGACACCTATTCCCACGATATTTCCGTGAAAACCCGGAGCGCCCTGCTGACCAAGCGGCAGAACGGGGACTATGTAGGCTCTTGCCCCATTTATGGCTATCGGAAGGACCCGGAGAACAAAAACCACCTTCTCATTGACGAAGATGCCGCCCGCGTGGTGCGGGACATTTACCGCCGCCGCATTGACGGGGCCAGTGCCAAGCATATCGCAGAGGAATTGAACCGGCTGGGCGTCCTCTCCCCCATGGCCTACAAGGACAGCCGGGGCCTGCCCCATCCCACTGGCGGCTATGCGGACGTGCCGGACGCCAAGTGGTCCGCCCGTGCCGTGATTCGCATTTTGCAGGAGGAAACCTACACCGGCGTTCTCTTGCAGGGACGGCAGGAAACCCACAATCACAAGCTGAAGAACATCATCCATAAGCCAGCGGAGGAATGGGTCCGCATTGAAAACGCCCATGAGCCGATCATCCAGAAGCGGGATTTTGACCTCGTTCAGAAGATTTCCAGCCTGGACACCCGGACGGCCCCGGACGGCGAGGCGGTGTATCTATTCTCCGGTCTGCTGGTATGCGGCTCCTGCGGCGGGCGCATGACCCGGAAAACCAATACGGTCAAGGGCAAGAAGTACATCTATTATCACTGTCCCACCGGGAAGAAAAAGGGCTGCACCCATCCGGTCATGCTGAAAGAGAACGATCTAATCAACTGCGTCCTGGTCAGTCTCCAGGCCCATATCCGGCACATTGTCTCTTTGGACGAGGTTCTGGACGGCATCAGCGAGGAACAGATCAACCAGGAGGAAATTGCCAAGTTCAAGGGGCAGATCGCGGATAACCAAGCGAAGCTGGAAGAAGCCCGCCAGTTCAAGTCCACGCTGTATGAGAATTTCATTGCCAATCTTATCAGCAAAAAGGACTATCAGGATTTGAAGAACCTTTACACCGAGCGGGCAGAACAGGCGCAGGAGGCCATTGACCGTTTGCGGGCCGAGATGGAGCTGGTGACGAACAACAGCAGTTCCCGCCTGCGGTGGACCCAGCACTTCAAGGAGTTCTCCGCCATGACCACGCTGGACCGGCGGGCGGTGATCGCCCTGGTCCAGTCCATCCGGGTGAACGCGAAGGATGATCTGGTTATCACTCTCCGCTATCACATCGAATACGTCAAGGTGCTGAAACGCCTGGACGAAATGGGGAAGCTCCCGCCCGATTTGAAGGATATTCTGAACGATCTGACGGCCATGGAAAAGGAGGCGGCGTAAATGGCGCGGAAAAGCAGGAAGGACGTTGCGGCCCAGGTGACGCCGAAGCGGGCCTCTATGAAAATCTGGCGGGCGGCGCTCTATATCCGGCTGTCGGTGGAGTTCAACGGTAAGAAGGGCGATTCCCTGGAAACGCAGCGGCAGATCATGGAGGCGTATATCGCTCTGTGCCCGGATATTGAGATTACGGAGGTCTACACCGACAACGGCACCACGGGCCGAACCTTTGAGCGGGAAGCCTTTCAGCGGATGCTGGGGGATATTGAGGCCGGGAAAATCAACTGCATCGTGGTAAAGGACCTCTCCCGTCTGGGCCGGAATACTATCGACACCGGGTACTACATCGAAAAGTATTTTCCCCTCCATGGGGTGCGGTTTATCGCCGTCAATGACCAATTTGACAGCGAGGATGCCGAAAACAGCGGTAATCATCTGATTGTGCCGCTGAAAAATATGATTAACGAGGCTTACGCCGCCGACATCAGCAAGAAGGTCCGGGCACAGCAGAATCAGGCCATGCGGGACGGGGAGTTTGTGGGGGCGCGTCCGCCCTACGGCTACCGGAAGGACCCGGACAACTGCCACCGCCTGCTGGTCAACGAGGACACGGCCCCTATCGTCCGGCAGATTTTCCAGTGGACGCTTGAGGGCGTTGCGCTGAATGTGATCGTGAAGCGGCTGAACGAGAGCGGCGTTATGACCCCCGGATACTATCATGCTTCATGCGGCCTGTTCAGCTATGATAACAAGCTGGCTGGCAGCGGCAAGTGGCAGACCTGGACCGTGGGGAAGATTCTGGCGGATCAGGTTTATACCGGCGATATGGTCCAGGGTAAGCATACCAATATCGGCCATAAGCAGGTTGTCACCAAGCCGGAGGATTGGATCGTGGTACGCAATACCCATGAGCCGCTGGTCAGCCGGGAGGTGTTCGCAAAGGCCCAGGCTGTCCGGGAAAAAGCGGCGCAGAGGGGTAAGTCCCCGGCGAAAAAGGTCCCCTATACCGAAAACATCCTGCGGGGGCGTGTGTTCTGCGGGTGCTGCGGCAAGAATCTCCACCGCCAGCGGCATCAATGCGGCTACTATGTTTACCACTGTATTTCCAATGACCGGATTGGCAAAGGAGCCTGCGAAGCCAAGGTATATGTCCGGGAGCCTGATTTATTCAACGCTATTCTCACCATCATCCGGCAGAAAGCCGAGGTCGTGATGGGCGAGGCCCTGCGGCTGAAACAGTGTGACGGCAAGATTGCCGCGCAGAAGGCCCAGGTGGATCAGGAGATTGCCGAGCTGGGACGGCAGACACAGAAAGACAAGGCCCTCCGCGCTGGCCTCTATGAGAGTTTCGTCAAGGGCATCCTCACCAGGGCGGAGTATCTGGAAATGCAGGAGGATTACAACCGGAAGATCAGCGGCGCGGTGGAACGCGCCCAGCAGCTTCAGACCCGGCAATCCGAATTGGAGCGGCAGGTGGCACGGTACACCAGCATGGCCGACAAGCTGGCGGCGGTGGACAAGGACACGGCCCTCTCCGCCCTTCTGGTAAACCAACTGATTGGGCGGGTCACGGTGAACGGCCCGGAGGATGTTTCCATCGACTTTGCCTTTGAAAGCGGCTTTGAGCGTGTGATGGAGGTGCTGGGAAATGAGTAGCGGCCTGATCCCCTATGTGATCGCTCTCTATATCCGCCTCTCCACCGAAGATAGCAAGGTGGGCAGTTTCAGCATTGAGAACCAGAAAAACGCGCTCCACCAGTACGTTGACGCCATGGAGGGCGTCAAGAATGTGGAAGTCCTGGAGTTCATCGACAACGGGTATAGCGGGACCAACTTCGAGCGGCCCGCCGTCCAGGAATTGCTTGACCAGATACGGGAGGGCAAGATCAACTGCATCGTTGTGAAGGACTTCACCCGGTTCGGGCGCAACAGCATTGAGGTCGGGTACTTTATGGAAATGGTTTTCCCTCTGTACGGCGTCCGCTTCATTTCCATCAACGACAATTTTGACAGCGACACTCTCCACGGCGACACGGGCGGCATCAATGTGGCGTTCAAGTATCTGGTCAGCGAGTTTTACAGCCGGGACCTGTCCATCAAATACAAAAGTGCCAAGTATGTGAAGTTTCGGCGGGGCGAATACCAGAGCAAGACCTGTCCCTACGGCTACCGTAAGGGCGCGGATGGCCGCATGGAGCCGAACGAGGAAACTGCCCCCATTGTCCAGATGATCTTTGAATTGGCGCGGGATGGGTACACTCCGAACGAGATTGTCAAGGCCCTGTTTGAGCGTCATATCCCCACTCCTGCCGAGTACAAAGCGGCCCATGGCTACAACGGCCACGACATTTCCCGGTGCTGTGGGATTTGGCCGGAATCCTCTGTGATTCACATTCTGGAGGATGAACGCTACACCGGCACATATATCATCGGAAAGCGGGAAGTAACGGAGGTGGGCGGGCACCGGGTTCGGATGAAAGATGAAAGCCAGTGGGTCAAGATTCCCGACCATCATCAGGCTATCATCAGCAAGGAACTGTTCGAGCAGGTGCAGGCCCAGCGACCCCGGATGAAATCGCCCAAGAAAAGCGCCAGGGCCTACCCCTTGCGGTGCAAAGTGTTCTGTGGGTGCTGCCATCACGCTATGCCGCGCACGGCAAACAGAAATCACTATTTTCAGTGTCGGCACAGCAGGGTAAACGAAGCCGCCCCCTGTCACGGCCTGACGGTCACGGAGGCGGAGCTGGAAGGGATGTTGTACGAAATCCTCTCTAAACAGGCCCAGGTCATTTTGAATGTGGCTGATCTCTCCAACGCCGGGATGCTGGATGTTCAGCTTGCGGAACAGGCCGAGTATGACAAGCAGATCAATCGCTGTCTGGACCAGAAGCGGGCGCTGTATGAGCAGTTCATTTTGAAGCAGATCACCATAGAGGACTACAAAAGCGAGAAAGCCGCTGTTGACAGCGAGCTTGACCGGCTGCGGGAAATCCACTCCAATTTGAAGGTGCAGACCTCGCAGATGGAGATGGACGAAAAATCAAAAAGCGCCAGGACCGAGCTGGCGCGGGAGGTAGTCGGGGCTGGTGGCCTGACGGCTGGGCTGGCCGATACGCTGATCGACCGGGTATATGTCTATCCGAATAATCAGGTGGAGATCATCTGGAAGATGAAAGACTTCTGCATGGAGGCGGCGTGATGGAACAGAAAAAGGTTTGGATTTACTGCCGTGTGGCCCACGATGGGCCTGACAGCGCGGCGGTTTTGGCGGCGCAGAAAAACGCGCTGGAAGCCTACGCAAAAGAACATGACTTTGAAATTGTTGGTGCTTCCAGCGATATGGGAAGCGGCCTCACTATGGACCGCCCGGGTCTGCTGGATTTCCATACGGCCGCAGAAGATGGGAAGGTTGATGTACTCCTGATTCATAGCCTTACCCGTCTGGGCCGTGATACGGACAAGGTGACAAAATACTGGCATCTGCTTCGCGATCTCGGTATCAGCGTCCATACGGCAGATTGTGGGGAAGTGGATTTGAGCTTTTACACGATGCTCCGTGCAATGTTCGAGGATATGAAAAAACGCTCCCGATAGGAGCGTAGCACACAACCGAAAAATTTTATAAAAAACTTCAAAAACTTTTTGTCTTGGGCTTGACATTTGGGTGACGCAGGTCATGGACCCGGCAAGAGGGAGCCCCGATTGCCTCCACGACCTTCTTAAAGTGATACCGCAAGGAAGTTTGGGAAATGCTCTTTCCCTCCGGCGTGGTAAATACCAGCGCTGTCCTGCGGCCTTTGGCGTCCTGCCAGCCTTGCCAGGCTTCCCCCGCCGCCAGACGCTGGGCCGCTTGTTCCCGGTTCTGGCGCTCCAACAGCTCCATCACGAACGGGGCCGGTTTCAAGGTGCGGGACTTTCCGTTTTTTGTGGGGGTCAGCGTGGCCCCGCCGTCCTCCAGCTTGCGCTTTTGAAGCTGCTTGCAGACCTTGACGGTTCCGGCCTTGAAGTCAACACAGTCCCAGGTGAGGCCCAGGGCCTCTGATTCACGCATACCAGTAAATAGGATTACCTTCATGATGATTTCCAGGCTGTCTCCGGTGGATACCTGGAGGAAGTCCTTGACCTGAGCGTCGGTCAGCGGCGCAAGCTCCTTCTTCTCGATACGGGGAAGCGTCACGCGGTCCGCCGGATTCACGCGCAGATAACCGATGCTGACGGCGGTGGAGAGGGCCTTTGTCAATGTCCCGTGGATGTTGCGGACGGTCTTGGGAGACATGGGGGCCGTGTCGTATACGACTGCACCGTCTTTTTTGACGATCGTCCCGGTCTTGTCCCTTCGGGGGACCTTCTGCCCGCTTGCCAGCAGCCCATTATAAAATTTCTGGATGGTATGCGGCATCAGTTGGGATAATCGCACAGCGCCCAGCGCGGGCTTGATATGGGTCTCAATATTGGCCTTATACGTCTTCTTCGTTGAATATCGCTTGTCCCCCATGTATTCCTCTGCCCAGATATCCAGCCATTGCGCCAGGGGCATTTTAGACGGTTCAAAATAGTCGTTGCTGTCAATGGCGGCTATCGCCTGGGCCAGCCTCTGGCGGACCTCCCGCTGTGTCTGCGCGTATACAGATTTACGGATAGGCTTGCCTGTTCCAGGGTCGTGGCCTGTGACATACCGGGCTTCCCAGGTTCCATCACTTCTCTTTCGAATACTTCCAGCCCCCGCCGCCGCACGGGTGTTATTTTTTCTTGGCATTGCAATTTCCTCCTAGCCGCCCTCGGTGTGTCAGCGCCGGGGGCGGTTTTTATAGAAAGCCTTTTTTAATTCTTTTAGATTCTTTTCAATTCGAGACAACAATACATGTTCTATGACTTCCTCTTTTGAGATATATAGAACCATACCATGATTATCATATGGCCCGCCTCTCTCTACAGTAACACTTGCATCACTTTCGATCCATTGCAAGTCCTTTGTTGCATTTAAAATATCATTATCTCCCACACGCAATGTTTCACTTCCAGCAGTACCAACAACTGTTAAAAAATCATATATTCCCTGAATAATCGGGCTTAGTTGATAACATGCGGTATTCGAACCATCTTTTGCTGGGATTATATAAGCCTCTTGCTCTATCAGATAGTTTAGTACATAGATTAGTCCGCTCATTTTATATTCCAACAGGCATTTCAAAACTTCTATCGATTTTTCAGACAGCCCCAAATCTTTTGCGCAAACTCTCTCATTTTCTGAATCTTTATATTCGGACAAACCTAAAAGCCAATCCGCCGACACTCCGCATTTTTGTGAAATTTTCGTTAGCGTGATGGCATCAGGCACACGGTCACCATTGTAATAAAATCCGACCGTCTGTCTAGATATTCCCAAAAAATCCGCAAATTCCGTGTTAGACCTGTCCCCTTGTAACTCTCTGAATCGCTCTGTAAATATGGGAAGGCGCTCATTCTTCCGCTCCATATATATACACTCCTTATAAAAACGCTCTTGCGGTGTAAACTGTTGTTGAAACTTTTGTTCGACCTATTGCGTCCGCCCTTGTTGTATGCTATAATAAATCTAAGGATTACATAAGGAGCGTTCGGGCTGAATTTCTGCGGGCTAGGTTTTGCCCGCTTAATCCTACCAACGCCGCTCTTGTTGTATCCCAATCATATTGTACAGCTTATAGTCAGAGCTGTCAACAACAAATTTTGAAGGAGGTACACCAAATGACCAATCAGGATGTTCGGAGAACCGCCGCCGGAGCTGGCGTGCGGCTCTGGCAAATTGCAGAGGCTCTAGGGATTGCGGACTGTTCCCTTAGCCGCAAACTTCGCCGGGAGCTTCCGTCGGAGGAAAAGGAGCAAATTTTCTCGATTATCAGGGAGTTGTCAGAGGGGGCGGGCTGACGGTGGATGAGCTGAAATCATTGGCCTACGGCACTACCCGATGTGCAAAGGTGCTGGATATCAGCAGGCCCACGCTTTACAAACTGATGCAGGAGGACCCTAGTTTCCCACGCTTTAAACTGGGCGCACGGACTTTAATACCTGTTTCTGCTTTGGAGCGATGGGTGGAGGCCCAGGTCAGAAAGGAGGAAGCGGTGTGAACAAAAAACGAGGAAGCCGCCCCGGTGCTAGCGACACCAGGACGGCAGAGGAGGCGGGGCTTGGCAGGTCCACCACTTCCATTTTTCATGATACCACAGGCGGCGCGGGCCGTCAAATGGCAATTGCTGATTTACTGCCCAGCGGTGAACAGAATGCCGTTCCACGGGCTCACTTGCGGAAGATCACAGGGCTAAACGATAGGCAGCTTCGCAAAGAAATTGAACTGGAGCGGCGGCAAGGGTTAGCAATTTGTTCGAATAATTTAAGCGGATATTATATGGCGGCTGACGATGGGGAGCGAGAACGTTTCGTAAATTCGATGCTTCATCGCGCAGCGGAGATCGCCAGAACAGCGGCGGCAATCGAGGGGGGCAGATATTGATTGGACTTGAAACAACTACTTACCCGCTTGGATGGGGTGAAAGGTGGTGGAACGCAATACGCCGCCCGATGCCCCGCCCACAATGACGCCCACCAAAGTCTGTCAGTGTCCCAGGGTAAAGACGGACGCATCCTCTTGAAATGCCACGCTGGATGTTCCGTGGCAAACATCGTCGGAGCAATGGGGCTGGAGATTAAAGACCTCTACCCGGAGCCCCGCCCGAAACGTCCTTATAAGAAACGGCCAGAGACCGTAGCGATCTATACATATCCGACAGGAGCGCAAAAACTCCGCAAGTCGGACAAGACTTTTTCCTGGCGAAGGCCAGACGGCAACGGTGGGTGGCTGTACAGTCGCCAGGGACTTCCCCATAGCCTCTATGTGGCTGGAGAATTGGCGGGTCATGTTGTGATGGTGGTTGAGGGCGAAAAGGACGCCGACAACCTTCACGTCCTCGGGTACAACGCCGTCAGTGGTGAGGACGGGGCCGGACCTGGAAAGTGGCGTAGGGAGTACACGGAACAACTCCGGGGCCTCAATGTGTGCGTCATGGGAGACAACGACGACATAGGCCGGGCTTATGCTCAGGAGACCGCCGCCGCTCTTCACGGTGCAGCGAAATCGGTGAAGCTGCTGGACCTCTCCAAAGGATGGGCAGAAATCCCAGAACACGGGGACATCTCCGATCTGATTGCACAAAAGGGCGCTGACGCTGCTTGCGCGATTTTGGCCCGGTTGGAGTTAGACACCACTGAATGGGAACCGCCGCCCGCCCAAACAAAACCAGCCGCCAAGGTAAAGAGCTTGGCAGACCTCCGCCCGGAAGCAAGTGACCGCTACGGCTGGCATGATATTGGTAACGGCTATTTGTTTGCGGACTGGTACAAGGACCGCGCACGCTATGTTCCCGAACGCAAAAAGTGGTTCATTTACAACGGTAAAATATGGGAACCGGACACCGGCAACTTGCGGGCTATGGAGCTCTGCAAGAAGCTGGCGGACGAGCTGGCCGTCTATGCTCTGTCCATACCAGACGAGCGCCAGCGAAACGACTACTTGGACTTCGTGCGGCACTGGCAACGGCGCAATTACCGGGAAACCGTGTTAAAGGATGCTGCCAGCGTTTATCCGGCAAGGCTGGCGGATTTCGATAAGGACCTATTTTTGTTCAACTGTTTGAATGGGACACTGGACTTACGGACTGGCAATTTCGGGGCCCATTCCCCGGAGGACATGCTTTCCAAACTGTCTGGCGTCAGTTATGACCCCGCCGCCCGGTGCGAACGATGGGAGCGGCACATTTCAGAGGTCATGGAGGGGAGCGAGGGCAAGGCCCTGTTCCTGCAAAAAGCTCTGGGCTACGGTTTGACCGGAGACACACGACATGAGTGCTTTTTCATTCTCTACGGGCCGACGAGCAGAAACGGGAAGGGCCTCACGATGGAGACCTTTATGACCCTGATGGGGGACTACGGGCGCACAGCAAGGCCGGACAGCATTGCGCAAAAGCAGACCACAAATGGCAGCGGGCCCAGCGAGGATATCGCACGGCTGGCCGGGGCGCGGTTCGTCAATATTTCCGAGCCGGACAAAAAGCTGGTGTTGTCCAGTGCTCTTGTGAAAACGCTGACCGGAAATGATACGATCACGGCGCGATTTTTGAACGAGAATAGTTTCGAATATCGCCCGCAATTTAAATTATTTATCAACACAAATCATCTCCCCACCTGCACTGACGTGACCTTGTTTTCCTCTGACCGGGTGAAAATCATTCCCTTCGAGCGTCATTTCTCCGAACAGGAGCGGGATACTGGCCTAAAGGCAGAGCTGGCCCGCCCGGAGAATTTGAGCGGAATTTTGAATTGGTGCCTTGACGGGTTAAAACTAATTGAAGAGACTGGCTTTGACGCGCCGGAAGAAGTAGTGGAGGCCACCGCCGACTACCGGAAGAGCAGCGACAAAATTGGGCGGTTCGTGGATGAGATGATGGAGCCGGACCCTCTGGCGGAGACCCGGACAGGAGAAGTCTACCCCCGATATAAGGGGTGGTGTGAGCGCAACGGGTTCTTTCCAGAGAACGCCGCAAATTTCAAATCTTCCCTTTCCAACATTGCGACTGTGACAAAACGTAGACCACGCTCAGGGGGTGAAAAAGCCTCTTTACTCTTAGGATATAAGCTGAGGAACGGCTTGTAAAAATGGTATGGGGCGGGTTGTGGCGGGTTTTTACAGCGGTAAAAATTTTCTATAGAATCGCGAGAGCGGCCAAAAAAGCCGCCCCAAGCCGCCCCAAAACCGCCAATCCATTGCGGCGCAAGGGTTTTGCAAAACCACGTTAATTTAAAAAATGCATAGAAAGGTGAAAATTATGGACCAGAATTATTTGGACTTGCTGACGGAGATTAAGAATACCCTGGAGGAAATCAAAGAGCTGGAACAAGATTTGAATATTACAGACCCGGCGGGGTATCTGGAACGCCTGACAGAGATTCGGAATGCCCTTGCGGAGGTCCGGGGCCTTCAAGAGGAAGTGGGCGAGTAAGGAGGATTGCATTATGGACAAAATTGACAGCATCAACTTGGAGCGAATTGCGGACAAGCTCAAGGAGTTAGCCACACGGCAGGAAATAGAGGCGGCGGGTCTTGCCGGGAGCGTGCGGGGTGCGGAAGTCTTGGAAGATGCCGCTGATGCACGGCGGCTGGCGGCTTGGCTTGAAACGGGAGCGCTGGCGTGAGTGGAAAGAAATCCCAGCGAAAGGGGAGGGGCGGCGAACTGGAGCTTTGCCGCCTCCTCCAAGCCCAGGGGATACCGGCGGAGCCTGGTGAGCCAGTTTCTTTCGGGGAAACGCCGGATGTGACCGGGATTCCCGGCATTCATGCAGAGGTCAAACGAGTTGAACGGCTGAACGTCCCGGCGGCAATGGAGCAAGCTGTTCGGGATAGCGAAAAATTCCGGGATGGGATTCCGGTCCTGTTCCATCGGCGCAATCGTTCGGAATGGCTGACCACAATGCGGATGAGGGATTGGATGGCTATATATAAAAATTACCTGGAAACGAGGGGAAAGGAGTAGAATAATAGGATTTGTAATTTTGGGAGCAATTATTTTTGGCGTCGGCGTTTTTCTCGGCGCTGGGCTGGTGCTGGCCGTGAAACAGCGCTGAACCGGAATTATGTCAACCAAACTTGATTAAAAAGGAGAAGCAAAAATGTTCTACACAAAAACCATAATTGGCGAAAATACCACTATTTGCACGACGCTTGATGATGAAAATGTATTCACTCATTGCATAGAGTGTGGGAGCGAAATTCAGGTAGACCTTGACGAAATGATTGTAGACGGGCACCTTGACCTATATGGAACAGGCTGCCGGTGCGTTGAGTGTAGCCGCAAACATGCGATGGAGCATCGCGGGGAGCCGTGGGCAGAGCAGATTTTGAGCGAGGGCTAAAATTCTTTTTATCCGTGGAAAGGAGACTTGACAAATTGAAGAAAAACGACCTTCTCCCAGCAAGCGCTATGGCCGCTGAATTATCATCGCAGAGAGGCCGTAGCAAAATTTACAAAGAGATTTCCGATGAACACAAGGCCGAAGTGATAGGCGAAGATGTCCGCCGCAAGGCCGAAACCCTGCGAAAGCACCAGGACAAAGTGGACCTTTCCGACGTGCGGGTGGTACGGGAACGGGCGCAAGCCTACCTTGACGCTTGTGCTGAAGCCGGGACGATTCCCAATGTATTGGGACTGTCGGCTTATGGGTTTGGCTGTTCCAGGCAATGGTTGAACGAATACTTGCGGACCCACCCGAAAAGTCAGAGCGCAGAATACATAAACCTGTTGAAAGACTCATTTGCGGATATTTTGGTCAACGCAAGCCTGGGCAGGGCGGCGGACCCGACAATGGGAATTTTTGTCTTGAAAAATTGCGCTGGATTCCGTGACCGTTTCGAGATCGAGCCTGTAAGGGAGAACCCAGACCCACTTGGCGATACGGTGGACCCCGAAGAACTTCGCAAGAGGATTATGGACGCTTTGCCCGATGAAGAATGGGAGGATGACGAATGAGTTTCGTTAAATCAAGTTGCCCACGGCCCACACCGCCGCCGAACGGCAGTGAAGAAGGGCGGGTAATGTGCGGATGGAATCACGTACAGAGCAATATAACCGCCGCCGCCCCAAAGCGTCCATATTGTGTTCCGACTACAAAGAAGGAATTTAACGAGCTTGAATATTTTCAGCGTGAGCAACTGCGGCGGGAGCATCCCGACATCTATGCGTGTTTCGCCGGGTGAAAGTAAAATCCTTTTGCAAACGAGCGGTTACTGGCGGGCATCGGGGCAACCGCCTCCCATAGAGTATATTCCCCCAGGGGGGCACTACAACAAGGAGGACAAATGATGAATACAGAACAGGTGAGACAATTTCAGCAGGACCTAAAGAGAACGCTTCGAGATACTGGGATTTATGATATCCGGGGCAAACTCAAAGGTTCGAGCTTCAAAGAGCGATTCCCGGACTTGGTAGAGGCTATCACGGAAGCGGCGGAGGCGCGGGGAACCCTCGCATACTACCAGCCGCCTAAACCCTATTTCCCGGAACCCATTGCACTTGGATACAGCGCAAATATTATGAGACAGCTTCATGAAGAGGAAGCGGAAAGGGAATAATTACCATGAAAATCAACAATGTCGAGTACACCACTCCCGCCCTGACCTTTGCAAATTTATGCCGCCTGGAGGATTGGGGCTTGGTAATCAGCGATATGGCAAAGCGCCCTCTTGGATTCCTTGCCGCGTTCGTAGCTCTTGCCATTGACGGCGATCTGGAAGCCGGGAAAGCCGCCATTGAGCAACATATTCAGTCCGGCGGAACAATCGACGCTATTAGTGACGAACTGTCCCAAGCGGTGGACAACTCCGGTTTTTTCAAAATGGAGAATCAGACGAAGGAGGAAAAGAAAATCTCCGCCTAACATGGCTGACGGTTGCCGCCGAGGTCGGTATACCCTATTCTGACTTTCTGCAAATGACGCCGACGGAGGTCCAAGCCTATGCCGACGGCTACCAGCGCCGGACAAACCGGGAGGCATGGTTACAAGGTATTTATACCCAGGACGCTTTGACCTCTATCGCCTCTGCTGTTCTATCGGGGAAAAATAGGCGAAATACTTACGAATACCCCAAACAGCCCCACAGTGAATTACAGCCTCAAAGGGCGGAGGGAAGAAAAATCAGCCAAGAACAAGAGGAATTACTTGCAGAGCTGTATATGCGGCAGATGGTAGAAGTCGGAAAGAATTGGGGAAAGAATCAGCCCGCCGCCTTTAGTGAGGATGAAATGCAAAAGAAGCGGGCACAGGTGAGAGGACTGCAAGCAGCGCTAATCAGTCAGCAGGGGGGAGAATGATAAAATTAAATCCTAGCGATATCGCACTTATTGAACGTATTTTAAATTCTGGAGACAGGGTTGAAATCGTACCACGGAGAGAAGAAACTACCAGAATTTATCGGCTAAAAGTTGAAAAAAGCAAACCCTCATCCTAAGCGTTGGATGAGAAGGGCCGAGCGGGGCCAGTTACCTGAACTTTGGGTAGCTGGCCCCCTTTTTCATTTTCGAAGAAAGGAGCTGAACGCATGGCGGACGCCACCATTGACAAACTGCAAATTGAGATCGAAGCATCGTCCACCGCCGCCGCCGGAGCAATCGATCGCCTGACTGCCTCCCTGCAAAGGCTGGGACAGGCCACAAAGGTGCCGGGGCTGGAGAAGCTATCCCGGCAGATGAAAGCCCTGACGCAAATGCCCAACGCTTCCACGGCGAAGATTGAGGCTGAAATTGCACGCCTTGAAAAGCAAGCGGAATCTTCCGCTGACTCCGTGTTAAAGCTGCAAGAACGATTGGAGGGGATGCAGCAATATCGTGGAGTTGGGAGCCCCGCAACTGCCGCCGCAGTTGAGGAAGAAGTACGGCGGACAGAAAAAGAAATCGAACGGTTATCCGGCGCAATTGACGCCGCTGACAATAAAATACGGCAGCTAAGAAAGAGCCTTGAAACAGGGATGCAGGGAGCAGCGGCCCCTATAGAGCAGGTAGCGGCGGCTCTTGCAAAAATCCCCCAGGCCCCCGCCGCCTCTGTAGACGGTGAAAGCATCAAAAAGGCGGCGGCCTCTTGTGAACAGCTTGCGGCGGCGGCGGAGAAGGTACAAAAATCCTTGGAGCGGACCGGAGGAAGCACTGACAAGCTGGCCGGGGCCGCTCAAAAAGTCCAAAAGGCGTCGACTGGCGTTGACAACGTGGCTAGGGCGGCAAAGCGTGTAGAAACCGGACTTGGCGGCGCAACGAAAGAGGCGGAGCGGTTAGGGCACACTGTAAAGCGGGCCGGGGACCAGGGCGCAAGCGGTCTTGACCGTCTTGTGGACCGATTGAAGCGCCTGACTATGAATTTTATTATTTTCCGCATGATATCCCGCCTGACAAATGCCGTTGCGGAGAACCTTGGAGCCGTGGCCCAAAAGAACGAGAAGGTAAACGAAACCCTGTCAAAAATTGTCACTTCCGTTCAATACGTGGTCGACGCCCTGACCGCCGCCGTTCTCCCGGTCCTGATGGCGATTGAGCCTGTTATAACCGCTATCCTGGACGGGCTGGCATCCGTGCTGAACTTTATTGCAAGAATCGTAGCGGCATTTTTAGGCGAGGACTTCGTTCTGCAAGCCAAAAAGGAGTACAAAGATTTTGCGGAATCCGTAGACGGTTCTACGTCCTCCACGGACAAACTGACCAACGCTACGAAGAAATTAAAATCCGTTCTCCTTGGCATTGATGAGCTGAACGTGATCGAGAAGGACCTGCCTTTGGGCGGCGGCGGTTCTGGCGATTTAGGGAACTTCCGGTTTGAGGAAGTGGAAAACAATCTTAAATTTCCAGAAATCAAATTCCCGAACCTGGACAAAATACCCTCCCCGGAATGGTCCCCGAACCCAATTCCAGCCCCGGAGTTTGCGCCTGTCACGCTGCCGGAGCTGTCCGGCGTAAAGCTCAAAGCCCCTGCGTGGGTACCGGAGCTTGTCAAGGCCCCGGCTTTTGAACCTTTGAAAGTGCCAAGCCTTGCGGGGGAGCGGCTTCTTTCACCGCAATGGGTCCCCGGCCTCGTTCCAAGCCCTGCCTTTGAGCCTGTATTACTGCCGGACCTCGTAGGGGAGAAAATGCCCTCTCCGGTTTGGGAGCCGGGGTATGTGCCCGCCCCTGTCTTTGAGCCTGTGCCCGTCCCTGACCTTTTGGGGCAAAAGCTGCCCTCCCCGTCCTGGATCCCGGACGTGATACCGTCCCCGGTATTTGAGCAGGTCCGCCTCCCGGACCTGGTTGGAGAACTGCTGAAATCTCCGGCGTGGTATCCCTCCTTTGTCCCCTCCCCCATTTTTGAAAAGCTGCTGATTCCCAGCTTTGTGGGGGCGCTGCTGAAAGCGCCGGAGTGGTTGCCGTCTATCATCCCGGCCCCGGCCTTTGAGGCCCTTACCTTGCCGGAGTGGGCGCTTTCACCTTTGCCCGTCCCGGAGTGGGCACAAAACCCCATTTTCGCCCCGGCTATTGACAGTTCTTTATTGTTGTCCGGGCTGGCGGCGATAGGGGAGGCGTTTACTTCCCTGGAAGCAAACACGGGCGAAAAGCTCCAGGTGCTTCAGCAGAAATTTTCCTCTTTTGTCACGGCCACGCAAACCAGCCTGTCCACATGGGGAGAGAACCTAAAGACAAATTTCTCGACAATCATTGAGTACATTCCGAAAGTTACGTCCCTGGGCCTCCTTCCGTCCGCAAAAACTTTTGGCGCATTTCTTACCGTCACGGCGGGCGCACTTGCTTCATGGGGGCCAAATGTTGCGGGGAATGTGAAATCCGTTTTAGAGTTTATCCCCCAGGCGGTGCATGATGGGTTGACCCTCGCCGGAACGCCTTTTGTCGATTGGGTGAATAAGACAAGCAGCGGCGTTGCTACATGGGCCGGGAATCTTGCGGCAAATGCGGGAAAGGGGATTTCCAGTTTTGTTCAAAATTTCTTGTCCGGCTTGTCTGTTGCCTGGGAGGGCTTTGTGGGCTTCATGAAAGCGACCGGAGAGAAAATAAGCAATTTGTGGAGTGCAAATAAATCCTGGGCCGCACCTGTGGGAGCCGTGGCCCTGGCGGGCGCTGGCGTGGCCGCTTTTGTCCTCTCCGGCGGGGCCGCCGCCGTAGCCGCCGCACTCCCGAAGCTGGCCCCGCTTGCGCTGCCCGCTATGGCCTTTGCCAATGGCGGCGTGGTGAAGTCTCCGACGCTGGCCTTGATGGGAGAATACCCGAACGCACGGAGCAACCCGGAGATCATAAGCCCGCAGTCAATCCTCCGTGAAACCTTCCGGGAGGAACAGGGGAGGCAGGATTATTCCGCCGTTATCAGCGCAATCAACGCCGGAGCAGGAGCCATAGTAGACGCTATTAATAACCAGGACTATGGCGTACACCTGGACGGGAAAACACTCATGCGGTCCGTTGAGCGGGCGCAACATCAGAGAGGCGCTAACCTTATGCCGGGCGGAGTGATGATCTAATCTTTGCTCCCCAAATATGGTGAGGAAAAGCGGGAGGGCCGGGGGTATCATCCTCCGGCCCTTTTTATGTAGAAACCACACATGCCGCCAATGAGACAACGTGGAATGTCCGCCTTAGAAAAACGGACCAAAGGTTTCCCTCTGGTCCGGTGTAATCTTGCCAATTGCCTATCAGCGACGCCAGCACATGACGCTTACCAAATACATGGCACATAAATAGGACTTACTGTTGGCAGTTACAATATATCATACTCTGTACTTCTTGTCAATATTCATGAAGTGCCTGTAATTTTGATTATTTTTTGTGGAAATTGATAGACTGCTGGGAAATATCCTTCTGTCGCCTTTGCGTTTAACATAGGACTAATATATTCGGCGCTCCCACCCTGCATACAATGTTTATAGTATGCGTTGGAAAATACATCCGCAACTTGAATAAGGGAATTTTGCGCTGAATCGTAATATTTGACGATTACAGAATCTGCAAATTCCTTATCAATACAAAGTTGAATATTCAAATAGTCCTCTAAACTATGTGTGGTTCCGGTCTTCTGATTTCGTTCGTCGATATGGAGCATGTAATCATCTTTTGGTAGCAAGCCGGATTCAAACAGATTCGCAAGGGTTTGGCCCAGAATGTAATTGAATGCGCGGGCAGTGTTTTTATAAAGGCCATATCGGATTTGTCGGTTTTTCACTTGGGCTAAAAAGACCTTTACCGTATCCCTTTGGCAGATGTACTCAATAAAGCCCGCTTGAAGGTTTCCGCTCATGCATGAGCCTTTTAACTCATGAAAGTTTCCATCTAAAAACATTTTATGAGCAGAATCAGATGATTTTAACGTATCTATATTCTTGGAAACAAACCGCTTTACTGCACGCTTCGCCCTTTCTTTATTTGGAGCTGTAACAATTGCAATGATAAAGTAGGGCCAGTGATCTGTATATTCGCTTGTCATTGAACCAGACTCGTCTATATATAGATGTTGCAATACAATCACCCCACGTCGAATATGGGGGCATTATATCACATTTTCTGTGGTTTGTATATCTCTCAAAGAAAATATTTAAAAGCAAACTATTTTGATAGTAACGATGTTGCCGGACATTTTGTCCAGTTTGCTTTGAGGGGCCTCCATTTTTGAAGAATTAGGCGACCACCCCTGGAAGCCCCATAAGAGCCCACTACAGCGTTTCGCTGTTTGGGAGTATAGGAACACTGCTAAAGTGCTGGCGTGGCTTGTAGGGGCCTCTATGGGCTTTGTAGGATATTTGTTCGATAGCCCCGAGATTTCGGAGGAATAAATCGGCTGTGCTACGGGGTGAATATCGTTCACCGCCAAAATTCTTTCTTTTGCGGCGGTTAAGTGTAGGCGTTTAGATAAATACCCGTTGCAAAAAAGACAATTATAGAGCATATCACGGCGATTGCATTTGCTCTAGCATTGCGCCCACGAACAGCATTATAAAGCAGGGAAATCCCTTCACAAACAAATACAGCAAGAGAACAAACTAAAACCGTGCTTAAAGTGTTTATTCCTATCCCGTTGACAAAGAAATCACATACAAGCCATAAAAAGCACAACCAAAAGGAAATCCTTTTGAATATCGCCGGGCATTTCTTTTTCGGCGGCGGGCTGTTGTCCCTAAGTTTTGGGTGAAGCTCCGGGGAACCATAAGCGCCCATTGTGCTTGCTCCTTCCAGGCAAAAACTCTTTTCCTTGCTTGCGGTTAGTCGGGGGCATTAAAGGAGGTCGTGGCAATTTTCCCAATCCCCCCAGGGGGGAGGTCCAGATTTGGACGGTCCTGGGGCAAAAGGCTGGAGTTCCTAAATTGGGAGAGTTACTAAAGCCGTCTATGGACCCATGCGATTAATCTGCGAAATACTCTGTCCTGCCATAACCAAAGACTGTTCCTAGAGGATATCCTTTGCGTAAATCAAGATCAAAACTTTTCAAAAGAAACAGGATATCGTGTGTTCCTCCTTGCGATTGCAATTCGGTTTCATTGAGAATATGCCCGTGTTCTTCAATTTTTGTATCTAAGTTTTCTACTTTCCCACGTAAATCCCGATACAGACACCACAGTAAAGCGTCATGGAAAAACCAAGGGCCATCATGAATAACAAATTCGTGCAAGTGAATTAGTTCATGCAGGATTGTTGCGTCGTCATTGGCATATTCGGGAGAAATAACTATCTCTTGTTTAAGCCAATCAAAATAAGCGCATTTTGCCTCCATTTTTTCAATACGATAGGAAAACCAATCATAGGAAAAATATTGGAGTGCATCCGGCAAAGAAACCTCATCAGCAATCCATGTTTTTCCACCATCTATGCTCGACTGGCAAGCAATGAAATCACTTGTAATACTTCCCGCTTCAAAACGCATATCTCCGAAATATTCATTTCCTAAAGACATCACGCTATCAACAAAGATGCGTTCTTGGGCAGATGCTTCTTTAGTATACCATTCAAAAAATCTTTCACTATTTTTTTCCATCTAAATCCTTTGCCTCCCGGACGTGTCCAGCGGTGTCCCGCTCCATTGTCTCTGTGATTGCCCGGTTGATGAAGCCATTGACGCTTTCCCCCTGGGCGGCGGCGTGGGCCTGTATATCCTCATAGCGGCGTTTTTCCATGCGAACACGAGCTATTGCAAATTTGTCCATGTAGTTTTTTTGTGCCCGCTTTTGGGCTTCCGTTTTTTCTGGCATGGTCATTCCTCCTTCCGGGGGAGTCTCTATTTTTGGATGCTCCTTCCCCTAGTATAGCTATATTATAGCTCAAAAGTCTATCTATGTCTAGATATATTATTTACAAATATCTATGCTTAGATTTATGCGTAATGTCAATTGATATCTTGGCATAGATATGCTATATTATACTTACAGCAAGGGAACAAAAGAAAACAGTTCAGACACCGGCAATCGTGGAGAGTAACGCCGAGACCACGCATAAGAGCGGTAAGGTATCAGGAATGGGAATTAAGGCCACAGCCGAACGACCGCCGCCGCCGGGGTTCCCAAAAAATCTGAAAGGAGACATCAAAATGAGCGTCGACACCATGAATGAAAAGGTCCACCAATTGCGGGAGCTGCGCCGGATGCAGGACGAGCTTGCCGCCGAGATCGAGGCTATCACCGATGAGCTGAAGGGCCACATGGACGCCAACAACATGGACACGCTACTGGGCCTCGACTGGCGCATCACCTGGAAGCCGGTCACTTCCTCCAGGGTGGACACCACCGCCTTGAAGAAGGAGCTTCCCGACATCGCCGCCCGGTTCATGAAGCAGACCACCGCCCGCCGCTTCGTGCTGGCATGAGAAAGGCCCCTTGCATCACCGCCGACCAAAGCTAGATGCAGGGGACCCACCACCAAAACCACGGGGGCCTTGGTGCCTACAGTGTACCACGGCCCCCTCTGTATTGCAAGGGAGAGTTGAAAGTTGAATCAGATTTTTGAGGTTCCGGCAATCCTGGACGTGCTGGAGCAGCGGCCCCAAATCGGGCTGAACATCGTCACCCGTGAAGCCGTCGAGGCCGTCATGGAGCATAACCCCCAGGCCATTTTCCCCGTTGCTGGGGAGTGCCTGGAGGGCGTCAAGGTACTTAACGGCGGCTGGGTGTGCGTGGACTTTACCCGCCGCCCCGCGCCTCCCAGGTACAAGAGCAAGGGAGGGGACGGCACTTCCGACCTCTGCATGTGCTGGGCCGTGTTCCCCGGCCAGAAGCGACCCACGGTGATGCTGAAAGAATATCAGGGGACTTGGGGGCCTTGGCAGATGGTAGGCACACGCTATGATCTGGCAAGGCGTCCCTATGACTTGGGAATGGAGGCAAAGGAGATTTTCGGCGTGGTTATCGCCAGTTGGGGCCCGGAGGGGCGGCTGTTGTGGAAGCGGGACCCGGAGAGCTTCCCGGAGGAGCTGGGCACGGCGTCTTCCATTCACGGTGGCAATGTAGGGGACCCGATTTCCATGAAGGAGGCTACGGCATGAAATACCCCATTGACGCCAAGCCCTTCATAAAGGCCCTTGCCCTGGAGTATGGACCAATAGACAAATTCCACGAGGAAGCCTATGGGGAGGTTATCGAACTGGTAAACAGGTGCTACGAGGACGGCCTACAGGGCGGCGGCGGTTATCCCCTGGACCTGGACGCAGAGCGCCGGAAGTTTGCGGAGGCAGCCGGGAAGGACCTGGAACACGTCAAGGACAACCCTTTGATACCGCCGCTAATCGCTTGGTGCAATATGGCCTATGAGCAAGGCCGGAAGGAGGACATAGAGCATGGATGAAGCCCATATGAAGGCCAAGGAGACCCGAGAGCGCAACAAAGCGGCCCGCAAGGCATGGAGAGAGGCCAGGGAGGCGGAGGAAAAGCAGGACAAGGTCCTTGTGGTGGAGGCCATGAGGTCCGTTCTGCGGGACCCGGAGGCCACGACCGCACAGCGCATTTATGCCGTGGCCGTTCTCGAAGAAATCCAGCGTTACCACTTTGTTCCCACTAGCATGAAATATCCCGGAGCCGATGCAATCACGGCGGACATTGGGAAAAAGCTCGAAGCCCTCCAGGCAGAGGACAAATAAGCAGAGGGCCGGGGGAGTGTTCCCCTGGCCCTTGTTTTCTACCCCTTCGTTTACCCCTTACAGCTTTTACAGCAGTTTACAGCATTTTTCAAGAAATGGCTGTAACCCTTGCAATCACTAGATTCTATTAACGGCATTTTACGGCAATTTACATATAATTAGCAATTCGAATCCTTCACCCGCTGCCATAAAGGTGAAACAATCCGGATATTCTAGGCTGAACGCTTAGAGTCCCAATTGTTTCACCTTTTTGTTTTTTGGGATTTCAAAATCCCGCGAAATGGATATTTTCAGGGTTTCAGAGCGGCTGGAGAGGTGTAAACCCCACTTTTTGCGCCCCAAAAGGCACTTTAATGCTTCCAACAAAAATTACGCCTCAAATTCGTTAAAAATAGAGAATAGCTGTACAGATCGCTTTGTGATACCCTTGCTGGAGCTTTCCCGCAGAGCTTCGAAAAAGAGCCGGGTGTATGCCTGCTTACGATCCCATTGACAAAGCCCTCACCCCGCCGGGCCAAGGAAATGAACAGCTGCTGTGCCTATAAATCCGGCGGCGCATCTTGCCGCCAGGAGGCAGACAAGGCCGCCGCTGTTGCTGAGGCGCAGAAGGTCTGTGTGGCCCCCGATGTACCACGAAAAAACGACCCGTCTCCTGGACTCCTAAGCCCGGAAACTGGCAGAGGACTTCAACCAGAGCCGTGAAATCGCCGCCCGTTGTCCCCCCGTCCTGATTGCCGGTCCCGCCAGTTTCCCTGTACGGAAAAAGGAAAGCCAGAACCGGGCCGGCGGATGCGAGCGGCTCCAGGGCCTCCCGGACGGCCGGACGGGCATGCCGGGGCCGCATATTCCGCCAGACACCGGGCTTTGGGGGCAGCGCAGCCACACCCTGCGCGATGCACCAACCCGGGAATGGCTATGACGATGGGCGTGTATCCAACGGTTCCGCCTTCCTTCAGTCCGGCGGTCCCTCTTCCTGATTCTGCTTGGGATAACACCAGCATCCCGTCTCGTGGTCGTTAACCACGCCCACCGCCTGCAAAAACGAATAGATGATGACGGAGCCCACGAAGTTCATCCCCCGGCGTTTCAAGTCCTTGGAAACCCGGTCGGACAACTCGGTACTGGCCCGGACCTCGTCGTCTGTGTTCAGAATGACCTGCCCGTCCGTGAAGCCCCAGAGGTAGCGGTCGAAGGACCCAAACTCCTTCTGGATGTCCAGAAAAGCCCTCGCGTTCTGGACCGCCGCTTGAATCTTGCGGCGGTTCCGCACAATGCCGGGGTCCGCCATCAGCGTCTCCAGCTTCTCCGGGCCGTACTCCGCGACAATCGCGGGATCGAAACCGTCGAAGGCCCGCCGGAACGCCTCCCGCTTTTTCAGGATTGTAATCCAGGACAGACCCGCCTGGAAGCCCTCCAGAATCAGCATTTCGAAGAGCTTCCGGTCGTCATGCTCCGGCCTCCCCCACTCCTGGTCGTGATAGGCCGTATAGAGTTCAGAGGCCGGATCGGCCCAGTGGCAGCGCCGCAATTCCATATGCAGTCCCTCGCTTTCTGAGGCCATTATACGAAATATCCGGCAGAGGTGCAAGGAAAACCTCCCCTGGAGCTGTCGGCTTGCTCGGCCGGCTCCAGGGGAGGCGTGTTTTCCCCTTTTTACAGGGGCTGGGAGTTCAAGACCGAAGAATTTCTAAAATCGCTGTTTTGTCGTCCCCGGCCCGTTATTTTATGTCCCCAGCTTTTTCAACACCTTCCGATCGTTTCACTTTTTAGAGGGATTGCACGTATCAAAGTAAAAACCCCGCGCGAAAAGGCAAGGCGCGTGCCTGTATCTCGTTTGTCGCGAAACTTGAAACAATCAGGATTTATGCAGCGGCTTGCGCAATTGGGCCTTGTTTGATAAACAACAAAACGCGCAGACAGCGGACCTTTTTCCGCGGCCCTGCGTTAAATTTTCTTGCCGGGCGGCGGCCCGCCTGGAAAAATTGCCTTGATTGGCGGAAAATCTCTCGCCGTTGGGCATTCCGCCAATGTTCAGACAGACTCCGGTCACAGCTTGCCAAAGACATTTTTCAGAACATAGTTCTTCTCTTGCGTCATTTCGTCCAAAGTTCTGGAAACGCCTTCCCGTCCAATGCCGCTTTTTTTGCAGCCTCCAAAAGCGAGTTCAGGGGGGCGGTAGTCTGTGCCGCCGTTTATGACTACCGTGGCGGTTTCCAGCCGCTCTGCAATGGACAGCGCCAGTTTACCATTCTCGCTGAACACTGCGCCGCTAAGTCCATAGCGGCTCTGATTGGCTATCTGCACGGCCTCTCCGGCGGACCCGACGGAAATGACGGAGAACACGGGCCCGAAGATTTCCAGATCGTTTGCGACATCCATCTCCGGAGTAACCTGGGTCAGAACGGTGGGCTCGTAGAATGCGCCGTTGCGATGCCCGCCAAAGGCACAAACCGCGCCCTGTTCCACGGTGTGGGCCACCTGCGCTTCCACTTCCCGTGCAGCTTTCTCGCTGATAAGGCAGCCCATGGTGGTGTCGGGCGCCTTGGGATCGCCCATGTTCACCTGCCGCAATGCCGCAATCAGCTTATCCACAAAAGCCTCCATGCAGTTTTCGTGGACCAGGAAGCGCTTGCTGCCACAGCATACCTGCCCGGCATACAGCAGCCGGCTCATCATCGCTTCTCTCACGGCAAGGTCCAAATCGGCGTCTTCCATCACGATAAAGGCGTCGTTCGCCCCCAGTTCCAGAAATACCCGGGTCAGATTTGCAGCCGCCTTCTGATAAATAGACAGGCCCGTGCGTTCACTGCCTGTCATGGACAAGGCATTGAGGCCCGGGTGGGCTGCCAGATAGCCGCCGGCCGCCCCGGAGCCGCGGCCCACAACTGCCCGCACTGCTTGTTCCGGCACGCCTGCCTTGTAAAGACAGTCCGTTAGACGCAGAAGCGTCAGGGGGCAATCCGTAGGGGGCTTGATTACAGCCGTATTGCCGGTTATAATTGCCGGAATCAATTTGTGGGCAAACATGGCAATGGGGAAATTGAAAGGGATGATGCAGCCGAAAACGCCGATGGGTTCCCTGCGGGTAAATACGACGTCGTTGCGGTTTCCCAGTACCTCATTGCCGCAGGGGAGGCAGTTTCCATACATGTGGTTTGCCCGCTCACAATAGGCCTTGGTAATCAGCAGGCAGGCGCTCAATTCGCTGTGCGCCTCCCCTAAAGGCTTCCCGGTCTCATCGCTGAGCAGCCAAGCCAGATCGTCCTTTTCTTGCTCCACGCAGCAAATAAACTGTTCCAGGATTCGGCTCCTGTCCAGTTGAGAGCGTCCGGCCCATTCATGAAATGCATATTTTGCGGCCGCCACTGCCGCATCAATATCCCGCTCCGTCATATTGGGAATGGAGCCGATCTCCGCGCCGGTGGCCGGGTTCAAAACAGGAATCATCTCCCGATCTTCCGTTAAGTCCAGGCAGTTCAGCTTGATTGTCATTTCATCCCCTCCCTTTTACCAGTCAATGTCCATCTCTAACAAAGCCGCACTGTAAGTTTTGCCGTGCTTGTCCTGTGCCAGGCTTTTCAGCACGCCGCCCCCCAAGGCTTTGTCCAACACAAAGTTCAGCGCGCAGATGCCGGGGACTTCATAACGGGTGACATTGCCATGGCAGAGCTCGGAAAAATGGTCCTTTACCAGTTCTGCCGTCACTTTTTCTTTCAATTTTTCATAGTCTGCCTCGTTGTAAGGGATGAGTGAGAGATTGGAAATATCTCCCTTGTCTCCCCCGCGAGAATGCGCGATTTCCCTAAGTTTCATAAATCAGGCCTCCCAATACTTCACTTCGACGTTGATAATGGACCGGTCAACAAATACGGAGCATACGTTGATGATTTCACTGATCGCCATCGTGACGCCGCCGCAGGCGAAGGGGCCGCTGCCGTACAGGGAGTCAAACTCGTCACGGAACTTTACCGCTGCGGCATAGTCTTTCACACGGATGGCCACACGCAGGCGAATCTCAGGGAACACCATGTTTTCGCCGCAAATCATGCGGGAGATTTTATCTTTATACAAAGAGTTGAAGCCGATGTAATCCACGCGGACTTCGTCGGCGTCAATCCCCATGATTTTAATGCGTTCCTTCACCATCTCCCCGGCAATTTGAGCACGCTGCAGAGAACTGGAGCCGCCGTATGTAACGCCGCCCTCGCAAGTAAAGGAGTCCTTGTAGCACAGATTTACTTTCAATTTTTCCGGCCTGCCATGACTGGTAGCGCCAACGACCAAAACCTGGTCTTGACCGACCTGTTTGAGCGTCGCGTGGCTGAAGTCGGCTATTGCATCCGGAGTCATGTATGCGGTAGGATCGTGGATCTCATAGAGCAGCTGCTCCTTGACGGTATCAGGCGTCACCTCGCCGCCGGTCCCCTTGGGTTTGGTGATGATAAAGTCGCCGCTCTCCTCAAATTCTACAATGGGGAAGCCCATATGGGCGAGGTCAAGGGCTTTTTTATAGGGGGGGTCGGCATAGGTTCCGCCGGTGCTCTGAGGCCCGCACTCAAGCAGGTGTCCAGCCAGAATACCTTGCCCGAACTGATGGGGGTTCTTTTCCAATGTCCAGCCGAACTCATAGCGGAGAGGGGCCAGCGCCAGGGCGGGGTCGGCCACACGGCCCGTAATTACCACATCCGCACCATTTTTCAGCGCCTCTACAATGCCTTCCGCGCCGCAGTAAGCATTGCCGGAGATAAGCTTGTCGCGGATATCGCCAAGCTTACCGGGGAACTCCAGAACATCGTAGTCGTAATAATCCGCAACGTGGTCAAAGACGTTATCCCCAATGACGGCAGCCAGCTTCAGCCCTTGGATACCTTGTTCATCGCAGATCCGCTGAATGAGCTTGATGGCGGCGGCGGGGTTTGCGGCACCCAGGTTGGAAATGATTTTTACGCCATATTCCTTAGCCGGTCCAAGCGTACGGCGCAGCCGCTCTTCACTGAGCCTGCTGTAACCCAGATTGGGATCGTGCATCTTATCCCGCTGGCAAAGGCCAATCGTCCGCTCCGCAAGACACTCGAAAGTCAGGTAATCAATGTTTCCATTTCGAATCAGGATTTCCCCGGCATCCAAACGATCACCGGCATATCCGGCTCCGTTGGCAATTCTAACTTTTTTCATACTTACACTCTTTTCATATGAAATGTGGGTATCGGATGCTTCCATTATGCACGGAATGGGGCAGGGCCGATAGATTAAATGCTGTCCTGAAATTTAGGATAATTGCCCGATTAATAGGGGTCAAAAAGAATATTCCGATAGGCCGGCCTTCCTTCCTTGAGTGTCAGCATTGGCACGAAGGTTTCCTCCAGATGCACGGTTTCACCGAATTTATCTACAATATCCAAAGGGTTTTTTTGAATCCTGGTCACAAATATATCCGCATTGGCTCCTGGGCGCAATGTGCCGATTCTGCCCTGAAGATTCATGACCTCTGCGGGGGCGGCGGTGACTGCGCGGACCAAATCGGGCAGAGGCATTCCCATGCCGTAGTACTGTGACATGACGGAAAGGAGGGAATGTATCTTTGGCCCATAGATACTAAAGCCAATAATGTCCGTACTGATAATATCGGGCCAGAATTTCTCGGCAAAGGCTGCACGCATGATGCGGTTGCTGTAATTGACGCGGCCGCAGGCACAGTCCAGCAAAATCCCTCTCTCCCGCCCGGCATGGACGAAATCAGCCACCTGGTTTTTCTCATTCAGAATATTATGGCGGTTATCCCCCTGGAAAATATGGCATACTATGTCTCCTTTCCGCATCATGCGGAAAATTTCGTCATAACCGGCATCCAGATTGGTCGCGTGAAGGCAGACGCGGCAGTTAAATTTCTCCCCCAATTCCACCGCCCGCTTTAAAGGCTCCAGGTTCAGATCACCTGAGGTGCTGCGCCCGGCGCGGACCTTGAAGCCCAGCAGCACATCCCGGTATCGGTCGAAAAGCAGCTCCATTTTCTTTTCGTCAAAACGGGCAGGGTCCAGATTTTCCGGGTATCGCTCCGTGATGATCCCGGTTGCGGCGACATTCAAAAAACAACGAATCGTAATCATTGCCTTTGAGAACACATTTTGATACATACCTTCAAAGTTCGCCGTTCCGCCGGAACCGGCGTCTACTGCGGCGGTAATCCCGTTTGGAAGAGTATAGAGATCCGGGTTTAAGCCAAAGTC
The DNA here is from genome assembly GCA_947577075.1 of uncultured Oscillibacter sp. GTDB lineage: Bacteria > Bacillota > Clostridia > Oscillospirales > Oscillospiraceae > Oscillibacter. The sequence goes on along the minus strand of CANPTW010000016.1, from coordinate 26,838 downwards.
ACTGAGCTGATAGGCAAGGTGCGTGTGAAAATCGATCAGACCTGGCAGGACCAAACAACCGGAAGCATCGATCACGGCGCCTGATTCCCCACAGCCGTTTACCGGCGGGTTCACAATTCGGTTGTTGTATACGTATATATCGGCAATGCCGTCTATCCCGGCTGCCGGATCAATCACCCGGCCATTTTTGATTACATAATCGTATTCCATCCAGCAGAAGCCCTCCGGTATTAAAGTGAGTGCGATGTTCGTTTGATAATGCTGTTCTGCATTTCCTTTGACAGGGTGACAAAATATGCCGACAGGCCGCCCATACGTACCCGCAGATTGCGATATTTTTCCGGCTCCCGCTGTGCGGCCAGCAGCTTTTCGCGGTTTGTCCCTGTAATGGTAAGAATCAGCCCGCCATGCTCTTTAAAGCCCTTAATCAGCGCCACCATACGGTTGAGTCCTTGCTCGCCCTTTACATCTTCTGGATTAATCTCCATATCTAAGGGCGCACCCATCATATAGGCCCGTAAGTCTGCGGCGGTAATTGACCGGATTGTTGCGGTCGGGCCCATTGCGTCCGCGCCATGGGCGGGAGAGAAATTTGATGCCACGGGCTCCTGTGATTTCCGGCCGTCTGCGGAGGCCCCAATGTCATGACCCCACTTGGCAAAGAACTCAAATGTAGCAATGCCTTCCCCAAGAATAAGGCCCTTTGCTTCCGTTGTTCGCAGCCTCTCGATGATGGATGTGAAATCGTCCAGCAGGCGAACTGCAATGCCGTCCACATATCCGTTGTCGTTTCCAAATTTCGGAACGCGGTTCATAGCATATTGGCGCAGTTGTTCGCTGCCTTCGAAATTGGCGCGTGTGGCCTCTGCGATTTGTTTCAGCGTATAGAGGCCGTCGTCAAAGACCAGCTTTTTGATGACCGCCAAAGAGTCCACGCAGTTAGCAAAGCCCGTCAGGTATGTGCCGAACATGTGATACCGCGCCCCGCCCACGGAGTACTCTTCGCCGCGTTCCACACAATCGTCCATAAATGCGGACAGAAGGGGAGAGGGCGCAATGGCGGCCCGATGGGCAATCGTCGCCAGGCGGGTTCGGATTTCCTTGATCGCCGCTGCTTCCAGAAGTTTCAGGAAATACGCATAGAAATCATCAAAGGTATTCCATGCGGACAGCGGCGGGATATCCGGAACCTCCACCGTGCCCCGGACCAGGCTCATGCCGCCCTGGAGCATATATTCCAGCAGCTGCAGCACTTGGAGCATACAGAAGCCAAAGTTTGTCCTGCCGGGAATAAGCGCCTCCCAGCAGCCGTCGTTACTGTAATCGTTGGCGTCGCGTTCAGGTATGCCTGCCTTGCGCAGCGCTTCGATAAAGACCTCATCGTTATAGAGGGCGGGTTCACTGGCGCCGTTGCGGAGAATATCCGCACAAAGACGGTAGAACCTCTCGGGGGTCTTTTTACTGAGACGGACGGACATCACCGGTGCGACCAGTTCCAGATAGGCCCATTGTTCTAAAATGATATAGGACAGCTCATTGACGGCATCTCTGCCATCCGGAGTGACGCCTCCCAGAATCATGTTGCACAGCCAATGATTAGCAGAGGTCCCGAAATTATAGCGTTCATCATTGGAATAGGCGCCGGCCGTCGTCGTAAAATTGGGGTCTTTGCCGTTGTACTGGGTGTCTTCATCCCGCATATGCATTTCCCAATCGCCCATGTTCATGTGGACGCGTTCACTGAACTTGGCCAGGAAACTGGCGATGATTTCTTCTGCCTCCTGTTTGCGGATACGGCCCGCTTCCATGTCCTTCCGATAGAAGGGATAAAGGTACTGGTCTGTGCGTCCCACAGGAATAAATTCCATGGTGCTGTGACACAACATAAAGACGAACCAAACAGCCTGCGCGGCCTCCTGCAGCGTTTCCGGCGCATTTTCCGGAACACGGGAACACACGTTGGCCATCTGCAGCAGCTCTGCCCGGCGGGAAGCGTCCCGCTCCTTCCCGGCCGCAGCCAGCAGAAGGTCGGTATACCGCTGTGCCAATATGCGCAGTGCGTCCAAACTAATCAGCACGGAGCGGTAGAAGCTTGCCTTCTCTGCAAATTTCTCATCGTCGGTCAGTTCGGCCAGCTTTTCCATTACGCGTTCTCTGACACCGCGAAGCCCTTTCTGTACAACAGTCTCATAGTTGAGCAGATGATGGCCAAATACAGACTTGGGAGTAAAGCCCCACCGGGCGCCCTCTTCCAGTTCCTCGGGCAGGGCATACGCGGGAAAGCATTTGCCAAATCCAACGGAGGCCATAGTGGGGATGCCGACAATCAACTCATCCGGCTTGAGTTCAATGGGCATGTGTTCAGCCACATGCTTAATTGCCAGTGCTTTCCGCACAATCAGTGGAAGCCGCCGGATTTCCTCGGAAACCAGAATGGACTCTTCATCCCCCCACCATTCCTGCTTGGTCAAAAACTCTTTGTTGAATAGGCGATCCTTGATTCGCTTTCTTCTGTCCATAAAATCACGCTCTCCTTTACGCTCCATAGCCGCCGATGTTTACCGGCAATTCGGAAGCCTGTTCCAATATTAATTTGGCATGCGCTATACACAGTTCATCCGGCGCGGTTTGCTCCTCAAACTTGTACTCTCTGCCCAATGCGTACCACTTTCCCTGGCCCAGCTGATGAAAAGGAAGAATATGGATCTCGGCTGCAAGGACTTCTTTGGCAAGAAACGCGGTTGCTTTTAGATTATCATCATCGTGATTTACTCCCGGAATCAAGGGTATACGGAGGATCAGTTTTTTGCCCATTCTTCCAATTCGACGAATATTTTCCAGGACCAGTTCGTTTGAAACGCCGGTAGCTGCCTTGTGCTTTGCAGGATCCATGTGCTTGATATCGTACAGGATAACGTCAGAGGAACGGACGATTGGTTCAAAATCCCTCCAAGCACAGAATCCGCACGTTTCGATTGCCGTACTGATACCGAACGTTTTCGCCCGTTCAAGGAGGGCCCTGGCAAAGCGGGGCTGCGCAGTGGGCTCGCCGCCGCTGATCGTCAGCCCGCCGCCAGATATTTCATAAAATATCTGGTCGCGCAGTACCTCCTGAATGATCTCCTCTACGGATCTTTCTTCTCCAATGATCGTTCTGGCCTTTGTGCAGCAGGCATCGGCGCACTTGCCGCAGGTAATGCACAAGTCATTTTGCAGCGTTCCGTCTGAAAGAATGGCCCCATGCGGACAGGCTTGAACACAGGCTCCGCAGCCAATGCACTTGTCACGATAGTAAGCCATCTCCCGGCAGGGACGATTGGTCTCCGGGTTGTGGCACCATTTGCAGCGAAGGGGACAGCCCTTCAAGAACACAATGGTGCGGATTCCGGTTCCGTCGTGTAGAGAAAACCGCTGAATGTCTGTGACGACGCCTTTCATTTTCGTGATGCTGCTATCTTCCATTCACTCATCCCTTTCCGCTCTTGTCATGGTGCGACAGGCCACGCGGCATCTTATTTTTGGTGAATGTTCCGCGTTAGTAAACTGCCGCAGAATGCAAGTAAAGCGATGCCAAGATAGGACTGTGGTATGCTCAAATAATTTGCCATTCCACCCATAAGAATCGGCCTGATCACGCTGCCCACGCCGGAAGCGGAGATCATCAGGCTTGCGGCCATGCCTGTACTACCGGGGCAAATCATAGCGGCCCTTCCAATTGGAGATGGACCGAGGGTTGAAATGTACCCGCCGGCAAGCCCGAAGAGCGCCGCTGCGAAAACGGCTTCCCTTGCACGCGTTCTTCTCTTCCATCAGCCGGCTTTAATCGCCCGGGTTTCTTTGTTTGCCGTGAGCATAGCGGTGGCCAAAATGATCCCATAAAATACATTTTCGAACCAGTAAGGCAGGCCGACCAGGCTTAGACCTTTGAAGCCGGCGCCCAGTAAGATCAAAGACAACGCCACGCCCCGTAAGTTAAACGCCCCGGGACGGAAAACCGTAACACTTAAATAGACTGTCGCGTAGGCGGACATCAGATATTCCGGTCCTCGCTGAGGATTAGCGGCGCGGGCCTGCCCCAGAATAAACAGGGCGCCAAGCGCCACGAACATTCCGGCAATTACAAAGGCCAATATTCGGTAGACATTTGTGTTGATGCCGGAAAGATAGGCCGCCCTTTCATTTCCGCCAATAGCGTACAGGCGTTTCCCGAAAGGAGTGAATTCCAGCAGAAAGTATACGACGGCCATTAAAATCGCCAGAATGTAAACCGGCAACGAGACATTCAAAATTCGATAATTGCAGACCGCGGTAATCGCTTTCGGGATATTCAGGGAAAGCACCCGGCCCCCGCTCATTGCCAGAGTCAGGCCATACATGCAAATACCAGCGCCCATGGTTGCCACTGCATTGGGGATTTTCAACAGCACAATAAGGCACCCGTTAACCAATCCCGCCAGAGCGCCGGCGCCGAACATAGCGAGAAGAACCGCTGCCGTTCCGCAGCCCTTCTCCGATAAATAACCGCCCACTATTAAAATAAGCGCAGTCATGTATCCCAAAGACATATCAAATTCGCCGATTATCAGAATAAAAATAGCCCCCAGCGCAACGCTTCCAATAATCGCTTGCCCAATCAGAATACGGCTCCAGTTGTTTAAAGTGAAAAAATTCGCATTTAAAACCGAGAAGAACGTAACAATTGCAATAAATACGATTACAAGGCCGTATTTGTTGCGGAGGCTCTTCCAATTCCAGTTTTGCAGCTTAGACTTCATGCATAGCACCACCTTGCAATGGATTCCCTAGTCAGCGTGCCGTCTTCCCTTTTTAATTCATGAGTGATAACCCCTTTTTGCAAGACAATCACTCGATTACAGAGGGTTGCCAATTGTTCAGGTTCTGTAGAAAATACCACAATTCCCACATGATTCCTGGCAGAGTCCTGAATAGCAGCGAATATTTTCATTCTGGCGGCCGGATCTACGCCATATGTCGGATCATCCAGCACCAGAACCTTGGGGCAGGTAAACAGCCACTTTGCCACAATGGCCTTTTGCTGGTTCCCGCCAGAAAATTTCCCGAACTGCTGGTCGGCATAAGCCGGGCGCACATCTAAGACTTGCATAGCCACATCCACCGCCTGGTATGCCTTTTTCGGCTTCAGAAAGAATTTCTCTTCATTGGGAAGGAGCATATTTTCCCGCAGAGTGCGAGTCATGACGCCGCCCTGGCGAAAGCGGTCGGAGGGGACCAAGGAGATTCCCTTGCGGATGGCTTGTTTTGGTGTGATGTTGGGCTTCAGGCACTCCCCGTCTAAAACAATTTGTCCGCTTTCCCACTTGCCGGAGCCTCCCAGGATATGCGGCAGCTCTGTCACGCCGCTATCGGTAATCCCCGCAATTCCCAAGACCTCTCCGCGTTCGACGGAGAACGAGATCCCGTGCAGCCGGCTGCTTTTGAGGTCCTTCACGCTCAAGACCGTACCTGAACCTTCGACGGGGGGTGCGGCTCCCACGGCACGCCACAGATTATCTACGCCGATCGTGTCGTCGACTACGATAGAGTGCTCACTTTTGAGCATTTTGGAAACGATAAAGTCTGGGCCGATATGGGACAAGGGACCGGTAAACACCACGTTTCCATCATTGAGAATCGACACATCGTCACATGTTTCCATCACGGATTTTAAGCGGTGAGTTACCATGATAACAGGAATTCCTAAATCCGCCACCTTTCGCGCTTTTGCCAAAAATCGGCGGGCCTCCTCCTCGGGAATGGAGGCGTCGGCCTCGTCCAGAATCAAAGCCTTAGTTTCGGACAGTTCCTCGTCTTTGCCAATTGCGGTTGCCATGGCCACCATGCTTCGTTCCGAAGAACTAATTTGACGGACCAGCATGTTAGAATCCAAGTCGATATCCCAAAATTTCAGCAGTTCCCCGCTGTATCGCTGCAGGTCTTTCCACAAAATTCGTCCGAAGCGGGTTTTGGGATAGCCGTGCAGCACGGCAATGCTTTCTGCTATGGTGAGCGAATTGATAAGGGGGGCCTCTTGGTGGACTACGCGAATACCCAGCTTCTTGGCCATATTGGGGTCTTTAATTTCCGGAAACTTCTTTCCGTTGATAATAATCTCCGCGCCGAGCTGGGGCTTATAAATACCGGTCATGACTTTGACCAGTGTGGATTTCCCGCTGCCATTGGCGCCTAAAACCGCGTGCATGCGTCCATCCTGAAACTCCAAATCGATTCCCTTCAGTGCGCGAATCCCGGGGAACTCGACGGAGATATTCTTCACTTGGATTGGCATATCGTTCCTCCTCCTACGCCGTCCTGCGGGCGTTGCGTCCCCGGATAGAGATTAGAACGGCGATAATCAATACAACCCCATTGAATAAATGCTCCATCCAGTAGGGAGCACCGATTAGGCCCAGGCCATTGACGCCGACACCGACGACCAGAATCGACAATATCAGACCCACTATATTAAAAGTGCCCGGTTTGTATGCAGTCATGCTTAATAGCGCGATTGCGTAGGAAGGCATCAGCATCTCCGCTCCATAAGATGGATTTGCAGATCCAGACTGACCCAATTGGGAAACCGCGGCAATTCCAGTAAACAGTCCGGCCAGCATAAATACCATAATCCGGACGCCGTCCGTTTTGATACCGCCCAAAAACGCCACCCGTTCAGAGCCCCCGATAGCGTATAAGCTTCGGCCAAAACTGGTGTGTTCCAAAATATAGTACATTACAGCCAGAAGCAGCAGCATTGTCCAAACACAGCAGCCGATTCCAAGAAATCGCTTTTGCCCAAAATTAATAATAGCGGACGGGATATTGCTGGACAGCACGCTGCCTCCGCTCATACCGGTGGTAAACCCGCTGAGTGTGATGCCAACGGCCAAGGTGGAGATAAAGGAGCTCACTTTACACTTCACCGTCATAATACCGCTGACAAAGCCGGCAAGGACGGATGCCAGCAGCATTGCCGGAACGATTACTGCGGCGCCAAAGCCGGCTTTGGCGAGCCATGCGCCCAGCATCATGCAAAACCCTAAAAGATAGCCCAAAGACAGGTCGAATTCGCCTACAATCAGAATTAACAGGGCGCCAATCGATATACAGCCGGTGGTCACCTGCACGATTAGGATATTGCCCAGATTGCGGGCCGTAAAAAAAGTTGTGGTTTTCCAAGAAAAGAGCAGAAGCAGCAGGCCCAGAAGAAGGATCAGCGCATAACGCCGGAGAAAGCTGAGAATGGGAGGCCTCCTACTCATCAAAGTATCCATGTTCTTCATGTTGATCACCTCTTAAACAGCTGCTGTCAGATGACGCAAATACGCCATCTGACAGCAGAAAGGCATCTTTGTCAAGCAGCAGAAATTCAGCCTATTTCCACAGGGCCCAAAACTCGGACTCATAATCAAAGTAAGAAAGGGCGTTCCAGTCGGAACCTTGATCCGGCAGATTGCTGCTGTCTAACACCGTGTACGGCAGATTTTCACCAAAAGGCTCAAAATAATCCAATCCATTCAGATGCCTGATATACTGATCGATTACCGCGTAACCCATATAGTTGTTGTCATAGGCGGCGGTAGCGACCTGAACGTTGCCTTCGCGGATATACTCAATGTTTTGCTGGATGCCTAAAACACTGATGACTTTTACATCGTTCATTCCCGCCTGGTTGAGCCCCTCGACAATTACGGCAGCAGCGGGATCATAAGCAACAAAGACATACTTGCAGGCGGGGTGGTTGGTCAGATAGGAAACTACGTTGCGAATCAAAGTATCGCCGACCTGAGAACCGGTAAACCAGAAGCTATCGTCAACCTCCATATCGGACAGCGCCAGTTCTTCCAGCAAGCCAACGCGCAGAGCGCGGCAGGACGGAGCCTCATCGGCGTCAACAATTACGATTTCCCCCTGATTGCCGGCATCGGCAACGATCCAGTCGGCAATCGCCCTGCCGGAAGCCGCATAGTCGGGAGAACAGCCGTAAGCATAACTCAGCTGGCTGGCCTCCAGCTCCTCAGGGGGATTGGGGGAGAAGATACCCGTGGAACAGGTAGTTACCATAATTCCGGCATCGGCCGCCTCCTGCAGGCCCTGCTGAATGGTAACGGGATCAACAGAGCAGACACAGATCATATCGGCTCCCCACGATACGGCGTTCATGATCATTTCATTCTGCTGTGCAGAGTTGCCCGCACCATCATAGAATTGATAAGTCCAGCCAAGCCGGTCGCAGATATCCTGCATCGTATACAGAGGAGCTACGCACCCCTGTAAGGCCGCATTCGCAGAAACAAGAGCAATTTTTTGGCCTGCTGGAACAGCGCCCGTAGCTTCAGCGGGGCCCTGATAACCAGTGGGAGTTACGCCCATGGCAACGGATGCTTTGGCCGTCCAATCAATATCGTGATCCTTGGACTCGGAAGCGGGGGCGGTATCCGTGGGAGCGGTGCCGGCGGGAGGCTCGGACCCGGTCTTGCCACAACCTGCTGCCATGCTCACGATGATCAGCAAACACAAGATTATACGCATTGCTTTTTTCATAAATCTTCCTCCGTTTTCTTTGTTCTTCCCAAATATGCTGTCATATCTTAATGACAATTTTATTGTACAAACTTTTCAGAATGATGACTATGGGCATTTTTGTTTTGCTCTTTATACTTTTTGCTTTTTCAATAGTTTTTGCGGCATATAATATTTACAATTTGAGCGATATGCATAAAGCGGAGAGCTTTTGATAGGCCTGCAATCGGAGGATTACATCGGTAAGCGGATATGGAGAAGACCGTTTTTAAGAAAAAGGCCCTTAAAAACGGTCTTTTAGATCCATATGCGCCGTCATGTTTCCGGCAGATAGCGGGAACAATGGCGCATGCGTTCGGCCTTGCCGGAAGAATGGAAAAACGCGGCTCCGGCGCATCTTTTTCCGCCGGGGCCGCACGGATTTGACTTGCAATCCGTCAGAATTCCCGCATCAAATCGCCTTGTCCGGTAAAAAGATCTGCATCAATCCGATCCTCCGCCCAATTTCAAACAAGGCCGAAACAGAAAAGTTCACATTTTATGATCTGTCCTATATTTTTTGGGAGAATATTTGGTCAGCCGTTTAAATACCTGGCTGAAATACACAGGATCGTCGTAGCCGCATTCCGTTGCAATCTTGGCAATTGGCATGTCACTCGTGCTTAACAGGTGTTTCGCATGGGCAATGCGCTTGTTGATTAGATACTGGATGGGGGAGACGCCCATTTCTGCTTTAAAAATGTGAGAAATATAAGTTTGACTAATGTACACGGCGCTGGAGAGCTGGCTTAAATTCAAATCTGACGTAAAGTTTTGGTCAATGTACTCTTTGATGCGAATGCTGTGGGGGGACAGCGTCTTCGATTGGACGGGAGCACCATCCATGATCCGCAGTGTCAGCGCCAAAATGCAGGAGCAGATGGCTTCGGATATCAGTTGGAAATGCCCTTTCCGATAAAGTGTTTCCCGAATTAACTCCACAAAAAAGATATCAAATTGCTCTTTATAACCTTCCGTTTTCTGCACGGGACAATGCTTCTCATCCATTACGGTATTTGAGGGAAGCCCGCTTATCTGGAAGTCTGTTAACCCAACAAAGAAAAACTCCAGCGGACTATTTAGATTCGATGATTCGTGATGGGGGGTATTGGGGTTATGTATAATCAAATCACCGGGTTCAATTTCATAATCCTGATTAAAAATCGTAGTTCGCCCATGTCCGCCGGTGCAAAAGATCAGTTCTACGAAGTCGTGGACATGGGGGTCGCTGGACCAATCGGGATCGTCCATAAGATACCCGGATGCAACTAGCCGGGGATTTTTCATCAATACATTTGCGTTGCCGTCACGATCAAAGTAGGTTTTTAAATTTTTGACCTCGGGGTTCAAAGAATTTTCAAATTTCATCGATGCCCTCCGTATATCTCAACGCGACCGCTTTTGTATGATATAAGCTTTTTTGTGGATGTCTGTAAAGATTGCTTGCGGCAGAGAACCTGCCTGGGGCCTGTTTACATAAACCGAATGTGCGGATTTTCGAGCAAATGCTTGCCGGGTGCAAGGCAGACATTTGCAGGCGTGCTGACGCACGTCAAAATTTTGACAGCCTGTATGGCATGGTCTTTAATATGTGCATCTGACTTTAAACCGCAGTATAACACAACTTGCAGAATATCACAAAGGAAAAACTTTCTGTATGAAAACACGGGGCCGTCCAAAATTGACGGCCCCGCGGGTTGAAGTGGATTTGACGGAGGGGAATTCGATTTGACTGGAACCCCGTGTTCAGCGGCGATTCTTTTTTGCTGCGTTTGAGTTTGAGGGGGGGGGAGCGTTTTGGCCGCTGATATGTCACATATCAGGGGCGGCGCTCCGGGACAGCTCCAGTAGGAACGCCCCCAGCTCCCGGCCCTTCTCCTGGCCTTGAGCGAGGTAGAGCGGAAGCTCCCGCCGGAAATTCCGGTGCCAGTCGGTAATGTAGAAATTCAAATATAGAATCGGGTTTTCCCGCTGGTCATAGGCGAAAAGATATATCTGATAGTCCTTTTCCACCTCGACCGTTCTGCTCCGGGCGCCCTGGGGAAAAAAGCGGAGAACGACCTCCAGGGGATTGCGATGGAAGCGGAGCTCCGCAAACCGCTCCAGGACGCTATCCATTTCGGGTTCCCCGGCGGTGAGATTCAGATTCCCCGGATGGTCAAGGTCGGCCTGCCGCCAAACGCTAACGGACAGATACGCCGGTTCCTCACCGCCCATCAGATCGTAAATATCCACCGGCCTTGCATACCAGAGGCACCAGACTGCCGCCAGAAGCAGGAGGCCCCGGCGGATAACCGTTTGGTGCTGCCGGAGATATGTCTTCACCGCTTTTCCCCTTGGCCGATGCTGTCCGCCCGTCGTCCGGCGGTCCGCCGCAAAGGACAATGCCGCGCCGCAGCTCCGGCAGTAGCGGACAGTGCCCGGCTTCAGCCAAGGCGGGACGCCGCCTTGGCTGCACGCGGGGCAGCGGAGTTTCCGGGCGCACAGCCGCCACGCCGCCGTCAGAAGCACGGCTCCCGCCAGGGCCAGGAGGAGCTTGGCATATCGGAGCCCCTCATCCGGCCCCCAGATTCGCAGATGCGGAAATCTTGTGGGGATCATAGCCGCGGCCGCCAGGCAGAGGCCCCCCGCCGCCAGCAGAAACATGGCCCGCCGGGCCGGTTTCCCGTCCAGGAATAAAGGAGCTTTGGCCTCCGGGTTCTCCTTTGGAGGACCGCCTGGGCGGTCGTCATAGGGATAGACCTTCCCACAATGGGAGCAGTATTCATCGTCCCAATAGGACCACCTGGGCCGGGGGCCAGGCCCGCCGCAGTGGGGGCAGCTCGAGGTGAACAGGTGGCAGAACCCGCCGAGGAGCATCAACGCGGCGCCGCAGGAGGCCATCCAGCCGATGGAAGACTCCGACGCGAAAAAAACGACTTCTCCCAAAAGCAGATTGACCAGCAGCAATGCCAGACCCGAGCCCGCCAGAATGATGGACGCGCGAGCCCATTTCCGCTTTAACATATCCCGCCCTCCTGAGAATTTTCCCTGGGGGTGTAGTGTTTCGGCGCTCCGAAACAATTTAAATACAAATTTCATAGAATAGTAGTCAGCCAATACCAAAATAAAAAGCGGATTATGTATCCTCTGTGTTCCCGAATAAAATCTGCAGATAGTCACGACGGCCGTATAGGATCCGGTCGATGTAGACCTTGCCATTTTCTATTCGATAAAAAGTGAGGAAATTCCCCATAACGAGGAATTGAAAGCCGCCTTCCACGCCGGCGATAGAAGATAACGGAGCGCCGAGCTCCGCAAAGTCTTCAAGCTGCTGGACAGCGTCCAGAATACCGATAACAACCCACTCTGCGGCAGAGATGTTTTGCAGCTCAGACGCGATATAAGCCCATATCTCGTTTAGATCCCGGCGGGATTCCATTGAGTAATAAATCTTATGCCTCATTTGCCTTTGCCCGGAAAAACTCCCGCATTTCCTCGGAGGACAGCCAGCCCTCGGTTTCGCCGGATTTCCGGCCCTTCGCCAGCTCGTTCAGGAGCCGCAGCGTCGCCTGACTTTTTTCATAGTCCTGGATATCCACGATTGCGTATTTGCCGCGTCCGTTCTTCGTGAGAAAGACGGGCGCGCCTGCGGCCACATCGTGCAGTACCTCGCTGTAGTTGCGCAGGTCGGAAATCGGTTTGATATTCGGCATGACGTTCAGCTCCTTTCTAACTCATACTATACCCAAATCCGCTGTAAGAATCAACCGCAAGCTTGCAGCACAATTTTCCCCGCAAAGGAAAGTTCGCTATGCGCCCACTTTATGTCTGGCCATGATTTCTTAAGCAGTTTGATAGACAGTTTATTCTTTAAACATTTCTTCAATTTCAAACGCCTCATCCATCTGCTCATAGATCAAAAACTGCGACAGAAAGAGAATGTACCACACCCCAAGAATCGGAACCAGCAACAGCGTCCAGGGAGCAAACAGCACGAATACCGCCAGATACCCCAGCTGCAAAAGCCCCGCCCCCAGGACCCGCCAGAGGTATTTCGCGCAGAACAGCAGACAGTTCCGCAGCCGGACGGACGCCTTCTGTCGGAACAGCACCAGCTGGGGCCAATAGAGCGTATTGACCATCAGCACCACCAGCACGGCGAACAGGTATATCGCCACCGTCCCCAGGGAGGGGGACCGCTCCGCCCACCAGAAGAGCATGGCCATAAAAGCGCACGCTCCGGCGAACAGCCCCAGCAGGGCCCCGGGAATCAGGCTGCCCCTCCAGTTCTGCCTCCAGGACTGCTTATAGCAGTCCCACCAGGGCCTGGGGTCGTCCCGGAGGCCCCGGAGGACGGCGTCGTACATCCCCGCCAGGAAGGGCCCGGCGACCATGCCGCCCAGGAGGGAGCAGGGGAGCAGCACCAGCACGCTGGAGGACAGGACGGCGTAAGAGATTCCCGCCGTCAGGGGCGCGAGGCCCGCCAGGGTCAAAAGGTTCGTCTTCCACCACCGCCCGAAGCGGGTGGACAGCAGCTGGCGGTAGCGGTAAAAGCCCGTCTGACGCTCCGTTTCATCAAAATGGGGGTCTTCAGCGAATAACAATCCCATCGTCTGCTCCTCCTCTCAGGCCGCGTAGTGGCAGTGGTCCAGGAAGTTTGCCAGGATCTCCAGGGCGTTGCCGTAGAAGGCCTCTCGGCAGGACAGCTCCACACTGACGGCATAGTTTCCATAGGCTCCAAAAGCGGAGACACCCCAGGCGTAGGGGTTGGTTTCCGATGTATAGGTGTAGGTTATGACGGTGTATTCCTGCCCATTGCGGGTTTCCACGGCTTCCGTGTCCACAGCGTACTGTTCATAGGCCATGTCCAGCCATTCCGCCGCCGCTTCCTCCGCCTTGGCGGTGCTGTCATAGCCCGCCAGCAGGAGGTAGACCTGAGCGTCGTAAACCTGGGCGGCCTCTCCGTCCTCATTCAGGACCTCCTCCGCCTCGCCCAGGGACCAGGTGGCGTAGTACATCCCCTTGGCCGACAGGGCGTCGCTGTTCTCACGGGCGGTCAGACCCTCCGGGGTTTCCACGCCGACGACATTTCCGACTGTGACCCAGTCCTCGCTCCAGGCCGTCCCGTCCGCCGCCGTCTCCGGGGCGGACGCGCCGCACCCGGTCAGGCACAGCAGGCCCAACAGGCAGAGCGCCGCTTTCCACCGCGTTTTCATTCAAGCCGCCTCCTTCAAAAGCCGCGCCCACAGGGCGTCACATTCGTCCATGTACTCCGCCGTCCGGTCCTCCCAGAAGGCCCGCCGGGCCAGATACAGACCGCCCTCCACAGGGAACCAGTCCTCTTCCAAAACTTCATAATCCGTCTGGAATTTCTCCGGGTCCTCCAGCAGGAAAAAATAGCTTTCCCGACTGTCCAGGTCCGCCAGGAGCTTCACGTTGGCGGCGGCGGCAACCATGACGTCCTCCTGGGATGAGAGGTACTGATTCAGCTGAACGACCACCTTTCCGTCTCCGTTGCAGTCCGTGCCGAAAGCGGCCAGCTGGGCTTCCCAGCTGGCTCCATCCCCCTCGGAGAGGGGGATGGAGCCTACATAGGCGATCTGATAATCCGGCGTCACCCGGGTCAGGACATTCCAGATCCAGTCCACCGTGACGAGGGCCACCGCCGCGCCGATGAAGACATGCCACTTGTGATAGTGCCACCAGTTCCGGCGGCGCTGTTTTTTTGTCAGCTCCACGGCTTTTTCCGGCTGAACGTTTCGGTATTTCCACTTCAAATACTCGCTGGCCAATCCGTCCGCCTCCTCTATTCTCTGGTGGTCCCGCCGGGGGCATAGCGCACCGGAAGGCAGACCAGGGCCGGAATATTGCTCCGGTCCTTAGTCAGCAGCAGGTCCACGCAGGTCTCGGCGATCTTCTGCACGGGCTGGACGATGGTGGAGCAGAACAGCTCTCCGGTCCCGAACTGGCGGATGCCGTCAAAGCCGACGATCTGCACATCCTCCGGCACCCGGAGGCCCAGGCCCTCCAGCATGGCCTTGATGCGGTAGGCCAGCAGGTCGGTGGAGCAGAAAATGCCGTCAATGTCCAGCCTTCCGCCGGTCATGTGGGCGGAGAAGAACTCCCGGAACTGGGCCTCCTCCGCGCCGTCGTCCAGGCGGAGCATCTCATAGGGGACCTGCCGGGCCCGGCAGAGGGATTCAAAGCCGTCCCCCCGCTTGTCAGTCTCGCTGAGGTTGGGGGAGCCCACCCGCAGGAAGGCCGGGTGGGCGCAGCCCAGCTCCAGCAGCTTCTCCGCCGCCATGCGCCCCCCGGCGTAGTTGTCCGAAGCCACGCAGGGGATGCCGGGCCCCAGGCAGCGGTCGATGCTGACGAAGGGGAGGCCCTCCACCGCCTCCAGCTGATTGTAGGTCAGGGCAATGACGCCGTCCGCCTTGTTCTGGCGGACCATGCCCACGCATTCCCGCTCCGCCTCGGGCTGGGCGGCGGTGACATAGAGGAGCATCCGGTAGTTCCGCTGGAGCAGCGCCGCGCAGACGTGCTGGGCCAGGAGGGAGAAGAAGGGATGGTCCACTCCCGGCAGAATCAGGGCCACGGTGGAGGTGGTCCCGGCCCGGAGGCCCCGGGCGTACTGGTTCACCTCATAGCCCAGCTTCCGGGCGGCGGCCTCCACCTTGGCGCGGTAGCTTTCGCCTACGGGAATTCCGTTGAACACCTTGGACACGGTGCCCAGGGCCACCCCGGCCTCCTGGGCGACATCCTTCATGGTCGGCATGGTTTTCTTCATGGGCAGTTACCTCAATTTCTTATATGAAACATTTCACATAATTTCGTTTTTGAGCGGGATATTCTCAAGCTGGCCTTATCATAGCAGATCGGCCCATGAAATGTAAAGAGGATTTCATGATTTTCTTCATGAAACGTTACGATTTGTTCAAAATATCAAAAACTGGCGCTTTGACTTGTCAAAATCGAAGAAATCAAGATTTTGGGTAGGAATGGCCTTGACAGGCGTTCACCGCCTTGCTATGATGGCACTAATGAAAGATAACGTTTCACGAAAACGTGAGGGACAGCCGAAGGGCTGCCTTTTTAGAAAACAATATGAAACGTTATTTGCAAATGGAATGCCCGGCGGCATGGAGAAAGGAGGCGCCATTTTCAACCGTCCGAACTCCAATTTCAAAAAGGAAGTGAGCCTCATGAAAACGACACCTCAGCCCGTGACCTACGCGGGCGACCGCATCTCCGGCGCGGGCTCCGCCGCCCTTGCCCGGCGGCCGGGGCGGACCCTGGGTCGGCGCATCCTGGACAACTGGCAGCTCTACGCCCTGCTGCTGATTCCCGTGGTCCTGACCTTCGTTTACAAGTACATCCCCATGTACGGCATCCAGATTGCCTTCCGGGATTTCAAGGCCAGCAAGGGCTACATGGGCAGCGAATGGGTGGGCTGGTACTGGTTCCAACGGTTCTTCAGCTCCCCCACCTGCTGGCGGATGATTAAGAACACCGTCCTGATCAGCCTGTTCAGCCTGCTGTGGAGCTTCCCCATTCCCATCATCCTGTCCCTCATCATCAACCAGCTCCGGTTCCACAAGTTCAAGCGGGTGGTCCAGACGGTGCTTTACGCGCCCCACTTCATCTCCGTCATGGTCATCTGCGGTATGATCCGCATCTTCCTCAGCCCCTCCGGCGGACTTTTGAACCTGATTCTGGGGACCCAGATTGATTTCCTCACCCAGTCCTCGGCCTTCCGCACCATCTACATCGCCTCCGGCATCTGGCAGGACGCCGGGTGGGGGTGCATCATCTACCTGGCCACCCTGGCCAACGTGGACCCGGGCCTCTACGAGGCGGCCAAGATTGACGGCGCGTCGGTGTTCCAGCGGATTTTGAACATCGACATCCCGGAGCTTTTGCCCATGGCGATTCTGAACCTCATCATGGCGGCGGGCGGCCTCATGAACGTGGGCTTTGAGAAGGTGTGGCTGCTCCAGACGGACCTGAACAAGGCGACCTCCGACGTCATTGCCGTCTACGTCTACCAGCAGGGCATTGAGAGCGCCAAGTACAGCTACTCGACAGCCGTGGGCCTATTCAACACGGCGGTGAATATCGTCCTCTTGCTGATTGTCAACAAGATCGCGTCCAAGGCGTCGGACGTGGAATTTGTGTAAAGGAGGCAGAACGAAATGGCAAAGAAAAAAGACCTGTCTACCGGCATGTCCGAGCGGACCAGCGACATCATTCTGGTGGCCATCTGCGCGGTGGTCTTGATTATCGTGGCCTATCCCCTGTACTATGTTCTGGTGGCCTCCTTCTCCGACCCCTACGAGGTGTACGCCGGAAAGACCTTCCTGCTCCCCAGCGGCTTCACCCTGGACGGGTACAAGGCGGTCTTCGCGGAGAAGAACATTGTGGCGGGCTTCCTGAACTCCGTGAAATATACGGTCATCGGCACCGTCTTCTCGGTCCTGATGCTGTACATCACCGCCTATCCCCTGGCCCAGCGGGACCTGCCGGGGCGGAAGCTCCTCAGCGTTTTCTTCCTTATCACCATGTACTTCGGCGGCGGCCTGGTGCCCACCTATTTGGTGGTGAAGGCCACGGGACTGACGGGCAGCATGTGGTCGCTGTTTCTCCCCGGCGGCGTGGCCGTGGGCAACATGATTATTGTCCGCAACTACTTCCAAAACTCCATTCCCCACGACCTGATCGAGGCCAGCGAAATTGACGGCTGTTCCAAGCTGCGGACCTTTTTCAGCGTGGTAATCCCGCTGTCCATGCCCATTATGGCGGTCATGGTGGTCTTCTCCATGGTGGCCTATTGGAACGACTGGTTCACCGCCCTGATCTACCTGGGCGGCAAGGGGACCCCCTTGCCGCTGGTGATGAGGAATATCCTCATCAAGAGCTCTGCCTCTGCGTCCCAGGCGGCGACGATCTCCGGCGGCTATGCGGAGCTGAACAAGCTGACGGAGCTTTTGAAATTCTGCTCCATGATCGTGGCGGCGGTGCCCATGCTGGTCATCTATCCCTTCGTCCAGAAGCACTTTGAGAAGGGCTTCATGGCCGGGGCCGTCAAGGGCTGAGTCACTTTTTCTTGTAAGAAAAAGTAACCAAAAAGAACTTTTTCACGCTCTGAAGTCGGTTGGTTACGGCAGATTGCCACACGGCAACGCAGTCTGCTGTAATCGATGAATCGTATGAAATGAGGAATCGCAATGAAAATAAAACTTTTGGCCGCACTTTTGGCGCTGTTCCTCCTGACCGGCTGCTCCAGCGGCCTGGTGGTCAACGTCAACGACGGAACGGTCAACCCCAATACGGAGCAAACTGAATTTGACATCATGGGCGGCATGTCCGCCCTGTCCAAGGGCTATGACAACCATGAGGTCCTGGACAGCCTCCAGGAGAGTGCCGGGGTCAAGATCAACTGGGAGACTATGAGCGACTCCCTGGCGGAGCAGGTGAACATCCGCATCACCGGCGGGCAGTACCCGGACGCCTTCATGGGCGTGGGCTTCTCCAACTACGACCTGGCCCGCTACGGCGACGACGGCACCTTCCTGGACCTGACGCCCTACCTGACCCCGGACATCATGCCCAACCTCTGCGCCATCCTGGAAGACCACCCGGAGATCCGGGCAGCGGTCACCCAGGAGGACGGCAAAATCTACGGCCTGCCCTCCGGCGAGCAGATGACCACCGCGGGCATCGGGGCCCCCATGGACGAGGCCTATTCCATCTTCTCCGTGCCCCAGTACAGCATGATCAACAAGGCTTGGTTGGACGACCTGGGCCTTCCCGTGCCCACTTCTTTGGATGAGCTCCACGACGCGCTGAAAGCCTTCAAGGACAACGACATGTCCGCCAAATTCTACGGCAACGCCCCCGGGTCCACGCTCCCCATGACCACGGGCTTTGACGAATGGTGCTGGGGACAGAACATTTTCTACTCCGGCTTCGGGTTCACCAACTGGCCCAACGACGTCATCAACGACATCCACCTGAAAAGCGACGGGACCGTGGAATTCGTCTGTGCCTCCGACGCCTACCGGGACTGCCTCACCTATTTCCACGACTGGTATGCCGAGGGCCTCATGGACGTGGAGATGTTCTCCCAGAGCGACAGCCAGCTGATCGCCAAGTGCCAGCAGGGCTACGTGGGCGTTTCCACCTGGTGGTACATCGAGGAGCTCATGGGCGACTATGCGAAGGACTATGTCTTCCTGCCGCCCCTCACCGGGCCCAAGGGCACGGAGTACGAGGGCGTCTGCGGCGTGACCATCCGCCCGGGCTCTCCCATCAAGTCCGGGGACCTGTGCATCACCAACAAATGCAAAAGCCCCATCAACCTGCTGAAATTCTTCGACCAGTGGTACGACGGCGAGACCGTCATGCAGCTCCAGTACGGCCCCAAGGGCGTCTTCTTCACCGGCCAGGACGAGAAGGGCATGTGGCTTTCCATCACCGAGGACGAGGCTCGATCCCAGTACGGCAAGAGCGCCGGGGAACTCCGGAACCTCTACGAGGTCTACGGCCCCAAGCTCATTCTGGCGGAGTACTACAGCGGCGTGTTCTACATGGAGGACCGGGCCATCGAGCGCCTGACGGATCTGGACCAGTTCTGGATGCCCTATGTGCAGGATACCAGCTTCTACCCCGTGGACTGCGTGTTCACCGGCATGGAGATGGAGACCATCGACTGGCACAAGACCGACTTCGAGCAGGCGGTCAAGGAGCAGGAGGGCCTTTGGCTCCGGGACGGCGGCCCCACCGACCAGGAGTGGGCCGAGTACAAGGAATACCTCAGTAAAAAGTGCGGCATGGACGACCTCATTCAGGTTTACCAGGACGCCTATGACCGCTACAGCGCGGCGGAATAAGGGAGGATTATCATGGCTACTTTGAATTTGAAGGGCATCACCAAAATCTATCCCCACAGCGGCGGGCAGAAGAAGCCCAGGAAGGGCGCCCCGGAGAAGAAGACGAACCTCCAGGTGACGGAACAGGGCGTTGTGGCCGTGCAGTCCTTCAACCTGGATATCGCAGACAACGAGTTTATCGTCCTCGTCGGCCCTTCCGGCTGCGGCAAGTCCACCACGCTGCGCATGGTGGCCGGCCTGGAGGAAATCAGCGGCGGCGAGCTGTACATCGACGGGAAGCTTATGAACGATGTGGAGCCGAAAAACCGGGACATCGCCATGGTGTTCCAGAGCTACGCCCTCTATCCCCACATGACTGTGTATGAAAATATGGCCTTCCCCCTGAAGCTGCGGAAGATGCCCAAGGATGAAATTGACCGCCGGGTCAAGGACGCCGCCGCCACCCTGGACATCACCCAGTATCTGGACCGGAAGCCGAAAGCGCTTTCCGGCGGCCAGCGCCAGCGGGTGGCCATCGGCCGGGCCATTGTCCGGGAGCCAAAAGTCCTGCTGATGGACGAACCCCTCTCCAACCTGGACGCCAAGCTCCGCAACCAGATGCGGGCGGAGATTATCAAGCTGCGGCAGAAAATCAACACCACCTTTATGTACGTGACGCATGACCAAACAGAGGCCATGACCCTGGGGGACCGGATTGTCATCATGAAGGACGGCTTTATCCAGCAGATCGGCACGCCCCAGGAGGTCTTCGACCACCCGGCCAACCTCTTCGTGGCGGGCTTCATCGGCACACCGCAAATGAACTACTTCGACGCCAAGCTCACCCAGGAGGGCGGGAAATACTCCGTCTCCGCCGGAAGCTGTAAGGTGGAGCTGTCCCCGGAGAAGCAGAAGAACCTGGCGGCCAGGAATGTGCCCGCTCAGGCCATCACCCTGGGCGTCCGCCCCAGCCACATGATTCTGGCGGAGAGCCCGGAGAACACCCTGACGGCTACGGTGGACGTCTCCGAAATGATGGGCAGCGAGGTCCACCTCCACGCCAGTGCCGGAGGCCGAGACGTGGTCGTGATTGTGCCCACCCTGGACCTGGGCGGGGCCCGGAGCTTCTCCGCCGGTGAGAAACTGAACCTGGCCTTCAGCGGAAACGTCTGCCACGTCTTCGGCCAGGACGGCAGGAATCTGGAATTCTGAGAACAAAACAGGAGGTCGATTTCATGTCCAGCGATGTTTTGCAAAGAGCCCGGGACTTCGAGTCCCAGTACGGCCCCCATATCCCCGACAGCGAGCGCCCGGCCTTCCACGCCACCCCCACCATCGGCTGGATGAACGACCCCAACGGTTTTTCCTTCTACAAGGGGGAGTGCCACCTGTTCTACCAGTACCACCCCTATTCCAACGAGTGGGGCCCCATGCACTGGGGCCACCTGAAAACAAAGGATTTCCTCCGTTGGGAGCGTCTGCCCGCCGCCCTGGCCCCGGACCGGGATTATGACTCCGCCGGGTGCTTCTCCGGCGGCGCGGCGGAACTCCCGGACGGGCGGCAGCTCCTCATGTACACCGGCGTCCAGCGAGGGCACAACGCCGACGGCTTCCTCCAGGACGTTCAGGCCCAGTGCGTGGCCATTGGCGATGGGGTGAACTACGAGAAAGTGTTGGATAACCCCGTTTTAGACGCCAAGGATCTGCCCAAGGGGGGTAGCGCCGTGGACTTCCGGGACCCCAAGGTCTGGCGGGACCCGGACGGGACTTTTTACGCCGTCATCGGCAACCGCACCGCCGACGGCAGCGGGGCCATCCTGCTGTATCAGAGCCGGGACGGCCTCAAATGGGAGTTCGTCCGCACCCTGGACCGATGCTGTAACCAGTACGGCAAGATGTGGGAGTGCCCGGACTTCTTCCCCCTGGACGGGCGGCAGGTGCTCATCACCAGCCCTCAAGACATGAGCCCCGTGGGTCTGGAGTTCCACGCGGGCAACGGCACCCTCTGCCTCATTGGGGACTACGACTCTAAGAAGGGCTTCACCCGCCGCAGCGCCCAAGCCATTGACTACGGCCTGGACTTCTACGCCCCCCAGACGCTGGAGGCCCCGGACGGGCGGCGGATCATGATTGCCTGGATGCAGAACTGGGACACGGTGAACGCCAAGCCCTATCACTGCCGCTGGTTCGGCCAGATGACCCTGCCCCGGGAGCTGTCCGTGGAGAACGGGCGGCTGATCCAGAGGCCCGTCCGGGAGCTGGAGGCGTACCGGGCCCGGCGGGTAGTTCACCAGAATATCCCCGTCAGCGGGGAGATCAACCTCCCCGGCGTCCAGGGCCGGGTGCTGGACATGACGGTCACCGTCCGGCCCACCGGCCCCGAGCGCTACCGCTGGTTCCGCATCCGGGTGGCCAAGGACGGGGAGCACGAGACCATCATCCGCTACCGGCCCGACCAGGGCACGCTGAAGCTGGACCGGGTCCGCGGCGGCCTGCCCCACGACATTGTACATACCCGCTCCTTCCTGGTGCGCTACCGGGAGGGGGAGATCAAGCTGCGGATCGTCCTGGACCGTTACAGCCTGGAGGTCTTCGTCAACGACGGGGAGCAGGCCGCCAGCGCGGTGATCTACACCCGGCAGGAGGCCGACGCCATCACCTTCGAGGCCGGAGGCACGGTGCTGATGGACGTGGAGAAGTACGATCTGGACTTTGACGGACAGGAGGCGTGAGTCATGGAAGGGAAACGGTTTGACGTGGTAGCCCTGGGGGAACTGCTGGTGGACTTCACGGACAACGGCCTCAGCGAACAGGGAAACACACTGTTCGAGGCCAACCCCGGCGGCGCGCCCTGCAACGTGCTGGCGATGCTCAAAAAGCTGAACCGCTCCTGCGCCTTCGTGGGTAAGGTGGGAGACGACCTCTTCGGCCGGCAGCTCCGGGCCGTGGCGGAGGGGGCGGGCATCTGCATGGACTATCTGGCGGTGGACCGGGAGGCCCGCACCACTCTGGCCTTTGTGGAGAAGCTGCCCAACGGCGACCGGGATTTCTCCTTCTACCGCAACCCCGGCGCGGATATGATGCTCACAGAAGAAGACCTTCCCCTGGAGGTCTTGGCGGACTGCCGTGTCTTCCATTTCGGCACCCTCTCTATGACCCACGAGGGGGTCCGCCGGGCCACCCGGAAGGCCATTGACCGCGCCAAGGCAAACGGCGCGCTGATATCCTTCGACCCCAACCTGCGCCCGCCTCTGTGGGAGAACCTCGAGGACGCCCGGACACAGATCAACTACGGCCTCGCACATTGCGACGTCCTGAAAATCGCCGACAACGAGCTGGAGTTCATGACTGGCGAAATGGACTTCGACAAGGGCGCGGCCATCCTCCGGGAGCGGTATCCCAACATCCGCCTTTTGAACGTAACGGCGGGGCCGGAGGGGAGCTATTCCTATTATGACGGGGTCCGGGTCTTCCGTCCCGCTCTGGAGCTGGGCGGCACCATTGAGACCACCGGGGCAGGGGATACCTTCTGTGCCTGCGTGCTGAACTTCGCGTTGGAGTGCGGGCTGGAGGGACTGACGGAGAAGGACCTGGGCGATATGCTGTCCTTCGCCAACGCCGCTGCCTATCTGGTCACTACCCGGAAGGGAGCCATTCGGTCCATGCCGGAGCGAGGACAAGTGGAGGCGCTGCTGCGGATGGAAGTTCTGTAAATCATTATTAAAATAGAAAAAGACAGGGGCGTCCCAGGAAAAGACGCCCTTGCCTTTTTCCGTATTCTGCCGCCTCCGTCGGCCAGTGTCAATGCGGCTTTTTCACAAAAAACCACCCAAGCCCATTGACAGCGGACCGCCCTTTCCCCTATAATCGACCCAGAGAGAGCAAGGGCGCCCCCTCCGGGGCTGTCCCTGCTCTTTTTCGCTCACTAAAACAAATCCGGCCCCTGGGCCGAAAGGAGTACGTAATGGGTAAATACAGCCGGGAGGATGTCCTCCGCCTCATCCGGGACGAGGACGTCCAGTTCATCCGTATGCAGTTCACCGACCTCTTTGGACAGCTGAAAAACGTGGCCGTCACCGCCTCTCAGGCGGAGCGGGCCCTGGACGGGGAGGTCATGCTGGACGGCAGCTCCATCCACGGCTTTGTCCGGGCGGAGGAGTCGGACCAGTTTCTCCAGCCGGACCTGGACACCTTCGCCATTCTGCCCTGGCGGCCCCAGCTGGGCAAGGTGGCCCGGCTGATCTGCGACGTCCATGAGCCGGATGGAGCCCCCTTTGCCGGGGACCCGCGCAACATTTTAAAGCGCGCCCTGGAGCGGGCGGGAGGCCGGAGCTTCCAGGTGGGGGCGGAGCTGGAGTTCTTCCTCTTCCAAACGGAGGAGGACGGAAAGCCCACTACCCGGACCTCCGACCAGGCGGGCTACTTCGACCTGGGCCCCCTGGACCACGGGGAGGGCGTCCGCCGGGAGGTGGCCCTGGCCCTGGAGAACATGGGCATTGAGGTAGAGGCCAGCCACCACGAGTCCGCCGCCGGGCAGCACGAGATCGACCTGAAATATACGGACGCCCTCACTGCGGCGGACAGCATCATGACCTGCAAGCTGGCGGTAAAGACCCTGGCCCAGCGCGGCGGCCTCCACGCCACCTTCATGCCTAAGCCCATCCCCGACGTCCCGGGCAGCGGGATGCACGTCAACATGTCCCTCTCCCAGAACGGGCGGAATCTCTTCGCAGACGCGGCCGCCCCGGACGGCCTGTCCCTCCTGGCCCGCCAGTTCCTGGCCGGATTGCTGGACCACGCCGGCGGCTTCTGCGCCGTGACAAACCCCCTGGTGAACTCCTATAAGCGTCTGGTTCCGGGCTATGAGGCCCCCTGCCATGTCACCTGGTCTGCGGGCAGCCGCTCGGCCCTGATCCGGGTCCCGTCCCACAGGGGAGGGGGGACCCGGCTGGAGCTGCGGAGCCCAGACCCGGCCTGTAACCCCTACCTGGCCTTTGCATTGTGCCTGGCCGCCGGGCTGGACGGCATGGAGCGGGAGCTGGTCCCTCCTTCGGCAGTGACGGAGAACCTCTCCGCTATGTCCCCGGAGGCGCTGGCGGAGCGGGGCGTGAAGCGTCTGCCCGCCTCCTTGGAAGAGGCGCTGTCGGCTTTGGAGGCGGACCGTGTGATGCTGGAGGCTTTGAGGTCCTGCGCGCCTCAGTATCTGGAGGGCAAGCGGCGGGAGTGGGAGGCATACCGGACTCAGGTGACCCAATGGGAACTGGAGCGGTATCTTACGGCATATTGATGGACCGGATCATCGTGGCCTTCAGCGGGGAGGAGGCCCGGAGAAGGATACTGCGCCTCCTGGCCCAGGAGGGCTGGGAGGGCGTCCCCTGCGCCGGGGGTGCGGAGGTCCTGCGGGCCGTCCGACGCATGGGCGGCGGGGTGGTGATCTGCGGTTTTTACCTGAGAGATATGACGGCGGACGCCCTTGCGGAAGACCTGAGAGGGCTTGCTGTGGTGCTGGTGATTGCTAAAGCCGCCTATCTGGAGCTCTGCGGCGGAGAAAACCTCTACAAACTGGCGGCTCCCGTCTCCCGGCCGGAGTTCGCCTCCACTTTGCGTCTGCTGCTGGACCGCGCGCCAGCCCCCCGGCCTGCTTCCCGGAGAAATGAGGAGGACCAGGCCCTCATCCGCCGGGCCAAGGAGCTGCTCATGGATGTAAACCGCATGAGCGAGGAGGAGGCCCACCGTTTTCTGCGGCGGATGGCGATGGATAACAGTCTAAAGATGAGAGAGGCTGCCCAACGGATTATAGAAAACTATAGAACATAATAAGATGTCTTATGATTGCGTATGTTGTATAATATCGCAGAAATTTTTTAGCCGTTCTACCTAATATCTTGGTAACCCCTCCATTGACGGTTTTGCCGCTGTTGTAGTAAAGTAAAACCATCGCAAGGGCAAAGGCGTCCTGGAAGCGTAAGGCTTTCGGACGCCTTTGCCCTTTTTATTAGGAGGGAACACTATGTATTCATCTGTCAACACCATCTGGGTTCTGCTGGGAGCGGCCCTGGTCTTCCTGATGCAGGCGGGCTTCGCCATGTGCGAGGCGGGCTTCACCAGGGCCAAGAACACGGGCAACATCCTGATGAAAAACCTCATGGACTTCTGCATCGGCACGCCTACTTACTGGATTCTGGGCTTCGGCCTCATGTTCGCCGGGTCCGGGGCCATCGTCGGGGGACTGGACCCCTTTGTCCGGGGGAACTATGACGCCATCCTGCCCGCCGGGGTGCCCCTGTTCGCGTACCTCATTTTCCAGACGGTCTTCTGCGCCACCTCGGCCACCATCGTCTCCGGTTCCATGGCGGAGCGGACCAAGTTCATTTCCTATTGTCTCTACTCCTTCTGCATCTCCGCCTTCATCTATCCCGTCTCCGGCCACTGGATCTGGGGCGGCGGCTGGCTGAGTCAGCTGGGCTTCCACGACTTCGCCGGGTCCACGGCGGTCCACATGGTGGGCGGCGTCTGCGCCTGCATCGGCGCGGCCATCCTGGGCCCCCGGATCGGCAAGTATGACGATGAGGGCAAGCCCCGGGCTATCCTGGGCCACAGCCTGTCTCTGGGCGCTCTGGGTGTGTTCATCCTCTGGTTCTGCTGGTTTGGCTTCAACGGCTGCTCCACCGTGGGCATGGAGGGGGATGACACCATCGTCAGCGCGGGACTGATCTTCGTCACCACCAACATGGCCCCGGCGGTGGCCAGCGTGGTCACTATGATTTACACCTGGATTCGCTATAAGAAACCCGACGTGGGCATGACTCTCAACGCCGCCCTGGCGGGCCTGGTGGCCATTACGGCGGGCTGCGACGTGGTCTCCCCGGCAGGGGCCGCCGCCATCGGTATCATTGCCGGGCTGCTGCTGCCCATCTCCGTGAACTTCTTTGACGCGGTTCTCAAAATCGACGACCCGGTGGGGGCAATCTCCGTCCATGGCGTCTGCGGCGCGGCCGGGACCATCCTGACGGGCCTGTTCTCCATCAGCGAGGGCCTGCTCTACGGCCACGGGGCCCACTTCCTGCTTGTCCAGTGCCTGGGCGTTGGCTGCACGGCCCTCTGGGCGGCGGTGATGATTACCATCGTCTTCCAGGTCATCAAGCACACCATCGGGCTCCGGGTTTCCCAGGAGGAGGAGCTGAAGGGCCTGGACATCACGGAGCATGGTCTGCCCTCCGCCTACGGCGGCTTTGCCTTCGTCTATGACGATACTCCCGACGGTCTGCCCATTCCCGCCGCGCCCGCCGCAGTCCCCGTCCAGGAGGCGGTGCCCGTGGAGGCGGTTCCCCCCGCCTCCGCCGAGGCGGCCCCTGCGGGCGGCGTGAAGATGACCCGGGTGGACATCCTGTGCAAGATGGAGCGCTTCGAC
>CANPTW010000015.1 GCA_947577075.1 uncultured Oscillibacter sp. | reverse complement strand
CCTCCATCTGCTCGCAGATGGCCACCTTATAGCCCTTGGCGATCAGCCGGGCGATATAGGCCTCGCTGGCGTGGTAGGGGATGCCGCACATGGGGACCTGTTCCTCCTCGGGCTTGGCCCGCTTCCCCTTGTCCCGGCTGGTGAGGGTCAGGTCCAGCTCCCGGGAGGCAAGACGGGCGTCCTCGGCGAACATCTCGTAAAAATCGCCCAGGCGGAAAAACAGGATGGAGTCCGGATTCTGCTCCTTGATCTCCAGGTACTGCTTCATCATGGGGGTCAGTTCAGCCATGGGGCGCCTCCTTGTCCTCTCTCAAAGTTCCGCCGCCGTGCCGCCCTTCATGGGCCGCAGGCGGTCCCCCAGGGTCTTCCGCAGCCGCTCATAGGCCCAGTCCCCGGTGCAGTGTCCGGTGTAATAGACCGTCTCCCCCCGGGCCAGCTCCGCCGCCGTGGCGGCGAGCAGCGCCTCCGACGCCGGGGCCCCCGGCTCCAGCTCGAAGAGGTGGAAGCCCCCGAAGACCACGTCGGGCCTCCGGCCCAGGCGGCGCTCCGCCGCCCGGAGGGTGTTCACAATCCCCAGGTGCCCGCAGCCCGCCAGCAGGGCGGACCGCCCGTTCTCCGTGAGGAGCAGGTGCTGCTCGTGGGCGAAGCCGTCGGGGCGGAAGCCCGCCCCGGTCTTCTCCTGGAGCTTGGGGGCCACGGCCCGGAGGGTCTTGTCGTCCTCCACGCCGGAAAAGAGGGTCAGCCCGTCCCCCAGGTCCTCACACTCCCCGGTGAACACAAAGCGCTCCGCCAGCCCCTCCGTCTCCGGCAGGCCGATGTAGCTCGGCTCCCGCCCCGGAAGGACGGCGTAATAGGCCCCCAGGGCCTCCCGGCGGAGGTAGATCCGCGCCCTTTGGTTGACGGCGCAGAAGGCCGCCAGGCCGCCGCCGTGGTCGGAATGGCCGTGGGACAGCACGGCGGCGTCCACGGCGGCAAGGTCGATTCCCAGGGCCCGGGCGTTGTCCAGGAAGGACCCGTCGGGCCCCATGTCGAAGAGGACCCTGCGCCGGGCCGTCTCCGCGTAGAGGGAAAGCCCCCGGGCGGCGGCAAGGCCGGGGCGGCAGGCGGTGTTTTCCAGCAGGGCGACGATTTTCATGGGGGACCTCCTGATTTTGAATTCAAGCCGCCCCTTGACAGCCGGGGCGGGGTTGGGTATAATAGAGGCAAGAGGGCGGTCAGCCGGTGGCAGTCGGTTGGCGGTCAATCTTCTAACAAGTTTATAGCTTGAGAAATTGCCGCTTCTTGCTGTTACTGGGGGGCGGTTATTTCTTTAGGTCGTACCCAAAGCGAATCGCCGCAATCACAAGCGTAAGTAGCGCGATGACTTCCAATGCGCTCATGGGCTTCACCTCTTTCCGCTTGAAAGAGGATGGACCCCGCCTCTCCTGCCGGTTTCCATTATATCACAGCTGTCAATCGCGGTTCGAAAGACCCCGCGCTTACGCGCGGGGTCTTGTCCTTTACGCAGATCCGTTATTCAGCTTTTTCAGTGCCTCGGTTTCCCGGAAGCGCCGCCTCCGCTGCATCCGCCCTTCCAGCTTTTCTCATGTTATAGTCAGCACAGTTGAAAAGAGTCCAACGGATTCTTTTCAATACGGCGCTGTTTTACAGCGCCGTAAGCCGCGTGAGCGGCTCACTGTGCTTGACTTCATAGGAAACGCACAGGCGCTTTGCGCCCCGGCGGGCCTATGGCCCGCCGGTTGAAAAGAAGTGTATGCTTCTTTTCAACTGCGTTGACTATATTATAATGTGGAAACCGCGGCTTGTCAATGTTCTTCCCTCCGCTTCGGCCACTCCCGGCAGACCAGCTCGTCCAGGGAAACGCCGTAAAAATCCGCCAGGGCGATGAGTGCCAGCATTTTCGGTTCGCGCAAACCATATTCGTAATTCTGATAGCCGCGATAGCTTAGCCCCGCGCCTTTCGCCACCTGAGCCTGGGTGAATCCGGCTTGCGTTCGCAGCGCAACTAATTTTTCATGAAAGGACATAATTCCTCTTTTCTCTTGACACACCCGTTTGAGCGTGCTATGATATCAATGTTACTTCAAACGTGCGTTTGCGTCAATCGTAATAGGGGGCTTATATGGATGCTTATCTAGAATGCCTGTACAGCCACGTCATGGAGCATCTGCTGGACAACGAGCGGCCGGACATGCCGGAATACAGGCGCCGCTCCACGGCCCAGAGCTCGGCGTGGTACGCCCTGGCCCAGGCGCTGACGCCGGAGCAGCGCCGTCTGCTGGAGCTCTACCAGGCGGCGCAGGCCCGTGTCTTTGTCCTGGAAGACCAGTGGCTCTTTCAGGAGGCCGTCTCCCTGGGCAAGTGGATGGCCCAGGCTTAAACCGGCTCCCCGTACAGGGCCCAGGTGTTGCTTCCGGTGATCCTCGCCTCCAGGAACCGCCCGATCAGGGCCTTGTCCCCCTTCAGCCGCACCAGCCGGTTGCCCTCCGTCCGGGAGGAGAGGGGATAGTCCCGGTCCCCGCTCTCCCCGTCCACCAGCACCCGGACCGTTTTCCCCGCATACCCGGCGTGAATCCGGGCGGACTGCCCGTTTTGGACCTCCAGGAGCCGGTCGAACCACTTCTGCTTCTCCTCCCGGGGCACGGGGTCCGGCATAGCCGCCGCCTTCGTCCCCGGCCGGGGGGAGTAGATAAAGGTAAACAGGGCGTCGAAGCCCACCTCCTCCACCAGGGACACGGTGTCCATGGCCTCCGCCTCCGTCTCCCCGGGGAAGCCGATGATCACGTCGCTGGTCAGCACCAGCCCCGGCATGGCGGCCCGGGCGCAGCCGATCAGCTCCAGGTACTTCTCCCGGGTGTACCGCCGGTTCATCTCCCCCAAAACCCGGTTGTTCCCGGACTGGAAGGGGAGGTGGAGCTGCTTGGCCACGTGGGAGCACCGCGCCATCGCGCCGAAGAGCCCGGGGCCGGCGTCCTTGGGGTGGCTGGACATGAAGCGGACCCAGTACTCCCCGGGGATCTGGTCGATGTCCTCCAGCAGGTCCGGAAAGTGATAGTCCCCCTCCAGGTCGTTTCCGTAGGAGTTGACGTTCTGGCCCAGGAGGGTGATGTCCCGGTATCCGGCCTCTACCAGCTCCCGGACCTCCGCCAGCACGGCCTGGGGGTCCCGGCTCCGCTCCCGCCCCCGGACATAGGGCACGATGCAGTAGGAGCAGAAGTTGTTGCACCCGTACATAATGGAAACCCAGGCCTTCACGCCCCGTTCCCGGACCACCGGGAGCCCCTCGGCAATGCCGCCGTGCTCGTCGGCCACGGAAAAGACCCGCCTTTTCGTCTCATAAACCTGCCACAAAAGTTCCGGGAAGCGCCACAGTGCCTGGGGCCCGAAGACCAGGTCCACATGGCGGTAGGACGCCCGGATCCGCCTGGACACCCGCTCCTCCTGGGCCATGCAGCCGCACAGGACAATGACCTGCTCCGGGTTCTCCCGCTTGGAGTGGGTCAGGATGCCCAGATTGCCGAAGACCCGCTGCTCCGCGTGCTCCCGGATGGCGCAGGTGTTCAGCAGCACCAGGTCCGCCTCTCCCGCCTCCTCCGTGAAGGTGAAGCCCATCTCCCGCAGCATCCCCATGAGCCGCTGGCCGTCCGCCACATTCTGCTGGCAGCCGAACGTCTCCACACAGGCGGCGGGGTGGGCCCCCCGGGCGGAAAACATGGCCCGGATTCTCTTCTGCGCGTCCCGCTGCCGGGCGACGGCCTCCGCGGGGACGATGATCTCTTCGCGTTTCAAATTCCTTTCCTCCATCCCTGCGGACGCCCTCCGCCTCCGGCGGGGCTCCCGGGGGAGGCCGCCGGACTCCGCGGCGTCCGCTGGCTGAAAATCCGCGGATCGCGGGTCCTGAAATAAATCAGCGCTATCATACCACGAAACCCGCAAAAGCACAAGCATAATCCCCGCCCTCTTCCCCAGGCTTTGTGGATTCTGCCGGAGAAGGGCGGGGCCCTTTGTCAAAAACGCAAAATTTCACAAAAGGGATTGACAAATCCGGAAAAACATTGTACATTATAACTACAGAAAGGGGTGAGACCCGTGTACTAGTCGGCACGCAAGTCCACGTCTTCCAAACGCCGTTCCAACAGCGCATTCCCAAGCGTCAGCGTGATCGCAGGCAGTTCCCAAATACGAAACACCACTCACTATGCTGAGCCAGCGGGACCAACAGGTCGATGCAAGCAATGTTTCATGGATTGGAAATCCCCGGATCACCCACACCCCCGCATTCCCCGCGAACGGCAGTAACTTTCAGAAAGCACGAGGTATGGACCAATGGACAATCCGATCAATGGTTGAGCCCCCCATTCGCCGACGGAGCGGATGGGGGGATGTTTTTTTGCCCGCCGCCGGAGGAGGGCGGCTTTTTTGCGCCCGGTCCTCCCCGCGGGGGCGCAAAAAGACCCCCAAGGCTGTAAACCCTGGGGATCTTTTCGTTCGGATATTACGCTTTGTTTACTTCCTGCTCTCGGAAACCGCCACGGCCACGGCGACCGTCGCGCCCACCATGGGGTTGTTGCCCATGCCTAAGAAGCCCATCATCTCCACGTGGGCGGGGACGGAGCTGGACCCGGCAAACTGGGCGTCGGAGTGCATCCGGCCCATGGTGTCGGTCATGCCGTAGGAAGCGGGGCCGGCGGCCATGTTGTCGGGGTGCAGGGTGCGGCCCGTGCCGCCGCCGGAGGCCACGGAGAAGTACTTCTTCCCCTGCTCCACGCACTCCTTCTTATAGGTGCCCGCCACGGGGTGCTGGAACCGGGTGGGGTTGGTGGAGTTGCCGGTGATGGACACGTCCACGCCCTCCAGGTGCATGATGGCCACGCCCTCCCGGACGTCGTCCGCGCCGTAGCAGCGGACATTGGCCCGCTCGCCCTCGGAATAGCGGGTTTCCTTGACCACCTTCACCTCGCCGGTGGCGTAGTCAAACTGGGTCTGGACATAGGTGAAGCCGTTGATCCGGCTGATGATCTGGGCGGCGTCCTTGCCCAGGCCGTTGAGGATGACCCGCAGGGGCTCCTTCCGGGCCTTGTTGGCGTTGCGGACGATGCCGATGGCGCCCTCGGCGGCGGCGAAGGACTCGTGGCCCGCCAGGAAGGCGAAGCACTTGGTCTCGTCCCGCAGGAGCATGGCGCCAAGGTTGCCGTGACCCAGGCCCACCTTGCGGTCCTCGGCCACGGAGCCGGGGATGCAGAAGGCCTGGAGGCCCTCGCCGATGGCCTCGGCGGCCTCGGCGGCGGTGGCCACGTTCTTCTTCAGCGCGATGGCCGCGCCCACGCAGTAGGCCCAGCAGGCGTTCTCAAAGCAGATGGGCTGGATGCCCTTGACGATCTCGTAGGGGTCGAAGCCGGCGGCCTTGCAGATCTCCCGGCACTCCTCCACGGTCTTGATTCCGTACTGAGACAGGACGGAATTGATCTTGTCGATTCTTCTCTCGTAGCTTTCAAACAGAGCCATTTCTCAATTCCTCCTTTTCTTACTCGTGACGGGGGTCGATATACTTGGCGGCCCCGTCGAACTGGCCGTAGTGGCCCTTGGCCTTTTCCAGGGCCTCGTTGGCGTCCGTTCCCTTTTTGATGGCGTCCATCATTTTGCCCAGGTTCACGAACTCATAGCCCACGATCTCGTCGTCCTTGTTCAGGGCGATCCGGGTGACATAGCCCTCGGCCATCTCCAGGTAGCGGGGCCCCTTGGCCTTGGTGCCGAACATGGTGCCCACCTGGCTGCGCAGGCCCTTGCCCAGGTCCTCCAGGGAGGCGCCCACGGGCAGGCCGCCCTCGGAGAAGGCGGTCTGGGTGCGGCCGTAGACAATCTGGAGGAACAGCTCCCGCATGGCGGTGTTGATGGCGTCGCACACCAGGTCGGTGTTCAGCGCCTCCAGCAGGGTCTTGCCGATGAGGATCTCGGAGGCCATGGCGGCGGAGTGGGTCATGCCGGAGCAGCCCAGAGTCTCCACCAGCGCCTCCTCAATGATTCCGTCCTTGACGTTCAGGGTCAGCTTGCACGCGCCCTGCTGGGGGGCGCACCAGCCCACGCCGTGGGTGAGGCCGGAAATGTCCTTGATCTCCTTGGCCTGGACCCACTTGCCCTCCTCCGGGATGGGGGCGGGACCGTGGTACGCGCCCTTGGCGACGGGGCACATGTTCTGCACTTCGGTGGAATAGATCATAGTCGTCCAATCCTTTCCTTTTCGTATTTTTTTCGGGGCGGGCGCCGCAGGCGCGCCTCCCGGAGCTTTGCACGGCTCACATTATATCGGTAAACGATTACCTTGTCAAGAAGGGAACGCCCTTCCGGGGGGATTTCCTCCGGGGGATTTTTCGGCGGCCCCTTCTGTTTCGGGCAAAAAAATGTTAAAATCCTCTTGCATTGGAAATACTGCTGTGGTATGATATTTCAGCATTCCGCACGGCACGCCGACTTTCCGTCTGTGCCCGGGCTTCCGGGTTGGCGGGGGGGATGAAGCCGCCGGAGGTAGTGACCCGCTTTCGGCCGCCGCGGCCCGGGCAGGTCCGCAACTAAATTGAAATTGGAGGAACACAAACCATGGCAAATTCCAGCGTCGTATCCATGAAGGCCCTGCTTGAGGCGGGCGTCCACTTCGGCCACCAGACCCGCCGGTGGAACCCCAAGATGGCTCCCTACATCTACACGGAGCGCAACGGCATCTATATCGTGGACCTGCAGAAGACCGTCCGCAAGCTGGAGGAGGCGTACAACTTCGTCCGCCAGCTCAGCGAGTCCGGCCAGTCCCTGCTGTTCGTGGGCACCAAGAAGCAGGCCCAGGACGCCATCCGGGAGGAGGCGGGCCGCTGCGGCCAGTACTACGTCAACGCCCGGTGGCTGGGCGGCATGATGACCAACTTCAAGACCATGCGCACCCGGGTGGACCGGCTGAACCAGCTCAAGGCCATGCAGGAGGACGGCACCTTCGACATGCTGCCCAAGAAGGAAGTCATGAAGCACCTGGGCGAGATCGCCAAGCTGGAGAAGTATCTCGGCGGCGTGAAGGAGATGAAGAACCTCCCCGGCGCCCTCTTCATCGTGGACACCCGGAAGGAGCGCAACGCCATCGCCGAGGCCCACAAGCTGGGCATTCCCGTGGTGGCCATCGCGGACACCAACTGCGACCCGGACGAAATCGACTATGTGATCCCGGGCAACGACGACGCCATCCGGGCCATCAAGCTGATCTCCTCCATCATGGCCAACGCCGTGCTGGAGGGCCGCCAGGGCGAGCAGACCGAGGAGGCCGCTCCCGAGGCTCCCGCCGCCGAGTAAGATACGACGATACGAATAGATTTGGAGGAAAGCAATTATGGCTTTTACCGCGACTGACGTAAAGAACCTGCGCGAAATGACGGGCGTGGGCATGATGGACTGCAAGAAGGCCCTGGTGGCCACCGACGGCGACATGGACAAGGCCGTGGAGTGGCTCCGGGAAAAGGGCATGGCCGCCTCCGTGAAGAAGGCGGGCCGCGTGGCCGCCGAGGGCATGGCCTACGCCGCCGTGATCGACGGAGCGGGCGTGGTGGTCGAGGTCAACGCCGAGACGGACTTCGTGGGCAAGAACGAGAAATTTGTGGACTTCGTCAAGGGCGTGGCCGCCACCGTGGCCAGGGAGAACCCCGCCGACCTGGACGCCCTGATGGCGTGCAAGTACAACGGCACCGACCTGACCGTCACCCAGCAGCAGCAGGAGATGGTCCTGGTCATCGGCGAGAACATCAAGGTCCGCCGCTTCGCCCGGTATGCCGAGGGCGTGTCCGTGCCCTACGTTCACGCCGGCGGCAAGATCGGCGTGCTGGTGAACCTGGAAACCGCCCTTGCCCCCGAGCAGGTCACGGAGCTGGGCAAGAACATCGCCATGCAGATCGCCGCCCTGAACCCCCGCTTCTGGGATAAGTCCCAGGTGACCCAGGAGGTCCTGGACGAGGAGAAGAAGGTCATGCTGGCCCAGATGGCCAACGACCCCAAGATGGCGAACAAGCCCGAGCAGGTCCGGGAGAAGATCGTCATGGGCAAGCTGAACAAGTTCTACGCCGAGAACTGCCTGCTCCAGCAGGATTCCGTCCGCTCCGACGTGTTCGAGGGCACCGTGGAGGCCTATATCGCCCACGCGGCCAAGGAGCTGGGCGGCGAGATCAAGTTCAAGGACGCCATCCGCTTCGAAAAGGGCGAGGGCATCGAGAAGAAGCAGGAGAACTTTGCCGACGAGATCGCCTCTCTGGTGAAGGGCTGATCGTCCCGTTCCCCCCCCGGGAGCCGCCCCAGCGGATTTTCCCGCCGGCGGGGTCTCCCGCAGCAGCATGAAACAAGCCCGGAGCGGCGCAAGCGAGCCGCTCCGGGCTTTTCCCGTCCCTCCGCCGCCCGGCGCGCCGAAGTCTCGGGCGGGAAGGCGGCTTTTTTATTTGACGGTTCCGGAAAAGCGGAGTATAATAAAATAATCAAGAAAGGAGGTCCCGCCATGAAGACCATCATCACCATCGGAAGGCAGTTCGGCAGCGGCGGCAAGGAAATCGGCATCCGCGTGGCCAAGGAGCTGGGCATTCCCTTTTATGATAAGGAAATTTTGCAGGAAGCCGCCAAGAAGAGCGGCCTGTGTGAAAAAATTCTGGAGAACTTTGACGAGCGGCCCAAGAGCCTGCTTTACTCCATCGCCATGGACTCTTACATGTTCGCCCTCCCCGGCACCGGCGCGGGGGACTCCCTGGAACAGCAGGTCTATTTGGCCACCTTCAACACCATCCGTCAGCTTGCCAAGGAGGGGCCCTGCGTCATCATCGGGCGCTGCGCGGACTACGCCCTCTCCGGCGACCCCAACCACCTGAGCCTCTTCATCCACGCGCCTATGGAGGACCGCATCCGCCGGGTGGCCGGGCGGCAGAACCTGACGGAGGCCCAGGCCAAGACCTTGATCAGCAAAACGGACAAGCGGCGGGCCTCCTATTACGAATACTACTCCTCCCAGCGCTGGGGCGCGGTGGACAGCTATGACTTCTGCCTCAACAGCAGCTACCTGGGCCTGGGCGGCACCGTGGAGCTGATCCGCTCCCTGGTGGAGCACCGGGAGCATCCCGTCCCCAGCCCCACGGAGGAGGACCCCACCCGGAAGTAGCCGGCGGGTCCGGCCCCCTTCCCGCTGAACGGATTTTCGCGTGTTTCAACCGTCTGAGGCCCGGCGGGCCTTGCTCCCGCCGGGTCCCTTTCTGCCCTCCTCTGCCGGGCGGGTAAAAAATTGGCGGCGCGCCCGCAAAAAATTTTTTAAATTTTACCAAGTTAGTACTTCCTCTTTTGGAAAAAGTTTGATATAATGGCGCCCTGAACAGATGCTGTTCAGCCTCTTGCCCCAGCAAAACGGGACGTGCACCGCTTCCGCCACGATAGGAGGATTTTGGTATGGAGAAGATCTTAATTATTGACGACAGTCCCGTGCAGGCAAATTTCCTGCATTCCATTCTTGCCCTCGATTATGACATCACCGTCACCAACACGGCGGAGGCGGGGCTGGAGCAGGTCCGCAGCGGGGAATATTCCCTGGTCCTTCTGGACGTCATCATGCCCGGCATGGACGGCTTCCAGCTGCTGAAGATGCTGCAGGAAGAGGTGGTCCTCAGCCACATTCCCGTGATCCTCATCACCAGCCTCAACGACATTCAGCACGAGGAGCAGGGGCTGACCCTGGGGGCCGTGGACTACATCACCAAACCCTTCCATCCCGCCATTGTCCGGGCCAGGGTGAACACCCACATCAAGCTCTATCAGTACCGCACCCAGATCGAGCGGGAGGCCACGGTGGACCAGCTCACCGGCGTTCCCAACCGGCGGCGCTACGACCGAATCAGCGTCAAGCGCTGGCAGGACGCCGTCCGCCTGGGCATCCCCTTTTCCATCTGCATGTTCGACATTGACAAATTCAAAGTCTATAACGACTCCTTCGGCCACCCCGCCGGGGACAAGGTCATCCGGGCCGTGGCCGAGACGGCGTCCTCCATGCTCCGGCGGGGGACGGACTTCTTCGCCCGCTACGGCGGGGAGGAGTTTGTGGCCCTGATCCTGGGCGGCGGCGCGGAAAACGACTTCGCCCACCTGAAAAAGGTCCGCCAGGCGGTGGAGGATCTGCACATCCCCCACAATCCGGAGGTTTCCCAGTGGGTGACCGTCAGCATCGGCGGCATCACCGTCGTCCCCAAGCTGGGGACGCTCTATGACAATTACTTAAAGATGGCGGACGCCATGCTCTACGACGCGAAGCGCTTCGGCCGCAACCGCGTGGTCTGGACCAACGAAAAGATGGAGCAGTGGCGGGAAAAATAAGCGCCCGCAAAACGGCGGACGCCCAAGGATAGGACCAGCGCCCGGAAGGTGGAGTTCCCGACGCTGTTTCTATAGGGGAACGGAGGACCGGCTTTTGCCGGTCCTCCGCCATGTTTCGGGGAAGACGCTTATCCGCTGTTTACTTGTAGAGCTCCGGCTTTTCCATCGTCTCCACCTTCAGGAACTGAGAGGTGCCCCGGGAGGCGTTCAGCGCGTCGCCCGCCACGCAGGCGACATACCCGTCCCAGGAGGAGGGGCCGGTGAGCTTCCCGGCGTGGACGGACTCCACCCACTTGCAGAACTCAATGTCATACGCCTCGATGAAGCGCTCCTTCCAGTCGGTCATGATGGGCATGGACTCGGCGGGGTTCAGGGAATCCCAGCCGGCGGGGCGGGAGCGGCGGACCACGGCGTAGGGGTCGGGCAGCTTCACGGTGCCGTTTTCGCAGACCACCTCGCACTGGATGTCATAGCCGTAGCCGTCGGCCACCTGGACCTCCACGTCGATGAAGCAGCCCTTCTTGGTCCGCATCAGCATGACCTGGGGGTTGTCATAGCCCTTGTCGGAGTTGGCGGACTGGCGGACCCGGACGCACTGGGCGTCCTCGTACTCGTCTCCCAGCAGCCAGCGGCAGATGTCCAGCTCGTGGATGGCCACGTTGGTCACGCCGTTTTCGGTCTTGAAGCCCGGGCCCTGGGCCACGTTCCGGTGGCAGGCCTTGATCACCAGGGGGGCGCCGATCTCGCCGGAGTCGATGATCCGCTTCATCTCGGCATAGCCCCGGTCATAGTGGCGCATAAAGCCCACCTGGACCAGCCGCTTGCCGATCTCCAGCTCCCGGTTGATGATCTCCTCGCAGTCCTTGGCGTTCTGGCTCAGGGGCTTCTCGCAGAAGCACCACTTCTTTTCCGCCAGGGTCTTCATCACATAGTCGTGGTGGGTGGGGTCGATGGAGGTGATGACCACGGCTTCCACTTCGGAATCCTTGATCATGCCGTCACAGTCGCTGCCATAGGATTTGATGCCGTATTTGGCGGCGGTTTCGTCGGCTGCGGCAGCCACGTAGTCCGAGACGGCCACGACCGTGGCGCCGGGGACAGTCTCAATGATACGGCGGCAGTGGTCTTTTCCGATGGCGCCGCAGCCGATGATGCCGATTTTCAGAACGTTATCCATAATAATCAACCTTCCTTTATTTAATAGTCAACCAGCAGCTTTTTGTCTGTGCCGGGCGGGCCCTCCCCGTCCGGCGCGCCGCCGCCCGCGCTATGGGGCGCGGCGCCCGCAGGCGCGGGGGAGCGGGGGTTCCGGGACCCGCCGGAGCGTCCAAGGGGGGAGGGCGTCCCCCGTTTTTAGTATTTCCGGGCGGTCTTCTCGTGGGCCAGGTGGTCCTGATAGGCGGCGATGTTCTCGGGCCGCTCGGAAACCTCGGTGTCGCCCACCCGCCACCAGGAGCCGTAGCCGTCGGTCATGGTCTTGGGCAGGACCTTGATGTCGAAGAGGACGGGACGGTCCTTGATGGCCTTGGCGTCCTCGAATGCGGCTTTCAGCTCCTCCATGGTCCGGACGGTGTAGCCCTTGCAGCCGTAGCCCTCCGCCACCTTGGCATAGTCGATGTCCATGAAGTCGCCGAAGAGGCCCTCCTCATTCCGGAAGCGGAGCTCCGTGCAGAGGGTCTTGTTTCCGTGGCCCACCTGGAGGTTGTTGATGCAGCCGAAGCTGGCGTTGTCAAAGAGGCAGATATTGATTTTCTTGTGCTCCTGCATAGCCGTCACCAGCTCGCCGTGGAGCATGTGGAAGCTGCCGTCGCCGCAGAAGGCGTAGACCTCGCGGTCCGGCCCGATGGCCAGCTTGACGCCCAGGGCCCCGGCCACCTCATAGCCCATGGTGGAATAGCCGTACTCCATGTTATAGGTGTCCTTGCCCGTGGGCCGCCACATGCGCTGCATGTCGCCGGGGAGGGAGCCCGCCGCGCCGATGGCCACGTCGCCCTCGCTCATCCAGTGGTTGATGGCGCCCAGGGCCGCGGTCTGGCAGAGCTGGGCCTTCACATCCCGGGCAAAGCGCTTGGCGGAGTCCGCGTTGGCGTCGTTGATGATGGGGGCCCAGTCGGGGCTGTCCTGGAAGGTCATGCCGTCCAGGCGCTCCAGCTCCTTGAGCCACTTGGCCTTGGCAAGGCCGGCCTCGTGGACATACTCCTTGTCATAGGCCCGGTCCGCCAGCAGCTTTTCCAGGCGGGGGAGGGCGTCCTTGGCGTCGGCCACCACGGGGACGGCCTCCATCTTGAGGCTCTGGAATTCGGAGACGTTGATGTTGACAAATTTGCATTCGTCCTGAAAGAGCCACTTGGAGGAGGTGGTAAAGTCGGTGTAGCGGGTGCCCACGCCGATGACCAGGTCCGCCTCCTTGGCGATCTCGTTGGCCGCGGAGCAGCCCGTCACGCCCACACCGCCCAGGTTCAGGGGGTGGGTCCAGTCCACGGCGCTCTTGCCCGCCTGCGTCTCGGCAAAGGGGATGCCCAGCGTCTCGGCGAAGTGCAGGAACTCCTCGTGGGCCTCGGAGTACCGGACGCCGCCGCCGCAGATGAGCAGGGGGCGCTTGGCGGCCTTGACGGCCTCGGCGGCCTCCTTCAGGGCGGCCTCGGTGGCGGGGCGGCGCTCCAGCCGCCAGACGCGCTTGCGGAAGAAGCTCACGGGGTAGTCATAGGCCTCGCCCTCCACGTCCTGGGGCATGGCCAGGCACACCGCGCCGGTGTTGGCGGGGTCGGTGAGGGTGCGGAAGGCGGAGATGGCGGCGCTCATCAGCTGTTCGGGACGGACGATGCGGTCCCAATAGCGGCACACGGCCTTAAAGGCGTCGTTGGTGGTGGTGGCCAGGCTGTTGATCTGCTCCACCTGCTGCAAAACGGGGTCCGGCTGGCGGCAGGCATAGGTGTCGCCGGGCAGCACCAGCAGGGGGATGTTGTTGGCCGTGGCGGTGCCGCAGGCGGTGACCATGTTGGCCGCGCCGGGGCCCACGGAGGAGGTGACGGCGAAGATCTGCTTGCGCTTCATCTGCTTGGCGAAGGCCACGGCGGCCTGGGCCATGCCCTGCTCGTTCTTGCCCTGGTAAATCTCCAGCTCCCTGGCCTCCTGGGTCAGGGCCTGGCCGAGGCCCACCACGTTGCCGTGGCCGGGGATGATAAACACGCCCCGGACGAAGCGGGCGACCTCGCCGTCCACGTCGATGTACTGATTTTCCAGGAACCGGACCAGCGCCTGGGCCATGGTTAAACGAATGGTGTCCATTGGAATCGTTCCTCCTTCATGAAATCAAACCCACGGGAGTCGGGCTCCTCCGGCGGCCGGGCGGGAACCCCGCTCCGCCCCGGAGCCCGGGGGTCATCCCTGGTAAATGTGGTCGTTGGCGTCGGGTTTCCAGAGCCAGGCGTGCTCCTCGTCGTCAATGCGGGTCTTGAGCCAGGGGTCCCCCTCCAGATGCCGGATGCCCCAGGCGTAGCACATGGCGTAGCCCGGCGCGGCGGTCTGGGAGTGGAAGCCGCTGGTGATGACGGCCAGGCCGTTGTGCCCCGTCTGGTAGATCTCCCCGTTGGCAAAGCCCGCGCCGAAGCCGTGGGGATAGTCGAAGCGGTAGAAGTAGACCTCCGGCTGGGGATGGTGATGGGGGGGATAGGAGGACCACTTGCCGGGGTGGTTCAGCACCTCGCCCAGGACCATGTTGGAGAAGGGGGCGTTGTCGTGGTCGAAGAAGGTCTTGATCTCCCGCTCCATGCAGCCCAGGAGCTCGCCGTTGCACCCGGCGTGCTGGGTCTGGACGGTGTCGGGAGTGTACATGACCGCCTCGAAGGGCTTTTCGTTCCGGGTCTTCTGGATGTACAGCTCGCTGTGGGCCTTGGCGGTGAGGACGATCTTCTCCCCCCGGCCCGCCAGGAGGCAGTAGGCCTCGTGGTGGAAGCAGTCGGGGCGCCGGGCCTCCACGGTCTTCCCGGCCCACTGGTAGGTCACCTCTCCGGCGAAGAGGAGAACGGCAATCTCCTTCTCCGCCTCCTCGAAGGTGAAGACGTCGCCGGGCTCCATGACGAGGAGTCCCACGTCCATCTGGGTGCCCATATCGTCCGCCGCGGCGTCGATATAGGGGTTATAGCCCTGCTTGAGCTCGGCGTTTTTGTTGAAATAGGTCATTGGAATCATCTCCTTGGGATTCAGCCATGAAGATGGCCGGTTCTTTGCACCCCCCATTTTCTCTTTTTCTTCCAGAAGAAAACGAGAAAACGGGCCGTGCACGGTCCAAAAGAGAAAAAGAAGTATTACGCGGGGGACGGGGGACGCGCAGGACGTGCCTCCGTTTTTTACGCATGTCTTCTGCCCGCGGCGTAGTGCGGGCGGGGGTTTTAGTGGTTGAAGTATGGACTGTCCGCCTCTCCTCGCTGCCGCTAACCTGGCACGAAGGGAGAGCTTTCAGAAGATGGCGGCCAGCAAAGCGTCGCCGCCAAGGCACGCACCGAAAGAGAAGCCGGTAGGCGCGGTTCTATAGTATCTGCCAGGTTAGCGGCAGCGAGGCCGGGAGGACAGGCCTTGCATCGACCTCCAAAACTCCCGCCCGCACTACGCCGCGGGCAGGGACTTGCGTCTCAACCGTCCAGCCGTGCCGCGCCCCCGTTTTCTCTCTTCCACCGCGCACGGCGCATTCTCTCTTTTCGCAAAAGAGAGAATGGGGGGTGCATTGCACCAGCCATCGCTGGTTGCCAATCCTCCCGCCCGAAGGGCGAGTACAGGCCAGGCCTTACAGGCCGGTGTGCTCCTTGATGTACTTCCGCCCCTTCATGGCGTACTCCAGGGGATTCGCCTTGGCGGGATCCTGCTCGGCCTCCACCAGCAGCCAGCCCTGATAGCCGGCGTCCGAGAGCACCTTGAACACGGGGTCGAAGTCCACGTCGCCGTCGCCGGGGACGGTGAACGCGCCGTTCCGGACGGACTGGAGGAAGCTCCAGTTGTTCTTCCGGGCCTCCTCAACGACGGGCAGGCGCATATCCTTCAGATGCACATGGCCCACCCGGTCCACGTATTTCTTCAGCATGGTCAGGGGGTCTTCGCCTGCGAAGGTGAAGTGGCCGGTATCATAGCAGAGGAACACATAGCGGGGGTCGGTGTTGGCCATCATCCGGTCCGTCTCCTCGCTGGTCTGGACCACGGTGCCCATGTGGTGGTGGAAGCAGAGCTTGAAGCCCCGGTCGGCGGCGATCTTGCCCAGCTTGTTCAGGCCTTCGCAGAAGCGGGCCCACTCGGCGTCGTCCATCACGTGCTTGTGTCCCCCCGTCAGGACGGGGGTGTCCATCTGGCCCTGGATGGAATAGCTCTGCTCGCTGACGTTGATCCGGTTGGCGCCCACGGCGGCCAGGAAGTCCAGGTTCGCCTTGAAGTCCTTCTCCTCCTCCTCGAAGGGGCGGGTCAGGATAAAGGAGGAGTACCACCGGCTGGCAATCCGCATGCCCCGGAGG
Organism: uncultured Oscillibacter sp.; assembly: GCA_947577075.1. Taxonomy (GTDB): domain Bacteria; phylum Bacillota; class Clostridia; order Oscillospirales; family Oscillospiraceae; genus Oscillibacter. The sequence goes on along the minus strand of CANPTW010000015.1, from coordinate 40,179 downwards.
TCCAGGGCCTTCTTCAGCTCGGCGGGGTCCGAAGGATACTTGTTGCCGATTTCGCAGCCGGTGAAGCCGGCCAGCGCCATCTCGCTGACGATCTGCTGGAAGGTGTTCTCTCCGCCCAGCTCCGGCATATCGTCGTTGCACCAGCCAATGGGGGCAATGCCCAGGGAAACGGTCTTGGGATCAAACATGGGAAACGACCTCCTTGAATATTTGTCGTCCGGGAGCTCCGGGGGGCCCCCGCATCAGAGGAAAACCGGCGGAGGACCCACTGCCCCCGCAATCGTTTTCGCTATGATAAAATTAGCATTTCTCCGGTAAAAAATCAACGGTTTTTCCGGGCGCTTTTGAAAATTTTCCGATTTTGCCAAAGCGGCTTTGGCTTTTTTTACGCTTTGACGGAAGGGGCGCGATAATTTACGCAAACGTTCACAATTGCACGCGCCCTCACCAGCGGTCGGTCCAGCCCAGGGCGTCCCCCTCCGGCTCGAAGGGCTCGGGGAAGGCGTCGGAGAGCAGCATTTCCTCCCGGATGGCGGCGGAGAGGTCCGGCACCGTCTCGGGGCCGTAGGCGGCGAAGGCGGCGCTGTCCATCAGCACGGCCCCGGCCCGCTCCATGTCCTCCAGGTTCACCCGCTGGATCTCCTCCGTCTGGGAGGAGCAGCAGTCCGTCAGAACCACGGCGTTGTACTCCAGGGCGATGGCGTCATAGCAGGTGGTGCGGACGCAGTTGGGGGTGGTGGTCCCCGCCAGGATGACGGTCCGGACGTCCAGCCGGCGGAGGATCAGGTCCAGCTCCGTCTGGAAAAAGGCGCTCCACCGGGGCTTGATGATGGCGTAGTCCCCGGGCTGGGGGCGGAGGGCCTCCGGCGCCTGGGCGCTGTTGGGCCCGGTGGAGGCGGGGAGGCAGGCGTGGCCCCCGGCCTTCCAGGCGGCGTAGCGGGTGAGCTCCACGTCGCTGCCGTCGGCCCGGTAGATGCGCTTGACGAAGAAGACGGGAATGCCCTTGGACCGGGCCAGGTCCAGCGCGCGGGCGCAGGCGGGGACGGTGGCCTGGGCCCCCTTGATGCAGTGGCCGCCCCGGCGGTCCACAAAGCCGTTTTCCATGTCGATGAGGATCAGGGCGGAACGGGTGGGATTGGGTTTCATAAATCTGCTCCTTTCAAAGCGCACAGCTTTTCAAACACGTGGACCCGGAAGGACGTCCGGACTTCCAGCCTCTCCAGGGCCGCCAGGCGCTCCGCCCCGGCCCGGGGAGTCTTCCAGAAATAGGGCGTCATGCGGAAGAGGTTTTGGATATCCGCCCGGCTCTCCAGCCGGAGGGCCCCCTCCACCGGGAGGATGGCCCGGTAGGCAAAGCCCTCATAGGGGGTCTCCTTCTCCTCGTTGGGGTAGGGCCGCTCATAGAGGATTTCCTTCATCTCCCAGAGGTGGTCCGGCCCGGGCACCACGTAGAGGAACGTCCCCCCGGGCTTCAAAACCCGCCGAAACTCCTCCAGGGCCAGGGGGGAAAAGCAGTTCAGCACCCCGTCCACGCCGCCGTCCCCCAGGGGCAGGCGGTAGGAGGAGGCCACGGCGAATTCCGCCGCCCGCTCCCGCCTCGCCGCCGTGCGCAGGGCGAATTTTGAGATGTCCGTCCCCGCGATCCGGGGCCGCTTCCCGGCGGAGCGGAGGGCCTGGAAAATCCCGGCGGTGTAATACCCCTCGCCGCAGCCCGCATCCAGCAGGGCGGGCGCTTCGCCGGGAAGGGTCAAAAACTGAAAACAGATAGTTTTCAAAAGCGGCTCATAATACCCCTTGGACAGGAAATCCCGCCGGGCCAGCACCATGTCCCGGCCGTCGCCGGGGAGGGCGGAGTGCTTTTGGTTGGGGGGCAGGAGGTGGACGTAGCCCTCCCGGGCCACGTCGAAGCTGTGGCCCCCGGGGCAGCGGTAGGCTCCCGCCCCCCGCTCCAGGGGGGCGGCGCAGAGGGGGCAGCGGAAGAGGCTCATTTCCCGGCTCCTCCCGTCACGTCGTTGATCCACCTTCCCCCCTGGACCCGCCAGAGGCAGAGGGGGAACTTCACCACGCTCTCCAGCTGGATGGCGAAGGCGATGGGCCAGACGCCCAGCTTGAGCACCAGGGCCGCCAGGGCCGTGACGGGGAGGCAGACCACCCACTGGGGCAGCACGTCCAGGGCCGTGGACCAGACCACGTCCCCCCCGGCCCGGAGGACCCCGGTGATGGCGGAGATGGCGCAGGCGTGGAGGGGGATGGTGGCGAAGCCCATCACCGCCAGGGCCGTGGCGATCTCGGCGGAGAGGCCGAAGAGCTTGAACAGGGGGAAGATCACCGGAATGAAGACCAGGGGCACCAGGGCCAGGGAGAACACCGCCAGAACCGTCCCCACCAGGACGGCGAACCACAGGAGGGCCCGGCTCAGATCCATGATCTTCTCCCGGCCCTGGCCCTCGCCGATGGCCTTGCCCACGATGACCGCCGTGGCGGCCCCCAGGCCGAAGCAGACCACCAGGAAGAGGCGGTTCAGGTTCCCCATGACGGCGTTGGCCGCCAGCATCTCCACGGAGTCGTCCGTATAGCCCAGGATCACCGTCAGCAGGGAGTTTCCCAGGCCCCAGACCGTTTCGTTCAGCACCACCGGGGAGGCGTACTTCACAAAGCGGCGCAGCATGTCCGCCCCGGGGCGGAAGAACAGCCCCAGGTACAGCGGAATCAGCCTGCTCCGCAGGGCGCAGAACACGCAGATGGCGAACTCGCCGACCCGGGCCAGCAGCGTGGCGATGGCGGCCCCGGCCACCCCCAGGGCGGGGAAGCCGAAGTTGCCGAAGATCAGGAGGTAGTTCAGCCCCGTGTTCAGAATGGTGGAAAAACCGAAGAGCTTCATGCCGAAGCCCGGGTCCTCCACGCTCCGCCGGGCGCTGACATAGATGGAGGAGAGCATGTTGAAGACGTAGGCGAAGCCGATCACCTGGAGATAGGGGCCCCCCAGAAGGCTGAGGTCATGGCTGTTGGAGAGGAGGTCCATCACCGGCACCGGGACGGCGCAGAAGAGGAGGGCCAGGGGCAGCGTGACGGCGGTCCCCAGAAGGGAGGCCACCCCCAGGGCCCGGCTGACGCTTCTCTCGTCCCCCTTGCCCCAGTACTGGCTCACCAGGATGCCCAGGCCGCTCTGGAAGCCGAAGACAATGCTGGTCAGCAGGAAGACGGGGACGTTGGCGGTGGTGACCGCCGCCATCTCCGCGTTCCCCAGGCGGGAGACCATGAAGGTGTCGATGAGCCCCAGGGAAAAGGTGATGAGGTTCTGGAGGATCATGGGCAGGGAGAGCTTGAAGAGCCGTTTATAGAAGCCGGGCTCACGGCGAAGAAAATTGAACATAGCGCACCTTTTTCAAATTGGACGAAGTTATAGTCAGCACAGTTGAAAAGAGTCCAACGGATTCGTTTCCATACGGCGCTGTTTTACAGCGCCGTAAGCCGCGTGAGCGGCTCACGGTGCTTGCCTTCATAGGAAACGCACAGGCGCTTTGCGCCCCGGCGGGCCTATGGCCCGCCGGTTGAAAAGAAGTGTATGCTTCTTTTCAACTGCGTTGACTATACATTACAGCATGGGCATCCGGGCGTCCCGGTGCCGCCGGAGGGCCTGGGCGCAGGCGCCGATCTCCGCCTCGGTGGTGTCCGGGCCGAAGCTGAGGCGGATGACCCCGGCGGCGGTCCGCTTGGGGAGCTTCAGGGCGGCCACCACGTGGCTGGGCTTCCCCTGGTGGCAGGCGGAGCCGGCGGAAATGCAGATCCCCTGGGCCCCCAGGTCGTTGACGATGTTCCCGGCGGGCCAGCCCGGGAGCGACACGGCCAGAATATGGGGGGCCGCCCCCGCCCCCACGGGGACCAGGTCCGGGATGGCCAGCAGCGTCTCCCGGGCATAGGCGTGAAGGGCCGCCAGGTGTTCCCGGTCCCGGTCCCGGCGCTCCAGGCGGAGCTCCGCCGCCCGGGCGAAGCCCGCCAGCTGGGCCGTGGCCTCGGTGCCGGAGCGGAGGCCCCTCTCCTGCCCCCCGCCGGGGAGCAGGGGCCGGGGGTTCTTCACCCGGGGGCCGATGTACAGCGCGCCGACGCCCTTGGGCCCGCCGATCTTGTGGGCGGAGACCGTGACGAAGTCCGCCCCCAGGGCCCGGGCGGAGAGCATCCCCCCCAGGCCCTGCACGGCGTCGGTGTGGAGGAGGGTCCTGGGATTCCGGGCGGGGAGGCCCCGGGCGACGTCCGCCACGGGGTAGACGGTCCCCAGCTCGTTGTTCACCAGCATGCAGGAGACTGCGGCGGTGTCGGGCCGGACGGCCGCCAGCACCTGCTCCGCCGAAATCGCGCCGTCCCGGTCCGGGGCGAGATAGGTGACCTCGTACCCGTCCCGCTCCAGCCATTTGCAGCACTCCAGCACGGCGCTGTGCTCCACCGCCGTGGTGACGATGTGTTTCCCAACGTGGCGGTTCTGCCAGGCGGCGGCCCGGAGGGCCCAGTTGTCCCCCTCGGTGCCGCAGGAGGTGAAGAACAGCCGCTCCGCCGGGCAGTCCATCAGGGCGGCCACGGCCTCGCGCCAGCCCTCCACCCGGCGCTTCATCCCGGCGCCGAGGGGATACTGAGAGCTGGGGTTTCCGTACTGCTCCGTCAGGACTTCCAGCATGGCGTCCGCCACGGCCCGGGGGACGGGGGTGGTGGCGGCGTGGTCCAGGTAAATCATTTGGCAAAAAACTCCTTTCCAGAGGGCTTGCCCAAACGGGGGGATTCCAGTATAATAGGGCATGCCAAGCCATTATATCGAACTATCTTACAAAGCGCAAGGAGAATCTGAGCATCTATGAAAGTCGCCATCTACACCCTCGGCTGCAAGGTGAACCAGTACGAGACTCAGGCCATGGAGCAGGAGCTCCGGGCCCGGGGGCACGAGACCGTTTCCTTCAGCCGGGAGGCAGACGCCTACGTCGTCAACACCTGTTCCGTCACCGCCGCCAGCGACCAGAAATGCCGCCAGGCCGTCCACCGGGCCCGCCGGGAGCACCCGGAGGCCGTGGTGGCCGTCTGCGGCTGCTGGTCCCAGACCCACGCCGCCGAGGCCCGGGCCCTGGGGGCCGACGTGCTGGCGGGCACCGGGGACCGCATGGGCTTCCTGGGCCTTCTGGAGCGGGCCGTCCGGGAGCGGGCCGCCTCCGGCGGGCGGAGCGCCCCCCTGGAGGCCGTGGACCCCCCCTTTGAGCGGCGGCACTTTGAATGGCTCCCCGCCGGGGGGCCGGAGGGCCGGACCCGGGCCCTTTTGAAGGTGGAGGACGGCTGCGCCAACTTCTGTTCCTACTGCATCATCCCCTACGCCCGGGGGCCGGTGCGCTCCCTCTCCCTGGGGGAGGCGGCGGTCCAGGCCCTGGAGCTGAAGAACCGGGGCTACCGGGAGATCGTGCTGACGGGCATCGAGATCTCCTCCTGGGGCCGGGACCTCCACCAGGGGCAGACCCTCATCGACCTGCTGGAGGCCGTCAGCGCCGCCGTGCCGGGGGTGCGCCTCCGCCTGGGGAGCCTGGAGCCCCGGACCGTCACGGAGGAGTTCTGCCGGCGGGCGGCGGTGCTGCCGGACCTGTGCCCCCAGTTCCACCTGTCCCTTCAGAGCGGCTGCGACGCCACCTTGAAGCGGATGCGCCGGAAGTACGATACCGCCCGGTACCTCCAGTCCGTGGAGCTTTTGAGAGGGACCTTCCATCACCCCGCCGTCACCACGGACCTCATCACCGGCTTCCCCGGGGAGACGGAGGAGGAGTTCCAAGAGACCCTGGACTTCATTCAGGAATGCGGCTTCGCCCGGATGCACATCTTCCCCTACTCGGAGCGCCCCGGCACCCCGGCGGCGGAGATGGAGCAGGTGCCCAAGGCCCTCCGGGCGGAGCGGGCCCTCCGGGCGGCGGAAGCCGCCGCCGCCATGCGCCGCACGTATTTAGAGGGCTGCGTGGGAACGGTCTGCGAGGTGCTTTTCGAGCAGCCCGCCGGGGAGGACGGCCTGTTTTTGGGCCGCGCCCCCAACTACGCGGAGGTGCTGATGAAGGGAGAGGGCCTGCACAACCGGGTTCTCCCGGTGAAGATTACCCGGACCGACGGGGAATTCCTCTTCGGGGAAGGGGAGGAGTGAGGACATGCGGAGCCACTTTTTCGCCTACATCTCCCGGATGCGCTTCATCCGGCGCTGGGCGCTGATGCGGAACACCGCGCCGGAAAACGTCCAGGAGCACAGCCACCAGGCCGCCGTCCTGGCCCACGCCCTGGCGGTGATCCGCAACGAGAAGTTCGGCGGCCATGTGGACGCCGGGGCCGTGGCGGCGGCGGCGCTGTACCACGACGCCAGCGAGATTTTAACCGGGGACATGCCCACCCCCATCAAATACGACAATCCCGCCATCCAAAGCGCCTATAAGGCGGTGGAGGCGGTGGCGGAGCGGAAGCTCTTAGACATGCTGCCCCAGGAGCTCCGGGGGGCCTATGCCCCGGTGCTCACCGACGTGGACCCGGAGGTGGAGCGCCTGGTGAAGGCGGCGGACAAGCTCTCCGCCTACATCAAGTGCGTGGAGGAGCTGAAGGCCGGAAACCCGGAGTTCCGGGAGGCCGCCGCCCAGACCCGGAAGGCCCTGGAGTCCTTCGGCCTGCCGGAGGTGGAGTACTTCCTGGAGACGTTTCTGGAGAGCTTTTCCCTGACGCTGGACGAGCTGAAATAATCTTCCGCCGCCGGGAACCTTTCTCCCGGCGGCGCCGTCTAACAGGATATCACAAGATTTGGAGGGAGACTTATGAAACGACTGCTTTCCCTGACCCTGGCCGCCGCATTGCTTGCGGCCCTGACCCTGCCCGCCGCCGCGGAGGAGGAGACCCAAGACGCCCGCCTGGCAAACGTTACCTCTCTGGTGAAGGAGGCCCTGGACCTGGACACGGAGGGCTATGAGACCTTCCGGGGCGGCCTTTCCGAGAACCTGGTCCCCATGTGGGAGCTGAGCTGGGAGGGGGAACGGCGCTCCCTCTCCGTCAGCGCCCTGGAGGACGGGACCATCGTCAGCCTCTACCGCTGGGAGTACGACCCCAGCCCCGGCGATTACCGGGCGGCCTTCCCCGCCTTCCCGGAGAGCGGCGGGAACGCGGACCGGGAGCTTGCCGAAGACTTCCTCGCCCGGGTCCTCCGGACAGGGGAGGCCGCGGAGCTGAAGGACCGGGACGAAGGGTCCTCCCTGGGCGCGTCCTCCGGCAGCAGCTGGTCCGGGACCCTCGTGCTGAACGGCCTGCCCTCTCCCCTCCACTACTCCATCCGGGTGGTCGGCGGCGTGGTGGAGCACTTTGACCGGGACGTGCCCGAGGGGGCCGTTGTGGGCGGCGTGCCCTCCCCCGACGCGCCCGCAGATGCCGCCAAGGCCCGGGAGGACCTGGCGGGAACCTTAAAGCTCCAGCTGGAATACGTGCTGGATAAGCCCGGCGATACCCGGGCCGTCCTCCGCTATGTGCCGGAGAAGGGGGCCCACACCTTCCTCACCGACGCCAAAACCGGGGAGCTGATCGACCTGACGGAGCTGGAGGCGAAGATGGACCGCCGGATCGCCCTGACTGCCGGCGGCGGCAACGCCGCCCCCACGGCCAAGGCGGAGATGGCCGCCGACGAGGCGGGCCTGACCCGCGCGGAGCAGGAGGGCGTCCGGCAGATGGAGGGGGTACTCTCCCAGGAGGCCCTGGACAAGGCCGTTCGGGCTGAGAGCGCTTACGGCCTCCGGGGCTACGCCCTGACGGGGGCCTCCTATGAAAGCCTCCCCGTCAAGGACGGCCAGGAGGGCAAGGTTACCTGCACCCTGCGCTACGCCCGGACGGACAACGGCGAGCGCCTGAACCGGAACATCGTCGTGGACGCCAAGACCGGAGACGTGGAGAGCGTCTGGTCCTCCGCCCCCTACGGCCGGGAGAAAAAACTCACGGAGGAAGACGCCCTGAAAAAGGCGGAGGCCTTCCTGAAAGCCTACTGCCCGGATTGGGACCTGACCCTCTATCAGCGGGACGACGGCGTCCGTCCCCTCCGGGAAACCGGCGGGCCGGACTGGCAGTTCACCTTCGCTCAAAAGGTCAACGGCCTGCCCTTCCCGAATAACGCCGTGTTTCTCAGCATCGACGCCGCCGACGGGTCCGTCTACGCCCTCTCCTCCTCCTGGAACGAGGAGATGACCTTTGACGGCGCAAACGGTCTGGTCTCCATGGAGACGGCCCTGTCCGCCTGGGCGGGGACCTATGAAGCCGTGCTGGCCTACCGGAACGTGCCCCAGAAGCTCAGCAAGTCCGACCCGGCCCAGGCCAAGCTCATAGAGCAGGACATGGAGTATTACTATGGCCTCCGCCTGACCTACGCCCTGGAACGGGAAGAGCGCTTTGCAGGCGTGGACGCCAGGACGGGAACGCCCGTCCAGGAGGCCCAGGGCAGCGCCCGGGAGCCGCTGACCTACACGGATCTTGCCGGAAGCTCCGCCAAGGCGGACATTGAGAAGCTGGCCCAGTACGGCGCGGGCTACGCCGGGGGGAAGTTCCGCCCCAGCAAGAGCATCACCCAGTGGGAGCTGGTGGCCCTGGTCTTCAGCCTCCGGGGCGCGCCCCTGGACCCGGAGGCCGTGAAAAAAGAGGACGACGGCCGGGAGAGCGCCTATTACGACGCCTACCGTATGGGGCTTCTCCGCTCCTCGGAGCGGGATGACGAGGCGGTCCTCAGCCGGGCCGACGTGGCGCGCATGCTGCTGAACGCCGCCGGATACGGCCCCGCCGCGAGGCTCGGCGGCATCTTCCGCTGCGATTACACCGACAAAGCTTCCATCCCGGAGGAGGAGCTGGGCTACGCCGCCGTGGCCCAGGCGCTGGGCATGGCGGAGGGGACCTATGCCGGAGCCCGGACCGCCACCCGGGGCGAGGCCGCGTCCATGCTCTGCCGCGTCCTGGAGCGGGCGGCGTAAGAGCCCCCCTCCAAAACAGCGCGGGGAACCCCCCGGGTTCCCCGCGCATCTGCTTTATCCGCCCCCGGCGGCCGGGACCTGAAAACAGGCGGGGGGCCGCCCTGAAGCGGTCCCCCGTCGTCCCTTTATCCTTCTAAAATGCCCGTCAGAGTCTCCAGCGCCTCCTCGGCGTCCACGCCCTCCGCGGTGAGCTCCACCGCGCCGCCGTTTTGCATCAGGGAGAGGAAGCCCAAAAGGCTCTTTGCGTTGATGCTGTGCCCGTCCCGCGTAATGGAGAGATAGCAGGAAAAGCCGCTGGCCGCCTTGATAAAGCTGGTGGCGGTGCGGTCCAGTTGGTCCTCCGGGATCTCTACGACTGCCGTGCGTTTCATGCGTCCACTCCGTTTCCATGAAATAGTTGGAGCTAGTATAGCACGCTTCCGCACCCGTGCCAATTTTTATTAAACAAGTTTGCGGGGACAATCCGCATTTTTGGCGTCTCGCCAAAAAGGCCGGGGCCGGCCGGCCCCGAAATTGTTGGAATTTCTTAGAGGGCGCCTTCCGGCGCCGGAGTCCCTCCCCCCGGGGGCCGGAGGCGCCGCCCCCCTTGTCCTTTCCCAGCTTTTCAAAAGAAAACCAACTTTTTGTTGACACCTTTTCAATGAGTATGCTATACTGTTCCATGCGTCGTATCGACGCCGGAAACATGTCTGCCGCGCCGCCCCCCGCCAAGCGCCGGGGCGGTGTTGGGAAAGCGCCGCCCCGGCCCCTTCGGCCCGGGCGGACGGAATATCGACAGGAGGTGTCTCACTATGGCAACGAAACGTACCTACCAGCCCAAGAAGCTGCACGGACAGAAGGTCCACGGCTTCCGCAAGCGCATGGCCACCGCCAACGGCCGCAAGGTTCTGGCCCGCCGCCGCGCCAAAGGCCGCGCTCGCCTCTCCTATTGAGCAGCGGGAGACACTTGAACACGGGTCCTGACAGGGGCGGCTGGAATTTTCAGAATTCCTCCGTCCCTTGTACTGGTTCTATTCGCGGGAGGGGGCGCCTATGAAAGCGGCGGTGACGCTGAAACAGAATCACGAGTTCCGCCGCCTCTACCAGAAGGGCGCGTCCGCGGTGGGCGGGGGCATGGTGCTCTACTGCCGGAAAAACCGCCTGGGCCGCAGCCGCCTGGGGATCACCGTCTCCGTCAAGCTGGGCTGCGCCGTGAAGCGGAACCGGGCCCGCCGCCGCCTGCGGGAGGTGTACCGGCTGAACAGCCCCCGCCTCCGCCAGGGCTGGGACATCGTCCTGGTGGCCCGGGGAAGGACGCTGACCGCCTCCTGGAAGGAGCTTAACGACACCTTCCTCCGCCTGTGCCGGAAGCTGGGCCTTCTGGAGGACAAGCCGTGAAGCGCGCGCTGATCGCCCTGGTGCGCTTTTACCAGCGGAACATCTCCCCCTGCCGCCCCCGGTGCTGCAACTACATCCCCACCTGCTCCCAATACGCCGTGGAGGCTTTGGAGCGGCACGGGGCGGTGCGGGGCAGCTGGCTCACGTTCAAGCGGATTCTCCGATGCAACCCCTTTCACAGGGGCGGATACGACCCGGTCCCGGAGGCGTTTTTCCCCGGTCCCGGGCCCGCCGCCTGGCGGCGGGGCTTCCGCCCGTCCCATTCCTTCCGCCGCTTTTCAAGAGGGGACCTGCGCCCCCCCTTGGGCGTTTCCCCTCCCCCCCGGGGGGACGAGGGAGAAAAGCCGGGGGATCTCCCGCCCTGACGGGAGAACTTTCACTCCCCCGCTGAACAAAACGAGAGGAACAAATTATGTTTTCAACCATCGGATACTTTATCTGTATCCCCTTCGCCTGGCTGGTCCGGCTGTTTTACAACCTGACCAACTCCTACGGCGTGGCCATCATTCTCTTCACCCTGGTGCTGAAGCTGATCATGCTCCCCTTCCAGATGAAGTCGAAAAAGAGCATGATGCGCATGAGCCGCATGTCCGGCCGGCTCCAGGAAATTCAGAAAAAATACGCCAATAACCAGACCAAGCAGGCCGAGGAAATGCAGAAGCTTTACGCCGAGGAGGGCGTCAGCCCCATGTCCGGGTGCCTGTGGAGCTTTCTGCCCCTGCCCATCCTGCTGGCCCTGTACTCCATCATCCGCCAGCCCATCACCCACTTCATGATGCTGGGCCAGGACGTGGTGCAGCAGATGGTGGACGCCGTGACCAACGCGGGGCTGGACGTCTCCGGCATCGTGCAGATGAAGGACGGCGCCCCCGTGGTCCGGGACGGGATCACCCAGCTCCTGCCCTATGGGCAGATCAACCTGGTGAAGACCGTGGCCTCCCAGCTGCCGGAGGTGGGCGGCCAGGTGGACGGCTGGATCAACATGAATTTCAGCTTCATCGGCCTGGACATGGCCGCCACCCCCTGGAGCGCCGTGACGGCCTTCGCCCTCCGCTGGGCCGTGATCGGGCTGATCCTGATTCCCATTCTGGCGGGAGGGAGCCAGTGGCTCCTCACCAAGATCACCATGAAGCATCAGCCCCAGACGGACCCCTCCGCCGCCAGCGCCAACCGCATGATGATGTTCATGCCCCTGTTCTCCGTGTATATCGCCTTCACCATGCCCGCGGCCCTGGGCCTGTACTGGATTGCCCAGAGCGCCATCTCCGCCGTGCAGGAGTTTTTGATGGGGAAATTCTTCAACAAGAAGCTGGAGGAGGAGGAGAACGCCCGCTATGAGGCCCGCCAGGCCGAGCGGAAGAAAAAGATGGAGGAGGCCAAGGTCCTTCAGGAGCAGCAGCGCCAGCAGGCCGCCCGGAAGCAGACCCTGAAGGAAAAGCAGAAGGCCGCCCAGGAGGCCAAGGCCGCCAAAGCCGCCAAAGCCGGCACCGCCACCACGGAGGCCGGCCGGGTGGGGGACAGGCCCTATGCCCGGGGCCGGGCCTATAAGCCGGACCGCTATGACGAAACGTAAAGGTGGACAGCCGTTATGAGAGATTTTATTGATGTGACGGGCAAGAACGAGGACGAGGCCATCTCCAAGGCCCTGGCCCAGCTGAACCTGGACCGGGACGACGTGTCCGTGGAGGTGCTGGAGCGGGCCAAGTCCGGCTTTTTAGGCTTGGGCGCCTGCCCGGCGAAAATCCGCGTGTATTACGGCCCCGAGGAGGAGGAGCGCCCCCCCGTTTCCCCCGAGCCCCTTCCCTCCGAGCCCGCCGGGGAGGAGCCCCGGCGGGAGGAAGCCAAGCCCCGCCGTCCCGCCCCGGAAAAGCGGGAGCGCCCCGAGCGGAGGGAGCGCCCCGCCCCCCAGGAGAAGCGGGAGCGGCCCGCCGCCGAAAAGAGGGAGCAGCCCGCCGAGTCCCCCCGCCGGGAGGAGCCCATTCAGCCCGTTTCCCCGGGTGAGGAGGCGGACGACGAGAAGGCCGCGGCGATCAAGGCCTTCCTCTCCGGGCTGCTGGAGCACATGGGCGTCTCCGCGGGCATCAAGGTGTACCTCCCGGAGAAGGGCCGCTATAAGGTCATCCTGGAGGGCCAGGGCCTGGGCGCCCTGATCGGCCGCCGGGGGGAGACTCTGGACGCCGTCCAGCAGCTCACCAGCTACGCCGTCAACCGGGGCGGCGGTCCCCGGGTCCGGATTCACCTGGACGCGGAGAATTATCGGGCCAAGCGGGAGCAGAGCCTCCAGCACCTGGCCCGGAAGGTGGCGGGAAAGGTGGTCCGTTACCGCCGCAGCGTCACCCTGGAACCCATGAACGCCTACGAGCGCCATGTGATCCACACCGCCCTGCAGGATTACGAGGGCGTGACCACCTACTCCACCGGCACCGATCCCAACCGCCGGGTGGTGGTGGCCTTCGACCGGGGGTAAGCGCCGCTGTGCTGGGGGCGGGAGGCATGCCTCCCGCCCCCTTTCCTTTCCGGCAGAGCGGACCTAGGGTCTGTTCCCATAAACCAAATGTGGGGATTTCCGAGGAAATTTTGCCGGATGCAAGGCAAACATTTTTAACGCCGCAGACCACAAAATCTGCCGGAAAGACGTGCGTTTGGGCTGATGGGAACAGGGCCTAGAGGGTGTCTTCAAATTCCCGGAGTGACGGACCGGGGCAGATTTTTTCGCCAGGCAAGGCGCTTTGGCGCGGGAATCCTGACGGATTTCAAGCCGAAGCAACGCGGCATGGCGGAAAAAGATGCCGCCGGTCCGCGTTTCGGGAGTTTGAAGTCACCCTCTAGAGCAGTTCTCTAAAATAATGAGAAAAAAGGAAGCGAGGGCGGGAATTGCAGGGCAAGGCGGAGGACGCAGGCGGGCTGGCGCCCGTCAAGGACGACAACGCGGCCATGCAATTTCCGAACCGCTGAACTTTTCTCAGTATTTTTGAGAAGTGCTCTAAGCACTTCTGGGCAGTCTGAGGGCCCCGCCGCAAGGCGGGGCCCTCCCGTTTTCCCGGGGACGCCCGGTTCCGGTGGGGTCAAAGTCCCCGGAGCTCCTCGTTCAGCGCCTCATGGAACCGCCCCACGTGGAGGCCGTCCACAAAGCGGTGGTTCAATTCCAGGGAGATGTGGAGAACCTTCCGCCCCTGCTCCTCGGCGTACTTCCCCCAGGCGATCCGGGGCACGGCGTCGTCGGGGTCGAAGTTCCGCTCGTTGGTCAGGGCCGTCAGCTCCACCCAGGGCAGGCACGAGAAATAGATCAAATCCAGACTGTCCTCCTGGTCCAAGAAGGCGGTCTGGGCGGCGCTCTTCGCCCCGGCGGCGGCGCAGAAGGACCGAAGGTCCTCCTCCATGGGCAGGGTGACGATGTGGAAGGTTTCCGCCCCGGGCTTCAAGTCCGTGAAGCTGGGAATTCTCCGGTCAAAGAGGACCAGGTCCTCCCCCCGGAGGGCGTAGCGGAAGGCCTCCACGCTGTTGACGGCCCGGGTGGAGAGATACACCAGGGAGTAGTAAAAGGACAGCCGGTTTTCCCTTGTGAATTGGACCAGCTTCGTCACGTCCTGCTTGAAGGTCACACTGAAAAAAGGCTGGGACATGGGGGAGAAGAAGTCGAAAATCTCCCGCCGGGGCCAGGCGGCCCTGTCAACCACGCGCGTCATGGGGAACCCCTCCTTTCCGATGAGGACAGTATACCAGACGGGCCGGAAATTGCAAGCCCGGCCATTTTCCCCCTTTCCATCCGGCCCTTTTTCTGATATACTTGGCCCTGACATTTCACCGGAAAGGCGGACAAGCCATGAACCTCTGCGACCGGGAGACCCTCCGGGCCCTCTTGACCCGGCACGGCTTCCATTTCTCCAAGTCCATGGGACAGAACTTCCTCATCGACCCCGCCGTCCCGGCGGACATTGCCGCCGCCTCCCGGGCGGATAAAGCCTGCGGCGTTTTAGAGATCGGCCCCGGCGTCGGGTGCCTGACGGCGGAGCTGGCCCGGCGGGCCGGGAAGGTGGCGTCCATTGAGCTGGACCGCAAGCTCCTCCCGGTGCTGGCGGAGACCATGGCCCCCTATGACAACGTGGAGATCGTCCCCGGGGACGCGCTGAAGCTGGACCTCCAGGCCCTGGCGGCGGAGCGGTTCCCCGGCCTCCGGCCCCTGGTCTGCGCCAACCTCCCCTACAACATCACCACCCCGGTTTTGACCAAGCTGGTGGAAACCCCCTGCTTTGAGAGCATCACCGTCCTCCTCCAGAAAGAAGTGGCCCAGAGGCTGGCCGCGCCCCAGGGCTCCGGCGGCGGCGGGGCCTTCACCCTGTGGCTCCAGTATTTCTGCGAGACGGAGGTCCTCTTCGACGTGCCGGCGGCGAAGTTCCTCCCGGCCCCCAAGGTGGACTCCGCCGTCCTGCGCTGCGTCCGGCGGGAGAGGCCCGCCGTGGAGGCGGGGGACGAGGCGTTTTTCTTCCGGGTCGTTCGGGGGGCCTTCCTCCTGCGGCGGAAAACCCTGGTGAACAGCCTCTCCGCCGCCCTGCCGGAGAAGGGCCGGGCGGCGGTCCAAGCGGCGATCGAGGCGTGCGGCCTGCCCCCCGCGGTCCGGGGGGAGAAGCTGACCCTTCAGGACTTTGCCTCTCTGGCGTCGGAGCTTGCGAACAAAGGAGTATGAGATGGAAAACTACTTTCAGCCCCAGCTGAGCCGGGACCACATCCTGGAAATCAGCTCCATCGGCCTGGCCCACATGGGGGACGCGGTGTTCGAGCTGCTGGTCCGCGCCTGGCTCTGCGCCCACGGCGGGGCCACGGGCCGGGGGATGCACCGCGCCGCCGTCCGGCTGGTCTGCGCCGAGTCCCAGGCGGCGAAGGCGGAGAAGATCAAGCCCCTTTTGACCGAGGACGAGAGGGCCGTCTTCCGCCGGGGGCGGAACGCCCAGGTCCACACCGTCCCCCACCACGCCAGCCGGGCCCAGTACGGCGAGGCCACGGCGCTGGAGGCCCTTCTCGGCTGGCTCTACCTCCGGGGGGAGACGGAGCGGATCAACGAGCTCTTTTGCATTATGATGGAGGAGGAGAGCGCCCATGGCGATTGATGCAGTCTGCTTACAGGCCGTTGTGGAGGAGCTGCGGCCCCAGCTCACGGGCCTCCGGGTGGACAAGGTCCAGCAGCCCGCCCGGGACCAGGTGATCCTCCTCTTCCGGGGGAAGCGGCTCCTTCTGAACGCCGGGGCCGGGGCCCCCCGCCTCCAGCTGACGGAGCTCCCCCGGGACAACCCGGCGGAGCCCCCCATGTTCTGCATGCTGCTCCGCAAGCACCTCGCCGGGGCCCGGGTGGCGGGCCTCGTCCAGCCCCCCCTGGAGCGGCTGGTAAAGCTCGAGTTCGACGCCTCCGACGAGCTGGGCCGGGCGGGGAGGCGGACCCTGGTGCTGGAGGCCATGGGGCGGCGGTCCAACCTCATTCTCCTGGATGAGGAGGGGCGGATTATCGACAGCCTCCGCCGGGTGGACGCGGACATGTCCGCCGCGCGCCAGGTCCTGCCCGGCCTCTTCTACCAGCCCCCGGCCTCCACGGGACGGCTCCCCTTCCTGGAGGAGACGGAGGCGGGCTTCGCCGCCCGCTTCGCCGCCGCCCCGGCGGAGAAGACCCTGGACGGCTTTTTGCTGGATACCTACTTCGGCCTCTCCCCCCTCATGGCCCGGGAGCTCTCCTTCCAGGCGGCGGGGGACGTGGACGCCCGCATCTTTCAGCTTCCCGGCCCCGGCCCCCTCTGGCGGGTCCTGGAGGATTTTTCCCGGCGGGTCCGGGAAAACCGCTTTACCCCCGTCTGCCTCCTCCGGGAGGGCAGGCCCCTGGAGTTCGCCTGCGTCCCCGTGGGCCAGTACGGCGGCGGGGCGGAGCAGGCGGTCTATCCCAGCTTTTCCGCCCTGCTGGACGCGTTCTATGAGGCCCGGGAGCGCCAGGAGCGGGCCCGCCAGCGGGGGGCGGACCTCCTCCGGGCGGCCGCGACGGCCCGGGACCGCCTCCGGCGGAAGCTGGCCCTCCAGGAAAAGGAGTACGCCGAAACCCGGAACCGGGACCGCCTCCGCGTCCAGGGGGACCTGATCACCGCCAACCTCTACCGGATGGAGCGGGGACAGGCCCGGCTGGAGTGCGAAAATTTTTACGAGGACAACGCCCCGATCTCAATTCCCCTGGACCCCCTGCTGACCCCCCAGCAGAACGCCGCCAAATACTACAAGCGCTATACCAAGGCCAAGACGGCGGAGAAGTACCTCCGCCAGCAGATGGACCTGGCGGAGCGGGACCTTCACTACCTGGAAAGCGTCCTGGCGGAGCTCACCCGGGCGGAGACGGAAGCGGACTACCTGGACATCCGGGCCGAGCTCCGGGAGGCGGGCTTCCTCAAGAAGCAGGGCAGGGGGAAGAAGGACAGGTCCCGCCCCGCCGCCCCCTGGGAGTTCCGCACCTCCTCGGGCCTCCGGGTGCTGGTGGGCCGGAACAACCGCCAAAACGACAAGCTGACGCTGAAGGACGCGGACCGCCGGGACCTCTGGCTCCACACCCAGAAGATCCACGGGTCCCACGTAATCCTCCGCTGCGCCGGGCAGGCCCCCTCGGAGGAGGATATCGCCGAGGCGGCCCTGCTGGCCGCCTGGTTCTCCCAGGCCCGGGAGAGCGGGAACGTGCCGGTGGATTACACGGAGGTCCGGAACGTGAAAAAGCCCGCCGGAGCCCGGCCGGGCATGGTGATTTATACAACCTGCCGCACCGTGAACGTCACGCCGGAGGAAGGGGCGGTAAAGCGCCTGCGGGTGACATGACGGCCTTCAGGGCCCGGGAACCTTGTGTTCCCGGGCCCTTCATCCGTTCTCAAAGCCTGTTTACAGCAATGCTTCTTTCCAACCGGCGGACCGTTGGCCCGCCGGGGCGCGGGGCGCCCCGGCGCTTCCGGTGAAGTCCGGCACCGGAAGCCGCTTATGCGGCCTGCGGCCCTTCCAAACCGGCGCCGCATCGATAAGGCTCTCAGGGCCTTTCCGCGTCCCGGAAGCGGACGCTCCACTGCCACGCCTCCGACTGGAGGGTGAAAACCCGGAGGTCCCCGTCCTCCGCCAGGCCGAACCACACCGCCCCGTCCGCGGCGGAGGCCAGGCCGCTGCCGTCGGCAAAGGGCTCCGGGTCCGCCCGGAGGTCCGCCGCCAGGGTCCCTCGGCCATTGCCCCCGATCGTCTCGTCATAGTGCTCCAAAAATTCGTCCTGCGTATTCACGGCCCATTCTCCATTGGGCGTTTTCACCTGAACGGGGTAGGTAAGGAGGGCCGCAATCTCCTCCCGCTCCCCGCTTTCAAGGAGGTCCGCCAGCCTCAGGACAAAGTCCCGGCCCGTCTCCGTGGAGATGCCCGTCTGCACATACAGCGGGTCCTCGCCGCCGTCCTGAGGAATCTCCCCGGCTCCCAGGGCCCGGACGGCGGCCTGGTCCGTCTGGATGGTGAAGATGCGGATAACGCCGTCCTCCACCAGGCCAAACCACACCGCCCCGTCGGCAACGGAGGCCAGGCCGCTGCCGTCGCTGAAAATCTGGAATTCCGCCGGCGCGGGCTCCCAGGTCAGGGCCGTGGAGAGGCCCAGGCGGTTTTGTCCGATCACCTCGTCGTAGTAGGGGAGGAAGTCCTCCGGGGCGTTCACCGTAAAGGTTCCGGCGGATACCTCCACCTGGGCGGGATAGACCAGAAGGTCCGCGATTTCCTCCTTCCGGCCGTCCTCGATGCGCTCCGCCAGCAGGAGGACGAAGTCCCGGGCCGCGTCGGACTGAATGCCCGTCCGGGTGTACAGGGGATCTTCGGACTCCGAGGGCAGCGTCTCCAAGGGCTGGCTCTGGAGCGCCTCCATATATCGGTCGTTGGCCGCCAGGACAGCGGCCCGGTCCGGCGCCCGCGCCGGGGTCAGGGCGGAGTAGCGGAAGCTGTCCGCCAGGGCCTCCAGCTCCTCCCGGCCGATGGCCCCGGAGGAAAAGGTGTCGTCCCCCTGCCGCCCCGTCAGCACGTTCACCAGGATGAAGCTGTCCCCCAGGTCCGCCAGGATGAGGGACCGGTTCCGGGCCCCCAGGCCCAGGGTGACGGGGGTGCCGTCCGCCGTCCGGTAGCCCCATTCCTCAAAGTCGCTGAGATCCCCGATGTTTAAGGCCACGTCGTCAAAGGTCCCCTTGACGGAGCGGCTGAACTGGTACTCAATGGTCCCGTAGCCCTTCAGCTCCCCACTCCCCAGCTCCGCGTCGCCGTCGAAGCGGAAGGTGCCGTTTTCGTAGATATAGCCGGAGTAGGGCGTGACGTTTTCCCCGCAGAAGTCCCCCGCCGCGGCGCTCCAGGCCTCCGGCAGGACCACCTCCATCCAGCTGTGGAGCTTCAAATCGTACTTGGCGGCGATCTCCTCCAGCTTGTCGGCCATCTCCTGGGTGTAGACCAGGTAAAAGCCGTACTCCTCCTCAAAGCCCGTGGGCTCGTTGCCGATGGCGGAGACGATGGCCCCGTCCGGGTCGTAGGACTCCTGGAACGCCTCCCACTCCGCCAGGGCCCGGCTCTCCGGGGCGTCCCCCCAGCCGGAGAGGCTGACGAAGTCCTTGAACTCCTTCTCCCCGGGAATCACCACGCCCCTTTCGTCTGTCACGTACACGCTGCCCTTTTCCGGCAGCAGCACGTCCCGCAGGCCGAAGAAGTTGGCCGCCACCGCCAGAACGGACAGCGCCGCCAGCAGCCCCACCGCCGCCGCCAGAGCCGCCGCCCATTTCAGGCTCTTTCCGCGTCTTGCCATCGCATAATCCTCCCATCGAATTTCCGCCCTTCCGCGGACCTGGGAGAAGGTCTTCTGGTAAAATTCCCGGTTACTCATCCTGCCAGTCCTCCCCCAATCGTTCTTTCAGCCTCCGCCGGGCCCGGGCCAGCCGGGTGGTCACCGTGGAGGGCTCCACCCCCAGCAGCTCCCCGATCTCCCGGACGCCGAGCTCCTCATAGTAAAAGAGGTTCAGCACCGTCCGGTACTTCTCCGGCAGGGCCATGACCTCCCGGTACAGCGCCGCCTGCTCAGGCCGGTCGAAAACCGGGGTCTCCGGCAGCTCCTCCATGGAGATCCGCCGCCTCCGCCAGGGGCTTTTCAGAAGGTCCCGGCAGTAGTTCACCGCCACCCGCAGCAGCCAGCGCCGCAGGTGCTCCTCCCCGTCAAAGGCCCCCCGGTGCCGGAACAGGCGCAAAAAGACCTCCTGCACGGCGTCGTCCGCGTCCTGGGGGCTGCCCAGGGTGTGGAGGGCCGTGCGGTAGACCATGCTTTGGTACCGCTCAACAGCGGCGGTGAAACAGGCTTTGTCCATAGGTCGTCCTCATTTTGTGGTTGGTTGGGAGTACTCTCACTTAACATACGAGCGGGGCCGGCGCTTTGTCTCAGATTTCGGGAATCTTTTCAAAAAAAGGGCCGTCCCGCGGGACGGTCCTTCTTTTGCTCTTATTCCAGAACCTCGCCGGCGGCGGTGAGGAACAGCTCCGCCGGGCGCTCCTGAGAGGCGAACTGCATGGGGGACAGCACGGCGGCATAGGCCCCCGCGTTGGTGATGACCACCAGGTCCCCGCACTCCAGCCGGGGCAGCAGGATGTTCTCCGCCACAACGTCCGTAGCCGTGCAGAGATTCCCCACAAGGGTGACCTCCTCCCGGGGCTCGTCCTCCTTCAGCGTATAGAACCCGAAGGCTCCGGCGTGGGTGAACAGCGGCTCCCACATCGGCGGCCGGGAATCCCTGGAGCAGTGCTCCACCATTTTTTCCACCGACGGGCGGATAAAGCCGTTCAGCGTGTTTTTCGCAATGATATAGGTCTTCCCCCGGGATACCTTCCGGTCCAGGACCTTCGTCCCGTACAGGCCGCTCTTTCCCACGGCGTACCGCCCGGTTTCTATCATCAGCCGCAGGCCCGGGCGCCGCCGCCGGAATTCCTCCAGCTTTTCCGCCGCCGCCGCGCCCAGCTTTTCCACATCCAGGGGGACGTCCTCCCCGGAATAGGGGATGCCGATGCCGGACCCCATGTTCACATACGCCAGGCGGAGGCCGCAGCCCGTTTCCATCCGCTCCGCCAGGGCCAGCAGGTTCTCATAGTACCGCTCCAGAACGCCGGCGTCCAGCTCCTGGCTGTGAAGGTGGACATGGATTCCCGTCACCCGGACGTGGGGGCAGTCCTCCTCCCGCAGGAAGGCGGCGGCCTGGTCCTCGTCGATCCCGAACTTGGACGCCTCCCCCGGCCCGCCGTAGAAGGAGAAATTGGGGTTGATCCGGATTCCGATCTCCTCCGTCCGGCCCGCCCGGGCCGCGGCGTCCTCAATCCGGCGGATCTCATCCAGGCTGTCCGCGATCAGCACCGCCTTGGACAGGGCCCCCTCGATGTCGGCCATGGTCTTTCCCGGCGCCGAGTAATAGATCTGCTCCCGCTGCAAGCCCGCCTGCTCCGCCCGCAGGACCTCCCCCAGGCTGGCGGCGTCCGCGCCGAAGCCCTGGCCGAAGATGCAGGCGAGCACCCGGGGAGCGGGATTGCACTTGACGGAATACAGGAATTCCACCGAGGGGAAGGCCGCCTTCAGCCGGCCGGTCCGCTCCAGAATGCTCCGCTCGTCGTAAAGGTAAAAGCTGTCGTGGGTCTTCGCAATGGTTCTGAGGGTTTCCGCCGGAATGTTCATGGTGTGTTCCTCCCAAAATTTGACCGCCGCCCCTTTACCGGGCCTCCAGCCGTTCCCCCGTCCCCAGGTTCTTCGCCAGCAGCCTCGCCAGGGGAACCCCCAGGGCATAGCATGCCGCCGCCTCCCCCAGGCCCACCGTCAGCGCGTTCAGCCCGTACACGGGCCAGAAGGCCCCGCCTTCCTGCCCCACGATGAACCAGGCGATTTCCGCCCCCACGATCACCGCGTTGCACACCACCGGCGGCAGGGCCGCCAGCCACAGGCTGGGCATCCTCCGGCTCCACAGCGCCGCCAGCAGCGTCGCCAGGGTTCCGAATACCCAGTCCAGCAGGATGGGCGAACCCAGCAGATTCGCCAAAAAGCACCCCACCGCCAGGCCGGGAACGGCCTCCGGGAACAGGAAGGGCAGCACCGTCAGGGCCTCCGCCGCCCGGAACTGAATCCCCATGTACTGCGGGATGGGCAGAAGCAGGGTGGCCGCGGTGTAGACGGCGGCGATCAGCCCGGCCAGGGCCATCCGCCGGGTGGAAAACCGGGTTTTTCTCATAAAACGTTCCTCCATAATTCCGCCGGACGGAAAACGCCCCGCCGGCCTCGTGTTCACCGGGTCCCGGGAGGGGACCTTCGGTGTGTTTCCGGAGACCGCGGAGCGCGGAAGAACGGCCGGCAAGCCCCGGGTTCCCCCGAGTCCGTTTGTAAACAGACTCCGGAGCCCGGAAACAGGCAGACGGTCTTTGTCCGCGGTAAGGCCGCGGCAGCCTCCATTTTTTTATGCGGCTCCGGCAGACCGGAGCCCGGCAGGGTGATGGCACCTGCCGGCTGCATATTGATCATCGGCAAACCCAAAGCGGCCGGCGTTTCCGCCTTGCAGCCGCGGGCCCCGCTTTGGCCCTTGTTCCGGCCGTCGAAGCCCCGCCGCCCGCCGCGTTCAGCTTTGCCGGTTCCATCATAGCATAGGGCCCCTGAAATGGCAAGGGAAAAATTTCCCTGTCAAAATAAGTCAAAAACGCTTGACGAAAGTCAAAAGCTGTCTTATACTACTACAAGTTCATCAGTTGCGCAAACGGATTGATTTGTTACGTAAAGGATTCAGCTATGAAAGTCACCATCAGCGACGTGGCCCGCCTGGCGGGGGTTTCCACCGCCACCGTTTCCCACACCATCAACAACACCCGCTATGTCTCCGGAGACACCAAGAAAAAGGTCTATCACGCCATCGACCAGCTGGGCTACACCCCCGACGCCTCCGCCCGGAGCTTCCGCACGGGGAAGAAGAAGACCATCGGCTTCATCGTTCCCGACATTTCCAACAAATTCTTTGGAACCATCATCGAGTCCGCGGAGAACTATCTCTCCGCCCAGGGCTACCACCTCATCATCGCCAACACCAAGGAGAACATGGAGCGGGAGGAAACCAACCTCCGCCTTCTCACCGCGGGCCTGGTGGACGGGCTGCTGATCGCCAGCACCATGGACGATTTTCAGCGCCTGGACGCCCTGATTCCCGCCGGGTTCCCCGTGGTCCTGGTGGACCGGACCTTCGGCACTCAGAAATATTCCTCCGTCTCCGTCTCCAACTTCCAGCCCATTTACCGCAGCGTCTGCCGCCTGGCGGCCAGGGGAAAGCGCCGGATCGGCATCATCGGCGGCCTGCCCCGGCTCTCCACCACCAAGGAGCGGATCGCCGCCTACCGGGCGGCGGCGGCGGACTGCGGCCTGGTGCAGGACGAATCCCTGATTCTCTACGGGGACTCCATGGAAAACAGCGCCCCGCCCTGCCTGGACCGGCTTTTGGAGCGGGGCTGTGACTCCATTGTAGTCTGCCAGGGCCTGATGGCCTCGGTGACCATCGCCTATCTCCGGGGGAAGGGCATCCAGCCCCACCGGGATTTGGACCTGGTCAGCTTTGTGGATTACGACACTCACGCCTATGAGTTTTACTATGACCAAGTGGACCGGATCATCCAGCCGGTGGAGGAGCTGGGCCGGGCCGCCGGGGAACAGATCCTCTTCCAGGTGGAGCGGCCGGAAATGCCCCTCTTGGAGCGGGTGCTCACCTCGGCCTACCGCCCCTTCCCGGAGGCGGGGGAATCCGAGTCCGCCTGACCGCCGTCCCTCCCGCGGCCGAGAAAAAGCGCAGGAACCCCTTTCGTTCCATCCTATCCCATTTCAGCGGTTCTGACAGATTGAAACGTGCCCGGAACCTCCGTTCCGGGCACGTTTTCTCATTCCTTTTCGAACACGTCCTTGCCCATCTCGCAGATGGGGCAGACCCAGCTCTCGGGGACCTGGTCCCAGGGAGTGCCGGGGGCGACGCCGTTGTCGGGATCGCCCACGGCGGGATCATAGACGTACCCGCAGGGGCATACGTATTTGTCCATAGCAGTATGTCCTCCGGCTCTTACTTGAAATACCGCTCCAGCAGGCCCTTGAAGGCCTTGCCGTGGCGGGCCTCATCCCGGGCCATCTCGTGGACGGTGTCGTGGATGGCGTCCAGGTTGTACTGCTTGGCCAGCTTCGCCAGGGCGAACTTGCCGGCGGTGGCGCCGTTCTCGGCCTCTACCCGCATCTCCAGGTTCTTCTTGGTGCTGGTGGTCACCACGTCGCCCAGGAGCTCGGCAAACTTGGCGGCGTGCTCGGCCTCCTCATAGGCGGCCTTCTCCCAGTACAGGCCGATCTCGGGATACCCCTCCCGGAAGGCCACCCGGGCCATGGCCAGATACATGCCCACCTCGGTGCACTCGCCGGTGAAGTTGGCGTTCAGGCCGTCGATGATTTCCTTCTGCACCTCGGCGGGAACGTCCGCGCCGAAGGTCTTGCCCACGCCCACCACATGCTCGGCGGCCCAGGACATTTCCGCGCCCTGCTCCTTAAACTTCGCGCCGGGAACGCCGCACTGAGGGCACTTCTCCGGGGCGGTGTCTCCCTCATGGACGTAACCGCAGACAGGGCAAACCCACTTTTTCATAACAAAAATCCTCCTTCAGAATCGTTCTGTAATTTCGCGCTTTCAGGCAGTGACAAGAGTATATCAGGTTCCGGGAAAGTCCGCTAGTTGCAAATGCTACAAAATTGAGATTTTGCTGGGAAATTAAGAAATTATTCAAAATCCCCGGGCCCCTCTTTTTGCCGAATGCCCCCTTGCATTTTCAGATGGAGAAGGTTACAATGGAAATTGGAAACATAAATGCGGCAGGCCGCCGTGTGTTGCGACCACCCGGCGGCCCTGTACGAGTGACAACCCCACTCAGCACAGCAGTTTTCGCAACTGCACCACGGGCTTATTATACCCATCTCCCCGTTCTTTTGCAAGGGCGGCGGGACGGGTTTCTAAGCGTGCGTTCGCATGATTTGATGCGGTGCTGAGTTTTGAAACTCGGCACCGCTTTTATGTTTCCGGCGGACGCCCGACCGGCGGGGAGTTTTCCTTTACCTCCTCTCCCGCCGGGAGGGGTACCGTCCGCTGGAAATTTTGTAGAAAAGAGGAAAACAGCATGAAAAAGAAACTCCTGTCCCTGGCATTGGCTCTGGCGGTGTGCCTGAGCCTGACGGTCCCGGCCCTGGCGGACATTGACGCCTCCTCCAACGGTGAGAGCGGCACCAGCGGCGAGGGCTGGGCGCTGTCTGCCGAGGAGGGCAATTCTGTCCTGCGGCTGAGCGGCGCGAAAAATCTGAGCATTTGGATGCACGGAGACTGCGTCATTGAACTGGCCCCCGGCACTAAGAGCACCCTTCTGGCCCCTGTGTGCCTGGAAGACCCCAATTCCGACGGCTCCGCCCCCACTCTCACCTTCCGGGGCAGCGGGGAACTGGAGATCATCAGCAACGGCAACGGCAACGACTTTATGACGGACTATTACTTCCAGCAGGGCGGCGCCCTTTCCGGCTGCTTCTCGGAGGTAAAGCTGGAGAACGGCCTGGAGGTCATTGGCGGCATGAAGCAGGGTGACCGCTTCCCGCTGTCCATCGGGCCAAAGTTTGACACGCATGACGACGGCTGGTACCTGTGGGGCTACACGTACAACGGCAAACCCGCCCAGTATGTCCACATCGGCCCCGCCTCCCCCGCGGCATCTGCCCAGCCTGCCGCGCCCGGCGCCTCCGGCGGCTTCACCGACGTGCCCGCCAACTCCCCCTATAAGGACGCCATCGCCTGGGCGGTGGAAAAGGACATCACCAAGGGCAAAACCGCCACCACCTTCGGCCCCGGCGACACCTGCACCGTCTCCCATATCCTGACCTTCCTCTGGCGTGCCAACGGGCGGCCCGGCGCGGGCAGTGATGAGCGCGCCGCCGTTGCCGCCTGGGCCCAGGGCCTGGGCATTGACACGGGAAACCTCTCCACGCCCTGCACCCGCTCCATGGCGGTCCTGTACATGTGGAAGGCCGCCGGAAGCCCCGCCCCCGCCAAAACCGCCTCCTTTGCCGACGTCCCCGCCGGGGCGGACTATGCCAAAGCCGTTTCCTGGGCCGTGGAAAAGGGCATCACCAACGGCATCGGCGGCGACACCTTCTCCCCCGGCGGCACCTGCACCCGGGGCCAGATCGTGACCTTCCTGTACCGGGCACAGGCGTAACGGGGGAGGCGGCTTTTTATGAAACGGAAACTGCCGCGCCGCCTGACGGCACTGCTCTGCGCTCTGGCGCTGTCCCTTTCCCTCGCTCCCGCCGCTCTGGCGGCAGGAGGCCCCGCCGTCAGCAACAACAGCATGACGGCCGGCTACGGAGACTCACAGACCGCGTGGTCAAAGCCCGTAACGTCCTATCTCTTCGAGAATCCCCAGGGCAGTCTGACCCGGGTGGAGTACATTGCCAACCAGCTCTGGAGGATGGTCGGCAGCACCATCGAAATCAAATGGGAAAAGAGCATTGTGGTGGAGGACTACACGCCGGATTTCCGGCTTCTTTCCAGCCGGACGATTCCCATGGAGCTGGATATATGGGGCGGCTTCTTTCCGGGGGAGAAGTACAACTTCTTCATCTTCGGTCAGAACAACCCCGGCGAGAGCGACGGCGTGGAGGTCATCCGCGTGGTGAAGTACGACAAGAGCTGGAACCGCCTGGGGCAGGCCAGTCTGTATGGAGCCAATACATCCGCTCCCATTCATTCCAGCTCCGTTGACTGCGCCGAATACGGCGATGTGCTGTACATCCGCACAGGACACGAAATGTACAAGTCGAAGGATGGCAAAAACCACCAGTCCAACATGACCTTTACCCTTCAGGAGAGCACCATGACCATGACGCCCTACACCCAGGACCCCGGTTATGTCAGCCACTCCTTCAAGCAGCTGATTCTGATCGACAGCCAGGGAAACATTGTCGGCGCGGACCACGGAGACGCTTATCCCCGCGCTTTCCGCCTGACCCACTACAAGGCCAAGGCGGGGGCTCTGGACCTGCTGCCTCCGCCCGAGACCCACACCTCCCTTGAGCGCTACCCCACTCATACGGATTTTCACCCCTTCCCGGGTGCGGCCGGGCAAAACGCCACCGGAGGGAAGCTGCAGGGCTTGGAGGAGGTGACCGGAGGATACGCGGTCACCTATATGTACAGGAACAATGTCTATCTTGCCTACGTGTCAAGGGGGGACCTTATAGGGGGCAACGACGCCCCGGTAAAGTTGACCCAAATTACAAGCTACGATGACAAAAACGTGATAACGGCCGCCAAGGTTTATGGTGCGGCCATGGTTTCCACCGGCCTCTCCGGCGGCTATATCATCTGGAACGAGCAGCCGAAATACACCGGCGGTTCCCCTTTCCCAACCCGCGTGTTCTACGCCGCCTACTCCGCCGACGGTACCGTCGGCCCCATCCGGGAATTCGCGGAAGGACGGCTCTCCGACTGCCGGCCCATTGTCTGCCAGGGCAAAATCGTATGGTATCAGACCGGACGCGCGGGGGAGCAGCCGGAAAACACCAGCCCCACCTTCTACACTTTGGACGCCTCCGGCGGCGCGGCCATTCCGGCCAAATCCTGACCTTCCCGCGCCTCTAAAGAACCCGGCGGCAAGGCCCCCGCTTCGATTGAAGCGGGGGCCTTTTCAGCCTGTCAAAAAACACACAAAACAGGCAATAGGTGAAGGCGTTCCGATTCCCCTTGCGGTTTTCCCCCGGATGTGCTAAGATGACGGATAAGTCTAAAGAAAAGGAGCGCCCTCATCTATGAAACGAGCACTGCTGATGCTGCTGGCCCTCTGCTGCCTGACCCTTCCGGCCCGGGCGGCGGGCTTTTACGACCTTCCGGCGGACCACTGGGCCGGGAGGGAAATCCAACAGGCCCTGGACGCCGGGGTGGTGAACGGCTATGGCGACGGCTCCTTCCAGCCGGGCCGGGCCGTCACCGCCGCCCAGTTCTGCGCCCTCCTCTCCCGCTCCTTCCGGGCGGAGGAATACGCCGCCGCCCCGGAGGGAACGTACCGGGCTATGGACGCCTGCCTCCCCGTTCTTGCGGGCACCTCCCTGGAGAAGACCTACCGGAACCTGGGCAAGCGCTGGGACCGCTACGTGGACGAGCCCCTGAGCCGCTATGACATGGCCCGGATCGTCTATAACGTCATCCTGGAAAGGGACGCCCTCCACGAGACGATTCAGCTCTCCACCGAGTCGGTCACCGACTGGGGGGAGATCCCCGAGGGCTATCACAGCGCCGTCCTCACCTGCTGGGGCCTGGGCGTCCTGAAGGGACAGAGCGACGGCCGCTTCTCCGGGGAGGACACGCTGACCCGGGCCCAGGCCGCTGTGATCTGGTCCCGGCTGGACGCGCTGCTCAACGGCCCCCGGGAGGTCCCGGAGGACCCGGACGCGGGGGTGGAGGTCAAGGAGATGCCCCCCTTCGGCCTCCGGGGGGAGGAGACGGTCCAGGAGATGATGAACCGGATCAACGCCGGGACGCCCCGCTGCGAGGAGGGGCGCCTCCCCAACGGCGGGGCCCGGACGGAGGAGAACGTCCTGGCCCTTCTGGAGGAGGTAAAGGCGGGCTGCCCCGACGGGACCGTCTGGAGCGCCACGGAGCGCTTCGACTACCTGGCGCCCAATCTGGGGCGCACCGCGGGCTGCCTCTCCTTCGGCATGGCGGTCAGCGACTACCTTTTCGGGGAGGAGGCCCCCGTCACGCAGCACCGGAACATCCCCGCCCTGGCGGTGGGAGACGTGGTTCACATTCGGGGCGGCGGCGCGGAACGGGTGCTGATCCTCACCGGCGTGGACGCCGGGGAGGACGCCTATACCGCCTGTGAGCTCCGCCGGAACGGGAAGGTGGACTGGTCCGAGTGGGGCCCCCTCTCCGGCCTGGTGGACGCCGCGGGCTTTACCACCGTGTACAGCCGCCGGGCGTGAGGAAGAAGAAAAGGGCCGCCCCCGGGGCGGCCCTTTTCAGAGTGTCAAAAAATGGTGAAACCTTCTTCGACGGGAAGGAAGAGAGCTACGAGAGGAACCCAGGAGGGGTTCCTTTCGTTTTCAATCACAAGTTTTTCGGAACGTTTTAACGGTCTGAAAAACTTGCGCAGGCTGGCGAAAATACGTTTTCGACAGCCTGAAAAGGGCCGCCCCGGGGGGCGGCCCTTTTCGTTTGCCCTTGCAAACCCCGGAGCAAGATGCTATGATGGTTCCAGCAAACCGAGGAAAGCGGGGATATCACATGGCAGTCATCGGCATTGACCTGGGCACGACCAATTCTCTGGCCGCCGTCTGGCGGAACGGGCGGAGCGAGCTGATTCCCAACGCCTCCGGGGGCTGTCTGACCCCCAGCGTGGTCAGCGTGGACGAGGACGGCGGCATCCTGGTGGGCCGCGCCGCCCGGGACCGCCTGATCTCCCACCCGGAGCGGACCGCCGCCCGCTTCAAGCGCTTCATGGGCACGGAAAAGACCTATGCCCTGGGCGGCCGGACCTTCACGCCGGAGGAGCTGTCCTCCCTGGTGCTCCGTTCCCTCCGGGAGGACGCGGAGGCCTATCTGGGGGAGGCCGTGGAGGAGGCGGTGGTCAGCGTCCCCGCCTACTTCGCCGAGGCCCAGCGGGCCGCCACAAAGCGGGCCGCCGCCCTGGCGGGGCTGAAGGTGGAGCGCCTTGTGAACGAGCCCTCCGCCGCCGCCGTGGCGGGCCGCATCAGCGAGGGGGAGGAGGACAAGGTCTGCCTGGTCTTCGACCTGGGGGGCGGGACCCTGGACGTGTCCCTGGTGGAGCGCTTTGGAAACGTGGTCAGCGTCACAGCGGTCAGCGGGGACAACCGCCTGGGGGGCTCCGACTTTGACCTGGCCATCGCCAGGGGCTTCTGCGAGGACTGCGGGCTGGACTTCGAGGCCCTCACCCCCCGGCAGAGGGAGCTGCTGGTCCGGCAGGCGGAAGCGTGCAAAATGGCGCTGACCAATCAGGAGATGGTGATTTTGTCCGTGGACGACGGGGACATCTCCGCTGCCCTGACCCTCTCCAACGAGTGGCTGATCCGGAAGAGCGGGGCCCTCTTCCGGCGGATGACCGCCCCCATCCAGCGGGTCTTCCTGGACAGCGGCGTCTCCCCCCAGGAGCTGGACGACCTGGTCCTGGTGGGCGGGTCCAGCCACATGCCCGCCGTCCGGCGCTACATCGCCCGGACCCTTCACAAGGAGCCCATCCGGGACAGCCGGCCGGACACCGCCGTGGCCCTGGGGACGGGGATCTGCGCCGGAATGAAGACCCGGGCGGCGGACCTGCGGGAGCTGGTCCTCACCGACGTGTGCCCCTTCTCCCTGGGGGTGGCCCGGTACAACGAGAGCGAGCCCGGCCGGGACCTGATGAGCCCCATCATCGAGCGGAACAGCGTCCTGCCCTCCAGCAAGATGGGAATCTACTACACCGTCCGGGATGGGCAGGACAAGGTGGACGTCCAGGTCTATCAGGGGGAAAACCGCTACTGCGCGGACAACACCCTCCTGGGGAAGCTGCTGGTCCCCGTGCCCCCCGCCCCCCGGGGGCGGCAGTCCGTGCGCATCCGCTTTACCTATGACATCAACGGCCTTCTGGAGGTGGAGGTGGTCAACGAGGCGGGCCACGCCGAGCGCCTGGTCCTGCAGAATCGGGACATGTCCCCCCAGGAGGCGGCCCGGCGGCTGGAGGAGCTCTCCCGCCTGAAGCTCCACCCCAGGGAGCAGGAGGAAAACCGGGCCATGATCGCCCGGGGGGAGCGGCTCTACGCCGTGACGGTGGGTTCCCTCCGGGAGCGGGTGGGGGAGCTGCTGGACTGGTATCAGCGGGTCCTCTCCGGCCAGGAGCCCCTGAAGGTCGCCAAGGCCACTCGCCGCCTGGACCGCTTTTTCGACCAAGCGGAGGCCTATCTGGGGGACGCGGCCCTGCCCCCGCCGGAGCCCCCGGAGGATGAGGAGGACGACCTGTGAACTGGCCCTGGAGCGAGCTGGGACTCCCCGGCCCGGCGGGACTGCCGGAGATCCGGAGGGCTTACGCCCAGCGCCTGAAAACCGCTCACCCCGAGGAGAATCCGGAGGCCTTCCAGCGGCTCCACGCCGCCTATCAGGAGGCCGGCCGCCAGGCCCGCCGGGCCGCCCGGAGCGCCGGGGCGGAGGCTCCCGGCCCGGCGCCGGAGGACCGGGGCGGCGCCTGGGAAGCCTGGGAGGAGCCCGGGGAAAAGGGGGAGGGCCCGGCGGCGTCCCCGGCGTGGGATGATGAGGCGCTGCTGAAGCGCCGGGAGGACTCCGAGGCCCCTCCAAAAGCCCCCGGAGAGGCCGAATGGGATTACGAAACCCTTTTGAAGGAGGACTCCCCCGGGCCCGCCGGAGAGGCGGAGGAGCCCCGGAAGGCCGAGTGGGACTTCGAGCGCCTCTTTGCCCAGGGGGAGGAGGAGGCCCGGGCCGCCCGCCGCCGGAAGCTGGAGGAGCTGAGGGAGAAAAACCGGGCCCGCATCGCCAGGCAGGAGCGGAACCAGCGCCGCCGGGCGGAGGAGGACGAGGAGACCTGGGCGGCCGTCATGGCGGCGTCCCACGCCCTGGAGCTGCTGTACGGCTCCGGCGCGCCGGTGGTTCAGTGGCGGCGCTTTCTGGAGAGCCCGGTATTTTTGAACGTCCGGGCCAACCTGGACTTCGTCTTTGCCTTGGAGGACTTTCTCGAGCAGCACACGGACCTGTCCCCGGAGATCCGCCGGGCCATTTTCGAGGCCTATGAGGCGCAGAACGCCTCGAAATACCCCATGTACAACCGGCTCTACCGCCTTTTGAACGTGGAGCGGAAGGATAAGCGCCGGATGGCCCGGAACAAGAGCGGCTGGCGGGCCCGGTGGCGCAGCTTCCCCCTCTGGCGGAAGGCGGGGATTTTGGTGTGCTTCGCCATTTTAGCGGCGTTTTTTGCCGTGGGCTGGGCCGTGAACCTGCGGGGCGCCTTCGGGGACTCCGCGGAGGCCGGGCGCTGGGCGGAGACGGCCCCCCAATGGCTGGAGGAGGACTTTGGGGAGCCCTTCGTCCACGCCGTGTCCGGGGATATCTTCGCCCCGGCGGCGGACCCGGAGCTGTACTTCCGCGCCACCCCCTACGGGGAGCGGTCGGAGCGCTGGCCGGGCTATCAGACCAACTACCCCCACATCCTGGTGAAGCGGGCCCTGGAGGACTTCGCCGCGGAACGGGAGTTGGACCTGAAGCCTGCCTCCTACACCCATGAGATCGGGGACGCGCCGGGGGCCTACCTCCTGAACCTCCCCCTTCTGGGAGGGGAGGAGGACATAGCCGCCCTGGGGGAGCTGCTGGAGGAGCTGGCCCGGCAGGACTGGCACCAGGTTCCCCGGATGAACCCCGGCAACGAGGCGGAGTACCTGGTCCGGGGCCCGGCGGAATACACGGTGTACCTGTGCCACCGCGGCCTGGCCTTTTATGAGGCCGCCTCCGCGGAGGGCTTCGACACGGAGGAGGCCCTGGCCCTCTATGCCCAGGCCGGGCCCGCCTTCTGCCGCTATATCGTGGAAAACGGCGGCCTGGCGGACCGGCACCTGGGGGAGGGGCGCTGGGTCCTGGAGGACCGGGAGCCGGTGAAGCTGGGAGAGGGGACCTTCTTCCAGGTCCACGGCGTGGACAAGGACACCGGGGAGACCAGGGTCCAGTACCTGCTGGCCTCCGGCGGCGGGACCCTTTTCTGCATCCCCCGGGAGAAGATGGAGGGAATCCGCTCCGTGGTGGACCTGTACCGGGGCACGCCCCGGACGTTGGAGCTGGACAAGCTGGGCCTCGTCATGGTCACGGACCAGGTGTCCGGCGAGTAGACGCGAGCAAGGGCGGACCCTCCCGGGTCCGCCCTTTCAGAGGGTCAAAAAACACACAAAACAGGCAAGAAGAAGGGAATCAGAGGAATAGCGGAAGGAAAGAAGGGAAAAGCGGGAAGGGTCAAGGAATTTCCCGGGCCAAAGAACTGACTTTTTGAGATTCATGGCAGCAAGGCCCCCGCTTCGATTGAAGCGGGGGCCTTGTCTTTCAAGTCTTCACGAAGGTTATAGTCAACGCAGTTGAAAAGAAGCATACACTTCTTTTCAACCGGCAGGCCATAGGCCTGCCGGGGTGCAAAGCGCCTGTGCGTTTCCTATGAAGGCAAGCACCGTGAGCCGCTCACGCGGCATACGGCGCTGTTTTACAGCGCCGTATGGAAACGAATTCTTTGGACTCTTTTCAACTGTGCTGACGATAAAGGGGAACCTCTCAGCCCTCCGCCATGGCCTTCGCCTCGGCGATGGCCTTCTCCTGGGCGGCGGGGGGGCAGTCCTCATACCGCACGAAGTGGAAGGTAAAGGACCCCCGGCTCTGGGTCATGGACCGCAGGTCGATGGCATAGGTCCCCATCTCGGCCATGGGCACCTCGGCGGAGATCACCTGCTCGCCGCTGCCCACGGGGTCCATGCCCATAACCCGGCCCCGGCGCTTGTTCAAATCGCCGATGACGTCGCCCATGTAGCTGTCCGGCACGGTGACCTTCAGCTCGCCCACGGGCTCCAGGAGCACGGGATTCGCCTCCGGCAAAGCCGCCTTATAGGACAGCTGCGCCGCCGTCTTGAAGGCAATTTCAGAGGAGTCCACCGGGTGATAGGACCCGTCGTACAGCACGGCCTTCAGGTTCACCACGGGATAGCCCGCCAGGGGCCCGTGGACGCAGGCCTCCCGCAGGCCCTTTTCCACCGCCGGGAAGAAGTTCCGGGGCACGGAGCCGCCGAAGACCTCCTCGGCGAAGACCATCTCCTCCTCGTCGGGGTTGTACTCGAAGCGGATCCACACATCGCCGAACTGGCCGCTGCCGCCGGTCTGCTTCTTGTGCCGTCCCTGCTTCTGGACGGTCTTGCGGATCTTCTCCCGGTAGGGGACCCGGGTGGGCTTGAGCTCCGCCTCCACCTTGAAGCGGTCCTTCAGCTTGCTGACCAGCACGTCCATCTGCATGTCTCCGGCGCCGGAGACTACCATCTGATGCGTCTCGGCGTTGTTGGTGACGGAGAAGGTGGGGTCCTCCTCGTTCAGGCGGGTGAGGCCCTGGGCAATCTTATCCTCCTGGCCCCGGGTCTTGGGCACGATGGCCACGGAATAGCAGGGCTCGGCGAAGGGGATGTTTTTGAGGCTGACCACCTTCCGCTCGTCGCAGAGGGTATCCCCGGTCTTGATGTCCATTTTGGCAATGGCGCCGATGTCGCCGCAGACCAGCTCCTTGACCTCGGTGTTTTTCTTGCCCCGGATGCTGTACAGCCGCCCCAGCTTCACCTTCTCGCCGGTGCGGGCGTTCACCATGGGCATGTCCGGCGCGATGGTTCCGGAGAGCACCTTGACGAAGGAGTACTTGCCGTACTGGTCGGAAATGGTCTTGAACACAAAGGCCGTGGGCACGCCGCCGGGGGAGACCACGAATTCCTCGGTTTCGCCGTCGGCCTTGGTGGCCTTGTGATAGTTGCCCTCCACGGGGTTGGGCAGCAGGTCCACGATGTTGTCCATCAGCATCAAAGAGCCCAGGCACCCCACGGCGGAGCCGCAGAGCACGGGGAACAGGCTCAGCTCCCGCACGCCCTGGCGCAGGCCCTGGATCATCTCGGCATAGGTGAAGTCCTCGCCGCCGAAGAATTTCTCCATCAGCTCCTCGCTGGTCTCGGCCACGGACTCCTTCAGCGCGTCGTGGAACTCGGCCACCACGTCGGCCTTGTCGGCGGGAAGCTCGATTTCCACCCGCTTGAGCTTCTGCATCTCATAGGCCCGCTTGTTCAGCACGTCGATGATGCCGGTGACCCGCTTGTCTCCGTCCCAGATGGGGACCACCACCGGGGCGATCTTCTTGCCGAAGCGCTCCCGCAGGGCCTCGAAGGTGGCGTTGTAGTCGGAGTTATCCTCGTCGGTCTTGGAGATATAGATAAAGCGGGGCATGTTCCGCTCCTCGCAGTACTTCCAGGCCTTCTCCAGGCCCACGGACACGCCGTCCTTGGCGGAGCAGACGATAATGGCCGCGTCGGCGGCCCGGAGGGCGGCCATCGCCTCCCCGGCGAAGTCGAAGGCGCCCGGGGTGTCCATCAGGTTGATGCGGCTGCCCTTGTAATCCAGGGGCGCCACGGAGAGGGACAGGGAAATCTGGCGCTTGATCTCCTCGGGATCATAGTCGCAGACGGTGTTCCCGTCGGCGGCCCGGCCCATTCTATCGATGACGCCGGTCATGTAGAGCAGGCTCTCGGCCAGGGCGGTCTTGCCGCTGCCGCTGTGCCCCAGCAGACAGACGTTGCGGATGTTCTGTACAGAATAGCTCATGATTCGTTCCACTCCTTAAGTTTCAGTCTTCTAATGTGGCTTGCAGGTTCTCCATCAGCTCTTTCGCCTTTGCCGCTTTTTTCTGCTCGTCGGTCTCCTCCAGCATATCCTTCAGCGCCGAGAGGATAAAGCGCACATAGCTGTTGAATTGCTTATCGGTCATTCCCATAGCCGATGCCTCCTTTGCTGCCGTTTGGCGGGCCTGGTGGCCGCAAGCGTCCAATATATGAATTATACAACATCCGCCGGCGGATTACAACAGGAATTTTGGGCAAAAGCACGATTTCACCGGACTGTCAAATGGATGGTTACATTTTCGTCAATATGTGGAGAAAACTGGGAGCGGGCGGCCCCCTTTAAAAGGAGGCCGCCCGGCAGTTCGAACACTATAGAATCTGCGGTTTCACGCTCTCTTTCTCGTCAGGCAAGCCCCAATGACCGCGCCAATCAGGACAAGCGGCCCGATCCTGACAAACAGCCACTCAAAGCCGTGAAGCATGACGCCGGCCGCCGCGGCCTCAGGCCGGCTGTAATCCCAGCCTAAGTAAGGGCTGTTTAACACGTGCAGGACCGCGAACACCGCCGCGACCGCCGCGCACAAGGCAATAAAAAACCAGTGGGCGGCTTTTCTCCTCGCCGCCTTTCCCCGGGCAAGCCGCAGGTTGATCACCTCCAGCTTCTCGGAAATTGTCCTCAGGTCGTCGGCCCTCGTCTCGGAAACGGACTCTCCCAGCAGCGCGCTTACAGGCGTTTCCAATTCCTCCGATATGGAAATCAGCATATCCGCGTCCGGGACCGACAAGCCCTGTTCCCATTTGGAGATTGTCTGCCTCACCACGTTCAGCTTGACCGCCAGCTCCTCCTGTGAAAGCCCTTTGGATTTTCTGACCGCTTTGATATTTTCACTCAGCATCAGGCATGGCCTCCTTTCACCGCCATTATACGGAGGAAGCCCCGTTGCGGCAAGCAACGCAAATTAACAATATAGTCAACGCAGTTGAAAAGAAGCATACGCTTCTTTTCAACCGGCGGGCCATAGGCCCGCCGGGGCGCAAGGCGCCTGTGCGTTTCCTATGAAGTCAAGCACCGTGAGCCGCTCACGCGGCTTACGGCGCCGTAAAACAGCGCCGTATTGAGAAGAATTCTTTGGACTCTTTTCAACTGTGCTGACTATACGCCATCCTTCCAGCGGCTTCCCGCCTATCCGCCGCTTCAAGAAAAAAGCCCCTTTACAGGGGCTTTTTTCTGCCGCGAGGATTCTTATTTCTGCAGGGATTTCACCCACACGCCGTATTTGTCCACATTGGCCTGGGCGTCCGCGGCGTCCTTTCCCTGGGTGAGGATGTAGACCTTGATCTTGGGCTCCGTGCCGGAAGGCCGGACGATGACGGAAGTGCCGTCCGCCGTCTCGAAGCGGAGGACGTTGGACCCGGAGAGCTCCATGGCCGTCTTCGCCCCGGTGGCGCAGTCAGTGACGGAGCCGTCGGAGTAGTCCTTG
The DNA here is from genome assembly GCA_947577075.1 of uncultured Oscillibacter sp. GTDB lineage: Bacteria > Bacillota > Clostridia > Oscillospirales > Oscillospiraceae > Oscillibacter. The sequence continues at coordinate 3,856 of CANPTW010000015.1, read as the reverse complement.
AACTGGACCACTTTCACGCCGGAGAGCTCCGCCGGGGGATTTTCCCGGAGGCCCTTCATCAGGTTCGCCATGTCCTTCAGGCCGTCCAGGCCGGGCATGACCAGGTTGTAGGTGTGCTCGGCGTAATAGCCGTACTTCTCGTAGAGCTCCGCCAGGGCGTCCGCCAGGGTCTTCCCCTGGGCGGCGTACCAGGCGGCCATCTCCGTCAGCAGCAGGGCCGCGGTGACGGCGTCCTTGTCCCGGACATAGTCCCCCAGCATGTAGCCGTAGCTCTCCTCATAGGAGAAGATGACCCTGCCCTCGCCGGAGGACTCCAGCTTGTCCTTCTTCTCCGCCAGGAACTTGAAGCCGGTGAAGGTGTCGAAGCACTGGAGGCCGTTGACCTCCGCCACCTTCCGGGCCATCTCCGTGGTGACGATGGTTTTCAGGGCCGTGGCCTTCTCCGGCAGGGTGCCCGCCCGCTTCCGCGCGCCGATGAGGTAGTCCAGCAGCAGCACGCCGGTCTGGTTGCCGGTGATGACCTTAAACTCACCGTCCTTGTCCCGGATCATAATGCCCACCCGGTCCGCGTCGGGGTCGGAGCCCAGGATGAAGTCCGCCCCCTCTTTTTTGGCCAGGTCCACCGCCAGATAGAAGCCCTCGGGATTCTCCGGGTTGGGGGAGACCACCGTGGGGAAGTCCCCGTCGATGACCATCTGCTCGGGGACGCAGATCAAATGCTTCACGCCCAGGCGCTTGAGCGCCTCGGGAATCAGCTTGTGGCCCGTGCCGTGGAAGGGGGTGTAGACCATCTTGAAGCGGTCGGCCACCTTGGCCACGGTTTCGGCGTCGTTGACCTGGGCCATGACGTTGGAGAGGAATTTCTCGTCGGTCTCGGCCCCCAGGACCTCGACGATCCCGGCCTTGACGGCCTCGTCATAGTCCATGCGCTTGATGTCCTGGAAGATGTCGATTTCACTCAGCCGTTTCGCGATGGCGTCGGCGTGGCGGGGGGGCAGCTGGGCGCCGTCCTGCCAGTAGACCTTATAGCCGTTGTACTCCTTGGGGTTGTGGCTGGCCGTCACGTTGATGCCCGCCTGGCAGTGGTACTCCCGGACGGCGAAGCTCAGCTCGGGGGTGGGGCGGAGGGACTCGAAGATCCGCACGTGGATGCCGTTGGCGGCGCAGACCTCCGCCGCGGCCCGGGCGAACTCCATGGAGTGGTTCCGGCAGTCCATGCAGATGGCCACGCCCCGCTTCTTCCCCTCTTCGCCCTCGGCGCAGATCACATCGGCAAAGCCCTGGGTGGCCCAGCGGATCACGTGGATGTTCATGTTGTGCAGCCCCGTGTACATGGTGCCCCGGAGGCCGGCGGTGCCGAATTCCAGGGGGCCGTAGAACCGGGATTCAATTTCCTTGGGGTCGTTCTTGATGGCCTCCAGCTCGGCGTGTTCCGCCGCGCTCAGGGCGGGGCTGGCGAGCCACTTTTCATATTCCTTCATGAAGTCCATAGCGATGCTCCTCCTTTTATGAACGCTGTCCCCTGTCTTTTTATATATTCTGACAACGTTCGATTCCTGACCGTCGGCAAAATTATCCATGCCGCACAAAAATAATTATAAGTGCATCCGGCGGATATGTCAAGAATTGCTTCTTCCCTCCGCCCCTCCCTGTTTAAAAAGAGGACTTTATTATTAGAATAGGTATTGCCAATATATGCTTTCTCTGTTATAATAAAAAAATGTTTTCCACCCTGCCGGAAAACCCGAAAAAGAGAGGTGTTTCCTGTTTGAATTCCATCACCGACATTTGGGAAAACGTCCTCCGCCAGCTCCGGGGGACGCTCTCCGAAACCACGATCGACACGTGGTTTGACGAACTCACCATTGTGGACATCCAGAGCGGCGTGTGTTACCTCCACTGTCCCAGCGATTTTAAAAGGGGCTATCTCCAATCCCTGTTTCTCAATAACATCAAGGCCGCTCTTCACGACCTTTTTTCCATGGATTTCGAGGTCAAGATTCTGGACGACGCCGAGCTGCTGGAGCTTCAGGGCGGCGCTGCGCCGAAAAAGCAGCCCGCCCGCTTCACCTACGCGGAGTTCACCTTCGAGACTTTCGTGGTGGGCCCCTCCAACAAGCTGGCCCACGCCGCATCCACCTCCGTGGCGGAGCATCCCGCCCAGAACTACAACCCTCTTCTCATCTACGGGGAATCCGGCCTGGGCAAGACCCATCTTCTCTATGCCATCGCCAACTTCATCCACCGGAACGATCCCTCGGCCAAAATTGTCTACATCAAGGGCGATGAATTTATCAACGAGTTCATCGAACTGGTCCGCTCCGGCCGGGGCAGCGAATTCCGGGCCAAGTACCGGGAGGCCGACCTTCTTCTGGTGGACGACGTGCAGTTTGTGGCCGGCAAGGAACAGGTCCAGAACGAGTTTTTCCACACCTTCAACACCCTCTATGAGTCCGGGCGGCAGATTGTCCTGACCTCCGACCGCCCCCCCTCCGAGATGACGCTGCTGGACGACCGGCTCCGTACCCGCTTCGAGTGGGGCCTCCTGGCGGACATCTCCCGGCCGGACCTTGAAACCCGCCTCGCCATCGTGAAAAACAAGGCCGCCCTTCTGGGCATGCAGCTGCCGGACAAAATCGCGGTTATGATCGCCCAAAACGTCACCACCAACGTCCGCCAGCTGGAGGGCACCGTTAACAAGGTTCTGGCCTATAAGGAGCTCCTGGACAAGGAGACCGACGAGGACACCGTCTCACGGGCCATGCAGGATATCCTGAAGGGCAGCAACGAGTACATTCCCACCCCCGAGGCGATCCTCTCCTACGTCAGCCGGTACTACCAGCTGGAGGAATCCGTGGTCAAGGGCCCCCAGCGGGCCCGGGAGGCCGTCACCGCCCGGCAGATCGCCATGTACCTCATCCGCACCATGACGAACCTCTCCCAGGACAACATCGGAAAGCTCTTCAACCGGGATCACTCCACCGTCATCCACTCCATCGCCCAGGTGGAACAGAAGATGAAAAAGGACCCCGCCTTCTCCGAGAAGGTCAAAGAGCTCAAAACCAACATCTCCTCCCGTCACTGACGGGCGGCTCCCCCGGTTTTTCCACAGTTTCCCGTGGAAAAGGAAACCGTTTCGGTGCATAACTCCCTTCCCGGCGGAAGGCGTGGACAACCCCCTCCTTTTTCAACACCCCCCTGTGGAAGCGCAAAGCCTTCCCGTTCCACGCCTTTCCCCCCTTTTCCACAAAACTTCCTTTCTACCGCTTCTATTACTAAACCATTTCTCTTTCTTTTGATAAAAAGCCGGTTTTCCCGCCCCGCAGACAGGAGGCCCCCGGCTTCCGGTAAAACCCGGTTCCATTTCCGCGCCGGAGGGCGCAGGGAGGTTTATTATGAAATTCACATGTGAAAAAGCGCTGCTTCAAAACGCCATCTCCGTCACCAGCCGCGCCGTGGCGCAGAAGAGCTCCATCCCCGCCCTGGAGGGGCTGCTCCTCTGCGCCGGGGAGGGGGGGCTCACCGTCTCCGGATACAACATGCAGACGGGCATCCGGGCCGCGGTTTCCGCCGGGGTGGAGGAACCGGGGACCATCGTCCTGAACGCCCGGCTCTTCGGGGACATCATCCGCCGGATGCCGGACGACGCCGTAGTCTTCACCGTCAACGACAAGTTCCAGGTCCGCCTGCGCTGCGGGGACGCGGATTTCGAGATCCCCGGCCTCTCCGCCGCGGACTATCCGGATCTTCCCGAGGTGGAGGACGAGTACGCCGTTTCCATCCAGCAAAAGGTCCTCCGCTCCATGATCGAGGAGGTGGCCTTCGCCGTCTCCACCAACGAGAGCCGCCCGGTGCA
>CANPTW010000014.1 GCA_947577075.1 uncultured Oscillibacter sp. | reverse complement strand
TGCCCATTGTCTGGTACATGGTGGCCGCCGCCGTGGCCCTGGGCTTTTTCGTGGCCTTTGCGGCCATGTTCGGGTTTGACAAGTTCCGGCAAATGCTGGAGCAGATCACCCGCCTGGAGGATCGGAAAGAGTAAAGAGAGGACCCCCGGCACCATGCCGGGGGTCCTTTGTATCAGGCCAGAACATAGCGGCGGAGGTCCTGATCTTCCGGGGCGTCCTGGTCCAGCCAGGCGTCGAACCCGTCCGGGTTTCGCCGCTCTATTTCGTCCATCAACCACCCGCGTACTGTGGGGACCTGCGGGCCTTTCAGCGTGTCGGTGAGTTCCCACAAATCGAGCAGCTTTTCCAGGCTGGAGTTTTTGAGCGTTTCCCGCGCCATCATTTCCGGGCTTGTCATTTCTGGCCCCTCCTCCCTTTGAGATACCGGCGGATCGCCTGGATCCCATATTTGACTGGAACGAACACGACCACGAAAATGGCCAGGGAAATTAAAAATTTCATTCTTGCACCCTCCTATTGACAAATGAATGGGTTTTCGTTATAGTTTGGGGTGTGGGGTTTAGGGACCCCACACCCCTGGCCTTTACCAGTCAAGCAATTTCTGGATTGCTAAGACTATCAGGCCGGAGATAATACCCGCCAGAATGTTGTCGGCCAGACTGTCCATTCTTTTGGGTTGCGCCGTGGGCTTTTGCCTGCGGCGCTTTTTCTTGCCCTTTGCCACCCGTCCACCCCCTTTCCTCTTGAACTGTCTATATTATACATCTAACGTTAGATGAAAACAAGTGGCAAAGTAAACAAATCTAACGTTAGATTTTCATTGAAATCTAACAATAGATAAAAATAAAAATGTGTGGTACAATGACGGCGAGGTGATAAAAATGGGTAGACCGAAAAAGGAAAACGGAATGAGCGCCACGGATTACAAGCGGGAATTTAACGAAAAGACGTATGATCGGCTGGCCGGATATGTCAAACGCGGGAAAAAGGATCGCTATAAAGCGGCGGCGGCGGCCATGGGGTGCAGCGTAAACAAATTTATGGAGCAGGCCATGGACAAGCTGGCGGCGGAGGTCCTGGGGGAAGAACCGCCGGAGGAGTAAAAAGAGAGGGCCGGGACACTTTCGGCCCTCCTCCATAAGCTGAAACAACTATTTTTTCAAATGCTGGATATTCCAACGGGTCTATTGAAAAAACCGTGGTAATATCAAGAAAAGTGTTGGTTATTTCGGCGGCTGGAGGAAACCATGAGGGCATACACATTTCACGGAAAAAGAAATATTTGTGGTGATCGCATAAGACTGGCCCGCCTGGCGAAACGCTTTTCACAGTCTGATTTATGCAGACAGTTACAACTAACAGGGATCCCCATGGAGCGGGACAGCATAAGCAGGATTGAGAGCGGCAGCAGGTATGTGGCAGATTATGAAGTTACCACAATAGCGGATATTTTGGACGTTTCCGTGTTGTGGCTGCTGGGGAGAGAGTGAAACCGGCGTGGTATTGCACCGCGCCGGTTTTGTCATGCAAAAAGGAGGCTGCTATGAATTACAAGGGCTATCATCATATCCAGTGGGAGCAGCGGCTGAAAATTGAGGGGGCGCTGCGGACCGGGGCGAAACCGGCGGCGATTGCAAAAGAAATAGGAGTTTGCAAAAAAACGATATACAATGAAATAGCGCGGGGAATGTGCGTTCAGCAAACCAGTGAATACGAATTTGTGGAAAGATACTGCGCGGACGTGGCGGAGCGGAAATACCAGGAGAATTTGAGGGCAAAGGGGCCGGACATTAAGCTGGGCAAAGACTTTGCTTTTGTGGAGTACATAGAGGACCAGATCATAAATAAAAAGCGGTCCCCCGGCGCTGCCCTAGCACAAATCAAGATTGACGGGAAAAAGTTTGATACAGAAATCTGTGAAACTACCCTTTACAACTGGATTTATCGGGGGGACATTTTCCTGAACGTGACAGAGGAGGACCTGCTATATAAAGGCGACCACCGGAAACCGGAGGACCGGGACCGCCAGAAACGGGCCAGACCGGCAAAGGGGGACACCATCGAACAGCGCCCGGAGGAGATCAACAGCCGGGACACGTTTGGGAACTGGGAAATGGACAGCGTTATGGGGTGCAAAGGCAGCAAGGCGGCCCTGGTGGTCCTGACCGAGCGGCTGACCCGTTACCCCGTCATTGTACGGGTGCCAGATCACACCATGGAAAGCGTGGTCCGGGCGCTGGACCGCATGGAGCGGCGCATGGGCGCAAAGTTCCGGGAGGTTTTCCGGTCTATCACAGTAGATAATGGGTGCGAGTTCCAGGACTGCGAGGGGATGGAGAGATCCAAGCGGGCCAGGAAACCGCGCACAAAGATTTTTTATTGCCACCCATATTCTGCCTATGAGCGGGGATCCAATGAGAACATGAACCGGATCATAAGGCGGTTTTTTCCAAAGGGGACCAACTTTGACAATGTGAGCGCGGCGGAGGTGGCAGAGGTGGAGGAGTGGCTGGCCAACTATCCGCGCCGGATCCTGGAGTGGAAAACGCCGCAAATGCTCTATGACGAATACATGACCGTGGCGGCCTGACCAGCTGAACACGGGAAAACGACCAGGCCGGAACAGCCCAGGGGCGCCGGTCTATTCTTTGCGCCATTTTTGCACCGCCAGCGTTGTGGAGGCGCGGAAAACGGGGATCCAACCTGGAGCGGGACCCCCGTTTTTAAGGCCATTAAAAACTTTTTATAATTTTTTGTAATTTAGTCTTGACATTTGGCTCAGCGGCACGGTGAACACGAACCGGGTTCCCTCCCGGCCGCTCTCGGCCTTCAGGGTCCCCTTGTGCTCCTGGGCAATGAGGGCGGCGATGCTCAGCCCCAGGCCGAAGCCGCTCTGCTCCCCCCGGGAGGCGTCCGCCCGGTAGAACCGCTCGAACAGCCGCCCCAGCTGCTCCGCCGGAATGGGCTCCCCGGGGTTGGCCACCGTCAGCCGGGCCTGCCGGTCCGTCTTCTCCAGGGTCAGGGTGATGGTCCCGCCCGCCGCGCCGTACTTCACGGCGTTGTCCAGCAGGATGGAGATCAGCTGGCGCAGCTTGCCGCCGTCCCCCAGCACCGCCGCGCCCGGCGCCACCCGGTATTCCAGGGGCTTCCCCGCCTCGAAGGCCACCGGCTCGAAGGCCAGGGCGCAGTCCTCCGCCGCGTCGGACAGGGAGATCTCCCCCAGGGCCGCCGGAGAGGCCGGGCGGTCCCCCCGGGCCAGGGTCAGCATCTCCTCCACCAGGCGCTTCATCTGCCGGGACTCGGAGAGGATGTTGTCCGTCCAGCGGGCGGGCCGCTCCTCCAGGGGCAGGGCGGAGAGGAGCTCCGCGTTGGACAAAATGACGGTCAGGGGCGTTTTCAGCTCGTGGGACGCGTCGGAGAGGAACTGGCGCTGCTGGGCCCAGGCCCGCGCCACCGGGGCCGTCGCCCACCGGGCCAGGATCGCCGACACCCCCAGCAGCAGCAGAAAGGCCGCCAGGACGATGCGCAGATAGGACCCCATCATCTCCCGGAGCAGGCGGCGCTCCATGGACATGTCCACGAAGGCCAGCTTCCGGTAGAGGCCGTTGTCCTGCCGGAGGTAGCGGAGGCCGTAGCCCGCGATCACGCCCTCCGGCTCCGCCCGGCTGAGGCAGTCCTCCAAAATGGAGGCCAGCTCCGCCGTGTCCTCCAGCCCGGCGTAGGTGCCGCCGGTGACGTAGGCGGTGTGGTTCCCCCCGCCGCCGGGCCAGACGTTGACGGTGAAATAGGGCAGCAGCAGCTTGTCCCCGCCGATCTCCACGCCGACTTCCGGCTTCCTCCCGCCGGGGAGGGCCTCCTCCTGGATTACCCGGTGGAGAATCTGGCGGCTCAAATCCTCCACGTTTCCCCGGAGGGCGGCAAAGATGGCAAAGCACACCACCGCCAGCACGGCGGTGACCATGGCCATGCAGACGGCCACGAATTTCAGCCGCAGCTTTCGGATCAAGGCGGGTCCCCCTTGTTGATAATTTTGTGGATATTGTGAAAAACTCCCAGAAGAATGGGGAGAAGATAAGAGGAAGTCACAGTTGACGAAACGCCCGTTTGAGTCAGGGCTCCTCCTCCAGGCAGTAGCCCACCATGCGGATGGTGCGGATGCGGACCCCGGCGCGGATGTGGGCCAGCTTCTTGCGGAGGAAGGAGATATAGACCTCCACATTGTTGTCCTCGGCCTCGGACTCATAGCCCCAGATTTTCAGAAGCAGGGACTCCTTGGTGAGCACCAGGTTCCGGTTCAGCATCAAAAGTTCGCAGATGTCGAACTCCTTCCGGCTGAGGCGGACGGACCGCTCGCCGCAGGAGAGGGTGAAGCTGTTCTTGTCCAGCTTCACGCCGCTGAACTCCAGCACGTCGGTATTCCGCAGCTCCGGCTGCCGCCGGGTCAGGGCCCGGACGCAGGCCAGCAGCTCCTTGGGGTCAAAGGGCTTGGTGAGGTAGTAATCCGCCCCCTGGTCCAGGCCCGCCACCTTGTCGGCGACCTGGTCCCGGGCAGTGAGCATCAGCACCGGCGTGGCGTTCCCCGCCTCCCGGAGGCGGCGCAGGACGGTGAAGCCGTCCAGCTTGGGCAGCATCACATCCAGCAGGATCACGTCGTAAATGCCCGTCAAGGCGTCGTCCAGCCCGGCCTCGCCGTCGTGGCAGACGTCGGCGGTGTAGCCGCCCAGCTCCAGAAGGTCCTGAAGCGTGGCGGCCAGCCGGGCCTCGTCTTCAATTACCAGTACCCGCATGGCGGCGCCTCCTCACGCTTCGGCCCGGCCGTCCTGGGCCGCGCCCCGCATCCCGTTGACGGAAATGGACATGAGGGCGTCCAGACTGTCCGTGGCCAGGGCGTAGATGGTGGTGTCCTCCCCCAGCCGGACATAGCGGCCGGACTCGTCGGGCATCCGGGCGCCCACGGTGAGGGTGAAGGTCTGGTCCGCCCCGTTTTCGGCGTACTCCACCTTCAAGATCGCGTCGGGGGTCTTGAAGCCGCAGATCTCCGCCGCCTCGCCGCTGGGGCGGTAATCCACGCACTTGGCCATGGCCATGGTCCTGAGGTCGTGGAGCAGGTCCTGCAGCAGGGGGTTGGCGGTGACGTTGTCGTTTCCGGAGAACCAGAGGGCGGACTGGTCCTCCCCGCCGGAGCGGCGGGCGTTGAGGGAGACGGTGGGGCGCTCCGGGGCTTCCTCCGGCTCGGGGCTCTCCGGGCTCTCCCCGCCGTCCTCCTCCGGGGACTCCGCCGGGGGCACGGGGCCCTGGATAGTGATGGCCCGGAGGTTCTGCTCCGAGAGGTCCGGCAGCTCCGGCAGGGCGCACATGTCGTAAATGGGGGTCTGCATCAGCCGGACCAGGGTGTCGGCCACGATGTAGACCGTGGACTCATCGCCGTTCATCATCAGGTAATAGCTGTCTCCGTCGGTGGTGGCCTTGCCGAAGTCCAGGGTCTGCTCCGCGCCGCCGGCGGAGGCGGCGAGAGTGGCGGAGGGCTCGTCCAGGCCGTATTCCTCCCGGCTCTCCGTGGCGGGAAGGACCTGCTGGAATTTCAGGGAGGACAGGGTTTCCAGAATGGACGTCACCGTGGCGTCGTTCAGGGGAAAGTCCGGCCCGTCGGCCCAGATCCAGCGCCCCGCTTCGTCCAGGGAGAAGGAGAGGGTTGCGGAGCCGTTGTAATAGCGCAGGGCGCTGTAGGCCCCGGGGTTGGCCAGGGCGGCGGCGCCGGAGGGGTCCCCGGCGCTCTTTCCCTCCGCCAGGGCCTCCTCCCGCCCCTCCCGGTAGCGCATGCCGAAGACAATGAGCAGCGCCGCGAACAGCACCGCGATGATGGACAGCAGCAGCGTGACGGTCCGTCTCTCTTTCCAGGTCATGGAAGTTCCTCCTGTTTTAAAGCCGGCGGCGGCCGCCGGGACGTTTTCGGGTCTGGGCCCCGGATGCGCCGCCCCCGGAACCGCATTCGGCCGGGCGGCGCCGGGGGGAGCCGGGCTGGCAAATTGGTATACGAAGGATTATATCCCATTCCACCCGGATTTGTCAATTTGATCGGCCGGGAAGAGGCGGGCGGGGGGAAAAACCCGGAAGCCGGATTCGGCGGGAAAACCGGCGGAAAATCCGGAATGGGGTCCCCCGCCCCGCCGGTCCTCCGCCGGCCCTGGAGGGCGTCCTCCAATTCCCGGGATGCCGGGGGGCTGGTTTTTTCGCCAGGCAAGGCGCTTCGGCGCGGGAATCCTGACGGCTTTCAAGCCGAAGCAGCGCAGCTTGGCGGAAAAGGACGTCCCAAGACGGGGGTTTGGGAATTGGAAGGCATCCTCTGGGGCAAAGCCTACCCCCGGAGCCTGAAAACCGCCTGAAACGCGGGAGGGTTCACAAAATATTTATAAAAAATCCAGATTGATTTCAAATTTACCGGGTATGCTAATACCATCCTCCAGGTTGGAGACACGATTTCCTCTCTTTCTGTTTCTTTTCCCTCTTTGCAGCCGGCGGCGGGGCGAGGCCCCCTCCGCCGGACTTTTTTTGCCCGGAGGGGCCCGGGGGAGCGCGCCCCGCCTGCCAGCAAGAACCTCTTGCAATGTGCCGCCATGTCCGCTATAATGAACGTGAACCGGAGAGGGAGCTCTTTTGCAAGTATTGGGCGGCGCCGCCGCCTGAAAAATAGGGAGGAAATTGCGATGAGAGGTGTGCACAGCGCGGTGGACGACATTCGCCGCACCGTATTCAAAGAGGTGGCCAAGCTGGCCCTGGAGGGCGGAGATCCCCGCCTGCTGGACCAGATCCCCCTGAAGATGATTCAGGGCGAGGTGGCCCGGCACCGCCACGACGTATTCCTGGAGCGGGCCATTGTCGAGGAGCGGGTCCGCCTGGCCCTGGGCCTGAACATCCGCTACGCCGGGGAGACTATCCCCGTCAGCGAGGACCTGGCCTCCGCGGAGAAGTCCCAGAAGCACTTCCAAAACCCCCTGGTGAACATCATTCCCTTCGCCTGCAACGCCTGTCCCCCCAAGCAGCTGCGCATTACGGACAACTGCCAGGGCTGCATCTCCCACCCCTGCATGAACGTCTGCCCCAAGGACGCCATCTACATGGACAAGGACAAGCACTGCCACATCGACCAGGAAAAATGCATCAAATGCGGCAAGTGCTTCAACCAGTGCCCCTACCGGGCCATCAGCAAGATTGAGCGGCCCTGCGCCGCGGCCTGCGGCATGGACGCCATCAAGTCCGACGAGCTGGGCCGGGCCCAGATCGACTACGACAAGTGCGTCTCCTGCGGCATGTGCCTGGTGAACTGCCCCTTCGGCGCCATCGCCGACAAGAGCCAGATCTATCAGGTCTGCCAGGCCCTGCGCAAGGGCGAGAAGGTCGTCGCCTGCGTGGCCCCGGCCTTCGTGGGCCAGTTCGGCAAGGAGGCCACCCCCGCCAAGCTCCATGCCGCCATGAAGGTCCTGGGCTTCTACGACGTGGTGGAGGTGGCCATCGGCGCGGACCTGTGCACCGTGGAGGAGGCCCACGACTTCCTGGAGGAGGTTCCCGCCAAGCAGCCCTGGATGGGCACCTCCTGCTGCCCGGCCTGGAGCGTCATGGCCAAGAAGCTCTACCCCGAGTTCGCCGACTACATCTCCATGGCCCTGACCCCCATGGTCATCACCGCCCGGATGGTGAAGAAGGACCACCCGGACGCGAAAACCGTCTTCATCGGGCCCTGCTCCGCCAAGAAGCTGGAGGCCAACCGCCGGACCATCCGCTCCGACGTGGACTTCGTCCTCACCTTTGAGGAGCTCCAGGGCATCTTCGACGCGGCGGACATCGACTTTGCCAAGCTCCAGGCCAACCCCGAGGACGAGATGGACGAGGGCACCGGCATGGGCCGGGGCTTCGCCGTGGGCGGGGGCGTGGCCGCCGCCGTGGTGGAGGCCGTGAAGCACATCGACCCGGACCGGCAGGTCAAAATCGAGTACGGCGACGGACTGAAGAACTGCCGCAAGATGCTGGCCATGGCCAAGGCGGGCAAGCGGGACGGCTATCTTCTGGAGGGCATGGGCTGCCCCGGCGGCTGCGTCGCGGGGGCGGGCACCATCAGCCCCGTGCGGGACAGCGCCATGACCGTGGAGAAGTTCAAGAACGAGGCCCCCTCCATGAGCTGCACGGAAAGCCCCTACCTGGACCGCCTGGAAGAGGTGGAGAAGAAGTACGAGATTACGCCCCACGACTAACGTTTCTTGAAGGACCGGAACGGCACTTGATTTTGCAGAGCAAGCGCTTAGTGGAGTACGTCCCCAAGGGGGAAACGGCAGCAAACGAACGTCTTCCCGCTCCGACGGTCCGGCAATCAGCCAAGCCGGAGCGGCGAAATCTCCGGCCGACGAAAAAATTGACGGGCTCCGGCCCGTCAATTTTTTTGGGCAGAGCTGTAACGAACGCCCCGCCCGGGGGATCTATGGGCAGAACAGGCGGAAGGAGGAACGGCGGATGGAGGACATGCAGAAGGTCTATCAGCAGCACGCCCGGACGGTCTATAAGTTCCTCCTGGCGAAGACCCGGGACGAGCGCCTGGCGGAGGAGCTGACCCAGGAGACTTTTTATCAGGCCGTCCGGTCCGTGGACCGCTTCGACGGGACCTGCAAGGTCTCCGTCTGGCTCTGCCAGATTGCCAAGCACCTGTGGTTCCAGCATTTGCGGAAGCAAAAGCGGGAGGCCCCGGTTCCCCCGGAGGACCTGCCGGAGTCCCCCGGCCCCTCGGCGGAGGAGAGCGTGCTGGAACAGGAGGGGCGGATGGACCTTTTGAAGCTGGTCCACGGCCTGCCGGAGGCCCAGCGAGAGGTGGTCTATCTCCGGGCCTTCGGGGGTTTGAGCTTCCGGGAGATCGGGGACGTGTGCGGAAAGACGGAGACCTGGGCCCGGGTGACCTTTTACCGGAGCAAGGAGAAACTGCGGAACGGAGGTATGCGCGATGAAGAATGATCTGACCTGCGGCGTGGTGCGGGACCTGCTGCCCAGCTATGTGGAAAACCTCCTGGGGGAGGAGTCGAAAGCGGCGGTGGAGCGGCACCTGGAGGGCTGCCCGGACTGTACCGCCCGGAAGGAGGCCATGGCCTCCCCTCCGGAGCCGGAGGAGGCCGCCAGGGAGGTGGATTTCCTGAAACGGGTGAAGAAGGGGACCGTCCGGAAAATCGTCCTGGCGGTTGTGTGCACGGCGATGGTTCTGCTGGGGGGACTGGCCCTAAAGGTGTTCGTCATCGGCACGCCCCTTCAGGCCCAGAGCGTGGCGGTGCTGAGCGCTCATGACAGCGGAGACAGGCTGCGGCTGATGCTGGCTTCCATGGACTCCGGCGGCGCCTTCCACGGCTGGAAGCTGGAGACGGTGGACGGCGTCACCTCCATCTACGCCCGGGACGTGCTGGCTTCCCCCCTTTATTCCTCCGGAGAGGCTGAGCTGATCGTACCGCTGAATTTCATCCAGGAAGTCTGGCTGGGCGGCAAGTCCGGACGGCTCCTCTGGGCGGACGGCGTGGTCATCAGCCAGAGAACCATGGACCTGCTGGAGGCGAAAACGCCTTACTGCGGCGACGCTCCCGCCCTGGGGCGCATCGCGGAGCTGCTTCAGATTTCCCAAGAGCTGGGGCCCTATACCACCTCCCTGCACACCAGCAGCCAGCCCTACGCCTGGGCGCTGGAGTTCCGGGACACCCTCGACACGAAGGATTGGCGGCGGCTGCGGTACTGCGCGTACCAGATGCTTGCCCTGGTGGGGAATCTGGACCAGATAGACTACAGCTACCGTCCGGAAGGCGGCAGAGGCAGAACCGCGGCGGAACAGCTCCGGGAGGGCAGCGTCAGCGCCAAGACTGCAGCGCGGTTCCTGGCCGGGCTGACGCAACGGTACAACGCGGAGCACAACAGCAGCTGGCCCGTCCACGAGAGCATTAAGGAATACGCGGAGTCTCCTTTGGAGTACCAGCGCATGGTGACGCTGCTGGAGAATTATCTGATCTACCAGTATTGAAAGGAAAGGACCGCCCGGGAGGGCGGTCCTTTTTGTAGTAATCTGTCGATAGTATCCGATTAGTATTCAATCTCTCCCGTGTACACCAGTTTCGCGTCCCCCGTCAGGGTGACGGCCTCGTCGGTGTAGTGGACAATCAGCTCCCCGCCCTTGACCCGGACGGTGATGTCCCGGCCCTTCTCGCACAGGCCGTTGGCCACGGCGGCCACCACCGCCGCGCAGGCCCCGGTGCCGCAGGCCATAGTCTCCCCGCTGCCCCGCTCCCAGACCCGCATCTTGATGGTGCTGGGGTTCACCACCCGGATGAACTCCGTGTTGATCCGCTCCGGGAAATAGGGGGCGTGCTCGAACCGGGGGCCGATGAAGTCGATGTCCACCGCGTCCACCCGCTCGCAGAAGACCACGCAGTGGGGGTTCCCCATGTCCACGCAGGTGATGTTGTAGGGCCGCCCGGCGATGCGGACGGGGTAGTTCACCACCTCTTTTTCCGCGATGGTGAACTTCAGGGCCGCCGTGTCCAGGGCGGCCCGGCCCATGTCCACGCTGGCGGAGGTGACCTTGCCCCCCACGGTGTACAGCGTCACGGCCTTCACGCCGCTGGCGGTTTCCACCGTCAGCGTCTCCCTGTCCGTAAAGCCCTTGTCGTGGAGATACTTCCCCACGCACCGCAGGGCGTTGCCCGCCATTTTTCCCTCGCTGCCGTCGGCGTTGAACATGCGCATTTTCGCGTCGGCAATCCCGGAGCGCTCCAGCAGGATGATGCCGTCGGCCCCCACGCCGTAGTGCCGGTGGCAGAAGGTGACGCACAGGGACTCCGGGCAGGTGATCCGCCCGTCGAAGTTCTCCAGGAAGATGTAGTCGTTGCCGCAGGTCTGCATCTTGGTGAAGGGCAGGGTTTCCCGCCGCTCCCGGAGGTGGCAGATGTCCACCAGCTCCGTGTTCCCCTGGTTATACCGGGACTCCAGGATATCCGCCAGGGCCCCGGCGGTGTCCAGGGAGGTGAGGCAGGGGATGCCCAGCTGGACGCAGCGGTGGTTCAATCGGATGAAGTCCCGGATGTACTCCGGCTCCGTGGACCCGGTGAGGATGACGTAGTCGATCTTCCCGTCCTCCAGGAGCTGGAAGACCCGGTTGTCCTGGCCCAGCTTCCCCACGATCTCCACGCTGGTGCCCAGGCGCTCGATCTCATGGGCGGTGCCGTCGGTGGCGTAGAGCCGGAAGCCCAGCTCGTCCAGCTTCCGGGCGGTGTCCAGAATCTCCGGCTGGTCCCGGCGGTTGACGGAGATGAGGACGCCGCCCGTCGGCGTCGCAAGCGCCGTATCCTTCGCTTCCGCCTGCGGCGAAAGCTCACTCACTCCGCTGCTCCGCCTCTCCCCACAAAATCTTCGATTTTGCGGGGTGCCCCCCGCGATCTCCACCTTATAGCCGGCGGAAACCAGGCCCTTGAACAACGCCTCCTGCATGTTCTTACCCAGGCCCAGAACCTCCCCGGTGGACTTCATCTCCGGGGACAGGGCGGCGTTGGCGTCGGTGAGCTTTTCGAAGGAGAAGACGGGGACCTTGACGGCGGTATAGGGGGGCTGCTTGTAAAGCCCCGTGCCGTAGCCCAGAGATTTCAGGGGCTGTCCCACCATGACCCGCGTGGCCAGGTCCACCATGGGGACCCCGGTGACCTTGGAGATATAAGGCACCGTCCGGCTGGCCCGGGGGTTCACCTCGATGACGTACAGCTCCCCCTGATAGATAAGATACTGGATGTTGATGAGTCCCTTGGTCCCCAGGGACAGGGCCAGCTTCTCGGAGCAGTCCACGATGACCTTGAGCATCCGGTCCCCGATGGAGAAGGGCGGGTAGACGGCGATGGAGTCCCCGGAGTGGACGCCGGTGCGCTCGATGTGCTGCATGACGCCGGGGATGAGCACGTCCACCCCGTCGGAGATGACATCCACCTCCAATTCCTTGCCCATGAGGTACTGATCCACCAGGACGGGGTTCTCCACCTTCCCGGAGAGGATCACGTTCATGTAGGTCCGGACGTCCTCGTCGTTGTGGGCGATGACCATATTTTGTCCGCCGATGACGTAGGAAGGCCGGAGCAGCACGGGGTAGCCCAGCTCACCCGCCGCCTGCAGGGCCTCTTCCATGCCCAGGACGCCCCGGCCCTGGGGCCGCTTGATGTGGAAGCGCTCCAGCAGCTCGTCGAAGCGCTCCCGGTCCTCCGCCATGTCGATGGACTCGGCGGAGGTGCCCATGATCCGGATGCCGTGGCTGTCCAGGTACTGGGTCAGCTTGATGGCCGTCTGGCCGCCGAAGGCCACCACTACGCCCACCGGCTTTTCCACATCGATGATGTGCATGACGTCCTCGGGGTACAGCGGCTCAAAGTACAGCCGGTCGGCGGTGTCGTAGTCCGTGGAGACGGTTTCCGGGTTGTTGTTGACGATCACCACGTCGTAGCCCAGTTCTTTCAGGGTCCAGACGCAGTGGACGGAGGAGTAGTCGAACTCGATGCCCTGGCCAATCCGGATGGGGCCGGAGCCCAGGACCATGATGACGGGCCGCCCCGACCGGGGGAAGGCCCGGGACTCGCAGAACGTATCGAAGCTGGAATAGAAGTACGGCGTTTCCGCGTCGAACTCCGCGCCGCAGGTGTCCACCATCTTGTAGACGGCGGTTTTGGGCTCCTCCGGGAGGCGTTCCGCCCCGGAGAGGCGGAGGAGGGTTTCGTCCGGGTAGCCCAGGCGCTTGCCCTCGGCATAGTGCTCGGCGGTGAGGCCGTCCCGTTCCAGGGCCTGCTCGAAGTCCACCAGCCGGCGGAGCTTCCAGAGAAACCAGCGGTCAATCTTGGTAATGGAGAAAATCTCGTCTACGCTGACGCCGGATTTCAGGGCCTCGAAGACGGTGAAAATGCGCCGGTCGTCCACCCGCCGGAGGCGCTCCCAAATGGGGGCGGGGTCCGTATTTTTCCGGTTCAGGGAGTCCATGCCGATTTCCGCCCCCCGGATGGCCTTCATCAGGGCCATCTCAAAGCTGGGGGCGATGGACATGACCTCGCCCGTGGCCTTCATCTGGGTGCCCAAAGAGCGGGAGGCGTCGGCGAATTTGTCGAAGGGCCACTTGGGCATCTTCACCACGATGTAGTCCAGCGTCGGTTCGAAGCAGGCGCAGGTCTTCCCGGTGATGTCGTTCTTGATCTCGTCCAGGGTGTACCCCAGGGCGATCTTGGCCGTGATCTTGGCGATGGGGTAGCCCGTGGCCTTAGAGGCCAGGGCGGAGGACCGGCTGACCCGGGGGTTCACCTCGATGACGGCGTACTCGAAGCTGTCCGGATTTAAGGCCAGCTGGACGTTGCAGCCCCCCACGATGCCGAGGTGGGTGATGATGTCCAGGGAGGCGGAGCGGAGCATCTGAAACTCCCGGTCCGCCAGGGTCTGGGTGGGGGCCACCACGATGGAGTCCCCGGTGTGGACCCCCACGGGGTCCAGGTTCTCCATGGAGCAGACGGCAATGACGTTGCCCGCGGAGTCCCGCATGGTCTCGAACTCGATTTCCTTCCAGCCGAAGATGGCCTTCTCAATGAGGACCTGGGTGATGGGGGAGGCGTCCAGGCCCGTCTGGGCGATGATGTGGAGCTCGGCTTCATTCTGGGCCGCGCCGCCCCCGGCGCCCCCCAGGGTGAAGGCGGGGCGGACGATGACGGGGTAGCCGATCTTCGCCGCCACGGCCAGGGCCCCCTCCACGGTTTCCGCGATGTCGGAGGCGATGACGGGCTGGCCGATCTCCGCCATGGCCTCCTTGAAGAGCTCCCGGTCCTCGGCCCGGGAGATGGCGGCGGCGTCCGTGCCCAGGAGGCGGACGTTCTGCTCCTGGAGGAAGCCCTCCTTGCTGAGCTGCATGGCCAGGGTCAGGCCCGTCTGGCCCCCCAGGCCCGCCAGGAGGGAGTCCGGCTTCTCCTTGCGGATGATGCGCTTCATGGTTTCCACGGTCAGGGGCTCCAAGTAAATCTCGTCCGCCATGGCCTGGTCCGTCATGATGGTGGCGGGGTTGGAGTTGCACAGGACCACGTTGACCCCGGCCTCCTTCAAGACCCGGCAGGCCTGGGCCCCGGCGTAGTCGAACTCGGCGGCCTGGCCGATGACGATGGGGCCGGATCCGATGACCAGGACCTTTTGAATCGTCTTGTCCAGGGGCATTACAGCTCGCCTCCTTCCATCAGCTCCACAAAGCGGTCAAACAAAAACGCGGTGTCCCGGGGGCCGCCCCGGGCCTCGGGGTGGAACTGAACGGTGAAGGCCCGGAGGCCGGGGTAATCCAGACCCTCACAGGTTCCGTCGTTGGCGTTGGCAAAGGAGACGCGGCCGATTTTCACGCTGTCTCCGTCCACGGCGTAGCCGTGGTTCTGGCTGGTGATGTAGGTCCGCACGCCGTTCAAATCCCGGACGGGCTGGTTGACCCCCCGGTGGCCGTACTTGAGTTTATAGGTCTTTCCCCCCGCCGCTAGGGCGGTGAGCTGGTGGCCCAGGCAGATGCCGAAGAGGGGGACCCTGCCCAGGATCTTTTGAATCTGCTCAATCTGGTAGACGTTCTCCGCCGGGTCCCCGGGGCCGTTGGAGAGCATGACGCCGTCCGGCTTCATGGCCAGCACGTCTTCCGCCGCCGCGGAGGCGGGGAGCACCGTCACCTCGCAGCCCCGCTTCCGGAGCTCCTGAACGATGTTGCGTTTCGCGCCGTAGTCCAGCAGGGCCACATGGAAACGGGTCCCGCCCTCCGCCTCATAGACGGCGGGCGCCTGACTGGTGACGGCGTTTACCACGCCGGTGACGGCGTACTCCCGGAGGGGGGTCAGATCCGCCGGAACCTCGTCGCAGAGGAGTGCGTTCATGACGCCGGACTCCCGGATGATCCGGGTCAGCTGCCGGGTGTCCACGCCGTAGAGGCCGGGGATGTTCCGCTCCTTCAAAAAGCCGTCCAGGTCCCCCCGGCTGCGGAAGTTGGAGGGGTGGCCGCAGTGCTCCCGGACCACGTAGCCCTTGACATGGCACGCCCCCTCGAAGTCCTCGGGGATGACCCCGTAGTTGCCGATGAGGGGATAGGTCTGCATGACGATCTGCCCCGCGTAGCTGGGGTCCGTCAGCGTCTCCACATAGCCGCACATGCCGGTGGTGAAGACCAGCTCGCCGATGGCTTCCGCCCGGGCGCCGAACCGGAGCCCCTGAAAGATCTGGCCGTCCGCCAGGACCAAATAGCCTTTTTCCATGGATGCCTCCCTGGTTTTGTGATGGTTCATCCCCTCTATTATGATGGTTTTTTCCGTCAGCGTCAATGACGGAATGCCCCGGCCGGCGGCGAAGTTTTCCGCCGAAAGGTATTACTTTTTGGTGAAAATGTGGATAGCCGCAGGGGGAGCGCCCTCCCGCCGGAGGGCGCTCCCCGTTGAGAGGCGGAGGGGCCTTCAGGGTTCCTCCGCCCGCTGGGCCATCCGCGCCGCGTTCACGCAGAAATAGGAAAACGCCCCCGTGGCCAGCAGGGCCCCGGCCCCGTCGGTGATCTCCACGTCCACCAGCACCGTGGACCGCCCCCGGTGGCGGACCCGGCCCGCGGCCCGGACGGTCCCGTGGGCCCGGTTGTCCAGAAAGTGCAGGTCCCCGTGCTGGGTGACGTAGTGCCGCCCGTCGCTGTGGGCCGCCGCCCCGGCGGCGTCGTCCGCCAGGGTGTACAGCGCCCCGCCGTGGACCATGCCCCAGGGGTTCCGGCTCTCCGGGCGGACGTCCAGGCAGTATACCGCCCGGTCCGGCTCCACGGATTCCAGCCGGATGAAATTGTACGCCGTGAAGGCGTTGGCCCCCAGCTTCAGCGTCTCCAGCCGGAGCTTCTCCATATCCTCCATAAAGCACCCTCCTAATCGCGTAGTGAAAAACAGCGTCAGTATACCACAGCCCCGGCCCCTTTTCAACTTTTTTGAAAAGGGGCTTGACAAAGGAGCGACGCCGTGTATAATGAACATATGAACACTCGTTCAATTGTTCATTTGAAAGGAGGCGGACTCATGGAGGACCGCTATACTGTGGAGTGCTGCGACTTCATCCACGCCCACGGGGACCTTGTGGAGAAGGTCCGGCGGGAGCTGCCGGGGGAGGATACCCTCTACGATTTGACGGAGCTGTTCCGCATCTTCGGGGACTCCACCCGGGTCCGCATTCTGTACGTGCTCTTCGAGGCGGAGATGTGCGTGTGCGACATCGCGGCGCTGCTGGGGCTCACCCAGTCCGCCGTCTCCCACCAGCTCCGGGCGCTGAAGAACGTCCGGCTGGTGAAGTCCCGCCGGGAGGGGAAGACGGTTTTCTACTCCCTGGCGGACGACCACGTGAAGACCATCATCGACCAGGGGCTGGAGCACGTCCGGGAGTAAGTTTTCCCTATGCGTAGACATATCAACATATCAGGAGGAACACACCATGAAAAAGCGTTTCAAGCTCACCGATCTGGACTGCGCCAACTGCGCCGCGAAAATGGAAGAGG
Organism: uncultured Oscillibacter sp.; assembly: GCA_947577075.1. Taxonomy (GTDB): domain Bacteria; phylum Bacillota; class Clostridia; order Oscillospirales; family Oscillospiraceae; genus Oscillibacter. Next base: position 39,654 of record CANPTW010000014.1, on the reverse strand, counting down.
CCATTAAAAAAATCGACGGGGTAAACGACGCCACCGTCAGCTTCATGGCCCAGAAAATGACCGTGGACGCGGACGACGCCCGGTTTGACGACATCATGAAGGAGATCGTGGCCGTGTGCAAAAAGGTGGAGCCGGACTGCGTGATCAACCTGTGAGATTTAGGGTCCGCCTCCCGGCGGGCCCGTTTTTTAAGGAGGCGTTTCCCATGAACAACCTCACCCGCAAGCAGCGGAAAATGCTGTATCGAATTCTGGCGGCGGCGGTTCTGCTGGTTGCTGTCAAGCTGCTTTCGCCGCTGCTGCCCCAGGGCGGCGGGGCCCTTCTCTGGCTTTTATATCTGGTCCCCTACGGCGTCGTCGGCTGGGACATTCTGTGGAAGGCCGTCCGCAACATCCTCAACGGCCAGGTCTTCGACGAGAACTTCCTCATGGCCCTGGCCACCGTGGGGGCCTTCGCCACCGGGGAGTACGCCGAGGCGGTCTTCGTCATGCTCTTTTACCAGACCGGCGAGCTCTTCCAGGACTACGCCGTGGGCCGGTCCCGCCAGTCCATCGCCGCCCTGATGGACATCCGGCCGGACGTGGCCAACCTGGAAAGCGAGGACGGTTCCCTGGAGGAGGTGGACCCGGAGGACGTGGAGGTGGGGGCCGTCATCGTGGTGCGCCCCGGCGAACGGGTCCCCCTGGACGGCGAGGTTCTGGAGGGCGCCTCCGCCCTGGACACCGCCGCCCTCACCGGCGAGTCCGTGCCCCGGGACGTGGGGCCGGGGGACGCCGTCATCAGCGGCTGCGTGAACCAGTCGGGATTGCTGCGGGTCAGGGTTACCAAGCCCTGTGAGGAGTCCACCGTCTCCAAGATCCTGGACCTGGTGGAGAACGCCGGGGAGAAGAAGGCCGCCAGCGAGAACTTCATCACCCGCTTCGCCCGGTACTACACCCCCTGCGTCGTCATCGCCGCCACGGCCCTGTTCCTGATTCCCACCATCGCCCTGGCGCTGATCCCGTCCTCCGCCCAGCCCGCCTTCCTGGCGGGGACGGACTGGACCGGCTGGCTCCACCGGGCCCTGATCTTCCTGGTGATTTCCTGCCCCTGCGCCCTGGTGATCTCCGTGCCCCTGAGCTTCTTCGGCGGCATCGGCGGGGCCAGCAAGTGCGGCATCCTGGTGAAGGGCAGCAACTACCTGGAGACTCTGGCGAAGACGGAGACGGTGGTCTTCGACAAAACCGGCACCCTGACCCAAGGGAGCTTTACCGTCGCCGCCCTGCACCCGGCCCAGGGCGTCACGGAGGACGCCCTGCTGGAGGCCGCCGCCCTGGCGGAGAGCTGGTCCAGCCATCCCATCTCCGTCTCCCTCCGCAGGGCCTGGGGAAGGGACCTTGACCCCAACCGGGTGACGGAGGTGGAGGAGATCGCCGGCCACGGCGTTACCGCCAACGTGGACGGCAAAACCGTCTCCGCCGGCAACAGCCGCCTGATGGAAAAGGAGGGGGTCCAATGGGAACCCTGTGACCTGCCGGGGACCATCGTCCATGTGACGGTGGAGGGGCGCTACGCCGGGCACATCCTCATCTCGGACCTGCCCAAGCCCGAGGCTAAAACCCTGGTGGAGAGCCTGAAGGCGGCGGGCGTGAAAAAGACCGTCATGCTCACCGGGGACGCGGAGGCCGCCGCCAAGGCCGTGGCCCGGGACTTAGGGATCGACGAGTACCATGCCCAGCTCCTTCCCGCCGACAAGGTGGAACGGGTGGAGGCCCTGCTGGCAAAGAAGTCCCCCGGGGCCGCCCTGGCCTTCGTGGGGGACGGCATCAACGACGCGCCGGTCCTCACCCGGGCGGACATCGGCATCGCCATGGGGGCCCTGGGCTCCGACGCGGCCATCGAGGCGGCGGATGTGGTGCTGATGGACGACAATCCGGCGAAAATCGCCGCCGCCATGCGGATTTCCCGGAAGACCCTGGGGATCGTGAAGCAGAACATCTGGTTTGCCCTGGGAGTGAAGGGCGCGGTGCTGCTGCTGGGGGCCTTCGGCGTGGCCACCATGTGGGAGGCGGTCTTCGCCGACGTGGGCGTGGCGTTTATCGCCATCCTCAACGCCATGCGCTGCCTCCATGTGGAGGAGTTCCGAAAGTGACGGAGAAAGGAGCCGGACGGTTCCCCCGTCCGGCTCGGCTTGCTGAAGGTTCTCCGCCGCCGCTCCGGCCTGGTTCATCACCGGCGGGCCGGCGGGCAAAGCTCCTGGGATACGTTACCCTACAGATATACGGGGCCTCTTGGCGGCTTTGCCGCCAAGAGGCCCCGTGTCTTTTTCAGGAAAGTGTCACTTCGCTGCCTTGGCGGCCCGGATGGCCTCGGTCAGCAGCGGGGTCACCTTGAACAGGTCCCCGCAGATGCCGTAGTCCGCGATCTCGAAGATCGGGGCCGTGTCGTTCTTGTTCACGGCAATGATGCACTCGGAGTCCTGCATGCCCGCCTTGTGCTGGATCGCGCCGGAGATGCCCAGGGCTACGTACACCTTCGGGTGCACCGTCTTGCCCGTCTGGCCCACCTGATGGTCCGCGCTCAGCCAGCCGCTGTCGATGGTGGCGCGAGAGCCACCGACAACGCCGCCCAGCTCCGCCGCCAGCTCCTCGGCCAGCTTGATGCCGCCCTCCACGTCCTTGCTGATGCCGCGGCCCACGGACACGATGAAGTCCGCGCCGATCAGGTCCACCAGCTTCTTCGCCGCCTTGACCACTTCCGTGACCTCGGTCTTCACGTCCGCCTCGCTCAGGGTGAACGCGGGCTTCTCAATGACGCAGGCGTCGGCCTTGGCCTGGTCGAAGGGGTTCTTCTTCATGACGCCCGGGCGCACCGTCGCCATGCAGGGACGGAAGCGGGGGCAGATGATGGTGGCCATCAGGTGGCCGCCGAAGGCCGGACGGGTCATCTTCAGGTTCCGGTCCTCCATGTCCCACTTCTGGCCGTCCACGTCCAGAGTGGAGGCCTCCCGCAGGAACTGGATGTAGTTGGCCACGTCGATATCCAGGTGGGTGCAGTCGGCGCAGAGGCCGGTGTGGAGCCGGGCCGCGCAGCGGGGGGCCAGGTCACGGCCGATGTTGGTGGCGCCGATCAGGAAGGCCTCGGGCTTGAGGTCCTCGATGACGTCGCAGATGACTTTCGCGTAGGCGTCGGTATTGTAGACGGACAGCTGCGGGCTCTCGCAGACATAGACCTTGTCCGCGCCGTAGCCGCCCAGCTCTTTCGCCGTGGCCTCGATGCCCTCGCCGCCCAGGAGGAGGCCGCAGAGGTTCACGCCCAGCTCGTTGGCCAGGTCCCGGCCCTTGGAGATCAGCTCGAAATCGGTGGGCATCAGCTTGCCCTCGCGCTGCTCGCAGAAGACCCAAACGTCCTTGAAGGCAGCGATATCCGCGCTATTAAAAGTAGACATATGTTTAGTTACACCTCTCTACAGACTTTAAATTCAGCAGGTCTTCGTTGCCGTCGCTCCGGCCTGGTTCATCGCCAGGCTGTCAGAGCGAGACAAAATTCTTTTGCTTACGTTTCTTCTAAGAAACGTAAGTCAGATGATGTGTTTCTTGATGAGGATGGCGGCCAGCTCCTCGCAGGTTTCCTTGCCGTTGCCCTCCAGCATCACGCCGACGCCCTTCTGGGGCGGGGTGAAGCTCTTGAAGATGTTCGTCGGGGAGCCCTTCAGGCCGATGGTGTCCACGTTGATGAGCCGGTGGTCCTTGAGCTTTTCATAGTCGAAGGTGGCCAGGGGCTTGTTGTAAGTCTCGTAGATTCCGCCGATGGACATGTACCGGGGCTCGTTGAGCTCCTTGATGCAGGTCAGGAGGCAGGGGGTCTTGACCTTGATGGTCATATAGCCGTCCTCCAGCATCCGCTTGACGGTGATGTTTTCCCCGTCCTTGTGGATGTCGGCGGCGTAGGTGACCTGGGGCAGGCCCAGCTTCTCGGCCATCTGGGGGCCCACCTGGGCGGTGTCGCCGTCGATGGCCTGCCGGCCGCACATGACCACGTCGTCCTTTTCCACGCCGATGGTGTCCACGGCGGCGGCCAGGATCTGGGAGGTGGCGTAGGTGTCGGAGCCGCCGAACTCCCGGGCGGAGACCAGCACGGCCTCGTCCGCGCCCATGGCCATCAGCTCCCGGAGCATGGAGGCCGCCGGGGGAGGGCCCATGGTGACCACAATCACCTTGCAGCCGGTTTCGTCCTTCAGCTTCAGGGCGGCCTCTACCGCGTTCATGTCGTCGGGGTTCGTGATGGTCTGCATGGAAGCCCGGTTCAACGTGCCGTCGGGGTTGACGGCCACCTTACCGGAGGTATCGGGGACCTGCTTGACACAGACAATGATTTTCATAGTTTATCTTCCTCCAAATTTACAGAGTGCCCGGTTGCCGTCGCTTCATCTCGGTTGATTACCGGGCCTCAGAGCGCGATAAAGTTCTTTGGATACTTTCTTTCAAGAAAGTATCACAGTCCCATATTCGCGGAGATGACGATGCGCTGGACCTCGGACGTGCCCTCGTAGATTTCCGTAATCTTGGCGTCCCGCATCATGCGCTCCATGGGATAGTCCTTGGTGTAGCCGTAGCCGCCGAACATCTGCAGCGCCTTGGTGGTGGTTTTCATGGCGTGCTCGGAGCACCAGAGCTTGGCCATGGCGGCCTCCTTGGTGTAGCGGACGCCCTGGCCCTTGAGGACGGCGGCCTGATAGGTCAGCAGGCGGCCCGCCTCGCAGCCCATCTCCATGTCGGCGAAGGTGAACTGGGTGTTCTGGAACTTGGAAATGGGCTTGCCGAACTGGACGCGGCCCTTGGTGTACTCCTTGGCCTCGGTCAGCGCGCCCTCGGCGATGCCCAGGGCCTGGGCCGCGATGCCGATGCGGCCGCCGTCCAAGGTCTGCATGGCGATGGGGAAGCCCCGGCCTTCCTTGCCCAGCATGTTCTCCTTGGGGACGATGCAGTCGGTGAACACGATCTCGGCGGTGGGGGAGCCGTGGAGGCCCATCTTCACCTCGTGCTTGCCCACGCTGAAGCCGGGGAAGCTGCTCTCCACGATGAAGGCGGAGATGCCCTTGGTGCCCTTGGTCTTGTCCGTCATGGCGAAGACCACGAAGACGTCCGCCACGTATCCGTTGGTGATGAAGATTTTGGACCCGTTCATCACATAGTGGTCCCCCTCCAGCTTGGCCTCGGTCTGGCCCTTGGAGGCGTCGGAGCCCGCGTTGGGCTCCGTCAGGGCGAAGGCCCCGACTTTATGGCCGGTGGTCAGCATGGGGAGATACTTTTTCTTCTGCTCCTCGGTGCCGTGGGTCAGAATGGGGTCGCAGCACAGGCCGTTGTGGGTGGCCACGATGTCGCCGGTGGAGGCGCACTGCTTGCTGAGCTCCTCGATGCAGATGGCGGAGGCCAGGGGGTCCGCTCCGGTGCCGCCGTACTCCTTGGGCACGCACATGCCCATGACGCCCAGGTTGAACAGCTTCTCGATGTTCTCCCGGGGGTATTCGCTGGTCAGGTCCGTCTCGGCGGCGATGGGCTTCACTTCGTTCTCGGTGAACTCGGCCATCATCTTCCGGATCAGCTGGTGCTCACGGCTCAGATTGAAATCCATGTGATGTTCTCTCCTTATTTAAAATTTTGGAAATCCATGTATTGCCTGGACCGGGCTCCGGGGCCCCGGGCCCGGTCCGGGTTGATGAGGAAGAGGGGGCTTACCTGATACCCGCGATGTCCTTGGCAAGCTGCTTCTTGCCCTGGATGTTGCCCTGGCGGGCGATCATGATGCGCTGGGCCTGGGGAGAGCCCGCGCCGTGCATGGACTCGGTGCGGTAGCCCACCGCGGCGGCGCCCAGGCACATGTTCTCCAGGAAGCGCATGACCCGCTGGCGGTCCTCGGTGGAAACGCCCTCCCGGGCGGCGAAGAACTTGTTGCAGATATCGCCGATGGTCTCGCCGTTCCGGCCGACCACCGTGTCGGACTCGAAGTCCTTCTGAGAGGGCATGGTGACCATCAGGCCGCCGGCCACGTCCTCGGCAAGGCGCACGATCTCATAGGGGAACCGGGTGACGTTCTGCTTGCAGACGTTGGCAAGGAGCAGGTCGATCTGGTAGTTCCCCGCCTTGGTCTTGAAGCCCTGGCTGGAGCAGGCGATGCCGCAGCAGTACAGCGTCTCGTTCAGGTGGGTCATCTCGATCAGCTTGTCCTTGACGGCGCTGGCTTTCTCCACGCCGTTGTACTCCGCGGCGAGAGCGGTGGCCCCGATGACCACGTCGCCGACGCCCACCTTGCACCCGCCGTAGCTCTGGCGGTGGTAGCCCGCGAAGCGCTCCACGATCATGCCGGCGAACTCATACTCGCCGTTGAGGAAGATGTACTCGTTGGGGATGAAGACGTGGTCCAGGACCACCAGGGCCTCCTGTCCGCCGAACTTGGCGTTGCCCACGTCGATGGACGCGCCCTCTTCCAGCTTCCGGGTGTCGCAGGACTGACGACCGTAGATCATGTACATGCCCTCGGCGTCGGTGGGGCAGGCGAAGCTCACCGCCCAGTCCTTATCCGCCTCGCCCATGGAGATGGTGGGCATGAAGATGTGCCAGTGGGAGTTGATGGAGCCGGTCTGGTGGCACTTCGCGCCGCAGACCACGATGCCGTCGTCCCGGCGCTCCACCACGTGGACGTACATGTCCGGGTCCGCCTGCTGGCTGGGAGCCTTGGAGCGGTCGCCCTTGGGGTCCGTCATGGCCCCGTCCACGGTCAGGTCGTTGTCCTGGACCATGGTGAGGAAGTTCTTGAAGTTCTCGTGGTAGTGGGTGCCGTATTTCTCGTCGATCTCGAAGGTGCAGGAGAAGACGGCGTTGAAGGCGTCCATGCCCACGCAGCGCTGGAAGCAGCTGGCGGTCTTCTGGCCCAGCAGGCGCTGCATCTTTACCTTGTTGATGAGGTCCTCGGTGGACTGGTGCAGGTGGGTGAAGCGGTTGACGGTGTGGCCCGTCAGGCTGGACTTCACGGTCATGAGGTCCGCGTACTGGGGGTCCTGGGCCAGGGCGTAGGTCATGGCGACGCAGTTGATGGAGGGGCGGATCATGGGGTGGTCCACCCAGTTCTTGATCTCCTCGCCGAACATGTAGACCCGGGTCTTCAGCTTGCGCAGGCTCTCGATGTACTCTTGGGGGGTCATTAAGGCCATTTTAATATCCTCCTGATTTTAATGGGGGTATTGATACAAGGTTCAAATTTGTTCCGGGCGGGCTTTGCCTGGCCGGAACTCCACTGCCCGCGCCATGGGGCGCGTCACGTTCGCCAACGGGTCCCCGCCGGAACCATGTGGGTCCGGTGGGGACGGAGAAAGGAATGAAACACGCGGAATTTTCGCCGGGAGGCGGAAATGCAGCGAAGTGAGATCCCTTTCGACGCGGTGAGGGGGCTCAGCGGAGCCGCGTCAAGGGCGCGGCGGAGCGTCTAAGGGGGACGCAGTCCCCCTTGGACTTAGTCGTTGGCAAGGCCCATCAGCTCATCTTTGAAGATGCGCTCGTCCATGAGCTTCAGGTCCTCGGCGATTTTGGGCATGAACTCCATTTGGTCCAGCACCTGGGTTTGGAGGTCGATGCCCGGGGCAATCTCGATGAGGGTGACGCCCTCGGGCCGGAGCTCGAAGACGGCCCGCTCGGTGACGTACAGCACGGGCTGGCCCACCTTGTTGGCGTAGGTGCCGGAGAAGGTGATGTGCTCCACCTGGTTGACAAATTTCTTTTTCGCACCCTCCTGGGTGATGACCAGCTTGCCGTCCCGGCACTCGGTCTTGAGGCCCTTGGCGGTGAAGGTGCCGCAGTAGACCACCTTTTTCGCGTTCTGGGTGATGTCGATGAAGCCGCCCGCGCCCGCCAGGCGGGTGCCGAACTTGGAGACGTTCAGGTCCCCGTTGGGCGCTGTCTCCGCCAGGCCCAGGAAGGCCACGTCCAGACCGCCGCCCTGGTAGAAGTCAAACTGGACGTTGTGGTCCAGGATGGCCATGGAGTTGGCCGCGCCGCCGAACTGGGTGCCGCCGTAGGGAACGCCGGCGATGCTTCCCGCCTCCACCGTCAGGGTCATCTTGTCGGAGATGCCCTCCTCCGCCGCCACGTTGGCGATTTTCTCCGGCGCGCCGGTGCCCAGGTTCACGATGGCGTCCTGGGGCAGCTCCATGGCGGCCCGGCGGGCCAGGATCTTCTTGGCGTCCAGGGGGATGGAGGGGATGTCGTCCACGGGGATGCGGAACTCGCCGCTGAGGGCCCCGTCATAGGGCATGCCCAGGCACTGGTTGTTGTCCTCGGGGGAGCCCACCACGATGGCGTCCACATAGATGCCGGGGATCTTCACAAGCCTCGGGTCCAGGGTGCCGCCCTGGACGATCTTCTCCACCTGGACGATGACGATGCCGCCGGAGTTCTTGGTGGCCTGGCACTGGGCGGTGACGTCCAGGGGGCCGATCTCCCGATGTACCGTGCAGTTGCCGTACTCGTCGGCGTAGCTGCCCCGGACCAGGCACACGTCGATGGGGATGGGCTTGTAGAGAAGCCGCTCCTCCCCCTCGATGTTCACCAGCTTCACCAAGTCCTCCTTGGTCACGTCGTTCAGCTTGCCGCCGCCGTTCCGGGGGTCGGCGAAGGTGTAGAGCCCCACGTGGGTAATGGTCCCGATGTTGTGGGCGGCGATGTCCCGGTACATGTGGGTGATGACGCCCTGGGGCAGGTTATAGGCCTCCAGCTTGTTGGCCAGGGCCAGCTCGCCCAGCTTCGCCGCCCGGTCCCAGTGGCCGCCCACCACCCGCCTGCACATGCCCTCGTGGCCGAAGTGGTCGCCGCCGGTGCCGTCCCGGTGGCCCTGGCCCGCGGCGAAGAACAGCGTCATGTCCCGGGGGTGCCCGGTTTCCACGAAGCGCTGCTCCAGGGCCTTGGTCAGCGCCTCGGGGCAGGCGCAGCTGACGAATCCGCCGGTGGAGACGGTGTCGCCGTCCTTGACCATCAGCGCCGCTTCCTCAGCGGTAATGACGCGAACTTTTTTCATGCTTTCCGAACTCCTTTTTCTGTGATAAAATGAGACTGAAAGAAAACTTGACTTTCGATTTTGGATTCCTCCGTCGCCGTCGCAACGGCCCGGTTTACTGCCAGGCAGTCAGAGCGAGTCAAAGCTCTTTTGGCTTACTTTTTCTCACGAGAAAACGTAAGTTATTTGTTCTGGAAGTGCTTTTCCTTGCGCTTCTCCAGGAAGGCGCCCATGCCCTCCTTCTGGTCCTCGGTGGCGAAGCACATGGCGAAGAGCTCGTTTTCCAGGGCGATGCCGTCGTCGATGTCCATCTGCATCCCCCGGTCGATGCAGGCCTTGGAGTACTTCACCGCGATGGGGGCGTTGACCGCAAAGGACTGGGCCATTTTCACCGCGGCGTCCAGCAGCTCCTCGGGGGCGTAGACCTCGTTCACCAGGCCGATGGCCTTGGCCTCGTCGGCGCCGATGACCTTGCCGGAGAAGATCAGTTCCTTGGCCTTGGCCACGCCCACCCGGCGGGGGAGCCGCTGGGTGCCGGAGAAGCCGGGGGTGATGCCAAGGCCCACTTCCGGCTGGCCGAACTTCGCGCCGCCCTTGCCCTCGGCGTTGGGGCCCGCCGCCAGGATGATGTCGCAGCTCATGGCGATCTCACAGCCGCCGCCCAGGGCGAAGCCGTTCACCGCCGCGATGGTGGGAATCTCCAGCTTCTCGATGCGGCGGAACAGGGCGCTGCCCCGCTGGCCCCACTTGCGGCCCTGGGCCACGTCCATGGGCTTCTGCTCGCCGATGTCCGCCCCGGCCACGAAGGAGCGGCCCTCGCCGGTGAGGATGAAGGCCCGGAGCTCCGTATCCTTCTCCACCTCGCCGATCAGCGCCTCCAGGTCGGAAACGACCTGAGAATTCAGGGCGTTCAGCGCCTCGGGGCGGTTGATGGTGGCAATGCCGATGCCATCCTGCTTCTCATAACGAACGGTCTGATACATAGTTGGGATCCTCCTTCATTTTTTTCGGGGCCCTTCCCCCGTTTTTACCCGACCGATATTATAGCAAATTCCGTGCCAGGTTTTCAAGCCGCAGTTTCTGCCGGAGAAGACAGTTTCCTGTTCAGAATGCCAAAAAAACGGGGGGTCTTTTCTCCGTTTGGGACAGGGTATTTTTTGGAAATCCCGCGGATTATTCATTTTTGAATAGACCGGAGGGAGGGCGCACGCGGACCCCGCGGCCGCCCCTTTGTGAAAAACGTGGAGACTGCGGCGCCGTTTCTGTGAAAACCGCGCAAAGAACCGGAATACAGGGGCCGTTTATTCACAAATGAATAGAATCAATTCATTTGTGAATAGGCGCCGCGTCTCCTCCGCTGGGACCGCCTGGAAGGCCGGAGAAAAAATTCTTAATTTTTTGAAGAATTTCACGGCGGCGTTTCGTATTATAGGCGTCGGACGACAGGGGGTCCGCCGGGAGGCGTCCCGGCGGACCTGGGAGGGGGGTGGCAGGACGGCGTGGCAGCCATGACAAAGGAGCGGTTCTCGGAGCTGGTGCTGCAATATGAGCGGCTGGTGTATACCGTCTGCTTCCAGCTGGTCCGGGACGCCGCGGCGGCGGAGGACCTGACCCAGGAGACCTTTCTCTCCGCCTACATTCACCGGGCGGGCATGCCGGAGGGCTGCGAACGGCAGTGGCTCAGCCGCATCGCCGCCAACAAGGCCAAGGACCACCTCCAAAGCGCCTGGAACCGCCGGACGGTGCTCCCCGGGGAAGAAGCGCTGACCAGAGGCCTGGCCCCGCCCGCCGAGGAGGCGGTCCTCCGGCGGAGCGGGGAGGCGGAGATCGTAACAGCGCTTCAAGCGCTGAAGGAGCCCTACCGGCAGGTGTGCCGATTGTGCCTGCTGGAGGAGCGGAGCCCGGAGGAGGCGGCCCTGGCCCTGGGCAGGCCGGTGAAAACCGTTTATACACAGCTCTCCCGGGGGAAAAAGCTCCTGCGGGAGGCATTGGAAGGGAGTGGAAGACATGGTATTCCGTGAGGACGGGCATTTGAGCACCGGGGCCCTGGAGGCCCTGGCCCGGAACGAGGACGCGTTTGACGAGCTGGAGCGGCTGGAGATCGCGGAGCATCTGGCCTTCTGCGATTACTGTTTACAGCGCTACGCCCTGGCCCTGGAGGAGGGGACGCTGCTGGTCCCGGAGCGGTCCTGCCGGAGGGCCCTTTGGAGCCGGGTCCGGAGCCGGGCCATCCGCCTGGTTACCGGCCGGTACGCCACGGCGGCCGCCGCCGTCGCCCTGGCCCTGACGGTTCTGTGGGGCGGGGAGCGGGCGGAGTTCCCCCGGCCCGCCCTGCCGGAGGACCGGCCCAGCGTCTCCCGGCAGCTGACGGAGCTGGCCGGAGGGGTCAGCGATACCCTGCGGGGAACCGTGGGCGGACTGTCGGATTTTTTTGACGGGTTCCGGCCCGGTCGGTTTATAGAAGGAGGAAACGAGGCATGAAAGCCATTAAAAAATTTTTGTGGGGCTGCTGGTACCTGCTCTGGTCCTGCGTCCCCGGCTGCGGACAGATGTGTCTGGGCTACATGAAACGGGGCATTTCCCAGACCATGATTTTCACCGTCATGGTGTTTATCGCGGTGTTCCTGGAGATGGGAGCCCTGTCGGTCCTCATCCTGCCCCTGTGGGCCTACTCGTTCTTTGACAGCTTCAACCTCCGCCGCCAGATTCGGGAGGGGATGGCCCCGGAGGATGAGTTCATGTTCGGATTGTCCGACATGGACGCCCGGAAGCTTAGCCGCATTCTCAGCCGCCGGGGGAGCCTCATCGGCTGGCTGCTGGTGGCGGTGGGGGCGTACAGCCTGTATATGACCGTGGCCCGGAACCTGCTGGCCCCCTGGCGGGACATGTGGCTCGTCGACTGGCTGTACGATCTGCTGGTCTGGGATATGCCCCGGATCCTGGGGACGGTGCTGATCATCGCCCTGGGCATCTGGTTCATCAAGGGGCCCAAGGCCCCCAAGGACGGCGGTTCCTATGACGGCCCCTCCTACACGCCCCCCAGGGGCCCCGCGGAGCCCCCGAGGATGAGAGAAACCCCCTGGACGCAGGCGGAGAGCGCCTTCCATGAGAAGCCGGACCCTAAGGCCCCGGAGGTCCCCCAGGCGGAGGAGCCGGAACAGCCCGCGGAACCCGTGCCCGTGACCCTGGAATGGAAGTCGGAGTTCAACGTGGAGAAGTACGAGAAGGAGCTCCAGGAGAGCCAGGAGGCGGACCATGACGGCCGGTGAGGGAATGGCCGCCCGGCCCCAGCGCCGGGTGGGGACCTTTACCCTGGGGGTGGTCCTGGTGGCGGCGGGGCTGGGGATGCTGGTCTCCCTGCTGTGGCCCCAGGTGGAGATCGGGTGGCTGCTGAAGGCCTCCCCCCTCATCCTGGTGGCCCTGGGAGTGGAAACCCTGCTGTCCGCCCGGGGCGGCGGAAAAGTCAAGTACGACTGGGTTGGAATGCTCCTCTGCTTCCTCCTCGTCGGGGCGGGGCTGGTGTTCTACGCCGCCGCCTGGGCCTGGGAAAACGGGGAGGTTTTCAACGCCCGCGACTGCTCCCGCTGCGCCGACGAAACCGGCTACCGCATGGACTACGCGTTCTTCAACGGCTTCGACTCCCACACCCTCTATCTGGAGGCCGGGGATACCCTGGCGGGCCGGATCGACACATACAGCGGCTGGCTGGAGGTGGAGGTCAGCGGCGAGGACGGGGAGACCCTTCTGGAGGGGTCCCCGCTGAACGGGGAACAGTCCGTGGAGATTCCCAGGACCGGGGATTACACCATCCTGGTCCACGGGCGGAAGACCGGCGGGGCGTTCTCCTTTGAGCGGGTCCCTGCGGACAGCGGACTGCCGGAGGAGGTTCTGGCCCCCCCGGCGGTTCCTGGGGCCCCGGAGAAGGCAGGCTGAATCAAAAAAAGGCCGGAGGGCGCGTGTCCTCCGGCCTCTTCTTAGAGCACTTCTCAAAAATACTGAGAAAAGTTCAGCGGTTCGGAAATTGCATGGCCGCGTTGTCGTCCTTGACGGGCGCCAGCCCGCCTGCGTCCTCCGCCTTGCCCTGCAATTCCCGCCCTCGCTTCCTTTTTTCTCATTATTTTAGAGAACTGCTCTAATTTTTAATCTCCCGCTCCAGGGTGACAATGACCCCCATGCTCATCACCAGGTTGGGACACATGGCCGCCAAACGCCAGCCCTCCTCAGCAAGGCGGTTGAGCGCCTCCTCACACTCCTTGAGCTGGAGAAAGCTCAAAACCTGATACTCGTACAGATTGAATTCCTCCTCTTTGATAATATGGCAGGGGCCGCCGCCCTCGGCGGCCCGTCTTCCTGCGGCCCGGCGCTCCCGTGGAACGGGCGGGCCCGCCCTTACGCGGAACGCCTCCCCATCCGGAGGCACTCCAGGCTGTAGGTCACCTGCAGGACCCCCCAGACCAGCAGCAGGACGAAGACCGGGAGGACGCTCATCTCAAAGACCATGCTCGCAACCACCAGCACCAGCCAGAGCCCCAGGCAGAACCGGCTGGCCACCATGTAGGCCCGGTAGCAGGCCTGGCCGATCTGGCGGCGCTCCGACTCGTCACAGCTCTCCAGCCACTTCTTTTGGAACTTCGTGTCGTAGACGCTGCCGTGCTTCTCCGGGTTCATCCGGCGGGTCAGGTCCACGGCCTTCTGCTGGGCGAAGAGAACGAGGCCGCAGGAGAGGACGAACACCCCCACCAGGGCCAGGGCGGACATGTCCCCGTCGATGCAGTAGACGCAGAAGGCGGCCATGAAGAAAAAGTTGATGAGGAGCTGAACGGCGCTGAGGAGCAAGACCCAGTTTAAAGCCGCGTCGATGGACTCCGAAGTCTCGTCCTCGTCCCCGCCGTCCCAGGCAGCGTACTTTTTCGCCGCGGAGCGGTAGAGGAGAAAGCAGCCCCCCAGGGTCGGAACCGATGTAACGGGGATGCCCCAGGGGGTGGCGGCCTCCAGGGCGCGGCTGAGCCCCTCCGCCAGGGCGGCGGCCTCCAGGCCGAAGGCCCGGCTGCATCCGACGGCAAAGCCGATGACGCCGCCCAAAAGCAGCGACCCCAGCATGGTCAGGACGAACTTGGGCAGAGCCTTCCAGTTCTCGCCCTTCTCTTGTTTATTCATGGGTCCCTTCCTCCTCATAGGTAAAGATGTCTTCCACCCGCACGGCGCAGATCTTCGCCAGCTTCAGCGCCAGGGTCACGGAGGGGGAGTAGTCTCCCCGCTCAATTTGGCTGATGGTCTGCCGGGAAACCCCCGCCAGGCGCCCCAGCTCCTGCTGGTTCACCCCCAGGCGGGCCCGGTGCTCCTTCAGCCGGTTGTACAGCGGCATTCCGTCACCTCCCTGCGTTTTGACAAGAGGGGTTGTCTTTATGACAATGATTCTTGTCAAAACCGAGTATAGCACTGACAAGGATCGTTGTCAATAGGGCGTGGGAAATTTTATATTCCGGCGGCAGAACGGAGGCCGGCGGGGCTGTCCCGCGCCCTTGGGCCCTCCACGCGTTTCCAGGGGCATATTTTTCAACAGCAAATTTCCGAATTGCTCTTGACCTTCCGGGAAAAATCCTTTAAAATAAGGGTTTGTGTACGGCCCGGGCCGTACCGTTACCACTATAAGACGGAAAGGCGAGACGACGTTATGAAGCATCCCTACAAGACGCGGGAGGGCGGCGCCACGGTGACGGTTTTTGTTCCCTACGACTGCAGGAACCACTGCCCCTTCTGCATCAATAAAGGCGAGTACGCGGACCTGACCGGCTTCTCCGCCGAGAAAATCCGCGCCAGCATCCGCCGGATGGACGCCATCACGCCCTACTGCGATTTTGTGTTCACCGGCGGCGAGCCCTTCGCCGACCTGGAGGTTCTCCAGTCCATGCTGGACGAGATCCCCGCCACCCACAAGGTCTATATCAACACCACCCTGCCCGTGTCCGAGTTCCAGACGGAGGAGGACATCCTGGCCTTCGCGGAGAGGAACAAGGGCAAGATCACCTGCATCAACGTCTCCCGGCACATGCAGAAATACGTGGTGGAGTCCAACGACGGCCTGCTGGCCCGGCTGCCTGTGCCCTTCCGGGTGAACTGCGTGCTCTATAAGGACTATCCCGCCCAGGACCTGGTCCCCTACCTGGACCGTTTTAAGAAGGTCCCCGGGGCCTCCATTCAGTTCCGGTTCGACTACACCGCCACCACGCCGGAGAACCTCTATGAGGAGGAGGGGGACAAGATCCTCCAGGACCTGAAGAAGATCGCCCGGTACACCGGGCTGGACGGGTGCCGGATGCGCTGCGGTTTCCACTTCGACTATCAGGGGATGGAGCTGACCTATCACAAGACCCTGCCCTACTCCACCATCGTGGAGACGGACCCCAAGGACGGGGCGACCTATGACATCCTGTACGACATCCTCATCAAGCAGAACGGGGACATCCACGGCGACTGGGACGGCACGCCCCTGGACGTGGCGGCCTATGAACGGGTGGTCTTCGAGCCCTATGACCTGAAGTGGCTGGCACGGATCGCGTGAGCGAACGGCGTAAAGGAAAGCGGACGGCGCTGCCGTCCGCTTTTGCATGTCAAAAAAGCGGGAGGACCTTCCTTTTTTTGCCAATCTCCCCAAAAACCCTTGACGGATCCCGGGGGAGGGATTATGCTTAAAAGGAAGTGCCGGTGAACCGTCTTCACGCCATGAATTTTCGCCGATCCTTGGGCGGAAAACCCTGAAATCCGTCGGGATTCCCGCGTTTTTCTCCCCTGCCGGCGAAAATCTCTGACGCGGATCTGTCCATGCTGACGGAATCGGCGCGTTCGTAACCCATATAGAAACGACCTGCGGATCGCGTAATGGCGGAGGAGGGCTTCCCTTGAAGAAACTGGTATCGATGCTGACGGCGCTGGCGCTGTGCCTGGCCCTGGCCACGCCCATGGCCCTGGCGGACGGAGCCTGGAACGGGCAGACCGCCACCGGCTGGCGGTGGAGCAGCCGGGCCCTGGGCCTCAACCACTTTGAAAAGGTCCGGGACTACGCCCCCGGCGTCTTCGCCGACGTGCCCGCCGGCGCGTGGTACGAAGAGGAGCTGGCCGTGCTCTACGAGCGGGGCCTGACGGAGGCGGGCCCGGACTTCGCCCCGGAGCAGGGGGTCACCCTGGGGGAGGCGGTTTCCCTGGCGGTGCGGATTCACTGCATCTACAACAACTGGCGCGTTCCGGCGGGGCAGACCGATGTGGAATACGCCCTGAATATGGGGATTCTCACCCCCAGGCAGTATGAGGATTTCAGCCTTTCCGCCAGCCGCCGGAGCTTTGCGGCCATTCTGGTCAACGCCGTTCCCGCCGAGGCGGTGCCGGGGATCAACACCGTCATGGACGGGGGCATTCCCGACGTGTCCCCCGAGGAACCCGGCGGCTACGGCGTCTATACCCTCTACCGGGCCGGCGTGCTGGTGGGCAGCGACGCCCAGGGCACCTACCACCCCGGGCGGGGCGTCACCCGGGCCGCGGCGGCGGTTATCGCCGCCCGCATTGTGGAGCCCGCCCTCCGCCGGAGCGTCCGGTTCAGCGGCGCGGAGTCCGGCGTTGTGCTGAGTCGGACCTCTCTGACGCTGTTCCCGGGGGAGAGCGTGCGCCTCACCGCCTCGGTCCAGCCCGCCAACGCCGCCAGCAAGAGCGTTTCCTGGATTTCCTCGGAGACGGGGTCCGCCGTCGTGGACCAGGACGGGACCGTGACCGCCGTGCATCCCGGCCGGGCCGACATCACCGCCACCAACGCGGCGGGGTTCACCGCCGTCTGTTACGTCACGGTCCGTTCCTTCCCCCGGTACTGAATGGGATGAAAAGAAGAGGCCCGGCGGCAGAATCTGCCGCCGGGCCCCTGTTTCGAAAGCGCCGACCCGGAAAGGGGAAAGCCCGTCGGAGCCTTCCGGCGGACGGGCCCCCGGGGACCTACGGCCGCAGGAAGATCCGCTTCCCGCCCCGGTACTCCCGGACGGCGCCGATCCGCTGGGCGCTGGGAACGGCGGGCTTTAATTCCTCGTACAGGGCCTCGGCGTCGGCGGGGTCCACCGCCATGAGGAGCCCGCCGGAGGTCTGGGGATCGTAGAGCAGGTCCTGCTGCCAGAGCTCCGCCCCGCCGGGGTCCACGGAGCCTTCCGCAAAGGAGCGGTTGCGGTACATCCCCTCGGGCAGAACGCCCATTTTCGCCAGCTCCGCCGCCTCGGGGAGGAAGTCCACGGCGCCCGCGTCCACCTCCAGCTCCACGCCGCTGCCCTGGGCCAGCTCCAGGCCGTGGCCCAGGAGGCCGAAGCCCGTCACGTCGGTGCAGGCGTGGACGCGGTAGCGGACCATCACGTCCCGGGCGGCCTTGTTCAGGGTGGTCATGAGCGCGTGGGCCCGGTCCATGGCCGCCGGGGGCGCCAGGCCCGCCTTGGCGGCGGTGGTCAGGACGCCGATGCCCAGGGGCTTGGTGAAAAGCAGCACGTCCCCGGGCTTTGCCCCGGAGTTGGTGAGCATCCTGTCCGGGTGAACGAAGCCCGTGACGGCCAGGCCGTACTTGGGCTCGTCGTCCAGGATGCTGTGCCCCCCGGTGATGAGGGCCCCGGCCTCGTAGACCTTGTCATAGCCCCCCCGGAGGAGGTTGTGGACCGCCTCGGGGGGCATGTCCTTGGGCACGGCCATAATGTTCAGGCAGAGCTTGGGCTCGCCGCCCATGGCGTACACGTCGGAGAGGGCGTTGGCGGCGGCGATCTGGCCGAAGAGATAGGGATCGTCGGCGATGGGGGGGAAGAAATCCACCGTCTGGACCAGGGCCAGGTCCTCGGAGAGCTTGTAGACGGAGGCGTCGTCGCTCCGGTCAAAGCCGACTAACAGATTGGGGTCCCGGTGGACCTGAATGCCCTCCAGCAGCCGGGCCAGGGTGCCGGCGCCCACCTTCGCGCCGCAGCCGGCGCACTTGGCCAGCTTGGTCAGTTTGACTTCGTTTTCAGACATGGTGTGCTCCTTTTTTGGCCCCTTCCGGGGCGGGGGGATTTTACTCGCCCTTGCGGGCGGGGCGGAATGGCAGCCAGCGATGGCTGGTGCATTGCACCCCCCATTTTCTCTTTTTGGTTGCGCCAAAAAGAGAAAACGGGCCGTGCACGGTCCAAAAGAGAAAAACCGCTTTACGGGGGACGGGGGACGCGCAAGGGCTGCCCCCCATATCAGGCATATCTTCGGGCCGCGGCGTAGGTTTAGCGGGGGTTTTGGTGGTCGAAGAATCGACTGCTCTCCTCTTTCCGCTGCCGCTTATGCGGGCGGTTGCGGCGGACTGGCTGAGGTTGAATTGGGCTATCCTTTGTTCCCCGAAGGGAACCAGGCTTTACGCCGGAACCGAAAGAGGAAGCGGTAGAAGCAGTTCTAAAGTACGGTCGGCAGTGCGGCAGCAAAAAGAGAACGGCAGACGATTCTTCACAGGACAAACCCCCGCCCGCACCACGCCGCGGGCAGAAGATATGCCTGGAACCGGAGGCAATTCTTGCGCGCCCCCGTTTTCTCTCTTCCACCGTGCACGGCGCATTCTCTCTTTTCGCAAAAGAGAGAATGGGGGGTGCATTGGACCAGCTATCATCATAGCTGCAATCCGCCCCGCCCGAAGGGCCGGAAAACCTGCCCGCCAGGGCGCCCCCAAGCCCCTTTGGCTTGAAAAGCCCCCTCTTATTCCATCGCCTTGGTCAGCCCCAGCACCGCCTCCAGCACCCCGCCGCCTACGGCCAGGGCCTTGTCGCTGGCGCAGTAGCAGTGCTCGATTTTGCACCGGGGGTCGATGTCCCCGGCCTTCATCCCCTTGCGGACGGGGGTCCCCTCCGGCAGAATGCCCCGGAGCACCCCGTCCAGGGTGCAGACCATAGGCGCGCCCGCCACCTCGGCGGCTACGTCCCCCAGCTTCACCCGGGCCCCGATGTCCAAGAGCTGGTGAAAGGTCCCGTCCGCCGGGGCCCGGAGGACCCGCTCCCCGGCGAAGCCGCCGATGAGGCCCGGGATGCCCGTGTTGGGCTGGGCGGCGCCCTTGTAGAGCACCCGGCCCAGGTAGTGGCCCCGCATAGTCTCCACCACGGCGTGGCAGTCCTCCCCCGCCGTGAAGCCGGGCCCCACGCCGACGACCGCCGGGGCGTCGGTGATCCGGGTGCCCAGGTTCCGCTTTGCCAGGATGGCGTCCACCACCGCCTGGGGCCGCAGAACGGGGACGCAGGCCCCCTCCGGGTCCGCCAGCACGGGGATGACGCCGCTTTTCAGCAGCTCCAGGGCCTGGGCGGGGGACTCCGCCCGCCGGGCGGTCACGTCCTCCACCACGGCCTCGCCGTGGACCACGGCCTGGGAGAAGGCCACGGTCCGGCGGATGGCAGTGGGCTGCTCCAGGTCCGTCATGACCACCCGGATTCCCGCCCGCCGGAGCCGGAGGGCAATGCCGGTGGCAATATCCCCGGCTCCTCGAATGACGACTAGCATGGTGCAAACTCCTTTCTCAGCAGCGCCCCCGCCGCGGCGGGGCAGTCCAGCCTCGCCGCCAGGGAGGAGGCTCGCCCCCGGTCCTCCTGCGTCTCAACCTGGTTGATGAACACCCGGCTGTGGAGCCCCTCCGCCAGCAGCACCGCCGCCTCCGTCTCCACGGAGGCGAACGCCGCCTCACCAACCCCCGCCAGGCGGGCGTAAAGGCCGGGGCGGTGGGCCGCCTCCCCGATGGGACGGCCGAAGCCGGAGGCCCCCACCACGCAGATCACCTGACCCGCCTCCCGGGGGACCGGCGGCTCGTGGGGGGCGTGGGCCTTCAGGGGGCGGCCCGCCGAACCGTCGGCCTCCGCCAGCACGTAGTCCGCCAGCTCCGCCAGGCGGGCCATGGGAACCGCCGGGGCGGTGAGCTTCCCCGTGCCGGGGACCGGCGTTCCGGCGCAGACCAGGCGGCGGGACGCAAGGGCCTCTTCCAGGGCCTCCACGGTGGGGTCGGGCAGGCAGGGGAGGCCGTCAAAGGGGAAAAACTTCGCCGTGGCGCAGAGGAGGACCCGGGCCCCGCCGGAGGCCAGCTCCTCCCCCAGGACCCGCAGAAGGGTGGTTTTCCCGCCGCCGCCGATGACGGCGGTGACGCCGGGGCGGACGTTCAGCAGTTCGGACAGCCGCATGGAGGCCCCTCCCTTTCGTTGTTCTTTCTATAGGATAACATCCCGCCGCCCCGCCGTCAAGGGCGGCTTGACAGGGGGAGCGGGAGAGGCTATGATGGACGGCAGACGCTTGGAAGGAGGAATGGGCCGTGTATGACGAGCTGACGGCTGTGGATATCAAAAAAATGCGGGAGGAGCTGGACCA
The DNA here is from genome assembly GCA_947577075.1 of uncultured Oscillibacter sp. GTDB lineage: Bacteria > Bacillota > Clostridia > Oscillospirales > Oscillospiraceae > Oscillibacter. Next base: position 19,263 of record CANPTW010000014.1, on the reverse strand, counting down.
CCGGATCCGGGTCCTGCGGCCGGAACTGATTGAGGAGGTGCAGACCGCCAGGGCCTTCGGGGACCTCAGCGAAAACTTTGAGTACAAGTGCGCCAAGCAGGCGAAGAACCGGAACGAGAGCCGCATCCGCTATCTGGAGCGGATGATCCGCACGGCGAAGGTCATCGAGGTGGAGGGGGCGGCGGACGCCGTGGGCCTTTTCGACCGGGTGACGATTTACAACGAGATGGCCAAAAAGGAGATGGAGGTCCGCATCGTCACCACCCTGCGCCAGGATGCGCTGAAGGGCCTGGTGAGCAAGGAATCCCCGGTGGGCCGGGCCCTCCTGGGCCGCCGGGCCGGGGAGCGGGTCCGGGTGGAGGTGGGCCCGGACCTGAAGTATTTTGTGGAAATCCGGGCCATTGAGAAGGGGGAGGACGACGAGAGCCTGGGCATCAGCGCCTATTGAGGGCGGAGCGCCTCCCCCCGGGGTTTTCCCCGGCGGGAAAGCCCCTTGCGTTTTGGCGGCGCTTCCGCTATGATGGAAGGGCGGAGATAAAAACACGGCCCGGTTGGTAGTCCGGGCGTGCCCCGGCGCCTGCGCCCCGCCGGAGCGCCAGTAACCTGCCTCCTTTGGTTGTCCGTTCTCCGCGGGAGACACAAAAAGGAGGAATACGCATGGAAACAGGATACGCAAGACTGACCGTCCGCTTTGAGGCCCCCTTTTGGACCTGCCTTTATGAGCGGGGCGGCGGGGGAACCTATGAGGCTTGCCGGATCGTCTTCGGCGCGGAGCCGGGGGAGCAGGAGGTATACGCCTTCCTGCTGGAGCGCTGGCGGCATCTGCCCTTCAGCCCGTCCCTTCCGGGGGAATCCCCGCCGGAGAGGCGGGTCAGCCCCAAGCGGGCCCTTCGGGAGGCCCGCCGGGAAACCCGTCCCGCCGCCATGGGCACCAGGGCGCAGCAGGCGCTGGCCCTCCAGAGGGAAGCGGGGAAGGCGGCCCGGGCCCGCCGGAGCCGGGAGCAGCGGGAGACGGAGGAGGCGCGCAAGTTTGCCCTCCGGCGGGAGAAGCGAAAGGAAAAGCACAAGGGCCGCTGAGCTCTTTCCGGGTTTTTCCGGAACGCGCCGCCCTTCCGCCGGAAGTCCGTTTTTTTCGAAAGCCTGGGGAGGGCCCCTGCCGGCGGCAGGGGCCCTCCCCAGGTCCTTACGTTTGGATGGAAATCGCGTTGACGGGGCAGCCGTTGGCGGCGTCCCGGACCCGGCTGTCCGGCCCCTCCGGCTGGGCGGCGACGGTGGAGGATTTCCCGACGATGCGGAAGACCTCCGGCGCGGCATAGGCGCACATGCCGCAGGCGATGCAGCGCCCGGCGTCCACGGTGACGGTCATAGAAACGCCCTCCTTTCCGCTTTTATGATAGAGCATCCGGGGCCGTTTGTCCAGCCCGGAGGAGCCGGGGGCGGCGCTTCCGCCGGGGCGGGACGGCGGGGCTGGGAAAACCAGGAAGCCCCGTCGGATTTTGTTTACGAATTGTCATTTACTTTCCCTCCGGTTTGTGCTATGGTAAAAGGCGTTCGATTCATTTTTCTGCACGAGACGGAGGCCCCCTATGAAACAATTTTTTCCCAGAGCGCTGTCCCTGCTCCTGACGCTGGCGCTGCTGTCCGCCCTGGCGACTCCCGCCCTGGCCTCTCAGGCCATGGGGGACGACCTGACCGCGGCGGACACGCTGCTCAACCGGCAGACCCAGCTGTCCACCAACGTCTTTTGGAGCAGCGTCAGCTCCGACTACCGGACGGAAAACCTGATTACATACACGCCCAACGACTCCGTGACCCCCATCGTCACCTACGGCGGCGTGCTGACGGACCGGAGCACCGTGTCCAACACCGCCGCGGCGCTGGAATCCCAGGGCTATCGGGTGGTGGCCGGGATCAACGGCGATTTTTACAATGTGAACAACGGCCTGCCCATCGGCCTCGTGGTCACCCAGGGGCGGCTCCGCTCCAGCGACGGGGGATATCACGCCATCGGCTTCCGGGCCGACGGGACCGCTGTTCTGGGGAAGCCGGGAATCTCCGTGGGCGTTCACTACACCGGGCGGGACGGCACCGGGGAGCCCCTGTTCAGCGAGACCGGAGAGCCCCTGCTGGACGAGGCGGGGACCCCTCTCTACGACGGCACCGGGGAGACGGTGGACAAGTCCTTCCGGGTCGCCGCCGTCAACAAGGCCCGGACGGAGAGCGGGATTTTTCTCTACACCTATGATTTCAACGCCGCCCACACCACCGGCAGCACCCAGCCCGGGGTAGACGTGATCTGCACCGTTGAAGAGGGGGCGCTTTCCGTCGGAGGCTCCATGACGCTCCGGGTGGAGCGGACGGAGGAGCCGGAGGCCGCCTCTCCCACGGTGATGGGGGCGGGCCAGGTGGTCCTCACCGCCAACGCCAAGGCGGGAGAGACGGCGCTGAACACGCTGCGCGCCATCCCCGCCGGGACCCTCCTCACCGTGACCGCCTCCGCCCCCGACCCCGGGTGGAACGACGTGGAGTACGCCGTGGGCAGTCTTTACGCCCTGGTGGAAAACGGCGCGGTGTGCGCCGGGCTCCCCAGCGGGGCGGCCCCCCGGACCGCCGTGGGCCAGCGCTATGACGGAAGCCTGATCTTCTACACCATGGACGGCCGGAAGTCCGGCCACTCCATCGGCGCCACCATGACCCAGGTGGCCCAGCGGCTCATCGAGCTGGGCTGCGTCAGCGCCCTTTGCCTGGACGGGGGCGGGTCCACCACGCTGACCGTCACCAAGCCCACGGAGTACGCCGCCCGGCGGATTAACATTCCCTCCGACGGGAAGGAGCGCTCCGTGTCCAACCAGGTCTTTCTGGTGGCCTCCAGCCAGCCCACCGGGCAGCTGGACCACTTCCACGTCAGCGCGGACCACGACTATGTCCTGGCGGGAAGCAGCGTGGAGATCTCCGCCTCCGCCATTGACACGAACTTTATCCCCATGGACGAGTACTGCGAGCTCTTCGCCTCCGCCGGGACCCTGACGGGCAATGTGCTGACCACCCCCCTGGAGGGCGGGGACGTCACCGTTACCGCCCAGGGGAGCGGCGGCGAGGGCAGCACCGTGGTCCACGCCGTCGCCGCGCCGGGGGCGGTGGCCGTGCGGGACGAGCAGAACACCATCATCACCAGCCTCACCGCCTCCCCCGGGGCCTCCGTCCAGCTCCACGGCTCCGCCGCCTACAAGCACCTGCCCCTGAAGGCGGACCCGGCGGCCTTCTCCTGGAGCGTGGAGGGGGACATTGGGACCATCGACGAGACGGGCCTCTTCACCGCCGCGGCCCTGGGAACGGGGAGAATCACCGTCTCCGCCGGGACCCAGAGCGCCTCTATCGACGTGACCGTCTCCACCCGGCACCTGGAGACTCTGGAGGATTTCGAGGGCGAAACCACCATCTTCCGGGGCTCCGGCGAGGGAGCTTCCTTCAGCCTGAACCGGGACGGGAACTATGTCCGCTTCGGCCGGGCCTCCGGCAGGCTGGACTATGACCTGAGCGAGGGCCCCGCCCGCTGGAACGCCACGTCCCAGCCCGCCGTTTTGAAGGAGCCCTACACCGGGCTGAACCTCTGGGTGGACAGCAACGGCTCGGGCAACACCCTGTCCCTCCTCTGCTCCGTCGGCGAGGAGGAGATCCAGGCCCTGCCCCTGACCACCCTGGACGTCTCCGGCTGGAAGCAGGCGTCCGTAAACGGCCTGACCCCGGGCATGACCATCCGGGGCCTGGAGGTCAGCGGCTCCGGCAAGGGGACCATCTATCTGGACCAGGTGGCAGCCACCTTTGACGGCATCGTGGACAACGAGGCCCCGGTGATCACGGCGGAGCTGAACCAGGAGGAGTGGACCGTCGCCGGAACCATCACCGACGCCGTGGACGGCATCCTCCCGGCGGAGGACGTGCGCATCACCTGTGACGGGTCCCCCCTGGGTGAGTACGACCCCGCCACGGGCCGGTTTACCGTGAGCCTCCCCGGCCCCGGGGAGAGCCGGGAGCTGGGCCGGGTTACCGTTACCGCCCGGGACCGCTCCGGCAACATCGGGCGCTGCTCCGTGGAGATCCCCGCCCAGGGCGCGGAGCACAAGTTCACGGACACGGCGGAGTACTGGGGGGCGGACTACTGCGACTTCCTGTACAACCGGGGCATCTCCGGGGGCTATACGGACGGGACCTTCCGGCCCGACGACCTCCTGACCCGGCTGGACTTTGCCGTCATGCTCTACAACGCGTTGAAGCTGGACCCGGCGAAGTACGCGGAAGCGGCCCTGCCCTTCGCGGACCTGGATAAGATTCCGGCGGAGGCCCTGCCCGCCATTCGGGCGCTTTACAAGGAGGGCGTAATCACCGGAACCCAGGGCAAAGACGGGAAGCTCCACTTCAACCCCGCCGGGAATTTGACCCGGGCCCAGGCGGCGGCCATGATCGGGCGGTCCCAGGAGAAGGGCTACGCCCTGGCGGACCTGACCTTTGCCGACGCGGACAAAATCCCCGGCTACGCCTCCTTCTACATCCGCACCATGGTTTCCCAGGGCATCCTCAGCGGCTATGCCGACGGCACCTTCCGCCCCCAGGCCAACATCACCCGGGGACAGATGGCGAAGATTTTGTACACCATGCTGTGAGAGGCGCTTTCCTGCAAGCATGAAAGCAAGGCCCGGCGCGAGCGCCGGGCCCTGCGTTTTGTCAAAGGCTGCGGTATTCTGGCGGCAGGATGTGTGCCGGCGCCTATTGGTACCGCTTCTTCGGTTCAGGCGGCCGGGCGGTCCCTCCGAAAGGAGGTGCGGCTGCATGCGGATTACCTTGCACATCGGGACCTTCACGGCAACGATCATTGTGAAACGCAGAAACCGCCACCCGGCACGGTGACGGTTTCTAATTCGTTGGAAGCCCAAACCCATAGGGCCAGCCGCAATTGCTGCGGCATCCTCGTATCTTCAAGACAGCAAAATTCCGCCGCCCCGTCAAGTCAGATTTCCCGCCGCCCCTCCAGGGCGCGGGTCAGGGTGGCCTCGTCGGCGAACTCCAGGTGCCCCCCCACGGGGATGCCGTAGGCCAGCCGGGTCACCCGGACGCCGAAGGGCTTTAAGAGCCGGGCGATGTACATCGCCGTGGCCTCCCCCTCGGTGTCGGGGTTGGTGGCCATGATGACCTCCCGGATCTCCCCCTTGGCCACCCGCTCCAGGAGGGGCTTGATGGCCAGGTCGTCGGGCCCCACCCGGTTCATGGGGGAGATGACGCCGTGGAGGACGTGGTAGTGGCCGTTATACTCCCGGCTGCGCTCGATGGCGGCCACGTCCCGGGGGTCGGCCACGACGCAGACGGTGCTCCCGTCCCGTTTGGCGGAAGCGCAGATGGGGCAGAGGCCCCCGCTGGTGAAGTTCTGGCACACGGGGCAGCAGGTGATGCTGCGCTTGGCGTCCAGGATGGCGGCGGCGAACTCCTGGGCCTCGCTCTCCGGAAGACCCAGGACGAAGAAGGCCAGCCGCTGGGCGGACTTGCCGCCGATGCCCGGGAGGCGGGCGAACTGCTCCACCAGTTTTTCCAGCGGAGCGGGGAAGTATTCCATAGGGGGGCTCCTGTTCTCCTTCCCCTTCCGGGGAGGGGGGGATTTTTCCGGCCCTTCGGGCGGGGGGAGGTTTTCCGGCCCTGGCGGGCGGGGGGAGGTTTTCCGGCCCTTGCGGGCGGGGTGGGGTTCAGCTATGATGATAGCTGGTTCATTGCACCCCCCATTTTCTCTTTTTATTCCCGAATAAAAAGAGAAAACGGGCCGTGCACGGTCCAAAAGAGAAAAACAAGGGGACGCGGTTACGGGGGCGCGCAAGAGGTGCCCCCCATATCAGGCATATCTTCTGCCCGCGGCGCGGTGCGGGCGGGAGTTTTGGCGGTCGAGGAATCGCCGGCCCTTCTCTTTCCGCTGCCGCTAACCCGGCGCGCCGGGGAAGACCGGATTCCGGCACTGGGGCTCTTGACAAAGCGGGCCGGTTTGGTATAATGAACATAGAAGGGCGCTGTCACACGGCGGTCAGCCCATACGATCTAATAGCGAACTATGTTGACCGTTCGGGGACCATCCGGACGGTCAATACGCTTTTGGGGATTTATATAACAGCGCCCCTCTATGCAAACCATAGCAGAACCGCCGCCTTTTGTCAAAGGGGGATGCCCTCCGTCAGCGCTCCTCCTCCGCCGGAGGCAAGGGCGCCCGGCCTACCAGCTGATCCAGGGTCACGCCGTAAAAATCCGCCAGCTTCACCAAAACCGGGGCCGTGGGGTCCCGGAGATTTTTTTCGTAACGCTCGTAACTTCTGGCGGACATTTCTAAAACCCGTGAGACAGCTTCACGGGAGATATCCTCCCGCTTTCGAAGAGTAAATAAATTCTTTGCTAAAGATTCCATAATGTCCCTTCAGTGTTTTGACGGATCGGAGCTTTCACCAGCAGCGTCGGGCAGAGGCGCCCGGCCCACTAACTGGTCCAGGGTCACGCCGTAGAGGTCGGCCAGCTTTATCAGTGTGGGGGCCGTAGGGTTTCGGAGATTTTTTTCGTAGCGCTGGTAGGTCATGGCGGACATCTCCAAGGCCCTGGCCACAGCTTCCCGGGAGAGATTCTTCCGCTTCCGAAGAGCATATAAATTTTGAGATAAAATTTCCATAGTATTCCCCCAAGGTCTTGACAGGATAAGCAAATCGAGATATAATACTAAACGGTTAAAACAAAAAAGAATAAAACTGACTCGGTGGAAAGATTCCTCCCGTAATGTTGAAAGGAGCGTTTCTTATGCCTAGCTTTTTAAGTGCCATCTATCATGACGATCCGTTTTCATTCCAGTCATTTTGCAGTTTGGACGAGCCCAGAACTTCGGAGGAGCGGCATGTTGCCGCACAGCTCCGCGCGGTGGAAGAAGAAGCGGCGGAAAAGCTGAAGACAGGCATCTGCATTCTTGCGGACCGTCAGGCGGAGGAGTCCTTTTACACCGGCGTCCGCCTCGGTGCGCAGCTGATGGCGGAGCTCCTGGAACCGTGATATTGGATATCGGAAGACTTCCCCAACCGCCGGATTAGCGGCAGCGGAAAGAGAAGGGCAGATGATTCATCGACCGCCAAAACCCCCGCTCAATCCACGCCGCGGACTGGAGACATGCCTGGAACCGGGGGCAGCTCTTGCGCGCCCCCGTAACCGCATCCCCTTGCTTTTCTCTTTTGGACCGTGCACGGCCCGTTTTCTCTTTTCATTCGGGAATGAAAAGAGAAAATGGGGGGTGCAATGAACCAGCTAGCATCCTAGCTGCAATCCGCCCCGCCCGAAGGGCGAGAACACCCCCCGTCTTTTAGACGCCCCCCCGCAGCTCGGCAATCCGCGCCGGGATATCGTCGGCCTTATAGACCGCGCTTCCCGCCACCAGCACGTTGGCCCCGGCGTCGATGCAGGTCCGGCAGGTATCCGGGGCCACGCCCCCATCCACCTCCAGCTCACAGGCGGGATTCCTTTCGTCGATGAGCTTCCGCAGCGCGGAGACTTTGGGCATCATATCCGCCATGAACTTCTGCCCGCCGAAGCCCGGCTCCACGGTCATCACCAGAATCAGCTCCACCTTTGTAAGGAAGGGCAGCGCCGCCTCGGCGGGGGTCTTGGGCTTGAGCACAATGCCCGCCTTTTTCCCTCTGGCGTGGATCTTGTCAAGGGCGGCGTGAATATTCTCCTCCGTGTCCGCCTCCACATGGACCGTCACCAGGTCCGCCCCGGCGTCGCAGAACTGCTCCACATAGCGCAGGGGCCGGGTGATCATCAGGTGGACGTCCAGGGGCAGCTCTGTGGTGGGCCGAATGGACTTCACCACCGGGACGCCGATGGTGATGTTGGGGACAAACACGCCGTCCATCACGTCCACATGGACGTAGTCGGCGGCGGAGATGCGTTGAATATCCCGCTCCAGATTTGCAAAATCGGCGGAGAGAATGGAAGGCGCAATCTTGACCATAAAAAGCCCCTCTTTTCTGTCGGCGCGGCGGCAAACGGCCGGGACATGGGGTCCGGGCCCGGTGGCGCGGCGGGGGCGCGGCGCATAGGATAGCCCAAGCGGCCGAGACGCCCCCAACTCCGCGCAGCGTCCGCCCCTGGGTCCGGCGCCGCCGCTTTTTTGAATATAGGAAACCGGGTTGCTGGGGCGCGCCTCCGGCGGCCCGGTTCCCCTTTTCCGCGGGACGCAGGCCGCCCTGCGGAAGGGCGCCTCCGGTTTCCGCGCCCGGAGCGCCGCCCTTTCCGGCCGGCTTGAATCCCGTTCCAGTGTAGCAGACTCCCGGCCCAAAAGCAACCGAGAGCCGGGATATTTTTCTGCGGAGGAGGGCCCAATCCAAAATTTTGTTGCAATTGCCGCTGTAAAGCCGGGCCTGCGCGGTATACTATAAGGAAAACACACCCTTGCGGAGGAGGCGGCGGGAATGGCATATGATGTGATCGTCCTGGGCGGCGGGCCGGCGGGGCTGTCGGCGGCGCTGAACGTCCGGGCCAGGGGAAGGACCGCCCTGGTGGTTTCCAACCCCCTGTCGGAAAATCCCCTCTGGCGGGCGGAGCGGATCGACAACTGCCTGGGCCTTCCGGGCCTTTCGGGGGAGGAGCTGCTGACCGCCCTCCACCACCACGCCGCCGCTTCCGGGGCGGAGTTCCGGGAGGGCCGGGCCCTCAGCGCCCTGCGCTCCGGGGAGAGCTGGTATATTGGCGTGGGGGACGACATGGTCCAGGGCCGGGCCGTGGTGCTGGCGGCGGGCGCCGTCCGGGGGAAAAAGCTCCCCGGCGAGGCGGAGCTGCTGGGCCGGGGGCTGAGCTACTGCGCCACCTGCGACGGGATGCTCTTCCGGGGGAAGCGGGTGGCCGTCCTGGGCTGGACGCCCTCGGCCAAAAAGGAGGCGGAATTCCTGGAGGGGATCGGCTGCCGGGTGGTCTATTTCGACCGGCCGAAGGACGGCTCCATCCAGGGCCGGGAGCGGGTGGAGTCCGTCACCTGCGGCGGCGTGACAGAGGCGGTGGAGGGCGTGTTCCTTCTGCGGCCCGCCATGGCGCCGGGGGACCTGCTTCCGGGGCTGGCGGTGGAAAACGGCTTTGTGGCGGTGGACCGGGAGATGCGCACAAACCTCCCCGGCGTCTTCGCCGCGGGGGACTGCACCGGCGGCCCCCTCCAGGTGTCCAAGGCCCTGGGCGAGGGCCAGGTGGCCGGGCAGAAGGCGGCGGCCTTCGCGGCCCGGTCAGGGCCAGCGGAATAAAAAATAAAGGAGATTTAAGAATATGGCGGTAACGCAGATCAAGACGGAGGAATTTGACGGAGCGGTGGGGCAGGCTCCCCTGGCCATGGTGGACTTCTGGGCCCCCTGGTGCGGCCCCTGCCGGATGGTGGGCCCGGTGATGGAGGACCTGGCCGCCCGGTACGAGGGCAAGGCCCTGGTGGCCAAGGTGAATGTGGACGAGGAGCCGAAGCTGGCGGAGCGCTTCGGGGTGATGAGCATCCCCACCGTGGTCTTTTTGAAGGAGGGCCGGGAGTTCGACCGGAAAATCGGGGCCTATCCCATGGAGATCTATGAGGAAACGCTCCGCAAGGCCCTGTGACACATGGCGCAGCGGGCGCCCGGAATCATGGGATTCCGGGCGCCCGTCCGTCTTTGGCGGGCCCCTCCGGCCGGGCGGCTTTCCCCATTTCCGGGGGCGGCGCCCATTTCGGGGGGCTGCCGTATTTACAGGCCCGGAAAAATGTGCTACACTGATTCCGCTTGAGAAGGAGGGATGCTATGAGCAGCCGGGAAGACGTGCTGGCGCTGCTGCGGAACGGGGAGGCGTTCCTCTCCGGCCAGGATTTGAGCCGCCGTTTGGGCCTCAGCCGGGCCGCCGTGTGGAAGGCGGTGGACGCCCTGCGGCGGGAGGGCTATGAGATTGAAGCCCGGACGGGCCTGGGCTACCGCCTGCTGGCCGCGCCGGACGCCCTGACGGAGCCGGAGATCCGGAGCTTCCTGGGGAAGACCCATATCGTGGGCCGGGAGCTGCGGTGCTTCGCGGAGCTGGACTCCACCAGCACCTATCTGAAGGCCCAGGCGGACGCCCCCGACGGCACGGTCGCCGTCGCCGACAGCCAGACGGCGGGCCGGGGGCGGATGGACCGCTCCTTCCAGTCCCCCCGGGGGCAGGGGATTTACCTGTCCGTGCTCCTGCGGCCCCCGCTGCCGCCGGACCGCCTGCCGCCGGCGACGGCCCTGGCGGGGGTGGCGGTGTGCGCCGCGGTGGAGCGGGTCTGCGGCCTCCGCCCGGGGCTGAAATGGCCCAACGACCCGGTTTTAAACGGGAAGAAGCTCTGCGGCATCCTGACGGAGCTGTCCCTGGAGGCGGAGAGCGGCCGGGTCCAGTCCCTGGTGCTGGGCATTGGGATCAACGTGGGCCAGGGGCCGGAGGACTTCTCCCCGGAGGTCCGGGAGATGGCCACGTCCCTGTTCCAGGTCCTGGGGAGGCCGGTGTCCCGGCCCCGGCTGGCGGCGGCGCTGCTGGAGGAGCTGGACCGGGCCTATGCCGCGCTGCTGGCGGGGGACCTGTCGGCGTACCGGGCGGCCTACCGCCGCCGCTGCGTGAACCTGGGGAAGACCGTCCAGCTCATCCCCTTCGGCGGGGGAGCGCGGGAGACGGCCCAGGCGGTGGACGTGGACGAGGAATTCAGCCTGGTGGTCCGGGGGGCCGATGGCCGGGAGCGGACGGTCCGCTCCGGCGAGGTGTCCGTCCGGGGACTGTGGGGCTATACGGAATAAGAACCTGCGTCCCCGGTGCGCGGACGGCGCCGGGGGGGCATGCAGGCTGTAAGGAGAGAGGCGCTTATGAACGAAAAGAACCAATTCCGGGAGCTCTGGGAGCTCTTCTGGACCTTTGCGAAGATGGGGGTCATGACCTTCGGCGGGGGCATGGCCATGCTGCCCATTCTCCAGCGGGAGGTGGTGGACAACAAGGACTGGGCCACCGAGGAGGAGCTGACGGATTACTACGCCATCGGCCAGTGCACCCCGGGCATCATCGCCGTCAACACGGCCACCTTCATCGGGCAGAAGCGCGGGGGCGTTTCGGGGGGCATTGCCGCCACCCTGGGGCTGGTGTTCCCCTCCGTGGTCATCATCTCCATTCTGGCGGGGCTGATCTCCAACTTCGCCGACCTCGCCTGGGTGAAGAACGCCTTCGCGGGCATCCAGGTCTGCGTGTGCGTGCTGATTTTCAACGCCGTGCTCAAGCTGCTGAAAAAGTCCGTGGTGGATAAGCGGACGGCGGTTATTTTCGCGGCGGTCCTTCTGGGGGGCCTGTTTTTAAAGCTCTCCCCGGTGTGGTTCGTCGTCGCGGCGGCGGCGGCGGGCATCATTTTGAAGAATCTGGAGGCGAAGCGGGCATGATCTATCTGCGGCTCTTCTGGGAGTTTTTCAAGACCGGGCTCTTCGCCGTGGGGGGCGGCATGGCCACCCTGCCCTTTCTCCAGGCCATCGGCGAGTCCACGGGCTGGTACACCTACACGGACCTGATGAACATGCTGGCGGTGTCCGAGTCCACGCCGGGCCCCATCGGCATCAACATGGCCACCTACGTGGGCTTCACTGCCGCGGGAATCCCGGGGGCGGTGGTGGCCACCCTGGGGGAGATCACCCCCTCCATCATCGTCATCCTCATTGTGGCGGCGGTGCTCCACAGCTTCCGGAACAACCCTTATGTGGACCGGGCCTTTTACGGCCTCCGCCCCGCCTCCACGGGGCTCATCGGCGCGGCCTGCGCGGCGGTGGTGCTGGAGGTTCTGACCAGCGTCCAGCTCGTCGCCGGGGAGGGGGGGCTGGTGAAGGCGCCCGTCCTCGGCGGGGGGAGCCTGTTTAACGTGCCGGGCCTTCTCCTGGCGGCGGTGCTGATCGTGCTGACCAACTTTGCGCCCAAGAAGATCACGGGGCTCCACCCCATCGTGTTCATCGGCCTGTCCGCCGCGGTGGGCGTGGCCTTCGGCTTCGCCGGGGCGTGAAGGGCCTGCTCCCATAAGCAAACGAGAGGGACGGACGTCCCTCTCGTTTTTTACCGCTGGTACTCAAATTCAAACCCGTCCATGGACACGGTGTCCCCGTCCTGGATGCCCAGCTCCTCCAGCCGCTGGAACACCCCCGCGTCCCGCAGGGCCTTGTCGAACCACATGCGGCTCTCGTAGTCGGCGAAATTCACGTTGGCCATGAGCCGCTGGAGCCAGGGGCCCTCCACCAGCCACACGCCGTCCGCGTGCCGGATGTCCAGGGGGGCGGAGGCGTCCGCGCCGGGGGCCTTGGGCACGTAGTCCGGCTCGTACACGGCGATGGGGGGCAGGACGGACAGCCGCTCCGCCGCCAGCTTTGTAAGCTCCCGGGTGCCCCTGTGGGCGGCGGCGGAGATCTCCACCAGGGGATAACCCAGTTTTTCCACGTGGGCCCGGAGGGCTTCCAGCAGGGCCGGGTCCTCCAGGATGTCCGTCTTGTTGGCCGCCACGATCTGGGGCCGCTCCGCCAGGTCCGGGCTGTAGCGCTTCAGCTCCTCGCAGATGGCGTCGAAGTCCCGGACGGGGTCCCGGCCCTCGCTGCCGGAGACGTCCACCACGTGGATCAGCAGGCGGCAGCGGTCGACGTGACGGAGGAAGTCGTGGCCCAGGCCCGCCCCCTCGCTGGCCCCCTCGATGATGCCGGGGATGTCCGCCAGAATAAAGCTGACCCCCTCGTCCACCCACACGACCCCCAGGTTGGGGAAGAGGGTGGTGAAGTGGTAGTTGGCGATCTTGGGCTGGGCCTTGCTCACCACGGACAAAAGGGTGGATTTCCCCACGTTGGGGAAGCCGATGAGGCCCACGTCCGCCAGGAGCTTCAGCTCCAGGACGACGTCGTGGCTCTCCCCCGGCAGTCCCGCCTTGGCGAAGCGGGGGACCTGGCGGGTGGGGGTGGCGAAGTGGCTGTTGCCCCAGCCGCCCCGGCCCCCCCGGCAGAGGACGAAGGGCTCGCTTCCGCTCATGTCGGCCATGATCTCGCCGCTCTCGGCCTCCCGGACCAGGGTGCCCCGGGGGACCCGGATAACCAGGTCCTCGCCGTTTTTGCCGAACTTCCGCTTCCCCTGGCCGTCGGCGCCGTTTTCGGCGGCGTATTTGCGCTTGTAGCGGAAGTCCATCAGGGTGGACATGTGGTCGTCCACCTGGAGGATGATGGAGCCGCCCCGGCCGCCGTCCCCGCCGTCGGGGCCTCCGGCGGCCACGTATTTTTCCCGGTGGAAGGCGATGGCGCCGTTGCCGCCGGAGCCGGCGCGGACGGTGATTTTTGCTTTATCGATAAATCCTGATGGCATTTGGAATCTCCTTTTTCCCAAAAGAGGGGGGTTGTACTCGCCCTTCGGGCGGGGCGGATTGGTGGTCAGCGATGGCTGGGCAATGCACCCCCCATTCTCTCTTTTGCGAAAAGAGAGAATGCGCCGTGCACGGTGGAAGAGAGAAAACGGGGGCGCGCAAGCAGTGCCTCCGGTTCCAGGCATGTCTCCAGCCCGCGGCGTAGATCGGGCGGGGGTTTTGGCGGTCGAAGAATCGCCTGTCCTCCTCTTTCCGCTGCCGCTAGTCTTCCCCAAACGGCAGCGGCTCACGCCCCGCCAGTTGGTCCAGGGTTACGCCGAAGTAATCGGCAAACGCGCAGAACATAGAGAGGCTCGGCTCCCGTTCTCCGGACTCATAGCGGCGGTAAGTGCCGCCCGCAATGCCGCAGCGCACGGCGACAACCTCTTGGCTTTCACGGCGGCGCTTTCTGCATACCTTTAAATTCTCAGAAAAACTGCTCATACTTTTCTCCTGATATCTCTTGACAATTCATCCTGGTATGAGTATACTAAAATATATCCAAACGATGCGCATCAAAAGGGGTGATTTTGTGCAGTCTCTTATTGAAGGCCTCTATTTTCACGCCCAGGAAAACCAAGTTTTCCAGTATCTCCAGACAGCGGAATACCGGCAGATGGTGTCTGATATGGAGAGGGGCTGGGAGGCATTCCGGTCGACTTTGACGGCGGAGCAGGAAAAGCATCTGGACGCGTTGTTGACGCAGAAGCTGGAGGTCGTGCATTTAGAAGACGAGGCGTCCTTTTGCAGCGCCCTGTCCATAGGCATCACCCTAGGCCGCCTGTAGGAGCCGCGGGGAGCAGAACCCGCCCCTACCGCCAGGTTAGCGGCAGCGGAAAGAGAAGGGCAGACGATTCTTCACAGGACAAACCCCCGCCCGCACCCCGCCGCGGGCAGAAGATATGCCTGGAACCGGAGGCACTGCCTGCGCGCCCCCGTTTTCTCTCTTCCACCGTGCACGGCGCATTCTCTCTTTTCGCAAAAGAGAGAATGGGGGGTGCATTGCCCAGCTATCATCATAGCTGCATTCCTCCCCGCCCGAAGGGCCGGAAAAATCCCCCCTGCCCGTCAGGGCGCAAACCCCTCCTCAAACAGCGCCCGGGTCTCCGGGCTCATTTTCCGCACAAAGCCGCTGAGGGACGCCGGGGTGGGCAGACCGTCCTTGTTCAGCTTCAGGGGCTTCTCCCTGGACCTGGACGGCCCGAACCGCAGCGCGGGTATCACTTCCGCCGGCAGGGGCCGGGCACAAATGGCGCTTCCCCGCCCGCTGGCCGCCAGCTCCGCGCAGCAGGTCTGGGGCTCCTGGTGGCGCCGGTGCGGCCGATCCATATAATGGGCCTGGGTGTAGACCCTTATCAGGTCCTGGGGCAGGGCCTCGCCCCGTTCCAGCCGTGTCCCGTCGGACAGGGCGAAGACGGAATGGGTGAAATCCAGCTCCCGCCCGTCCAGCAGGTTTTCCGCCCCCCGGCCCGTCCGCTCCAGGGCCATGCCCCGGGGGACCACCGCCCCGGCGGGGCGGCCCACCTCCCGCATGAGGTAGTCCAGGGCGGGTTCCACCCGCTCCACCTCCAGCCGGGCCATGACGCACAGCGTCCCGCTTTGAATGGAGACGGGGTAAATCACATCTCCCGGCTTCACCGCCGCGATGGAGGGCATCTTCGTGTGGGGCCCCCCGTAGATCACGGAAAGCGGCCCAATGTCCTTGGCCCGCTCCAGATTCCGGACATGCTCCTTGGACCAGAATGTCACATAGCCCGCCATGGCGGCTCCTCCTCTCCCGCAGCTTGAAAAAAGGGCCCGGACGGGAAGTCCAGGCCCTTTCAAAACGCTTACTCGGCCTCGTAAACAGAAACCTGCTTGCGATCCTTGCCCAGCCGCTCGAAGCGGACCGTGCCGCTGGCGGTGGCGAACAGGGTGTCGTCGCTGCCGCGGCCCACGTTCACGCCGGGGTGGATGTGGGTGCCGCGCTGGCGGACCAGGATATTGCCGGCCAGGACGAACTGCCCGTCGGCCCGCTTGGGGCCCAGGCGCTTGGCCTTGGAATCGCGGCCGTTCTTGGTGGAGCCGCCGCCCTTCTTGTGGGCGAAGAACTGTAAACCAATGCGAATCATGTCAGGGACCATCCTTTCTGATAGAGTTTCCAGAGGCGTCAGTCCGCCTCCAAGACTTCGATATTCTCCGGGTACTCGTCGTGAAGCATGGCGAAATAGAGCATCAGCCCCGTCAGAAGGCTCTGGCAGGTGCTCTCCGCCCCGGGGGCCAGCCCGCCGGGAAGGCGCAGGGAAACCAGCGCCTTGCGCTCGTCCACCCGCACCGCGGCGGCGAGGCCCAGCACGTCGTTGACGGTGGCCTCCACCAGGGTGACCGCGGCGGTGACGGACGCGCAGAGGAGATCCTCCCCCGCCGCGGCCCAGCCGCTGTGGCCCCTGGCCTCAAAGCCGGTGATCCGGCCGCCCTCGGTGTAAAATGTGACCCGGGTCATGCTCAGACGGAGATCTTGCCGATCTCGACCTTGGTATAGGGCTGGCGATGGCCCTGACGCTTGCGGTAGCCCTTCTTGGGATTGTACTTGAAGATGCGGATTTTCTTGCCCTTGCCGTTTTTCACGACCTTGGCCTCCACGGAGGCTCCGGCCACGGTGGGGGCGCCGAAGGTGGCCTTCTCCCCGTCGATGACGGCCAGGACCTGGTCGAACTTCACGGTGTCGCCGGCTTCCTGGTCCAGCTTCTCGATGTAGACCACGTCGCCCTCGGCCACCTTGTACTGTTTGCCGCCGGTCACGATGATTGCGTTCATGCTTGTTTCAACTCCTTCATTACGGGCTCGCTGTCGGGGGCGGCGCGCAAGGCGCACTTAAAAAGGCCCATTCAAAGCGGCTTCCCTAGTATATCAGCAGATTTTGGCCTTGTCAATGGGGTTTTCCAAAATCCCCCCATTTTCTTTCAGCAGCTTGCCAGCAGGGCCTCCAGGTCCTCCTTCGTGAAGCGCTGCACGTTGTCGCAGAAGCGGCAGGTCAGCTCCGCGCCCCCCTGCTCGGCGATCATGGCCCGCAGCTCCTCCCGGCCCAGGCTGATGAGGGCCCGCTCCATCCGCTCCCGGCTGCAGTCGCAGCGGTACTCCACGGGGCGCTTCTCCAGGACGTCCAGGGGAAGGCCCGGCAGCGCCTGCCGGAGCAGGGCCTCCGGGTCCGGGTCGGCCTTCAAAAGCTCCGTCACCGGCCCCGCCGCCCGGAGGGAGGCCTCCAGGGCCTCCGCCGTCTCCTCCCCCGCGCCGGGGAGGAGCTGGACCAGATATCCCCCGGCGGACAGGACGCTCTGGTCCCGGTCCACCAGCACCCCCAGGCCGCAGGCCGTGGGAATCTGCTCGCTCTCCACGAAGTAGAGGGCAATGTCCTCGGCGATCTCCCCCCAGAGGAGGCCCACGCTGCCCACATACGGCTCCTTCATCCGCAGGTCCCGGATCACCGTCAGGGTGCCCTGGTTCCCCACGGCGGCGCCCACGTCCAGCTTCCCGTCCTCCCGGAGGGGGAGGTCCACCGCGGGGTGTTCCACCGTGCCCCGGACGTTGCCTTCGTGGTCCGACACCGCCAGCAGGGTCCCCAGGGGGCCCCCGCCCTTGATCTGCAGGGTGAGGCTGGCGTCCTCCTCCTTCAAGGCGCTGCCCATCAGGGAGGCCGCCGCCAGGAGGCGGCCCAGGGCCGCCGTGGCCACCGGCAGGGTCTTGTGGATCTGCCGGGCCCGCTCCGTCAGGTCCCGGGCGGACACGGCGGAGACTTTTATAAGGCCGTCCTGAGAGATGGCCCGAATTAACTGATCACACATTGAAAAACTCCTCGCTTTAACTGCATTCGAACTGCCAGCGGTCCTCGTCCGGCTCCGGGGGCTTGTCCGTCAGGTCCCCCGTCAGCCTCACAGAGGCAAAGCCCGCCTCGGCCAGATACCGCCGGAGCGCCTCCTCCGTCCAGGCCCGCTCCCGGTGCTCCTCGAAGGAGCGGTCCCAGGCCCCGTCGGGCCGGAGGCGGAAGAGGTCCACCTGATAGGTGCAGACCTGCCGCTTCTCGGAGAAGAAGGTCCGCCAGGCGCACAGGGACTCCTCCGTCTCGTCCATATAGAGCTGCCCGTCCATCCGCCGGAGCTTATAGGGGGTGTTCACGTCGAACAAAAACAGCCCCCCCGGCTTCAGCCAGCGGCGGACCCGGCGGAAGGTCTCCCGCAGGTCCCGCTCCGCCGTCAGGTAGTTCAGGGAGTCCAGGGTGGACACCGCCGCGTCCACCGGCCGGGCCAGGCGGAGCCGGGGCATGGCCTGATGGAGGAAGAGGGGCGGGCGGTCCAGCTCCGCCGCCTTGGCCGCCGCCTGGGTCAGCATCTCCTCGGAGCCGTCGGCGGCAACGACCCCATAGCCCCGTTCCGCCAGGAGGCAGGCCACGGTCCCCGTGCCGCAGCCCAGGTCCAGCACCGTCTCCACGGGGATGGGGCTTTTGCGGAGCCGCCGCGCGAGAAACGCCGCCCGGCGGCGGTAGGCCCCGTCGGCCATCAATCCGTCGTAGCTGGCGGCCAGGGCGCCGTAAGCGCTCATGACGGCCGGTCCTTCATCCGGGCGAAGAGCTGGGCATAGGCCCCGGTGCCGTAGTTTAAGGAGCGGTTCACCCGGCTGATGGTGGCGCTGGACGCGCCGGTGCGCTCCAGGATCTCGTTGTAGATCATGCCGTCGTCCAGCAGGGAGGCCACCTCAAAGCGCTGCTCCATGCTCCGGAGCTCCGCCACGGTGCAAAGGTCCTGGAAAAACTGATAGCACTCCTCCTCGTCCCGGAGCTGCAAAATGGCCTTGTAGAGCTGGCCGCTCTTTTCTTTTTTGCCGATCTTCACGCTGTGCCCTCCTGTATTTTTTGATAAACAGGACTATTTTAACATTTCAGTGCGTGAAAGTAAAGGGGGCTTGCCGGGAAATTTTTGAAAAGGCGGGGCACCGCCGCCCCTCCCGCCGCATAGGCTGGAGAAACGAAAGGAGCGGTGGCTGTGGGAGCGGGTTTGCGTTCGCTGAATACGGAGCCCTTCGCGGCGGAACGGGAGTGGGAGGTGGAGGGCGTGCCGGTGCTGCGGGGGGAGGCGCGGGTCCCCCTTCCCGTGCCGGCGGAGGACGGCGTCTCCCGCCGGATCAAGCGCTTTTACCGGCTGCAGTGCCGCTCCTTCCTCCGTTACTGCGAGCGGTGCCTCCTCCCCCAGGCAGCGGCGGAGTACCGGGCCGCCCTGGAGGCCAGCCGGCCCCTGCCCGCCTTTCGGGCGGAGCTGGACTACCGGGTCACCTATAACCGGGGGGGCCTGTGGAGCCTGTATACCCAGGTGCGGGAGTCCCTGGGCTCCGGGCCGGCGCTGCTGACCCGCCGGGGGGACACCTGGGACCTGGCGGAGGGCTATCCCGCGCCGCTGAAGGACTTCTTCCCCGTGGGAACGGCCTGGAAAAAGAAGCTTCTGGCCCAGGCGGCGGAGGAGATCCAGCGCCGGGAGCGGGCCGGGGCGGGCCGCTTTCACGAGGGCTGGCGGAGGGAGCTGCGGCGCTTCAACCCCCAAAATTTCTATCTGACGGAGGAGGGCCTGGCCTTCTTCTATCCCATGTACGCCATCGCCCCCGCGTCGGAGGGAATCCCGGTGTTCCGGATGCCCTATGACGGGGGGGCGGAGGAGCCGGGCTGAAAAAGCGCGGAGCGCCGCGCCGGAGAAATCCGGCGCGGCGCCTGAGGCTGTCGAAAAAGTATTTTCGCCAGCCCGAAAAGTTTTTCGGACCTTAAAAAGTTCCGAAAAACTTATGATTGAAAACGAAAGGAACCCCTCCTGGGTTCCTCTCGT
>CANPTW010000013.1 GCA_947577075.1 uncultured Oscillibacter sp. | reverse complement strand
TGCGGCGGCGCTCCTCGTCGAACAGCCGGAGCGGGGCCGCCCCCGCGCCTGGTTACTCTTCGGGCTGGGAGCCCAGCTCCCGGGGGCGGATCAGGATGCCGTACAGGTGCAGGCGGCGGCAGATGCGCCGGACGGCCGTCTTTTCGTCCCGGCTGGTGCGGATGATGTGAGCGATGCCCAGGGCCAGGAACCAGGACTCCGTGGTGAGCCATTCCTTCCGTCCGGACTGTGACATGGGCGGGACCTCCTTTTTGTTTTGGAATCAAGTCTCCCGCCGGGCGGAACCCAGCTCGCCGGGGGCGATGGGAACCTCCCAGTGGTTCAGGAAGCGGCAGATGCGCGCGATGGCCTCCTTCTCGTCCCGGCTGTCCCGGATCAGGAAGGCGATGCGAAGGCCAATGAGCATGGATTCTTTTGTGACGGGGGGCTTTGAGTCGTAGCCAAACACAATGTGGCCTCCATTAGAATAGGATTCTACATGTATGTAGATATTATAGCATATCCACTCCATATCATCAAGATAAATTTATTACGTATATGGAGTGTTTTTTATGAAGCGCAGTACGCCCATGCGCCGGAACATTGGCGCGAAGGTACAGTATTACCGCAGGCAGATGGGACTGACACAGAGGGAACTCGCCGCCCGCCTGCAAGTGAATGGCTGTGATCTTTCCGAAACGATTGTGGGGCATATTGAGACAGGCCACCGGGCCGTCTCGGTGTTCGAGATCGACAAGCTGACGGAGGTCCTGCATGTGGACTACAACGCCCTGTTTGCCCAGGACTGAGCGGACAGGGCGCCGCCCTGCTCCGTAGTGAATAGAAAAATATAGTCATATAGTCACTATTTCATAATAATATACCAAAGACTATTTTGTCAAGCTAAACTACAAACAGGAGTGATGGCATGACAAAAGAAATCAAGATTACCAAAAAACGCCCCTGCCGGGGGGACGACGGGCACAAGACCGTCTCCGTCCGCATGCGGGACGAGCTGGTGGAGCGGCTGGACCGGCTGTCGGCGGAGACGAACCGCTCCCGCAACGAGCTGATCAACATCCTGCTGGAGTCCGCCCTCAGCATCGTGAAGGTCGAAGAGTAAAACGAGACAGCCCCCATGGGGGCTGTCTCGTTTTCGGAGTGTCAAAACATGGTGAAACCTTCTTCGACGGGAAGGAAGAGAGTTACGAGAGGAACCCAGGAGGGGTTCCTTTCGTTTTCAATCATAAGTTTTTCAGAGCTTTTTAAAGGTCTGAAAAACTTGCGCAGGCTGGCGAAAATACGTTTTCGACAGCCTGAAACGAGACAGCCCCCATGGGGGCTGTCTCGTTTTCGGACTGCCAAGAGGCACGTCAATCCGGTTTGCCGGGAAGGGGCAAATTACTTCTCCTTCACCTTGTCGAAGAGCGCTTCGATCTCCGCGTCCGGAGCCGGGGTGAGGAGGCTGACGGCGACGATGGCCGCCAGGCCCACCACGAAGGCGGGCAGCAGCTCGTAGATGTCCCACGCGCCGCCTAAGGGCCGGACCATGAACTTCCACACGAAGATCATCACGCCGCCGGCCACCAGGCCCGCCATGATCCCCTGGCGGTTGCTCCGCTTCCAGTACAGGGCGCAGAGGATGGCGGGGCCGAAGGTGGCGCCGAAGCCCGCCCAGGCGAAGGACACGATCTGGAACACGTTGCTGCCCGGGTCCGAGGCCAGGAACAGGGCGATGACGGCGATGACCACCACGGTGAACCGGGCAATCAGCATGGTCTGCTTCTCCGTCAGCTTCACGCCGAAGACCTCCTGGACGATGTTCTCCGAGAAGGCGGAGGAGGCCGCCAGCAGCTGGGAGTCCGCCGTGGACATGGTGGCGGCCAGGATGCCCGCCAGGATGCAGCCCGCCACGATGGCGGGGAAGACGCCGTAAGAGGACAGCAGGTCCGAGAGATTGACGATGATGGTCTCCGTGGCGCTGCCCTCCAGGAAGGGGACCTTGCCCGCGGCGGAGACGGCGTGGCCCACGATGCCGATGAACACGGCCACGCCCATGGAGATCACCACCCAGGTGGCGGCGATGCGGCGGGAGAGGGTCAGCTCGTTCTCGTCCCGGATGGCCATGAAGCGCACCAGGATGTGGGGCATGCCGAAGTACCCCAGGCCCCAGGCCATCATGGAGATGATGCGGATAAAGCCGTAGGGGTCCGCAGAGCCCGTGGAGACGTTATACGTCTCCGTGAAGCTGAAGAAGCCGGGAAGGGTCTGGGCGTGGGCAATCACCGCGCCCATGCCGCCCGCCTGGACCACGCCGAAGACCACGATGACGGCCAGGGCGCAGGTCATGATGACGGACTGGATCAGGTCCATGGTGGCCACGGCGTTGAAGCCCCCGATGGAGGTATAGCTGATGATGACCACGGCCCCGATGACCACCGCCGCCATATAGTTCCAGCCGAAGAGGCTGTTGAAGAGCTTGCCGATGGCGGCCAGGCCCGAGGCGACATAGGGCACGAAGAAGATCAGGATGATCAGGGCGGAAATGCACATGATGACGGGCTTCTTCTCCCCATAGCGCTTGGAGATGAAGCTGGGGATGGTGATGGCGTCCAGCTTCACACTGTAGCGCCGGAGCTTTTTGGCAACCAGGAGGAAGTTCAGATAGGTGCCCGCGGCCAGGCCGATGGCGGTCCAGCTGGCGTCCGCCACGCCGGAGAGGTACGCAAGGCCGGGGATGCCCATGAGCAGATAGCTGCTCATGTCGCTGGCCTCGGCGCTCATGGCGGTGACCAGGGGGCCGATGCCCCGGCCGCCCAGGTAGAAGCCCTCGGCGCTCTTCTTGGACCGGCGGCCGATCATGACCCCGGTGAAGATGACGAAGCAGAGGTAGGCGATGATGGTTCCCATAATGCAGATCTGTGCGGTTGACATGAAATCTCTCTCCTTTTCCGTTCAATGGGTGCTATCATAGCACATTTCCCGCTAGAATGAAAGACAGAACGAGGTATAGAATGCAGTCTATACCCCATTCTGTAGAATTTGACGAAAACAACGTGATTACAAGCCTTTCAAGCCGTACAATTTTTGGGAAAAATTCCTGGCGAAACGCAAAATCAATTCCTCGCGCCTCCCGGCGCTTCCCGCCCCGAACGGGCGGCGGTCACGCCGGTTCCTCCGGGAAGGCCGCCAGGGCCCGCTCCAGCGCCTCCTCCACCGCCGCCTCCTCGCCGGGCTCGCCGACCACGTGGACGTGGTACAGCACGCCGCCCCGGATCAGGTAGGCCGTGCGGGAGCAGTACCGCTCCGTGCTCTCCGGGATCACGTGCAGCACGCCGCCCGCCGCGTCTTCCTTCAGCTTCCCCAGGTCCAGGGTCCAGTCCCTGTCCGAGAGCCTGGCCTTGGCCGGGTCCCCGTACAAGAGGGCCGAGAGCGTCACCCGGGTGGAGCCGCTGCGGTATCCGGCGCCGGCGTTGACCCAGTCCACATAGCACTCCTCCGTGCCGTTCCACTGGACGTCCACCCGGGGCGCGTCCCGGAAGCCCAGGGGCATGGCCACGTAGGTCCCCTTTTCCAGCCAGTCTGCTTCCTCCAGGGGATTGGGGACGGAGAAGCCCAGGAAGTCCTCGCACGCCGCCCAGTCCTCAAAGCCCCGCCGGCACCAGCCGGGCGTGTGGCTGGAGACGACCTGCGCCTCCTCGCTCAAAGCGTTCCAGGCCTCCCACTCCTCCTCCAGGGCGTCCCGCAGGTCCTGGGAGAGGGCCTCCTGGGGGATGGGGTCCACAGGGCCCGCTTCCTCCGGTCCGGAGCCCCCTTGGCACCCGGCCAGCAGCGCCGCGCACAGCAGCCAGGCAAGCGCCCGCCGTTTTCTCATTCCGCCGCCTCCTTTTGATCCGCGCCCCGCCAGCTCTCCAGGAACATGGGGGTCATGGCGTCGGTGTAGGCGACCAACGAGTACTCCCCGCCGCAGAGGCACCAGTCGTACAGCAATGCCCGCTCCCAGAGGGCGTAGGCCTTGACAATCTCGTTCACCGTCCGGTCCCCCCGGAGCTGGCCGGTCCGCTGGCCCTCGGCGATGATTTTCCGCAGGAGCTTGAAATAGGTCCGGTTCCGGTCCAGCAGGCGCTTTTCCCCCCGGGTCAGCAGCTGGGTGGAGAGGAGCCGGGCCAGAAGGTCCAGGGAGATGCCCCCGTCGATCATGGCAAAGAGCTCGTGGTTGAGGTAGGCCAGCTTGCCCACCGCGTCCAGGGCGGGGTCCATCACGGGAATGAGCTCCTCATATTTCTCGTCGAACACGTTGGAGAGGGTGCCCACCAGGGCGTCCTTACCGTCAAAATAGTGGTAGAAGGAACCCTTGGAGGTCTCGGACTCGAAGACGATGTCCTCAATGGTGGTGTCCTCATAGCCCTGCTCGTAGAAGAGCTTCCAGGCGGCGGCGATGATGCGTCCCTTGGTGTTCCGGGGGTTTTTCCTGGGCATGGCGGAGCCTCCTTTCCGGGGGATTTTGTGGTTGACAGCCCGGGAAGGGGCTGGTATAATCAAAGCAAGAGGGGCAACCTGAGCACACAGGTCCGGCTCTTCCTCACAAGATTTAAAATCTGTAGAAATGCCGGTTTCCTATGTGGGGGGCCGGTTATTTCTTTTTCGTTACGTTAATAACGCCAAAGATCACAACGGCTATCAGGTTCAGCAGCGCCAGGGTTTCCAGAACCGTCACGTTGTCACCTCCTATGTACGGAGGCCGAGCCGTTCCCCTCCTGCTGATACTGATATACCATACTTCCCCCCATCCTGTCAACGGCGGCGCCCCGCAGTATCAGCACCTTTTGCAAGGTTTTCAGCACGTTATCCGGTATTCATTCGCGGAGAGTGCGATTATAATGAGAAGCAGACAAGGAGGAAGCCCATGAAATTCTGGAAGATGAACGGAGCCGGGAACGATTTCCTGATCCTGAACAATCTGGAGGAGCGCCTCCCCCGGGAGGAGCTTCCCCGCATCGCCCGGACGCTGTGTGAGCGGCGGCTTTCCATCGGGGCCGACGGGCTGATGGTGGTGGAGGCTCCGGAGCAGGGGGGCGATTTCCGGATGCTGTTTTTCAACTCCGACGGCAGCGCGGGGGAGATGTGCGGCAACGGGGCCCGGTGCATCTGCCGCTACGGCTTTGAGAACGGCCTCGCCAGAGAGGCCCAGGCCGTGGAAACCGCCGCCGGCATGGTCTTCGGGCAGCGGCTGGGCCCCCGGCTGTACCGGGTCCGCCTCAACGACCCCACCACCGTCAGGCTGGACTGCCCAGTGGAGGTGGACGGGGTGCGGTACAGCTGCTCCTACGTGGAGCTGGGAGATCCCGGCCTGCCCCACGCCGTGGTCCCCTATCACAACCTCCGCGGCGCCGACGAGCACGAGCTGCGGGAGCTGGGGCGGAAAATCCGCTGGAGCCCCGTCTTTCCCAAGGGGGCCAACGTGAATTTCTACGAGCTCACGGGGGAGGACCGCCTGTTTGAGCGGACCTTCGAGCGGGGGGTGGAGGATTTCACCTACGCCTGCGGTACGGGGACCGGGTCCGTGGTCACGGTGCTGACCCTCCAGGGAAAGGTCAGCGGCCAGCAGGTCCGGGCGGACATGACCGGCGGAACCCTGGTGGTGGACGCGGAGCGGGTCCACAGCCAGATCACGGAGCTCCACCTCACCGGGCCCACCAACGTCGTCTGCAAGGGCGAGGTGACGGATGAGGAGCTGCTTTTTTAAAAAAAGCGGGCAACAAGCTTTCGGGGCTGTTTGAAAACAGACTCCGGCGCCCTCTGCTCTACCAAGCCGGAGCGGCGGGAACGAGGATTTTTTAATCAGGAGGGACATTATGGAAAAGAAATCCATTGCGAAAAACTACGCCTTTTTGGCCGTCATGCTGGGCGCCATGATTCTGGGCGCCATCCTGGGCTGGGTCTGGCCCGCCGAGGTGGACGCCGACGGGAGCGTGATCTCCGGCACCGGGGCCACCGTCCTCAAGCCCCTGGGCACCGTGTTCATCAACATGATGTTCTGCGTGGTGGTGCCCATGGTCTTCGCCTCCATCTCCAGCGCCGTGGCGAACATGGAGAGCCGGAAGCGGGCGGGGAAAATCATGGGCGTCACTGTGGGGACCTTCGTGGTCACGGGGGCCATCGCCGCCGTCATCATGTATGTGCTGATGATGGTCTTCCCGCCGGTGCCCGCCGCCTGGACGAACCTGGCCTCCCAGGAGATGGGCGAGTACGCCACGCTCCCCGACATGATCGTGAACTTCTTCACCGCCAGTGATTTCAGCGGCCTGCTGACCCGCCGGGCCATGCTGCCCCTGATTGTGTTCTCCCTGCTCTTCGGCTTCGCCGTGAACCTCAACGGCGGCAAGGACACCCCCGTGGGCCGCTTCCTGGACGACCTGGCCGGCGTGATGCTGAAATTCGTGAAGATCATCACCTACTACGCCCCCATCGCCTTCTTCGGCTTCTTCGCCGACCTGGTGGCCACCTACGGCCCCCAGATCACGGAGAACTACGCCCGGGCCCTGGCGGTGTACTATCCCCTGTGCTTTGTCTACATCTTCACCGCCTGGCCCCTCTTCGCCTGGTTCGGCGGCGGCAGGGGCGCCGTGGGGGTCATGTTCCGGCACATCACGAAGCCCGCCGTGGTGTCCCTTGGCACCTGCTCCTCCGTGGCGACGATTCCCACCAACATGGAGGAGGCCGCGGACACCGGCATCCGGAAGGATGTGGCGGACATGGTGCTGCCCCTGGGGGCCACCATGCACATGGACGGGTCCTGCTTCTCCTGCGTTTTGAAGATTGCCTTTGTCCTGGGAGTCTTCGGCCAGAAGCTGACCCTGGGCATGCTGATCCCCGTGGTGCTGGTGGCCGTCCTCAGCTCCGTGGGCATGAGCGGTGTCCCCGGCGGCGGGTACATCGGGGAGTACATCATCTGCTCCATCTTCTTCCCCGCCCAGATGGAGATCGCCTTCCCCATCCTGGTGGTCATCGGCAACCTGGTGGACCCCCCCGCCACCATGATCAACGCCGCCGGGGACTATGTGGTGTGCTACATCGTCTCCCGGTTTGTGGACGGGAAGGACTGGCTCCAAAAGCAGCTGAAGCCGTAAGCCGCCCGGCCCTATGGAAAAACGCCGCCGCCCCCTTTGCGAAGGGGGGCGGCGGCGTTGACGATGGTGTTGAAAACCGGGCCGGGGACTGGTATACTGGGCGTAAGAGCCGGTTTCATAATCCCAGCGCGTATGGATTGGCGGGGAGCGGGTAAACAGGCTCTGAGATCGCAAAAAGGAGGCGGCCCCCTTGACTTTGACCATTCCCTGTCTCCTGGGCCTGGAGCGCCTGGTGTCCGACGAGGTGAAGCGCCTGGGCCTGCCCGGCGTCCGGGCCGAGAACGGCCGGGTGCACTGCAGCGGGACCTTGGCGGACATTCCCCGGCTGAACATCGGCCTGCGCTGCGGGGCCCGGGTGCTGATGCAGCTGGGGGAGTCCTTCCCCGCCCCGGACTTTGAGGCCCTGTTCCAAGGGGTCCTCGCCCTGCCCTGGGAGGAGTTTATCCCCCGGGAGGGGGAATTCCCCGTGAAGGGCTACTCCCTGAACTCCACCCTCCACTCCGTTCCCGCCTGTCAGGCCATTGTGAAAAAGGCCGCGGCCCGGAGGCTGGGGAACGCCTACGGCTGCGAGACTCTGCCGGAGACGGGCAGCCGTTACCAGATCCAATTTGCCATCGTGAAGGACCAAGCCTTCCTGTACCTGGACACCTCCGGCGAGGGGCTCTACAAGCGGGGCTACCGGGCGCAAAACATGGGCGCCCCCCTGCGGGAGACTCTGGCGGCGGCGCTGGTGCTGCTGTCCCGCTACCGGGGGAAGGACCCCTTCTGCGACCCCTTCTGCGGCAGCGGCACCATTCCCATCGAGGCGGCGCTGATCGCCCGGAACCGGGCCCCGGGCCTGGACCGGCATTTTGCCGCCCAGAAGTGGGGGTCCATCGCCCCCAGGCTGTGGATGGACGCGGCGGACGAGGCCATGGACCGGGAGTTCCATGGGCGCTATGACATCTGGGGCGGGGATATCGACCCGGCGGCGGTGGAGCTGGCCCGGCACAATGCGGCCCTGGCGGGGGTGGAGGACTGCGTGCGCTTTGAAACGGCGGACGCGGGGAAGTTCCGCCGGACCGGCGAATACGGCCAGCTGGTGACGAATCCCCCCTATGGCGAGCGCCTGCTGGAGAAGCGGGAGGCGGAGGAGCTCTACCGCCGCTTCGGCGCCGCCCTGGAGGCCCTGCCCCCCAAGTGGCGGGTGATCGTGCTGAGCTCCCACACGGAGTTCGAGCGCTGCTTCGGCCGCCCGGCGGACAAGAAGCGGAAGCTGTACAACGGGATGCTGAAATGCGACGCGTTTTTCTACGGGCGGTAAAAAGGGGCGGGAATTTTCCCGCCCCTCAGGCTGGCGAAAACGTATTTTTCGCCAGCCTGAGCAAGTTTTCAGAACTTCAAAAAAGTTCTGAAAACTTGGGATTTAAATGGCGCA
The DNA here is from genome assembly GCA_947577075.1 of uncultured Oscillibacter sp. GTDB lineage: Bacteria > Bacillota > Clostridia > Oscillospirales > Oscillospiraceae > Oscillibacter. Next base: position 47,768 of record CANPTW010000013.1, on the reverse strand, counting down.
GGAAACCCTTCCTGGGTTTCCCGCGCACACCCTTCCTTCCCGTTGAATCGGTTTTATGCGTTTTTCGACAAGCTGAGGGACGGGAATTTTCCCGTCCCTCTTGCAACGGGGGAAAAAATGTGGCATAATAGAGCGGCAGGCCGGTCCCGCAGACCCGGAGATGTACCCAAGTGGCTGAAGGGTCCGGATTCGAAATCCGGTAGGCGCCGCAAGGCGCGCGGGGGTTCAAATCCCTCCATCTCCGCCACGTCGGAGCAAGCTGTAATCGCTTGCTCCGACTTTTTTTAAAGTCAGAGCGCGCTCATTTCGCTGCTCCCCCTTTCCAGATCGAACCCGCTTCGCTGGGCTTCGATTTGGTTTTGGGTGCAGACCTGAAAACCGGGGCCTCGAAACCGGGCATCTGCTCCAGCTCAGAAATTCCCGCCGCCGCTCCGTTTCCGGCTTCGCCGAAAACGGAGCCGAACGGGAAATCTTTTCGCGTTCAGCCCAAACGCCCCGCCGTAAGGCGGGGCGTTTGGGCTGCCGGGGGCTGTGCGCGGCGGCGGGGCCGGGGCCTCAGAACTGGGGCAGGTTTTTCACAGCCGCGGCGCAGCGGGGGCACAGGGCGGGGTGCTCCGGGTCGGAGCCCAGGCCGGACAGCACCTTCCAGCACCGCTCACACTTGCCGCCCTCGGCCCTGCGGACCTCCACGGCGGCCCCGGCCCCGGTCTTCACCGTGGCCTGGGACACGATCAGAAGATCCGCCAGCTCCGGCAGGTCGGCAAGCCAGGCGTTCTCCTCCGGCACCGTCAGGGTGACGGCGGCCTCCAGGCTCTTGCCGATGGTCTTCGCCCCCCGGGCGCTTTCCAGGGCGGCGTTCACCTTGTCCCGCAGGGCCTCGATGACGTCCCAGCGCTCCATGGCGGCGGCGTCCAGGGCGTAGTCCGCGAAGGGCTGGTGCATGTCGTTGAAGAGGACGTTCCGGGCGTCGTCCCCCGCCCGGTGGGGCATGGCCTGCCAGATCTCGTCGCAGGTGAAGGCCAGGATGGGGGCCATGATCCGGGTCATGGTGTCCAGGATCAGGTACAGGGCCGTCTGGGCGCTGCGGCGCAGGGCCCCGTCCTTCTCGTCGCAGTAGAGCCGGTCCTTGATCACGTCCAGGTAGAAGTTGGACATCTCCACCACGCAGAAGTCGTTCACCGCGTGGGTGGCCGCCAGGAACTCGTACTCGTCGTAAGCGGCGAAGCACTTTTCAATCAGGGCGTTCAGCTTGGTCACCGCCCAGCGGTCCAGCTCCACCATGTCGCCGGGGGCGGTGAGGTGGTTGGGGTCGAAGCCGTCCAGGTTCCCCAGGCAGTACCGGGCGGTGTTGCGGAACTTCAGGTAGTTCTGGGAGAGCTGCTTGAAGATCTCGTGGGAGCAGCGGACGTCGGCGTGGTAGTCCGTGTTCGCCGCCCAGAGGCGGAGGATGTCCGCGCCGTATTTGTCGATGACCTCGGCGGGGTCCATGCCGTTTCCGGCGGATTTGTGCATGGCCTTGCCCTCGCCGTCCACGGTCCAGCCGTGGGTGACGCACTCCTTGAAGGGCGCGCCCTTGCCCAGGGCGCCCACGCCGATGAGCAGGGAGCTCTGGAACCAGCCCCGGTACTGGTCCAGGCCCTCCATATACATGGTGGCGGGCCAGAAGCCCTGGTCCTTCTTCATGGCGGCGAAGTGGGTGGAGCCGGAGTCGAACCAGCCGTCCAGGGTGTCCGTCTCCTTCTCAAAGCCGGAGGATTTGCCGCAGTGGGGGCAGGCGAAGCCCTGGGGCAGAATTTCCTCCGCCTCCCTGGCGAACCAGGCGTTGGAGCCCTCCGCCGCGAAGAGCTTGGAGATGGCCGCGATGCTTTCGTCCGTCACCACGGGCTTGCCGCAGTCCTTGCAGTAGACCACGGGGATGGGCAGGCCCCAGCGGCGCTGGCGGGAAATGCACCAGTCGGAGCGCTCCCGGATCATGGACTTCATCCGGTCGATGCCCCACTTGGGCACCCAGCGGACCTCGTCGGCGGCGGCGCAGGCCTCGTCCTTGAAGCTGTCCACGGAGCAGAACCACTGGGGGGTGGCCCGGAAGATGATGGGGCTCTTGCAGCGCCAGCAGTGGGGATAGCTGTGGACGATGTCCTCGGAGGCGAAGAGCATGCCGCTCTCCTTCATGTCCTGGAGGATGACGGGGTTAGATTCGTCGGTGGTCATGCCGGCGTACTTTCCGGCGTAGTCCGTGTGTTTGCCCTGGTCGTCCACGGGGACCACCATCTCCATGCCGTACCGGCGGCAGGTCTGGTAGTCGTCCGCGCCGAAGCCCGGGGCCGTGTGGACGCAGCCCGTGCCGCAGTCCATGGTGACGTAGTCCGCCAGCAGCAGCCGGGAGGTCTTGGGCAGGAAGGGGTGGTCCGCCAGCATGTTCTCGAAGAAGCTGCCGGGGTGGGTCTCCACGATCTCCCAGGAGTCGAAGCCCCCCAGGCCCATGACCTTCTCCGTCAGGGCCTCCGCCATGATATAGTGCTCGCCGTTGGGCGCCTTCACCACGGCGTAGCTCTCGGCGGGGTGGAGGGCGATGGCCAGGTTGCCGGGGAGGGTCCAGATGGTGGTGGTCCAGATCACGAAGAAGAGCTTGCTCTTGTCAAAGGCCCCCAGCTTGCCCAAATCGTCGTGCATGGGGAACTTCACGTAGACGGTGGTAACGGGGTCCTCCTGGTACTCGATCTCGGCCTCCGCCAGAGCCGTCTCGTCGTGGGGGCACCAGTACACGGGCTTCAGGCCCTTGTAGATATAGCCCTTCTTGTACATGGCCCCGAAGACCTTCACCTCCTCGGCCTCGAAGCCGGGGTCCATGGTGAGATAGGGGTGGTCCCAGTCGCCGACGACGCCGATGCGCTTAAAGGCGTCCCGCTGGACGTCCACATAGTGGGCGGCGAAGTCGTGGCAGGCGGACCGGAAGTCGGGAATGCTCATGGCCTTGTGGTTCAGCTTGTTCTGCTTGATGATGTTGGATTCGATGGGCATTCCGTGGTTGTCCCAGCCGGGGATATAGGGGGTGTAGTAGCCCCGCATGGCGTAGGACCGGGTGATGATGTCCTTGATGGCCTTGTTCATGGCGGTGCCCATGTGGATGGACCCGTTGGAGAACGGGGGGCCGTCGTGGAGGTTGAAGAGGGGCTTGCCCTCGTTCTTTTTGAGAAGCTCGTGGTAGACGTCCTCCGCCTCCCAGCGCTTCAGCATCTCCGGCTCCCGCTTGGGCAGGCCCGCCCGCATGGGGAAGTCGGTCTTCGGCAGGTTGATGGTCTTGTTGTAGTCCATTTTGTATTACTCCTTTATAATATTGCTATCTGTATTTAAAAATCTGGATCAAACTAAAAATAGAAGTCGGTCCGCCAGGGCCCGTCTCCGCAGGTGTTCTGAGACACCTTGTCGATGCTCCACGCCCCGGCCTCCGGTTTCAGCTCAAAGCGGCAGTCGCTGCCGAAGCCGTCGAAGGCCCGGACGATCACCACGGCCTTACTCCTGCTTTTCATGGTGAAGGGGACCTCCGCCCCGCCCTTCAAGCAGGCGAAGTCCGCCGGGTCCCCCATGCTCTGGCAGCAGCCCCGGCGCCGGGCCAAGAGCTTTTCCGTACAGCGGGGGTCCAGCAGGGCCGTGTAAGCCTCGCGGTAGCGTTCCCACAGGGCCGTGCTGTTGGGGTGGGCCTGGGTAGCGTAGATTCCGCCGGGGCGCGACGCCTTCTGCGCTTGGTCCCGGGCGTAAAATTTTTCCTCCAAGGCGCAAAGGTCCCCCAGCAGCCCGATCAAGGGCGGGACGATGTCCGCCGCCAGGGGTTGGAATTTCTCCGGCGTGTCCACAAAAACCAGCTTGATATGGGCCGGCAGCTCCACTTTCAACGCCTCCTTTTTGTATAATAGGCAGAGATAATACGGCGCGTATTCGCGCTTTGCCAGAGAATCAAAAAACGCGCCCCGTCTCCCCAAGAGACAGGGCGCGCGCTGCGCACTGCGGTACCACTCTTCTTGCCGCCCCCTTGCGGGAAGCGGCCCCTCTGCGCCCGCCAACACGGGCCGACGGAGTAACGCCCGTCACACGTCCACACCTACTGACCCGCAATACCATGAAAAGGAAGGATTTTCATGGCGGCCGACGTGCCATGCGCGCCGGCGCGGTTCACAAGAATCCAACGCGCCTCCGGCGCTATAAAAAATCAGGCACAATCTGATTTTTAATGGATTCTGGAGCAGTTCTCTAAAATAATGAGAAAAAAGGAAGCGAGGGCGGGAATTGCAGGGCAAGGCGGAGGACGCAGGCGGGCTGGCGCCCGTCAAGGACGACAACGCGGCCATGCAATTTCCGAACCGCTGAACTTTTCTCAGTATTTTTGAGAAGCGCTCTAATGTCGCGTCGTCTTTCAGCAGGAGGCTCCGAGGTGATTTTCACCGTCAGTCCTGACCGCCTCGCACCGAAACGGCGGCTCTCTTGGCAGGGTACTGCCCGGTTACTCGTCCTCATCCACGCCAAATGTTCAGTTTCACCCTATGATATCACGTTTTTTCCGTTTGTCAACCGTCCCCGGCGACTTTTTTATTGGTAGCGGTACCGCTGGGCGGTGTAGCCGTCAATGCAGCTTTGAAAAAGCTCATAGCTGCGGAACTCCAGCAGCTGGCAGCCCGGGGCCTCGTGAAAGGAGACCACTCGCCGCCGGGTGTCCACCCAGACCCTCCAGACCCGGCGCTCCTCCTGTTTTCTCTCAGGCAACGCGATCCCCCTTCCCCCGTTTTCAAATCCCGTTCCATTTTATGCGATTTTCGTATAAAAATCAATATGCAATTTTTGCATATCCTAAAATGGAAAAGAATTGGAAACGCGGGGGCGGTCCGCAGGCCGCCGGAATCCGGGCGGGTTCTCTGCGGACGGCCCCCGGGAAAGGGAGGAGCGGGACATGTACCAACGGCTGCGGGATCTCCGGGAGGACCGGGATCTGCCCCAGCGGGTTTTGGCGGAGCTGCTTCACGTCTCCCAGGCGACCTATTCCCGGTATGAGAGCGGAGGGCTGGACATTCCCAGCGGAGCGCTGATTGCGCTGGCGCGGTTTTATCATACCAGCATTGACTATCTGCTTGGGCTGGCGGAGGACCCGCGGCCGTATTGGTAAACGCCGCGGTTCCTTGCGGGGCGCGCACAAATTTTCTCCCCTCAGGGGGCGCAGCACGCCGCGGGGCAAGGCCCGCCGCGGAACGCCGGGCCGGGGCAAACACCCGGCTGCCGCAGCCGGGGGAGGGAACCGGCCGCCGGGAGAACGAACGCCCTGCCGGCGGCGGCAGTCAGTCCCCCGGGAAATACTCAAAGCTGGCGGTCTGGTCCCTATGCTGAAACAGAAGGTCTTTTCCGCGCCAGAGGCGGCAGCGCAGCTCCCCGCAGAGGCTCTCGTGGATGGTGCGCTCCATACGCCCCTCCACCGGGGCGCGGAGGGCCTGCCGCCGCCCGTCCAGCAATTGGACCTCCAGGCGGTACTTCCCCTGGCGGATTGCCGCGCCGGAGGCGGACCACGCCTCGATCCTGGCGCCCCGGTAGGTTGCCAGGCGGTATTCCCGGCCGCAGTGCAGAACGGAGCAGATGCAGCCGGTGAAGCCGCCCACCGGCAGGGGAACCGCTGCAATGGCAAGCATCAGGCCGCCGCGCTCCGCCCCGCCCCAGGCGCACTGCGTCCAAAGGTATCTGCTGGGGAAGGAGCGGCCCCGGTCCGTCTCGATATACCCGGTCCCGTCGGAGAAATCCAGGCGTTCGCCGTTCACCTCCAGGGTTCCGCTCAGGGAATGCCCCATGCTGATCACGCCGTGGGAGCACTGCATCCCCGCGAAAAACCGAAACGGCCCCATGATGTCGGACCGCAGAGCGGTGAATGGACCGTAGCGCAGGGTGCCGCAGAGAGAAAGGCCGTCCCCCCGGATGTGGAGGTCCGTTCCCTGCCGGCCGAAGCTGGACTGCCCAAGCTGCACCTGAAAGGACTGCCGGGAAACTTGCAGCTGTGCCTCCGGGTACTCCAGCCACCACGCCTGCTCCTTTGAAATAATCTGGAGGGAGGCGGTGCGGCGCCCCTCTTTGCCGGCATGGAACGCGGGAATCAGCGCAAGGGTCTGCCCCTGCGGGTTCTGGTGCTTGAAGTACCAGCCCTCAAAATAGGGGCCCTTCCTGTGTGCGCTGTGAAACAATTCCATAATCATCATCACCCCGGGCTCAGGATTCCCACAATCCGGAAATTTTATATGGGGGCCTCCTTAAAAATGGAGGCCGGCGAAACAAAGCGGCCGGGGGCGGAACGCGGGCTGAGCGGCCCGCAGTCCCGCCGGGTCCTCCCCGGCCCGCCCGCAGGCAGCCCGCCGGGAGCCGGGACGGCGGCCATGGACAACGGCGAACAGGGTGATGATCCCGGACCCTGACGCGGCGAATATCGCCCGGCTGATGTTTGAGATGTATGTCGAGCCGTCCATGTCATTCGGAGATATTGCCCGGTACTTGGTGCCCCGCCGGTACGCCGGGGCGCTGAGAGAAACACCGCGGCAAACGGAAAGGCGTATTTTTGAAAGGCTTGATAGAGCGGAACATGTCCGTATGTGTAGCGTTCACCGCCGCCCGGGGTGTTTCTGAGGCCAAGGGAACTCGCGCTATAGGGGGATGAGGCGGTAATTAAAAACGAGAGGAGCCCCGTCCGGGCCCCTCTCGTAACGTTTTTTTCCCGTGTCCGGCTTTTTCCAAAGCGGACGTACCCGCCGACCTTCGTTGCGGCGATCTCCTGCTTGGCGGAGCTGAAAAGGCAAAAGCCGAACCCAACGGGTTCGGCTCAGTTTGTCAAAAAACCTCGCCAGAGGCGAGGTTTTTTGGCATAATGAAGGAGAGATGAAGCGGAGCGGAAAGCCGGAAAAAGGACAACCGGAAAGAAGCAGTCCTGACAGATTATAGGATTATAGATAGAAGATATTGTGCCGAAAGAACATCTGCTGCGGAAAATAGAGCGGGTAATGGATTATGAATGGATACGTTATACCCGCCACCGTGGTCTGGCCCGGGTTTCTACCTGGGTGAGGCTTAAATTTGCTGCCATGAAGCTCAAAAAGTCAGCTCTTTGGCTCGGGAAATTCCTTGATCCTTCCCACTTTTCCCTTCTTTCCTTCCGCTATTCCTCTGATCCCCTTCTTCTTGCCTGTTTTGTATGCTTTTTGACAGACTAAGGAGCCCCGGAGGGCTCCTTTCGAATTCGTTTGGGGGCGGAAGCTCCGCCGCCGGAAGGGGCGCGCCCCGGCGGGCCTACAGCTCCCGCACGGAAACCACGCCGGCGGCGGCGCGGATGTCCTGCTGAAGGTGCTCCGGGTCCAGACCCTTGTGGAGCCGGAGGGTGAAGATGGCGCAGGCGTTGTGCTTTTCGTTGGACTTGGAGTGGATGATGCCCATGTTGAGGATTTTCAGCCCCCGCTCCCGGAACTCCTGGAGGAGCTTATCCATGACGCGGTTGTCGCTGTACTCGATGTACAGGTTGATCTCCGGGGCGTTTTTCAGCATCCGGTATTCCACCCGGGAGAAGAAGAGCTCCGCCACAAGGATCAGCAGCGTGGCAAAAAGGCCCCCCTCGTAAAAGCCGCCTCCCAGGGTCAGGCCGATGATGGCCGCCGCCCAGAGGCCCGCCGCCGTGGTCAGGCCCTTCACCCGCTGGCGGCGGGTGACGATGATGGTGCCCGCGCCGATAAAGCCGATGCCCGCCACCACCTGGGCGCCCAGACGGGCCATGTCGGTGTACTGGCCCATGACCAGATACAGGTATTGGCTGGTCAGCGTGGTCATGGCCGCGCCCAGGCAGATCAGAATGTGGGTGCGGAAGCCCGCCGGGCGGCGCTTGTACTCCCGCTCAATGCCGATGATGCCGCCGCAGATTACCGCCAGGGTCATCCGCAGGGCCACGGACCAAAAGGTTACGTCCCGCAGGCCGTCAAAAAGAGATAGCATCCCGTTTCCCTCCTACTCCAGTCAGGTCAGATATCGTGGACGACGAAGACGTCCTCCAGCTCCGAGATGGAGGCCAGAATTTTGGCATGGGCGCCCGGCCGGTTCATCCGCAGGGAGAAAATGGCGTTGGGATGCTGGGAGGGCGTCTGCTTGCCGTGGTCCACCTCCACCTCGTAGATCGTCACGTCCTTGGCCTTGATGCGGCCGATGATCTCCGCCACGTTGTCCAGGGACTGGAACTCCACATAGATGTTCATGTTTTTCGCGTTTTCAATGACGTACAGCTCCACCGCGGGCAGGATGTGCACCGCCACGAAGATCAGCAGGAAGGCCAGGCCCACGCACTCGTAAAACCCCGCCCCCACCGCCAGGCCCATGCAGGCCGAGGCCCAGAGGCCCGCCGCCGTGGTCAGGCCCTTCACTTTCTGCTGGCCCGTCACCAGGATGGTGCCCGCGCCCAGGAAGCCGATGCCGTTGATGACCTGGGCGCCGAAGCGGCTGACGTCCGTGCGGATGCCGATCTCCGCCGCCTTCTCCGCCCAGACGTGGTTCAGCATGTAAAATTCATACTGGCTCAGCAGCATGGTCAGCGCCGCCCCCATGCACACCAGCATATAGGTGCGGAAGCCCGCCGGGCGGTGCTTCCGGGCCCGCTCCAGGCCGATCATGCCGCCGCAGAACATGGCCAGCGTCAGCCGCAGCATGACCGAGGCGGTATTCATTTCCCGCAGATAATCCAGTCCGTGCAACACAGGACCCTCTCCTTTCCGAATGGACCGCCCGCCGGGCGAAAGAAAAGGGAAGGAGCGGCGGCCGCCGCTTCTTCCTGCCAATGTTCAAAAGGGCGGAAACGTTTGCGCTTCTGCGGCCCTCTCTTTATTGGGGTGAACCCCATTATAAACAGGCCCCGCCGGTTTTGTCAACGTTTTCCCCACGAAAACGGACCTTTTCAGCGGGTTTGACAAATTGAACCCCGGGTTTTTGGCGGTTTGTCAGGAGAAAAATGCGGGCGGCCCCGCCGCCCGCACGCAAACGTTGTCCCTCCGCCTCACCGGATGACGCTGAAGTACAGCCACAGGCCGAAGGGGATAAGGATTTGAAGGGCCAGGATGAGGGGCACGCCGAACTTGAACGCCTTGTGCAGGGTCTTGTGGCGGAAGACCCGCATAGCCAGCAGCGCCCCGACGCTGCCCCCCGCCGCCGCCAGGAGCAGCAGGTTCTTCTCCGGGACCCGGCGGACCGTCTCCTTTTTTTCCTTCCGCTTGGCCTGGAGCTTGTCCGCGCCGAAGACGAAGAAGGTGATGATATTGATGAGCACCAGCCAGACGGCCAGAAGGCCCCAGGGGGAGCCGACGACGGCCCAAATAAAATCGCTGCGGGCCTCCGGCGGGAACAGGGTCTTTTCACGGGAAACGGCGGAGAGAAGGGCGGTTTTCATAGGCGCACCTCGTTTCAAATATAGAAGGGGAACGGGCGATGGATAATCGCCCCGGCATGTGCCGTTTTTCGGTGTGTCCACCTGTGCAGGGACGGCTGCCGCCGGCACGGCTGGAAAGAGGCGCTTGCGCCGTTTCAGCGGCTCAGCCGTCCGCCGCGTCTGGAGCCCGCCGGGCAAAAAATGGACCGGCTTTCCAGCCGGTCCATTTTAACACAGGTTTCAGTTCCTGGCAAGTCCCGCCAGCTCCGCCGCCGTCCTGGCGGCAAGGCGCGCGTTGTTGAAGACCAGCTGGATGTTGCTGTCCAGGGAGCTGCCCCCGGTGAGCTCCTTGATCTTGGCCAGGAGGAAGGGGGTAGTCTCCTTCCCGTGGATGCCCTGGGCCTTGGCCTCGGCCACGGCGTCGGAGATGGCCTTGCCGATGACGTCCGCGTCCATGGAGTACTCCTCCGGAATGGGGTTGGCCACCAGCATGCCGCCGCCCAGGCCCATGTCCTGCTTGACGTAGAAGGTCTTGGCCAGGTCCGCGGGGGTGTCGATGCGGTAGTCCACGCCGAAGCCGGACTTCCGGGTGTAGAAGGCGGGGAGCTCCTCGGTGCCGTAGCCGATGACGGGCACGCCGTGGGTCTCCAGGTACTCCAGGGTCAGCCCCAGGTCCAGGATGGACTTGGCCCCGGCGCAGACCACCATGACGGGGGTCCGGGCCAGCTCCTCCAGGTCGGCGGAGATGTCCATGGTGGTCTCGGCCCCCCGGTGGACGCCGCCGATGCCGCCGGTGGCGAAGACCTTGATGCCCGCCATGTGGGCGATGATCATGGTGGTGGTGACGGTGGTGGCCCCGTCCTTCCCCTGGGCCACCAGAACGGGGAGATCCCGGCGGCTGGCCTTGGCCACGCCCGCGCCGGTCTTGCCCAGATAATCAATCTCCTCGGGGGAGAGGCCCGCCTTGAGGCGGCCCCCCAGGACGGCGATGGTGGCGGGGACGGCCCCGTTTTCCCGGATGATGGCCTCCACCTTCAGGGCGGTTTCCACATTCTGGGGGTAGGGCATGCCGTGGGAGATGATGGTGGACTCCAGGGCCACCACGGGCTTCCCGGCGGCCAGGGCTTCCTTGACTTCGGGGGCGACGTCCAGATACTTGTTCATGTTCATGATGATGACCTCCAAAATATATGAATTGAATTCAGGATAAACGAATCTGTCAGGCGAGGCCCAGGCGCTCCCGCAGGGTTTCCTCGCTCATGGCGGGGTTGATGGTCTCCCGGCCCTCCATGGCGATGGAGGAGGCGGCCAGGCCCGCCCGGGCGGCGTCCTCCAGGTCCGTGCCCTGGAGATAGGCCCAGGCGATGGCGGCCATGAAGGCGTCCCCGCAGCCCGTGGCGTTCACCATTCTCCCCGGGAGGCAGGGCAGCTGCACCCGGCCGCCGTGGTCCGCGGCGAAGACGCCCTCCGCCCCCAGGGAGATGAACACCCGGCGCAGGCCGGTTTCCAGAAGGGCGTCGGCCGCCCGGTTCAGGCTCTCGCCGTCGGTGATGGGCACGCCGGAGAGGAGCTCCGCCTCCAGGCGGTTGGGCTTGAGGGTGTGGAGCTTCCCCAGGACGGGCTTCAGCTTCGCGGCCTTGGCGGTGGAAACCGGGTCCGCGAAGACCGGGGCGGCGCAATTTTCCGCCAGCCAGGCAATGCTCTCCGCCGGGATGTTGGTGTCCACGACCACCACCTGGCTGGCGTCCAGGAGCTTGTGCCGCTGGGCCAGGGCCTGGGGGGTGAGGTGCTGATAGATCTCCATATCGCTGACCGCCAGGGCCATGTCCCCCCGCTCGTCGTTGATAAAGAGGTAGGTGGAGGTCCGCCCGCCGGAGATGACGGGGGACTGGGAGATGTCGATGCCCAGCTCCCCGCAGCTGGCGGCCAGCTTCTGGGCGTTCAGGTCGTCCCCGAAGGCCGTCACCAGCCGCACATCCAGGCCCAGCAGGGCCATGTTGTGGGCGATGTTCCGGCCCACGCCCCCCAGGGAGGAGTGGACCGCGCCGGGGTTGGAGTCCCGGGCCACCAGGGCCGCCTCCGGCCGCCCGCCGATGTCCACGTTCACGCCCCCCACCACGGTGACATAGGGGGCGGTCTGGACGATGTAGCCCTTGCCGGTGATATAGCCTTTCTTCATCAGGTTGGAGATATGCACGGCGACGGAGGAGCGGGTAATCCCCGCCTTGTCCGCCAGCTCCTTCTGGGAGATCAGGGGGTTTTCCTCGATCCAGTTGAGCAGCTGCCGTTCCCGCTTGGTCATGGTCCACCTCCGTATAAGCAAAAATTTATATCTTTAATCTAATGCTTATTATAGCGGATATTCCCCGGTTGTCAAGGGGGTTTCCCAAAAAATTTCCAGGCGGGTTCCCGCCCCTTGCGGCGGGAGGGGGCGTGTGGTATCATGAAGCCACCAAAATAAGGAGGACGCACCATGAAGCCAAAACGCACCGCCGCCCAGGGGGCCATCCTCGTTCTGGGGATTGGACTGATGGTTTCCCTGGCGTGGAACGTCTTTTTTTACGGCCGGCTTTACGGCCCCCTGCCTCATTTGCGGGGAACCTACTGCACCGACGCCTCGACGGGCTTGGGAACCTACCTGATCTTCGACGGGGAGGGCCGCTTCTGCCGCTATACCCAGCAGGAAGGCGTCCTGGACGACGGGACCTGCGAAGACCTGGGGGAGGGGCGCTATGCCCTCCGGTCCGGGGAGGGCCGGGGCTTCTGCGCCCTGCAGAACCGGGACGGCGTGTACCTCTTTGACGGGGAGGAACCGTACATTTCCTTTTTCCCGAAGCTGAAAGAGTTTGGGGAGGCCTATCTGCTCTTTGACATCCCCGGCCAATACCCGGACTGGCTGAAGCCTCCGGCATAAAACCGCGCCTCTCCCGCCCTCCCGGCGGGGGAGGCGCGCTGACCGTCCGTCCCCTCCCCGCCGCCGATGGTCCGGGAGGGCTGGACGGCGGGGCCCCCTTTGGGTATACTGAGGGCACGAGAGGAGGCGGGGCCCATGAAAATCGACGTAACCCTGGACCCGGCGCTGGAGGAGCTGCTGGTGAAGGTGCTCTCCCCGGGGGAGACGGAGGAGCTCCGGGCCCTGCTGGCGCGGCTGGAGGAACCGGAACGGCTGACGGGCTTCCGGGGCGGCGAGGCCGTGCCCCTGGACCCGGGGTCGGTCCTTCGGTTCTATGGGGAGGACAAGGAGGTCCGGGCCCAAACGCTGGGCGGGGAGGTTTACACGGTCCGCCTCCGGCTCTACGAGCTGGAGGGGCGGCTGGACCGGCGGACCTTCGTCCGGGTGTCCCACTCGGAGATTGTGAACTGGAAGCGGGTGACGGACTTGGACCTGAGCCTCTCCGGGACCATCCGGGTGACGTTAGAAGGGGGCGTAACCACCTACGTCTCCCGGCGGTACGTGAAGAAGATCAAGGAGGTGCTGGGCATATGAGCGGAAGCGAGATTCGGCGGGCGTTCCTCCGGCGGGCGTTCCGGGGCTTCCCCTGGGGGATCGCTCTGGTATACCTGGCCTTCGTGCTGGGAAACGCCTTCGCCGTCCCCAGGCCCCAGGGCGGGAGCCTGCTGGTGGTATCTGAGAACATGGCGGAGGCGTATGGAAGCCCCGTCACGGCGGCCCTGGTCCAGATGCTCTGGTCCGGCCTTCTGGGGGCGGCGCTGAGCACCATGGAGGTCCCCTTCCTTCTGGAGCGGCGGACCCTGCCCTGGTCCGGGGCGCACTTCCTGGGGACGGCGGCGGCGTTCTCCCTGGCGGGGTGGCGGTGCCGGTGGTTCCCCATGTGGGAGAGCTGGCTGGCCCTGCTGGGACTGCTGCTTTTGTGCTATGTGCTGAAATGGTCCGTCCGCTTTCTGGAGTGGCAGGCGGATATCCGGGCCATCCGGAAATCCTCCGGGCTGGACACGGCGGAGCCGCCCTGGAAATCGCTGGTCCCGTACCTCCTCCTAGCGGCGGCGGTGGAGCTGCTGCTGCCCCCGGGGCTGCGGCTGGTGGACGCCCGGGATTTCCCGCTGCTGACGGGGATTTTTTACCCCTTCCTGGTCCTGCCCCTGTTCTGCTTTTTCAGCGGCTGTTCCCTGGGGACCCGGCTCCGCCGCTGGTGGCTGCTCTACCCGGCGGCGTGCGCGTCGCTGACCCTGCCCTGTGTGTTGGGGCTTTATAACTACACGGCCTTGTTTCAAGCTTGGACAGCGGGCGTCGCCGCCCTGGCCGGGGGATTGACAGGCACGGCCCTGCGGCGGCTGAAAAAAAGGGAATGACCCTAGAGTCTGTTTTAAAACCTGCGAAATGCCGGATTCGGACGGATTTTTTTGCCAGGCAAGGCGATTTGACGCAGGAATCCTGGCGGATTTCAAGTCAAATCAACGCAGTCCTGGCGGAAAAAGACGCCCCAAGACGGCGTTCTGACGGTTTTAAAACAGACTCTAGAAGCGCGGAAGACTTCTTCGCCGGGAAGGAAGGGTGCAGGGCGGGCTGCGCCCGCAGGCGCGTTTCGGAGCGCAGCCGCCGGCGGCTCTCAGCGCGGAGATAAACCCAGGAGGGGGTTCCTGCACCATTTAAATCAGAAGTTTTCAAACGCCAAAAGAGTTTTGAAAACCTGCCCAGGCCGGCAAAATACTTTTTGCCGGCCTGGGAACAAAACCGCCTCCGTTTCCGACTAAACCGGAAAAGGAGGCGGTTTTATGAAGCTCTGGAAATTTGCGTTTGCCCTGGCATTGTGCCTGTTGCTGGCGGCCTGCCAAAGCGCCCCGGCGGAGCGTCCGGAGTCCCCGGCCCCGGCTGGGACGGCGGACCTCACGGAGGGAACCCCGCCCGCCCCGGCGGACGTCCCCTCCCTGGCGGAGGACGAGGAGCCCACGGTCCTCGCCTGCCGGATTGTGGACGGGGCGGAGGACGGGACGCTCCTCCTGGCGGAGCTGGACGAAGGGCTCTACGGCGGGACGGGGGTTTACCGGCTGAACCTGGAGAGCGGAGGGCCCAAGGCGGACCTCGTGTACACCAGCCTTCCGGGCATTACGCTGGAAAACGCCGCGCCTGCGGCGGTCCCGGTTTACCTGGACGGCGAGCTGGCGGACGCCTCCGTGTTGGAGGACGGCATGACGGTGGACGTGGCCTTCAACGGCACGGCGATGGAGAGCTTCCCGGCCCGGCTGGGGGAGGTCTACAGCGTGACGGCCTGGTCCGTCGGCAGGTCGAAAAACCCCGGCGGGAGCTGCTATGATCTCTGCGGGCTGTACCTTCAAGTTCTGGACGACCTGTGGGAGAAGGACAAGGGGCTGAATGAGGGGATTGCCATCGCCGGGCTGGACCTCTCCCAGGCCCCCGGGGAGCTGACGGAGAGCGAGAAGGCCGCCCTGGCCTGGCGCTTCGGGGAGCTGCACGGCGTGGAGGTGGTGACGGGGACCTTTGAGGAGCTGGCGGAGCAGGGGTATTTTGCCGCCTATTCCGTCACCGAAAACGGGGAGGACGGCCCGCTCTGGTGGGAGGACGGGTGCCTGTTCTCCATCACGCCCAATGAGGAACACGAGGGGGAAGCCTACTCCCTGCCCACGCTGTTCTTCAACGCGGAGAAGTGGCGGAGCCCCCTGGGGGCCTACTGCTTCTATGACTGCTCCGCCCTGTGGCCGGAGTTCGGGACCTGGAGCGGCTACCGGATCGGCAGCGAGATGATTTCGTAAGGGGGGAATGGCTGCGAACGGAATCGGCAGGGGGATCTGCCTCCCGGCGCGGAACCGCGGATGACGCCGCCCGGGGGGAGAGCCCCCGGGGCGGGCCCCGGGGGGGGGACCCTTGCGGATTCCCGCCCGGGGGGAGCCGCTGCGGAACCCGCGCCGGGCTTCTTTCGGAGATAAAAATTCAGAAAAAGGCTTGCGCTTTCTCATCCGCTGTGGTATATTGCATATGTTAGGATAAGATGGAAGCGTAAGGTATGGAGTGGACCGGCGGTCCGCTCTTTTTGTTGGCCCTGTTGGTCCGGCAAAAAGCGCGCGGCGTTTTTCAGCAGGCCGAAAAGCCTGCGGCGGAACCGGCGGAGAACCCCGTCCCGGGGCGCCCCGCGCCGGGGCCCCTCCTTCCCGCCAACGAACATCCTTCGGCTTTACAAGGGAGAACGCGCTATGAAAAAGATTACCGAACTCACCGCCGAGCTGGCCGCCCCCGCCATTGAGGAGGCGGGCTGCACCCTCTGGGACGTGGAATACGTCAAGGAGGGCGGAACCTGGTATCTCCGGGTCCTTCTGGACAAGGAGGGCGGCGTGGATATCCTGGACTGCGAGGCCGTGTCCCGGAAGCTGTCCGACCTTCTGGACGAGGCGGACCCCATCGAGGGGAGCTATACCCTGGAGGTGGGCTCCGCCGGGGCGGAGCGGGCGCTGAAGCGGCCCGGAGACTTCGCCCAATTTATGGGCAGCCCCGTGCTGGTGAAGCTCTACCGCGCCCTGGACGGGCGGAAGGAGATTCCCGGCGTCCTCGCGGCCTACGACCCGGAGAGCGGGGCCGTCGCCGTGGAGGCGGGGGGCGCGGTCCGGACCTTTGAGAAGAAGGACGTGGCCCTGGTCCGCCTGCGGGTGGAGCTCTGACGCGCCCGGCCCGCCGTGATACGGATCATGTATTTTAGTAAATAAGGAGAATCGGCAAAGATGAAAGGCAAAAAACAGAAGGAACCCGCCGGCATGAATCCCGGTGAGATCTTCGCCGCCCTGGAACTGCTGGAACAGGAGCGGGGCATCCCCAAGGAGGCCATGCTGGAGAAAGTCATCAAGGCCATCACCACCGCCTACCAGCGGGACCACAAGGACGTGGAGGAGGAAAACATCGTCGTGGAGGCGGACGAGGAGCACCGGGAGCTGCGCATGTTCATCCGGAAAACCGTGGTGGACGAGGAGGACTACGTGGACCCCTTCAACGAGATGCCCCTGGAGGAGGCCAAGGCCATTTCCGCCCGGTATGAGATCGGGGACGTGGTGAACATCCCCGTGGACAAGATGGAGTTCGGCCGCATCGCCGCGGGCAACGGCAAGCAGGTCATCATCCAGGGCCTGCGGGAGGCCGAGCGGGGCAAGGTCTACGACGAGTTCAACTCCAAGCAGCACGAAATCCTCACCGGCGTGGTCACCCGGATCGACCCCCGGAACGGCGCCGCCTCCCTCCGCATCGGCACCGGCGCGGAGTCCACCGAGGCGCTGCTCCTCACCGGGGAGCAGGTCCCTGGCGAACCCCTGGAGGAGGGGATGCACATCAAGGTCTATGTGGTGGACGTCCGCCACTCCACCCGGGGCCCCCAGGTGCTGATCTCCCGGACCCATCCGGGCCTTGTGAAGCGCCTTTTCGAGCTGGAGGTCCCCGAGATTTTCGACGGCTCCGTGGAAGTGAGGTCCATCGCCCGGGAGGCCGGCAGCCGCACGAAGATGGCCGTCTGGTCCAACGAGGAGAACGTGGACCCCATCGGCGCCTGCGTGGGTCCCCGGGGCCAGCGGGTGGCCGCCATCGTGGAGGAGCTGCGGGGCGAGAAAATCGACATCATCAAATGGAGCGAGGACCCCGCCGCCTTCATCGCCGCCGCCCTGGCCCCCGCCGACGTGGTGGACGTCCAAATGGCGGAGGAGGGCAAGGCCTGCCGCTGCGTGGTCCCCGACGACCAGCTCTCCCTGGCCATCGGCAAGGAGGGGCAGAACGCCCGCCTGGCCGCCCGCCTCACCGGCTATAAGATCGACATCAAGCCCCAGAGCTATCAGCCGGAGGAGGGGGAGGACCTCTTCCCCCGGGAGGGCGGAGAGACGCCCGCGGAGGACGCGGCCGGGGAGGAATGAGCCCCGGCGCCCCGCTTTGAATTCCGACAGAAGGGTGGTCCTGCACATGCCCAAGGTGAGAAAGATTCCCCAGCGCCAATGCGTCGGCTGCCGGGAGATGAAGGATAAAAAGGCCCTGCTGCGGGTGGTCCGCTCCCCGGAGGGGGCGGTCAGCCTGGACTTCGGCGGGAAAAAGCCCGGCCGGGGGGCTTACGTCTGCCCGGACCCGGCCTGCCTGAAAAAGGCCCGGAAGTCCCGGGCGCTGGAGCGGGCCTTCGAAACCGCCATTCCCCCCGAGGTTTACGACGCCATGGAGGCGGAACTGGGAGGCGGGACATGAGCGGGAACAACATTTTATCCCTGCTGGGCCTGGCCCTTCGGGGCGGGCGGCTGGCCGTGGGGGAGGAGCCCGCGGCCCTGGCCGCCAAGGCCGGGCAGGCCCGGCTGCTGCTGGCGGCCTCCGACGCGGCGGGGAACACCCTCCGCCGGGCGGAGCACCTGGCCCGGGAGGGGCACTGCCTCTGGCTGGTCCTCCCCTTCTCCAAGGCGGAGCTGGGGGGAGCCCTGGGCCGGGGCAGCGCCGCCGTCGCGGCCCTGACGGACACGGGGCTCGCCGCCGCCGTCACGGAGCGGCTGGCCCGGCTGGACCCGGAGCGCTATGGCGAGGCCGCCGCCCGGATGGACCTGAAGCGCCGCCGGGCCAAGGAGCGCCAGGCGGCTCCCCGCCGGGACCCGCCCCCCAAGGCCCCTCCGGAGCGGCGGGAGGACCGCCGCCCCGCCAAGCCCCGCTCCTCCCCGCCCCGGGACGGGCGGCGGACGGCGGAGCCCCGGAAGGGCCGCGCCTGGGATTCCCCCCGGGAGGGCGGGCAGGCGTCCCGCCGCAAAGAGGGAGGGCCCCCCGGCGGAAAGCCGGGCCGTTCCCCCGGCGGGCGCCGCCCCCGGAGCGGCGGCCCGGGCCCCGCTCACGGCCGCGGGCCCGGAAAGCCCGCGGGCCCCGGGCGCTTTCCCCGAAACAAGGGCAGGCCCGGCTCCAAGCCCCCCTCGGGCGGGAACGGCCCGGACCGGGGCGGAGGGCGCTGAGGTGCCCCCCCGGACCGCCGGGCCCCGCCGGCCCTTCCTTTTCTATAAAATTTCTCCCCTTCCGAGTCCGTCTGAAAGCCGGCGGCGGGCCGCCGGTTTTCAAACGGGCTTGCGGAGCGGAGCAGAACGAGGTGTTTTAGATTGGCTATTGAAAAATACAGGGTTCACGAGGTGGCGAAGGACTTCGGCCTCCCCACCAAGACCATCACCGAGATCCTGACGAAGTACGGCTCCGCCCCGAAGAACCACATGCAGGTCCTGACGGACCGGGAGCTCTCCATCATCGTTGACCGCCTGACCCAGGATCACCCCGTCTCCGATATCCAGGTGATTTTCAGCGAGACCTACCAGGAGGCGAAGCCCGCCCCGGCGGAGGAGAAGAAGCCCCAAAAGGCCCCCCAGCCCGCCCAGCAGCGGCCGGCGGCGGCCCCCGCCCAGCAGGCGGGCAGACCCGCGGCGGGCCAGCCCCGCCCCCAGCAGCCCGGGCCGCAGCGCCCCGGCCAGCCCCCTCAGGGCCAGCCCCGCCAGCAGCCCGCCGGGCAGCAGGGAAAGCCCGCCGGGCAGCAGCCCCCCCAGCAGCCGGTCCAGAAGCCCGTCAGCCGGGTGCCCCAGAAGAAGATCGTGGACACCCGGAAGGGCGGCGACGTGAACCTGGCCAAGTACGACGAGCGCCTGGAGACCCTGGGCGGCCAGCAGGGCGAGCGGATGCAGCGCCAGCAGCGCTCCGGCCGGGAGAAGGTCCAGGGCCGGAACCAGCGCCGGGGCGGCCCCGTGTTTTCCAACAAGCGCCGCCAGGACGAGGCGGAGAAAATGCGCCGCCTCCAGCTGGAGATCGCCAAGAAGGCCCCCGTCAAGGTCCAGATTCCCGACGAGATTTGCGTGGGCGAGCTGGCCAGCCGGATGAAGAAAACCGGCGCGGAGGTGGTCAAGGCCCTGATGAAAAACGGCATCATGGCCTCCCTGCCCCAGATGATCGACTACGACACCGCCGCCTTCATCGCCGAGGAAATGGGCTGCAAGGTGGAAAAGGAAGTCGTGGTCACCATCGAGGAAAAGCTCATCGACGTGTCCGAGGACAGGGCCGAGGACCTGGTGCCCCGGGCCCCCGTGGTGGTGGTCATGGGCCACGTGGACCACGGCAAGACCTCGTTGCTGGACACGATCCGGAATACCTCCGTGGCCTCCGGCGAGGCGGGGGGCATCACCCAGCACATCGGCGCCTATCAGGTCCAGGTGAACGGGAAGCCCATCACCTTCCTGGACACCCCGGGCCACGAGGCGTTCACCTCCATGCGCGCCCGGGGCGCCATGGTGACGGACATCGCCATCCTGATGGTGGCGGCGGACGACGGCATCATGCCCCAGACCATCGAGTCCATCTCCCACGCCAAAGCGGCCAACATCCCCATCCTGGTGGCCGTCAACAAAATTGACAAGGAAAACGCCAACCCGGACAAGGTCATGCAGCAGCTGACGGAGCACGGCCTGGTCCCCGAGGACTGGGGCGGCGAGACCATCTGCTGCAAGGTCTCCGCCAAGAAAAACATCGGCATCGACAACCTCCTGGAGATGCTGACCCTCACCGCCGAGATGGCGGAGCTGAAGGCCAACCCCAACCGGGCGGGCCAGGGCACCGTCATCGAGGCGCGGCTGGACAAGGGCCGGGGCCCGGTGGCGACCCTCCTGGTCCAGAACGGGACCTTGAAGCAGGGGGACGTCATCATCGCGGGCACCGCCGTGGGCCGGGTGCGGACCATGCTGGACTATAAGGGCGGCCGGCTCACCGAGGCGGGCCCCTCCGTCCCCGTGGAGATCGCGGGCCTCAGCGAGGCCCCCACCGCCGGAAGCCCCTTCTTCGCCGTCAGCGACGAGCGCATGGCCCGGGAGCTGGTGGAGCAGCGCAAGGCCGAGGAGCGGGCCAAGGCCGCCGCCCCCGTGCAGAAGGTCAGCCTGGAGAATCTGTTCGACCAGATCCAGGCCGGCGAGCGGAAGGAGCTGGCCCTCATCGTCAAGGCCGACGTCCAGGGCAGCGTGGAGGCGGTGAAGGCCTCTCTCGAAAAGCTCTCCAACGACGAGGTCAACGTCCGGGTCATCCACGGCGGCGTGGGCGCGGTGAACGAGTCCGACGTCATGCTGGCCTCCTCCTCCAATGCCATCATCGTGGGCTTCAACGTCCGGCCGGACGCCGCCGCCCGGGACGGCGCGGCGCGGCAGAACGTGGATATGCGGATGTACCGGGTCATCTACGACTGTATCGACGAAATCACCGCCGCCATGAAGGGCATGCTGGCCCCGAAATTCCGGGAGGCGCTGCTGGGCCACGCGGAGGTCCGGCAGACCTACAAGGTCTCCGGCGTGGGCACCGTGGCGGGCTGCTACGTCCAGGACGGCAAGATCGTCCGGAACTGCTCCATCCGCCTGGTCCGGGACGGCATCGTCATCCACGAGGGGCAGCTGGCCTCCCTCCAGCGCTTCAAGGACGCGGCGAAGGAAGTGGCCAGCGGCTACGAGTGCGGACTGACCATCGAAAAGTTCAACGATATCAAGGAAGGCGACATCGTGGAAGGCTATACCATGGAGGAAATCCCCCGGTAAACGGCATAATAAAGGCGGCGGGGCGACCGCCGCCTTTATTGAGGAAGGAGAAGCGCTATGGCCTCAAACCGAATCAACCGCATCAACGACGAAATCCAGCGGGAGCTGGCGGCTCAGATCCGCAATTTAAAGGACCCCCGGGTCTCCGGGACCGGCATGGTCTCCGTCACCCGGGTGGACGCCACCAACGACCTGCGCTATGCCCGGGTCTATGTCAGCGTATTGAACAAGGACCAGGAGAAGGACGTTTTGAAGGGCCTGAGGTCCGCCTCCGGCTTCCTCCGGCGGGAGCTGGGCCATGCCCTCCAGCTCCGCTATACGCCGGAGCTCCAGTTTATCGGCGACGACTCCATCCAGCACGGGGCCCACATCCTGGAGCTCCTCCGCCGGGAGGAGGAGAAGGACGCCGCCCGGGGCGGGGAACCGCCGGAGGAGGAATGACCATGCTTACCATTCATCAGACCGCGGAGCTGCTGCGCTCCTTTGACGAGGTGCTCATCCTCACCCACCTCCGCCCCGACGGGGACACCGTGGGCTCCGCCGCCGCGTTGTGCGCGGGGCTGCGGGCCCTGGGGAAGACGGCGTACCTCCTCCCCAACCCGGAGCTGACGGACACCACCGCCCCCTACTTCCTCCCCTACGCCGCCCCGGCGGGCTTCACGCCGGAGCGGGTGGTCTCCACGGACGTCGCCACCACGGACCTGTTCCCGGAGAACGCCAGGCCCTATGAGGCCCGGGTGGATCTGGCCATTGACCACCACCCGTCCTTTACGGGCTTCGGGCGGGAGAACTATGTCCGCCCCTCCGCCGCCGCCACGGGGGAGATCATCTATGACGTTCTGGCGGCCCTGGGGCCCATCACGGCGGAGATGGCCCTGCCCCTCTATGTGGCCGTGGCCACGGACTGCGGCTGCTTCGCCTACGGCAACACCACCGCCCGCACCCACGCCGTGGCGGCGGCATTGCTCCGGACCGGCATCGACTTCCAGGCGGTGAACAAGACCTTCTTCCGCACCAAGACGAAAAAGCGCCTGGCCCTGGAAGCGGCCATGCTCAGCGGAATCGAGTACCACGACCGGGACCGGGCGGCGGTGCTGGCCGTGCCCCTGTCCCTCATGGCCCGGACCCAGGCCACGGAAACCGACGCGGAGGATCTCTCCGCCCTGGGGGGGCAGATCGAGGGGGTGGACTGCGCCGTCACCATGCGGGAGCTCCGCCCGAACGTGTGGAAGTTCTCCCTCCGCACCGGGCCCCGGGTCAACGCCACCAGGGCCTGCGCCCTCCTGGGGGGCGGGGGCCACGCCGCCGCCGCAGGCTGCACCGTGGAGGCCCCCTTTGAAGAGGCCAGGCGCCGGATGCTGGAGGCCATCGCCCAGGTGACTCCGGACTTCACCCTGTAACGAGGAGGTTCCCCTATGCCCAACGGTATCCTCATCATCGACAAGCCCGCCGGGTGGACCTCCATGGACGTGTGCGCCAAGATACGGGGCATCCTCCGCGAAAGGCGGGTGGGCCACGGCGGCACCCTGGACCCCATGGCCACGGGGGTCCTCCCGGTCTTCGTGGGCCGGGCCACCCGGGCGGTGGAGTTCGCCGAGAACGGGCGGAAGGAATATCTGGCGGGCCTCCGGCTGGGCCTCGTCACCGACACCCAGGACGTGACGGGCACGGTTTTGGAAACCCGCCCCGTGACGGCCCGGCGGGAGGACGTGGAGGCCGCCTTGGAGAAATTCCGAGGGGAGATCGAGCAGATTCCCCCCATGTACTCCGCCGTGAAGGTCCGGGGGAAGAAGCTCTACGAGCTGGCCCGGCGCGGCAAGGAAGTGGAGCGGAAGCCCCGCGGCGTCACCATCTACGAGCTGGCGCTTTTGGAGGCGGAAAGCGAAACGGATTTCCGCCTCCGCTGCCTCTGCTCCAAGGGCACGTACATCCGGACCCTCTGCCACGACGTCGGACAGGCCCTTGGCTGCGGCGGGACGCTGTACAGCCTCCGGCGGACCATGGCGGCGGGCTTCACCCTGGCCCAGGCCGTGACGCTGGAGGAGGTACAGGAGCGGGGCGAGGCCCTGCTCCGCCCTCTGGACAGCCTGTTTTCCCAGTATCCCGCCGTGACCCTCCGGTCCCCGGGGCAGGAGAAGCGGGTCCGGAGCGGGGCCCCCGTCACCCTGCCGGGGACGGCGGACGGCACGTACCGGGTCTATGGACGGGCGGGGGAATTCCTCTGCCTCTCCCGGGCCAGGGGCGGGGAGCTGAACTCCGTCAAGAATTTCTTTGGAGCGTAGTATGAAAGAACGTGTGATAGCCCTGGGCTTTTTCGACGGGGTCCACCTGGGCCACGGCGCCCTGCTCCGGCGGACGGCGGAGGAGGCCGCCCGCCGGGGCTGCACCCCCGCCGTCTTCACCTTTGACCGCCCCCCCAAGGAGGTGGTCACCGGGATTCCCTGCCCCCTGATCAACTCCCCGGAGGACCGCCGGGACCTGGTCCGGCGGCTTTACGGCATCCGGGAGGTCATCCTGGCCCCCTTCGACCGGGAGATGATGACCACCAGCTGGGAGGACTTTGTGGAGGAGCTGCTGGCGGGCCGCTGGCACGCCGTCCACCTGGTGGCGGGCCACGACCACCGCTTCGGCCACAAAAATCAGGGGACGCCGGAGCTCTTAAAGGAGAAGTGCGCCGCCCTGGGGATCGGCTGCGACATCATTCCCGAGGTGGAGATCGGCGGGGTTACCGTCAGCTCCACCTACATCCGCCGCCTGGTGGAGATGGGCCAGGTGGAGCGGGCGAACCGCTTTCTGGGCCATCCCCACACCCTGACGGGGACCGTCCGCCACGGGCGGGGCCTGGGCTCCTCCCGGCTCTTCCCCACGGCGAACCTGCCGGTGCCGCCCCGGGTGCTGGTCCCCAGCCACGGGGTCTATGTGACGAGGGCGTACTTCGAGGATGGGTCCAGCTGCCCCGCCGTCACCAATGTGGGCACCCGCCCCACGGTGAACCGCGGGACGGACGTGACGGTGGAGGCGTGCCTCCTGGACTTCCAGGGGGACCTGTACGGCCAGACTCTGCGGCTGGAGTTTTACCGGCACCTCCGGGACGAAATCCGCTTCGACTCCCTGGACGCCCTCCGGGCCCAGATCGCCGCCGACGCGGAAACCACCAGGCGGTATTTCCAGGGGGAGGATTCCCCGGCAGACGCGTGAAAAAGCCGGAGGGGAATCGGCCTCCCCGCTTCCGTACGGAAAGCCCCCGTTCCCCGGGCCCCTTCCCCCTGGAAGGGGCCCGGGGAAAACGGAGCGGGGCGGGGGTTTTGACGGGCCGGTTGGCGTTTGCGCTTTGCCTGCGGACCGTAAACATGCGTTGACCGCTTGGGAGGCGCCCAAGCGGTCCGCTTTGTAAATGCAGGACAGCAGGGGGCCGGCCGTCTGGCGGCGCGTCCCCCTGCTGCCGTGCTGATGTCCCCCGCTGTCAGGGCAGCGGGGGGCTTTTTTATGTCTGCTCGGGATGGAAATGCCGCCACACCGCCTCCGCGGCGGGCCTTGGCACCACGGCGGCCAGGGCCTCCACGTCCGCCTCCCGGATGGCCTTGATGGTGCCGAACTTCTTCCTGAGCTCCTCCCGCCGTTTCGGCCCCACGCCGGGGATGCCGTCCAGGGCGGAGCGCAGGGCGCTCCTGGCGTGGCTCTCGTGGTGGTAGGTGATGGCGAAACGGTGGGTTTCCTCCTGAATCTGCCCGATGAGGGAGAACACCGCCTGGTTCCCCACGATGCCGATCTCCCGGCCCTCCGGGGTCACCAGGGCGCGGGTCCGGTGCCGGTCGTCCTTCACCATGCCGAAGATGGGCACGCCGACCCCGAACTCCCCGGCGACGGACAGAGCCGCCTGGGCATGGGTCACGCCGCCGTCGATCAAAAAGAGGTCCGGCAGGGGCAGGAACTTCTCGTCCCCGTCCGCCGCCCGCTGGAGCCGCCGCCGGAGCACCTCCCGCATGGAAGCGTAGTCGTCGGGCTTCCCGGCAAGGTCCTTGATGCGGAAGCGCCGGTAGGCGCTCTTCAGGGGCCGGGTGCCGCTGTAGACCACCATGGAGGCCACGATGTCGCTGCCCCCGGTGTTGGAGATGTCGAAGGACTCCAGCCGCTTGGGCGGGGCCGGGAGGTCCAGCATTTTCGTCAAAAGCTCCAGGGTGTGGGCCACCCGCTCCTCAGCGGTGGTGGCCCGCTCCGCCTCCTCGGCGGCGTTCCGCTGGGCCATGGCCCGAAGCTCCGCCTTTTCCCCCCGCTGGGGGACGTGGACCCGGACCTTGTGCCCCGCCCGCTTGGTGAGGACCTCCGAGAGGCTTTCGCAGTACCCCTCCGTCTCAAAGGGCAGCAGAATCTCGTGGGGCAGAATGGCCCGGGGCAGGTAGTACTGGGCCGTCAGGGCGGAGAGCATCTCCGCCTCCGGCTCCTCCATGGGGGCGGCAAAGAGCTCCGTCTCCCGGCCGGCCAGGTTTCCCTCCTCCATATGGAGCACGGCGTAGCAGCACTTGCCCGCCCCCCGGTAGAGGCCCCAGATGTCCGTGTCGGCGCAGAGCCCGGCGATGACCGTCTGCTTTTTGCTCAGGGCGCTGATGGCGTTGATCCGGTCCCGGAGGGCCGCCGCCTGCTCGAACCGCAGGGCCTCCGCCTCCGCCTCCATCTCCCCGGTCATCTCCCGGAGAAGGTCCTTGGCCTTGCCCTCCAGCATCTGGCTGGCCTGGCGGATGCGGCGGTGGTATTCCTCCGCCGTCATCTCCGGGCGGCAGAAGCCGTCGCACCGGCCCATGTGGAAGTTCAGGCAGGGCCGCTCCGCCCCGATGTCCCGGGGGAATTTCCGATTGCAGGTGGGCAGGCGCAGCGCGGCGCACACCGCGTCCAGGGCCTGCCGCGTCTCGAACCGGCCGCCGAAGGGGCCGAAGTACTTCGCCCCGTCATTGGCCCATTTATGGACCATGGAAAAGCGGGGATACCGCTCCCGGGAGAGGCGCACGAAGGGATAGCCCTTGTCGTCCTTGAGCAGGATGTTGTACCGGGGCATGTGCCGCTTGATGAGGGAGTTCTCCAGCACCAGGGCCTCGAACTCGCTGGAGACGAAGATGGTGTCGAACCGGTCGATCTGGGACACCATCTGCCTCGTCTTGGCCGTGTGGGAGGCGCTGTCCTGAAAGTACTGGCTGACCCGGTTCTTGAGCTTTTTCGCCTTGCCCACGTAGATGACCTTCCCGGTCTTGTCCATCATCAGGTAGACGCCGGGGGACAGGGGGAGGTCGTTGGCCTTTTCCTTCAGTTCGTCCTTGGTCATGAAGCGCCTCCTTTCGCTGGGCGGGAGCCGGAGGGTTCCCGGACGTCCGCCGCAAAAAAAAGACCACCCCGCGCTGACGGGCAGCACGGGGCCGGTTCGTTACTCTCCGAAGTTGTCTTTCACCAGGTCCACCAAAGCGGTGACCGCCTCTTTTTCATCGCTGCCGTCCGCGATCAGGGTAATGGGGGTGCCCTTCACGATGCCCAGGGACAGCACGCCCAGCAGGCTCTTGGCGTTGACGCGGCGGTCCTCCTTCTCGACCCAGATGCCGCTCTTAAACTCGTTGGCCTTCTGGATGAAGAATGTGGCGGGGCGGGCGTGCAAACCAACTTCGTTGTTGACAGTGATTTCCTGTGTATACATGTTGCAGCTCTCCTTTTCTGTATCAAATCAAATATAGGATGTATCGCCCACGAGTTATCACTTTATCATCATAACCGCTTTTTCGCCTCCAGTCAATGGATATTTGCACAAACATTTTTAAAAATTTTCCCGGCAGTAAAGTTCTTTTTGTTAGTTTGCACCAGTTATACTCGAAAATATACGTCATTTTGCCGAATTTTTAAGACCTTTCCAGGCAAAATCTGATCCGGGTCCCTCTCCGGGGCCGCCGGAGCCGCCGCAAACGTTCCCGGGGGGGCGCCGCGCCGGAGGCCCTTTCGGGAAGGTCCGCCCGCAAAGCGCCGCCCCGGCGGGAGGAAGCCGCCCCCCGCCGGGCGCGCCGTCCCGCTTTAATAATTTTCCGCCTTGATCTGGAAGAAGCCCCGGGGGGCCCCGCAGACCGGGCAGCGTTCCGGGGCCGCCTTCTCCCACTCCAGATGCCCGCAGTTCCGGCAGTGCCAGAGAACGGGGCCGTTCCGGCGGAAAACCTGGTCCCTCCGCAGGTTCTCCAGCAGCTTTAAAAACCGGACCTCGTGGGCCCGCTCCGCCCGGGCCACCCCCTCGAATTGGGCGGCCAGCTCCTGAAAGCCCTCCGCCCGGGCAGTCCGGGCCATTTCGGCATAGACCCGGGTCCAGAGGGCATTTTCGCTGGCGGCGGCCTCCGCCAGATTTTCTTCCGCCGTGCCGGGGCCCCCCAGGGCCCGCAGCCACATCCGGGCGTGGGCCTGCTCGTTCCGGGCGGTTTCCTCAAAAAAGGCGGCAAGCTGCTCCCAGCCCTCCTTCCGGGCCGCCTCGGCAAAGAGGTCGCAGCGGCTCCGGGCGCATGCCTCCCCGGCAAAGGCCCGCCGCAGGTTGGCCTCCGTCTCGCTTCCTTTGAGCTCCATGGGCCGTCTCTCCTTCCGGGCGCCCGGTCTGGAAGGGGCGCCCGCTTTATGCTTATGGGGCCGGGGGCCCCTTCATGTCTTGTTTTCAAAAAAAGGCTCCGCCCCCTGAAAATCCCACGGTTGGCCGGAGACAAGCGGGAGACAATAGCATTTGGGTATCGCGGAGACACGGGCGGCCCAGCCGCCCAGCGCGCCGTCAAAAAAGCGCAAAGCCGTGGGCTTTGGGCTCCTTTGACGGAAGACCGGGCCGGGAGAGGCCCGCCGCGCAAAGCCGCCCGCCCCCGGACGGAGGCGGGCGGCCCCATGATTAAAGGAGGAGTATCCCAAATGAAAAATACGCTGATGTTCCTGCTGGCGTCGCTGCTGCTGGCGTTCAGCCTGACCGCCTGCGGCGGCGGGACGCAGCAGACCGGCGCCGTGGGGTCCGACGGCGCCGCCGGCCAGACCGACGGCCTTACCGGGGACAGCGGCCTTGCCAACGGCTCCGCTGCCGGAAACGGCGGCCTCGCCGGAGACAATGGTTCCTCCACCGGAAACGGCGCCATGCCCGACGGCTCTCTGGCGGACGACGCCGGGAACGCCGTGCGGGACGCGGGGCGCGCCGTCGGGAACACCCTGGACGACGCCGGGAAGGCCGTGGACCGCGCCATGAACGATTTCTAAATCCCCATGCGCCTCCGGTCCGCCCGGCGTCCGCGCCGTTTTCCGGCGGACCGGCTACATCCGTCCCTTCCCTTTTTCCCTTCCGTCCTGTATACTATAGTTAGTCGCCGCCGGCGCATTTCACGCCCCGGCGGGCGAGGCCCGCCTTGAAAACCGCCCGGCGATTTTCAGGTGCGCTGACGCTGCAGCCGGCGGGGCCGGCACGAGGCGGCTGCTTTTTCAGCCGGAAGGAAAAGGGAGGGACCGTCTATGCCCCAGGAATTCAGCATGAAAACCATCGCCCGGATCCACAGTGACTTTCCCGAAAAGTTCGGCGTTCCCCGCCAGAGCGGCCTGGTGGAGTCCCTGGAAGCCCTGGTGGTGTTTGAGCCGGAATACCGGAACCCCGCGGCCCTCCGGGGGCTGGAGGGCTTTTCCCATCTGTGGCTGCTGTGGGTGTTTGACCGGGCGGTCCGGGAGGGGTGGTCCCCCACGGTGCGCCCGCCCCGGCTGGGGGGAAATGCCCGGCTGGGGGTGTTTGCCACCCGGTCCCCCTTCCGGCCCAACCCGGTGGCCCTGTCCGCGGTGGCCCTGGCGGGGATCGAGGAGACGGAGGCGTGGGGCACGGCGCTGCGGGTCCGGGGGGCGGACCTGGCGGACGGCACGCCCATTTTGGATATCAAGCCCTATCTCCCCTACGCGGACTGCCGCCCGGAGGCCTCCGGCGGCTTTGCCGCCGTCCCCGCCGGGGAGACGCTGGAGGTGGTCTTCCCCCCGGAGCTGCTGGAGCGGGTTCCCCCGGAGAGGCGGGAGCCCCTCCGGGCCGTGCTGGCCCTGGACCCCCGGCCCAGATACCAGGAGGACCCGGAGCGGGTCTACGGCTTCGGCTTCGCCGGGCTGGAGGTCCGGTTCTCCGTGGAGGGGCGGACCCTGCGGGTGCGGGAGATCGAGGGCAGGGCATAAAAAAGCCTCCTTTTTTAAAAGGAGGCTTTTTTGAACTTCAGGATAGGGCCCGTGCGCCCGGCGCCCCGTCAGTCCAGCTTGCGGACGAAGTTCCCGTAGACCCGGACCCGCTCCTGAACGGTGACGAAGGCGTGGTCGTCCCGCTCGTGGACCGCGTGGAGCAGCTCCTCGATCTCGAACTTGGACAGGCACACCACCAGCACGTGGAGGCCCTTGCCGCTGTATGCCCCGGTGCCCTCCCAATAGGTGACGCTGCGGCCCAGCTTTTCAATGATGAACCGGCCCAGCTCCTTTTCATCCACCTTGGTGAAAATCATGGCCTGGACGTTCACGTTCTGCTGGTGCATCCGGTCCAGCACCATGGCGGAGAAGAAGTTGTAGATGACCGAGTAAATGGCCACCTCCGGCACGAAGAGGATCAGGCAGGCGGCGTAAAGGAAAAAATTGAAGGTCAGGGAGAACTTTCCCACGGTGAAGCGGCTGCCCCGCTTGCTCAGGCACAGCCCCACGATGTCCAGGCCGCCGCCGCTGCCGCCGCAGGTCAGCACGATGCCGCTGGCCGTGCCCACGATGATGCCCCCCAGCAGGCAGGAGGTGAGGTAATCGTCCACAATGGGGACCGACGGCGAGGGGATGATGCTGTAAAACAGGGAGAAGGACACCGTGCAGGCGATGGTCTTAAAGGTCATCGTCCGGCCCAGGGTCTTCCAGCCCAGCAGCAGGATGGGGATGTTGCTGAGAAAATAGAGGACGCCCGCGATGTCCGCCTCAAGGCCCAGGGTTTCCTGAAGCAGCGTACGGATCAGCTGGCACAGGCCCATCAGGCCGCCGGAGTACAGGCCCAGCGGCACGATAAAAAGGCGCAGGGCCAGGGCCGTCACGCCCTCCCCCAGCATGGCGGCCAGCAGCCGCAGCCAGCGGTGGTGCAGGGAATTATACATCATGTCCTTCATGTCGTTCCTCCCGGTCCGGCGGCTTCCGCCCCGCCCCGTACGGCCGGGGCGGCGGATCTCCCTGTTTTGGGTATGCTGGCTATGATTATAGCGGCTTCCACCCAAAACCGCAAGAGGAAAGCGGTGGCAGAATCGCCTAATTCCCGGGAAGAATTTCCCCGCCGCAGAGCAAAGCTCACAAAGCGTACCGCAGGCAGCGGTACAGGCGGTCCCGGGCCCGGCGGAGGGTGCGGGAGACGGTGGAGGGGTTGACGCCCAGCTCCCCGGCGATCTGGGGAATGGTCATCCCCCGGTCATAGTACAGCGACAGCAGCTGCCGCTGCCGGGGGGTGAGCTCCTGCTCCCGGGCCCGGCGGAGGCCCCGGCGGAGCCGCTCCAGCTGCTGGGAGTTGTCCGCCGCGTTCTGCCGGGTCCAGGCCGCCAGGTCCCCGGCCCACTCGCCCGCCCGGCCGCCGAAGGGCGCGCCCTTAGAATGTGTACGTTTCACGCTTGTGATACCCCCTGTCGTAGTAGTGGGCGGTCAGCGCCGCCAGCTCCCGGGCCTCCCGCCACAGGGGCGTCAGCTCGTCGATCCGCCGCCGGAGGCGGAAGGCCGCCTCCGGGTCCTCCTGGGCCCGCTCCAGAAGCCGGAGCTCCACGATGCGCCCGTGGATGGCCGCGGCGCTGTCCCGGTAGGAGGCCGACATCTCCAGCAGCGTCATAGCGCCCGCTCCTTTCCCCGGACCTCCCGGCAGGGAGCCAGCTCCCGCCTGGCCAGCTCCGGCAGGCACGCCCCGCAGGCCAGCTGGCCGCTGCAGGCCCAGTACTCCTCCCCCGGGAGGATTTCCTGCCCGCACAGCGTGCAGCGCAGGGCCCGCCCGCGGGGGCGGCGTCTTGTGGTGATCATGCAGATCCCTCCTTGCATAAAAACTTCAAATTTGGGAAAATTTTTGTTGACAAACGAGCGGCCGTCTGCTAGAATAAACACTGCTGTTGGAACTGCTGGTGTAGCTCAGTTGGTAGAGCAGCTGATTTGTAATCAGCAGGCCGGGGGTTCGAGTCCGTCCACCAGCTCCAGAATTTTATATGGGGGAATTCCAGAGCGGTCAAATGGGGCAGACTGTAAATCTGTTGTCACTGACTTCGGTGGTTCGAATCCACCTTCCCCCACCAGCTCAGAAATTTCCACCACCGTTCCGTTTCCGGCTTTGCCGGAAACTGCACTCTGGTGGAAATTTCTTCGCTTTCAGCCGTGAACCACAGCGCAGCCGTTGGCGGCTCTGCCGCCTTACGGATGCGGCGTCCCCCTTGCGGGGGCGTTGTTGGGTTCACGGCTGATTTTTTTACGGGGGACGAGGGACGGGCGGACGGAAGACGAGGGACGCGCTGCGGCGCTGCGCTGGCGGTGGGAGTCGGGAGAGTGGAAATTACAAGAAACTTGGCGGTGAACTAAAAATAGCACATATGTTCGAGCGTGTCAAGGGGAAATTTACAAGTTTCTTGTAAATTTAAATTGACAGGAATTTGACGGGCTGGTAGAATGGGAAAAAGGAAAGGGGGGCGCGAGGATGTCGTTTGGCGAGAGGATGCGGGCCCGGCGGGGGGAGCTGGACATGACCCGGGGGGAGCTGGCGGCGCTTTTGGGCGTCTCCCCCTCCGCCGTGGGGAACTATGAGACGGGGGTGAGCTTCCCCAAGGAGGAGATCATGCTCCGGCTGTTCGACGCCCTGGGGACGGACCCGAACACCCTGTTTCAGGACAGCTTTCAGTGGGGGCGGCAGCCCCTGGACCCGAAGGAGCAGCGGCTGCTGGACGACTACAGGGGCCTGTCCGCCCTGGGACGGGAGACGGTGCGGACCATGGTGGAGGCGCTGTGCGCCTGCCGGGACGAGGCGGAGGCGGCCCCCGGCCGGGCGGAGCCCCGGATGATCCCCCTCTACCGCACGCCGGCCGCCGCCGGGTACGCCGCCCCGGCCTTCGGGGAGGATTACGACCTCATCCCCGTCGCGGGGGACGTGCCCCCAGCGGCGGAGTTCGGCGTGCGGATTCAGGGGGACTCCATGACCCCCTACATTGCGGACGGGTCCGTGGTGTATGTGAACCGGGACCCGCTGAAGGCGGGGGATGTGGGAATCTTCTGCGTGGACGGGGACATTCTGTGCAAGCAGTATTACAAGGACCCGGCGGGGATCGTGTACCTCTTTTCCCTGAACCGGGCCCGGGCGGACGCCGACGTGGTCCTCACCTCCGCCGGGGGGCGGGCGCTGGCGTGCTTCGGCCGGGTGATTCTGCGCGCCTTCCCCCTGCCGGGAAGGTGAGGGCGGGGCCCTGGGGATTTTTTTGCCCCGCCCGGTTGACAAAGCCGCCGTTTTCGGATATCATATCTCTTCGAGAAACTGGAGAGGAGAGCGTCTATGCGTCTGCTGCTGACCGGCGGGTCCGTCTTTTGCGGCGGGGGCTTCCACCCCCTGGAGATTGCCGTTTCCGAGGGGCGTATTGTTTCCGTTTCCCCCCGCCTTCCCCGGGACGGCGCTTCCGTCGTTGAATTGAATCATGGCCTTGTTGTTCCAGGTTTCGTTGATGTTCACGTGCATCTTCGGGAGCCTGGATTTTCTTATAAGGAGACGGTGGCCTCCGGCACGGCGGCGGCGGCGGCGGGAGGCTATACCGCCCTCTGCGCCATGCCCAACCTGAATCCCGTCCCGGACGGCCTCCCCCATCTCCGGGCGGAGCTGGACGCCATCGAACGGGACGCCGCCGTTCACGTCTATCCCTACGGGGCCGTCACCCGGGGGGAGAAGGGGGAATCTTTGTCGGATATGGCGGCCCTGGCCCCCTATGTCCCCGGCTTCTCCGACGACGGCCGGGGCGTGCAGTCGGCGGCCATGATGCGCCGGGCCATGGCGCTTGCCAAAAAGCTGGACCGGCCCATCGTGGCCCACTGCGAGGACGAGTCCCTGCTGACCCCGGGGTGGTGCGTCCACGACGGGGCCTTTGCCAGGCGGCACGGCCTCCCGGGCAACGACCCCGCCAGCGAGTGGCGGCAGGTGGAGCGGGATATCCGGCTGGTCCGGGAGACGGGCTGCCGCTATCACGTGTGCCACATCTCCACCAAGGAGAGCGTGGCCCTGATCCGGGCCGCCAAGGCGGAGGGACTCCCCGTCACCTGCGAGACGGGGCCCCATTACCTCTGCCTCTGCGACGAGGACCTGGAGGATGACGGGCGCTTTCGGATGAATCCCCCCATCCGCTCCACCGCGGACCGGGACGCGCTGGTGGAAGGGCTGCTGGACGGGACGGTGGACTGCATCGCCACGGACCACGCTCCCCACGCGGCGGAGGAAAAAGCGAAGGGACTCCGGGGAAGCCTCAACGGCGTGGTGGGCCTGGAGTGCGCCTTCCCGGTGCTGTACACGGAGCTGGTGAAGACCGGGAAGGTCCCCCTGGAGGTCATTCTGAACGCCCTGTGCGTCAACCCCCGGAAAATCTTCCGCCTCCCCGGCGGGCAGATTGCGGAGGGACAGCCCGCCGATTTGACGGTGCTGGACCTGGACCACGCGGGGATCGTGGACCCGGCGGGCTTCCGGTCCCTAGGCCGGGCCACGCCCTTCGCCGGGCGGCGGGTGGACGCCGCCGTCTCCATGACGCTGGTGGACGGGGCCATCGTCTTCCCGGAGGGGGTGGAACCGTCCCCTCACGGGGTCATTGGAATCGTCCGGGGCTGTGACCGCCCCAAAGGAGGAACGCCATGAAACAGGGAATCTTTACGCTGGAGCGGACCCGGCAATTGACCGGGGACGTGTGGGAGCTCCGCCTGTCCGGCGATACCTCCGCCGTCACCGCCCCGGGGCAGTTCGTCAACATCGAATTGCCCGGCAAATTTCTCCGGCGGCCCATCTCCGTCTGCGACTGGGACCAGGAGGGCCTGACCTTACTTGTGAAGGAGGCGGGCGAGGGCACGAAAGAGCTGGTCCGCCTCCCCGCCGGGACGGAACTGAATGTTCTCTCCGGCCTGGGGAACGGCTTTGACATTGCCGCCGCGCCGGAGGGAGCCGTCCTGGTGGGCGGCGGCATCGGCGCCGCGCCCCTCTGCGGCCTGGCCAGGCGGATGCTGGCGGCGGGGCGAAGGCCCGC
Source organism: uncultured Oscillibacter sp. (assembly GCA_947577075.1). Taxonomy (GTDB): domain Bacteria; phylum Bacillota; class Clostridia; order Oscillospirales; family Oscillospiraceae; genus Oscillibacter. The sequence continues at coordinate 13,589 of CANPTW010000013.1, read as the reverse complement.
GCTGATCCTGGGCTTCCGCTCCCGGGAGGACGCCTTCTACCTGGAGGAATTCGCCGCCCTGGGCGTGGATGTCCTGACCGCCACGGAGGACGGGACCCTGGGCGCCCGCGGCTTCGTCACCGACGTGCTGAAAACCCTCCCCGGCTGCACCTGCGTCCTGGCCTGCGGCCCCACGCCCATGCTCCGGGCCGTCCACGCCCTGCCCCAGCTCACCGGGGGCCAGTTCAGCTTCGAGGCCCGGATGGCCTGCGGCTTCGGGGCCTGCGTGGGCTGCACCATTGAGACGCGGGCGGGCCTCCGCCGGGTCTGCAAGGACGGGCCCGTGTTCCGAAAGGAGGACATCCTATGGTAGACCTTTCCGTCCATCTGGCGGGGGTGACCCTGAAAAATCCCATTATCCCCGCCTCCGGGACCTTCGGCTACGGCCGGGAGTTCGCGGACACTTACGATTTGGATATCCTGGGCGCCTTCTCCTGGAAGGGCACCACCCGGGACCCCCGGCCCGGGAATCCCCAGCCCCGCATCGCGGAGACGGCCTCCGGCATGCTGAACGCCGTGGGCCTCCAGAACCCCGGCATGGAGGCGGTCCTCCGGGAGGAGGTCCCCTGGATTGCGGAGCACTTCCACGGCCCGGTCATCGCCAACGTCTGCGGCTTCTCCCTGGAGGAGTACGCGGAGAACTGCCGGGCATTGGAAGACGCGGAGCAGGTGAAAATCCTGGAGGTCAACATCTCCTGCCCCAACGTCCACGCCGGGGGGAAGAACTTCGGCTCCGACCCGAAGAGCGCCGCCGCCGTCACCCGGGCCGTCCGGGCGGCCACGAAAAAGCCCGTCTTCCTGAAGCTCAGCCCCAACGTGACGGACATTGCGGAGATCGCCCGGGCCTGCGCGGACGAGGGGGCCGACGGATTGTGCCTCATCAACACCCTGCTTGGCATGCGCATCGACCTGAACACGAAGCGGCCCCTGCTGGCCAACCGCACCGGGGGCCTCTCCGGCCCCGCCGTGTTTCCGGTGGCGGTGCGGATGGTGTGGGACGTGTACGAGGCCGTTCCCAAGCTCCCCATCATCGGCTGCGGCGGCGTGGACAGCGCCGGGGCGGCGGCGGAAATGCTGCTGGCGGGGGCCTCCGCCGTGGAGGTGGGGGCGGCGAATCTCCGGGACCCCTGGGCCTGCAAAACCATCATCGAGGATCTGCCCGGCGTGTGCCAGCGCCTGGGCGTGGACAAAATTTCTGATTTGACAGGAGGAGCGCATCATGGCGAATGACGTGATCATCGCCCTGGACTTCCCCACCCGGGAGAAGACCCTGGCATTCCTAGACCGTTTCCCCGCGGGGGAAAAGCCCTTTGTAAAGATCGGCATGGAGCTGTACTACGCCGAGGGACCGTCCATCGTCCGGGAGATCAAGGCCCGGGGGCACAAGATCTTCCTGGACTTAAAGCTCCACGACATCCCCAACACCGTGAAGCGGGCCATGGCGGTCCTCTCCGGCCTGGACGTGGACATGGTGAACCTCCACGCCGCCGGGGCCTCCGCCATGATGCGGGCCGCCCTGGAGGGCCTGACCCGGCCCGACGGCACCAGGCCCCTGCTCATCGCCGTCACCCAGCTCACCAGCACCGACGCCGCCGCCCTCAAGGACGAGCTGCTGATTGAGACTCCCATGGCGGAGACGGTGCTCTCCTACGCTAAGAACGCCGCCGCCAGCGGCCTGGACGGCGTGGTCTGCTCCCCCCTGGAGGCGGCCCTGGTCAAGGAGCGCTGCGGGGAGAACTTCTGCACCGTCACCCCCGGCGTCCGCTTCGCCGGCGGGGACGCGGGGGACCAAAAGCGGGTCATGACCCCGGAACAGGCCGGGAAGAGCGGCTGCGACTACATCGTCATGGGCCGCCCCATCACGAAGGACGCGGACCCCGTGGCGGCCTACCGCCGGGCGGTAAAGGAATTTTTGGGAAAGGCTGCGTGATGGAACAGGCACGATTCTTTTCCTGGCTGGACCGCCTGCTCTCCCGGCGGTTTCCGGACCGGACCGCCGCCCTGTGCCTGAACCTCTACGAGGACGGGCCCGCCGCCTGGTCCGCCGAGCTGATCGGGGCGGACCGCTTCGATCCGGCAGACCCGGACTGGGCCTGCGGCGAGACTGCCGCCTTCCGGGAGGACCCATTCCGTTTCCGCCGGGAGGGCGGCTGGGAGGCCGCCCAGGCGGAGGCGGTCTCCGCCCTGACGGCCTACCTGGAACGGGGAAGCCGCGCCGATGTCATGAAGGCCTTTCAGGCCGTCGCCGCCGGATTTGTGGACGGCGATCTGGAACTCGTATACACAGCCTCGGAACTGCAACCATAAGGAGGATTTTGATATGACCCGTGAACAGACCATTGCCCACGACCTTCTATCCATCGGCGCGGTGTTCCTCCGCCCCGACCAGCCCTTCACCTGGGCCAGCGGCATCAAGAGCCCCATCTACTGCGACAACCGCCTGACCCTCACCGCCCCGGAGGTCCGGACCCACGTGGAGGAGGGGCTGGTGGACCTCATCTGCAGGCACTATCCCAATGTGGAGGTCCTCATGGGCACCTCCACCGCCGGCATCGCCCACGCCGCCATCGTGGGCCACCTCATGGGCCTGCCCATGGGCTACGTCCGCTCCAGCGGCAAGGACCACGGGCGGCAGAACCGCATTGAAGGGAAGCTGGAGCCCGGATGGAGGGTCGTCGTCGTCGAGGACCTGATCTCCACCGCCGGAAGCTGCATCGACGTGGTGGAGGCCCTCCGGGAGGCCGGGGCCGAGGTGCTGGGCGTCGCGTCCATCTTCACCTATGGGCTCCAGAAGGGCCTGGACCGCCTGGCGGCGGCGGGCGTGGCCAACTACAGCCTCTCGAACTTCGACGCGGTGTGCGACGTCGCGGCGGCGGAGGGGAAGATCCGGCCCGAGGACATCGACCGCCTGAAAAAATTCCGGGCGAACCCGTCGGACGAGAGCTGGATTGCGCCCTGACGGGCGGGGGTTTTGGCGGTCGATGCAAGGACTGTCCGGCCCTCCCCGCTGCCGCTGATCCGGCGCTGGACTGTGGGGCCTGCCCTTCTTCCGGCGTGCCCTCCGGCGTTGCCTTATGATTTCGCATACTCAGAAAGGAGCCTATATGCCCAGAAACATTATTGACGTTACGGACCTCTCGGTAGAGGAGATCGACGAGCTCATCGCCACGGCGGAGGACATCCTGGCAAACCCCGCCAAGTATCAGGACGCCTGCGCCCACAGGCAGCTGGCCACCCTCTTCTTCGAGCCCTCCACCCGGACCCGCCTCTCTTTCGAGTCCGCCATGCTGGCCCTGGGGGGCGGCGTGCTGGGCTTCTCCGAGGCCGCCTCCAGCTCCACCGCCAAGGGGGAGACGGTGGGGGACACCGTCCACACGGTGAGCTGCTACGCGGACATCATCGCCATGCGGCACCCCAAGGAGGGCGCGCCCTACGCCGCCGCCCAGTTCAGCGAGGTCCCCATCATCAACGCCGGGGACGGGGGGCACAACCACCCCACCCAGACGCTGACGGACCTCCTCACCATCCACCGGGAGAAGGGGCGGCTGGACGGCTTTACCATCGGCTTCTGCGGGGACCTGAAATTCGGCCGGACGGTCCACTCCCTGGTGAACGCCCTGAGCCGGTACGAGAAGGTCAAGTTCGTCCTCATCTCCCCGGCGGAATTGAAGCTGCCCCGCTACGTGAAGGAGGAGGCCCTGAAAAAGCGGGGCATCCCCTATAAGCAGACGGAGAGCCTGGAGGAGGTCATGCCGGAGCTGGACATCCTCTATATGACCCGGGTCCAGCGGGAGCGCTTCTTCAACGAGGAGGACTATCTCCGCTTGAAGGACAGCTATATCCTCACCCCGGAGAAGCTGGAGACGGCCAAGCAGGACCTCTCCATCCTCCACCCCCTGCCCCGGGTGAACGAGATCGCCGTGGCGGTGGACAAGGACCCCCGGGCCGCCTACTGGAAGCAGGTGAAAAACGGCAAGTTTATCCGCATGGCGCTGATCATGAAGCTTCTCGATATCCGCGTTTGAAGAGAGGGGAGGACTCTATGAACATTGACAGCATCCAAAACGGCGTCGTCCTGGACCACATCCAGGCGGGCAAGAGCATGGACATCTACAAGTACCTCCACCTGGACCAACTGGACTGCTCCGTGGCCATCATCAAAAACGTCCGCTCCGGCCGCATGGGGAAAAAGGACATCATCAAGATCGACTCCCCCCTGGAGGTGGACGTGGACGTCCTGGGCTATATCGACGATAAAATCACGGTGAACATCATCCGGGACGGCGCCCGGACGGAGAAGCGCCGCCTCCAGCCCCCCAAGAAGCTGGTGAACATCATCCGCTGCAAGAACCCCCGGTGCATCACCGTGGCGGAGCCCCAGCTGGACGCCGTGTTCCTCCTCAGCGACCCGGAGAAGCACGTCTACCGCTGTGCCTACTGCGACACCGCCAAGGGCAAGAAAAGCTTCTGACCATGGAGCCCTATGAACTCATCCGCTCCCGGCGGAAGACCCTGGCCCTGGAGATTACCCCCGACGGGCGCGTATTGGTCCGGGCCCCCCTGCGCTGTGCCCGGGAGCGGATCGACGCCTTTGTAACGGCCCACGCCGCCTGGATCGAAAAGCACCGGGCGCTCCAGCGGGAGCGGGCCGCCCGGCGCCCCCCCGTCCCCACCGCCGCGGAGATCGAGGCCCTGAAGGCCCGGGCCCGGGCGGAGCTTCCGGAGAAGATCGCGTACTGGAGCGGACAAATGGGCGTGGCCCCCACCGGCTTTAAAGTCACCGCGGCCCGGAAGCGCTACGGCAGCTGCTCGGCGAAAGACAGCCTGTGCTTTTCCTGCTTTCTGATGAACTGCCCGGAGGCGGCGGTGGAGCTGGTGGTGGTTCACGAGCTCTGCCACATCCGGGAGAAGAACCACGGGCCGAAGTTTTACACCCTGCTGGAGCACTATCTCCCGGACTGGCGGGAGCGAAAAAAACTGCTTGCGATGAACTGAACATGTTTACTACGGAGGACGGATATGGAAAAGCTGAATCTTCTGGACCTGCTGAACAGCAACCCCTACCCCGGGCGGGGCATCGTCCTGGGCAAGAGCGCCGACGGCGGGCGGGCCGTGGCCGTGTACTTCATCATGGGCCGGAGCGGAAACTCCCGGAACCGCCGTTTCGTCCCCACGGAGGACGGCATCCGCACCGAGGCGGCGGACCCCGCCAAAATGACGGACCCCAGCCTCATCATCTACCACCCGGTGCGGGAAGCCGGCCGGGACCTGATCGTCACCAACGGGGACCAGACGGACACGGTGCGGGATTACCTGCTGGAGGGCCGCACCTTCGCCGAGGCGCTTAGGCAGCGGACCTTTGAGCCGGACGCGCCCAACTACACCCCCCGGATTTCCGGCCTGCTGAGCCCCGACGGCAGCTTCCAGCTCTCCATTTTGAAGAGCGCCGAGGGCAGCCCGGATTGCTGCTGCCGGTATTTCTACGACTACGACGCGCCCCTTCCCGGGGAGGGCCGCTTTCTCCACACCTACCTGGGGGACGGGAATCCCCTGCCCTCCTTCGCCGGGGACCCGGAGCGGGTGGCCCTGGACTGGGAGAGCCCCGAGGCCCTGGCGGACCAGGTCTGGGGGGCCCTGCACCCGGAGAATAAGATTTCCCTCTTCGTACGGTTCACGGACCTCTCGGACGGGAGTCATCGGGATGTGATCCGGAACCGATACTGAGCGCGAAAAAAGACCGCCCCAGGGCGGTCTTTTGGCTGCTCACGGCCGGGCGTAAACCAGCTCGGCGAAGGGGCCGTACTTTCGCGCCTCCTCCAGCCGGAAGCGCCGGAGGGCCGCTTTCTGCGTAAACAGGGGAATCCCCTCCCCCAGCAGCACCGGGGCCGTCTGGATAATGAGATGGTCCACCAGGTCCCGGTCCAGCAGCGGGGCCAGGAGGGTGTTTCCCCCCACCACCCAGATGTTTTTCTCCCGGCCCAGGCTCTCCACAAATTCCGCCGGGTCCCCGGAGACGGCGGTGAAGCCCGCCTGGTCCAGGGGCCTGTGGGTGAAGACGTAGTTCTCCGTTGTGGGGTAAGCCCCCGCCGGGTTCCCGGTTTTCTCCACCTCCCGGAAGGTCCGGCGGCCCATGAGGGTCACGTCCATCCGGGCGTAAAAGTCCGCGTAGCCCGTGTCCTCCGCGGAGCCCGTCTGATAGAGCCAGTCCAGCCCGTGGTCCTTCGCCGCCAGATACCCGTCCAGGGTGACGCAGCCGTAAAAATAGACGCTCATCGGTGCACCTCCTTGACAACCGTCCCGCCATTGTACCACAGGCGGCGGGGGGAGGGCAAGCGAACCCGGCTTTTTTTGCTTTCCCCCTTCCCCCCGGCGGCTAACTGCGGTATACTGTCCCTATCAAACAACCACCGGCCCCCTGGGCGGAACGGAGGAACCCATGGAACAGCTCTTTTTGGATCTGGCCGGCGCTTTCCGGGAGGAGGCGTTCTTTCGGAAGCTGGCCCGGCCCCAGGCGGACGCCGCCCGGCTCTTTGACGGGGCGGACTGGCGGACCCTGGCGGCGCCCCTGCTGCCCATCCGGCGGCGCATTGTCTGCGGGGAGGCGCTGGAGGCCTTCCGCCCCGTGCTGGACGCCGCCGCCCCGCCGCCGGAGGAGGGCTGGCTCCCCTATGCCTATCAGGTGGCGGGCTCCCTCCTCTTCCCCCGGGGGGACCCGGGCCACAGCCCCGCCCAGCGGGACGGGGCGCTGTGCTTCCTCCAGTTTCTGCGGACGCTGTTGGACGCGGAGCGGCGGGTCCTGCCCTTTGACTTCTGGCTGGACTTCGACTTCTGCTCCGAGGAGGAGCTGAAGTCCAGCAACCTGGCGGAGGAGTACCGCCAGTTCCTCCGCCGCTGGCGGGAGGAGTACGTCTACGAGCTCCTCCGCCTGGGGCGGGAGGTCACCCCCTTCCGCACCTGCGAGCACATCGCCGGGGTCCACCATGTGTCCATGGCGGTTTCCCGGGCCTTCCGGGCCGGGGGCGGGAAGATCGACCTGGGGCTGATCTCCGCCGCCGCCGCGGGGCACGACCTGGGAAAATTCGGCTGCCGCCCCGGGGAGCGGGTGCCCTACCTCCACTACTACTACACGGACCAGTGGTTTTCCTGGCGGGGGCTGGACGCCCTGGGGCGCATTGCCGCCAACCACTCCGTCTGGGACCTGGAGCTGGAGAACCTGTCCTCCGAGTCCCTGGTTCTGGTCTACGCGGACTTCCGGGTGAAGCAGGAGCGGGACGGGGAGGGCCGGGAGACGGCGAAGCTCTTCTCCCTGGCGGAGGCCTTTGACGTCATCCTCTCCAAGCTGGACGACGTGGACGCGGCCAAGCGGCGGCGCTACCGCTACGTCTACGTGAAGCTCCAGGATTTCGAGGGCTATCTCCAGACCTTCGGCGTGGATGTGACGCTGAGGACCCCCGGCGGGCCGCCCCTGCCCCGGAAGGACGCCGCCCTCATGAGCGAGGACGAGGTGGTCCTGGGTCTGCGGCGGACGGCGGTGGACCACAACATCCGCCTGATGCACCGCCTGAGCCGGGAGCGCCTGTTCGTGGGCACCCTGGAGGCCGCCCGGGGGGAGAAGGACCCCGCCCGCATCCGGGCCTATGTGTCCATCTTCCGGGAGTACTTCACCTATTGGACCGTGGAGCAGAAGGAACAGACCCTGGAGTTCCTCTATGAGCTGCTGCTCCAGCCGGACGGGGACATCCGCCGCCAGGCGGCGGGGCTGATGGGGCAGATCCTCTCCAAATTTCTCTCCGGCTACAAGAAGGAGCTGCCCCGGGACGCGGCCCCCAGCCCCCAGGAGGAGCGCCCCTTCGAGCTGTGGGCGGAGTACCTGGAAAAGCTCATCCACCCGGACCGCCGCCTGACCCCCCGGCAGATCAGCATGATCCGCTACCAGGCCAAGACCGCGGCGGACGCCCTGCTGGGCGGCTGCTCGGACGGGGACTTCCCCCGCTTTGCCGAGCTCCTCTTCCGCCACTATCAGGACCCCGCCGCCGAGGACGCCGAGGGGGCCTTCGCCCTGATGAACACGGCCCTGAACCTGCCCATGGAGCGGATCGCCCGCCGGGACGCGGGGCGGCTGGCGGACTTCGCCGCCTGGTGGCTGGAAAGCGGCGAGGCCCCCCAGAAGGCCGCGGCCATGCGGCTTTGCCGCTGCCTGCTGCCGGCGCTGGAGGGGGACTCCCCGGAGCGGGCGGGCGTCGCCCGGGCCGTGGCGGCGGCGGACTGCCGTTCCAGCACGCCGCTGCTCTACCTCCAGTTCCGCCTGGGGAGCGCCCTGGGGCTGGACGTGTCCGGCCACCGGAAGCTGCTGGACCAGGGGGAGGCGGCCAGCGCCGTCTTCCTGGATAACCTGAAGACGGCCACCCCCTGGGTGCTGAAGGCCGTGGGCGTGGAATACCTGCTGGACCAGGCCCGCCGGGGGGAGGCCGTGGGCGCCTTCCACATTGCCACCCATTTTTCCAACCTCATGAAGGTCAGCGAGAACGTGGTGGTCCGCCGCCTGGCGGGCAACGCCCTGCTGGACATCGCCCCCCAGCTGTCCCCGCCCCGGCGGAACGAGGTGGCCGTGGAGCTGTGCGAGGCCCTGGAGACGGGGCAGTCCCAGATTTCCCAGTATATCCCCCCCTATCTGGGCCAGTTCCTTCTCTGGCTCACGCCCCGGGAGCTGGACGAGATTCTGGACGAGCTGCTGCGCTTCCTCTCCTCCTCCAGCGCTGAGGTGGCGGCGGCGGCCCTCAGCACCGTGGGGTCCCTGCTGGAGCATTACCGGGTCTACGGAAAGCGCTTCCGGGAGGGGGAGGAAACCCTGGACCGCCGCCGCAGGCGGATGGCGGGCCTCCTCTTGAAGGGCCTGGCCTCCTGCATGGAGCCCGTGCGGCAGGAGGCCCTGCGGGTCCTGGGGGAGGGGCTGTTCGCCTCCCGGGAGCTGAGCTATGGGGAGAAGACGGCCCTCTTCACCCTGACGGCCAAAAAGCTCCTCTTCCTCATCGGGGAGCAGGAGGAGCAGGAGCTGACCTTCTACTACACCGCCGCCGCCCTGTCCCACATCTACCGCTTCGCCGTGGCCCACCGGATCGAGAGCGGCCCCTTCGTCTTCGAGTGGCGCAGCAAGGCCGCCGCCTTCTTCCCCGGCACCTTCGACCCCTTTTCCCTCTCCCACAAGGGCATCGTCACCGCCATCCGGGACCTGGGGATGGAGGTGTATCTGGCCGTGGACGAGTTCTCCTGGTCCAAGAAGGCCCAGCCCTCCCTCATCCGGCGGCAGATCGTCAGCATGTCCGTCGCCGACGAGTTCGACGTGTACCTCTTCCCCCATGACATCCCGGTGAACCTGGCCACGCCGGAGGACCTGATCCGCCTGCGGGAGGTGTTCCGGGACCGGGAGCTGTACCTCGTGGTGGGCTCCGACGTGGTGGCCAACGCCTCTTCCTATAGGGTCGCCCCCAGGGAGGGGTCCGTCCACTCCCTGAACCACATCGTCTTCCGCCGCTCCAGCGACGCCGAGGGCCGGGAGATCGACGCGGACCTGAGCTGCATCACCGGCCATGTGATCCAGCTCCAGCTGCCCACCCACCTGGAGGACATCAGCTCCACCCGCATCCGGGAGAACATCGACCTGGGCCGGGACGTGTCCAACCTGGTGGACCCCACGGTGCAGGACCTGATTTACCGCAACAGCCTCTACCTCCGGGAGCCCCAGTACAAGCAGCTGGTCCGGGCCAGCTTCCTGGACTTCGCCCGGGAGGACCGGCCGGACCGGGCCCTCTGGGAGGAGCTGGTCCGGGCCCTGGGCCCCCTGCCCCCGGCGGACCCCCGGGACAGCGTCTTCCTCCTCCGGGCCGCGGGGCCCCGGCCCCGGGTCCTGGGCTTCCTGACCGCCCGGACCATCAACTCCGGGGAGCTGTACGACGCCTTCGGCAGCGAGGACACCGCCAACTGGGTCCGCACCCGGACGGCGGGGCGGGTCCAGCTGCTGACGGGCCTTTGGGCCGTCCGCACCCCCGGCGGGAACTACGACGCCCGCCAGCTCCTGCTGACGGAGGTGCTGACCCGGGCGGCGGAGGAGGACTGCGGCTATGCCGTCTGGTGGGCCGAGGCCGGAGAGGAGGACCTGGAGCTCCTGGAGCGCCAGGGCTTCGTCCGCTGCAAGGACCTGAGGACGCCCCGGCCCCTTCTGCTGGTGGACATGCGGTCCCCGGCGGTGCTGGTGCAGAACATCCCCACCACGCTGAAGGAGCCCTTCGCCTCGGACCGGCAGGTCCTCTCCGCCATACGCGGCGCCCACCTCCGCCTGCAGGAGGCGATCTGCGGGCTGTACCCGGGGTCCCTGGTGCTGTCCCTCAACGCCGAGGTCATCTATCACCGCCTGGTCCGGAAGCTGACGGAGGAGAACGGCGTCCCCGCCGAGCCCCAGACGCCCCGGGTCCTGGGGCGCAAGATGTGCGTCCCCTTCGGCAAAATTCTCCGGGGAAACGCCGTGCCCAACACCGTCACCAAGACCATTCACACCGACAAGGTCTATGCTCCGGATCTCCGTTCCTTCTCCATCGCCCCCTTCCCCGGATACGCCCCCCTGGAGAGCCAGATCCGGACCATCCGCTCCTTCCGCCGCCCCGTCATGCTGGTGGACGACCTGCTCCACACCGGGAACCGGATCAACGCCCTGGACCCCCTCTTCCGGCGGGAGGAGCTGGAAATTGACCGCTGCGTGGTGGGCCTTCTCTCCGGCCGGGGGCGGGACCTGATGGCCGCCCGGGGCCGGACGGTGGACAGCGTCTATTTCGTGCCGGACCTCCGGGCCTGGTTTGTGGAGTCCACCATGTACCCCTTCATCGGGGGGGACGCCGTGGACAAGGCGGTCCCCTCGGTGCCGGGGCTGACCCCGGCGGTGAACCTGATCCTGCCCTACGCGTCCCCCCGGTTCTACCGGGAGTGCGGCCGGGAGGCGGTGTTCCGCTTCTCCCGGACCTGCATTGAGAACAGCCGGGAGATCCTCCTGGCCCTGGAGCGGGCCTATCGGGAGCGCTATTCCCGGAACCTGATCCTCTCCCGGCTCAGCGAGGCGGTAATCCTCCCCCTGTCGCCGGACAAGGGGGCGGCCCTGCGGTACGACCCGAACCTCTCCGCCTCGGTGTGCCTGGAGAGCGATCTCCGGCAGCTGGACCGGATACGGGAGCTTTTGAAATGACAGGAGACACTGCGTATGATAGAAACCCTGCTGTACAAAAGGGAGTTTGACCCCGCCCTGGGCCCCGCCGCGTGGCGGGTCACGGACCCGCGGCAGCTGGCGGCGGAGCCCCCGGACGTCCGCTGGCTGGACCCCCGGCGGCTGGGGGAGGCCCCGGCCCTGCCGGAGGCGGTCCGGGCCGCCCTTCCGCACGGGGCGGCGACGGGGGTCAACGTCCGCCATCCCCGCTGGGAGCGGGCATTGGAATTTGCCGCCCCCAGGCCCGGGAAAAAACGCCTTCACCTGCTGGCGGTGGGAGACGTGGGAGGCATTTTGCTGACCGCCCTGAAGCTGGAGGGCGCCGGCGTCCTTTCCGCCATCGGCATCCACGACCTCAATGAGAAGGCCGTGGCCCGGTGGGTCATGGAGATGGGCCAGATTTCCTCCTGCCCCCTGCAGTACGACGCCCTGCCGGAGGTGGAGGCGGTTCCTCCGGAGCGGCTCTTCGACTGCGACGTGTTCGTTTTCGCCGCCACCAAGGCAATCCCCCCCGTGGGCAGCGGCGTGAAGGACGTGCGCATGGCCCAGCTGGAGGCGAACCGCCCCCTGGCAGAGTCCTTCGCCCGGCAGGCCCGGGCGGCGGGCTTCCGGGGGCTCTTCGCCGTCCTCAGCGACCCGGTGGACCCCCTGTGCCGGGCGGTTTGGCGGGCCTCCAACCTGGGGCCGGACGGGAAGCTGGACCACCTGGGCCTTCTCCCCGAGCAGGTTCAGGGCTTCGGCCTGGGGGTGATGAGCGCCCGGGCGGCCTACTTTGCAAAGCGGGACCCCCGCTTCGCTTCCTTTTTCACCGAGGGCCGGGTCTTCGGCCCCCACGGGCAGGGCCTGGTCGTCGCCAACTCCATCCGGCATTACGACGATGCCCTCTCCCGGGAGCTGACCCGGCTGGCCCTGGAGGCCAACCTCCGGATCCGGGACCTGGGCTTCAAGCCCTACGTGGCCCCCGCCATCTCCTCGGGAGCGCTGCAGCTCCTCCTGACCCTCCGGGGGGAGTGGCACTGCTCCTCGGCGCCCCTGGGGGGCGTGTGGTTTGGGTGCCGGAACCGCTTTGTGCCCCGTCATGGCCTGGAGCTGGAGACGCTGGAGCTGCCGGACGCCCTCTTTGCCCGCCTCCGGGAGACGGAGCGGGCGCTGCGCGAAATTTCCTGAAGGAGGGGCCCTATGGAACGCGAGCTGCTGATTCTCCACGCGGGCCGCCCCGGCTGCTTGGAGGGCCGCCTGGGCCGGACGCTGGCCGCCGCCCTGGAAGGCGTCCCCTTCCGGTTTGCGGGGGACGGCGAGCCCCTCCGGAACCGGCGGATTCTCTTCGCCTTCTCCCTGCCGGAGAACGGGTTCAACGTGAGCCTGGGCGGCCTCCTGGCCTTTTTGCGGGACCGCCCGGGCTGCCTCCGGGGCAGCGTGGGGGGCGTGGTGATCGACGGGGCCGGGGAGCTGTACACCAAGGCCGCCGGGCGGGACCTGGTGCTGGCGGCCAACCTGGCGGGCTGCGCGTTCCCGGGCCGCCCCCTGGTGGAGGCTGTGGGAGGGCTCCAAAACTTCGCCGTCCAGGCGAAAAACGCGGGCTGTGACCTGGACGCGGCCTACCGCCTGGCGGTGGGGGACCTGGCGGAGCGGGTGTTGAACTTCACGCCCCCCCGGCGGCAGCGGCCCAAGGTCCTGGCCCTTCACGCCTCCAGCCGGGCCACCTCCAACACCTTGGATCTCTGGAGCCGGGTCCGGGCGCGCATCGAGGGAAGCTGCGAGGTCCGGGAGCTCGGCCTTCGGAACGGGACCCTGGAGGACTGCGCCGGGTGCGCCTACACCACCTGCCTCCACTTCGGGGAGCGGGGGGGCTGCTTTTACGGCGGCGTCATGGTGCAGGAGGTCTTCCCCGCCATCCGGGAGGCGGACGCGGTGGTTCTCCTCTGCCCCAACTACAACGACGCCCTTTCCGCCAACCTCACCGCCGCCGTAAACCGCCTGACGGCCCTCTACCGGACCACGTCCTTCGAGGACAAGGCGGTCTTTGCCGTCGTAGTCTCCGGCTACTCCGGCGGGGACATCGTGGCCAGCCAGGTGGTGTCGTCGCTTTGCATGAACAAGGGCTTCCGGCTTCCCCCCGGGGCCATTTTGATGGAGACTGCCAACGACGCCGGGGCGGCCCTGGCCCTGCCGGGGATTGAGGAGCGGCTGGCCCGGTTCGCGGAGAACCTGACGGCGCAGATTATGGGGGGGCCCTGACGGGGGGGTTTTTCCGGCCCTTCGGGCGGGGCGGAATGGCAGCCAGCGATGGCTGGTTCATTGC